>JABISG010000028.1 GCA_018699955.1 Planctomycetaceae bacterium | reverse complement strand
GGACTACGAGACCCCCGCCGCATATGCGGCCCGTTCTGTTCAACAGGACTTCGCTACGCTGCGCCCTGTTGAACAGAACGTGTTACCTGAACCCCGATTCTCTCACTGAGGGTGGTACAAAGATCGGGGGTAGGCCACGTGACGCCGTCGGTCTGGCATGGGCGGGCCGTTTCTTTTCCGGTTCACAGCCGAGAAAGTGGCTGCGGTCAGCGACGCGACTGGCTGTTGCACAAGCAGATGAGCAACTGCTGGCTGATGGCGGGCACTTTGAACGCAGCCCGATGTATCACCTTGATGTTATGGACGACTTTGAGGTGCTCGCATTTCTGTTGACGGATTCCGATGCGCAAGAGGCAATGTGCGCAGCCCGTGATCGAATGTCCGACGTCGCTGTGTGGTTGCAACATCCTGACGGCCGAGTCGCTCAACTCAATGATGCCGAACGCCGTTTCGCTGCATCCATTGGTCCGCGACCAACCGGCGGGCGCCATTTTGCAGAGACCGGTCTCATCGTGTGGCAGGGCGATCCGTGGTGCCTGTTCTTCGACGTCGGTGAAATCGGCCCTGATTACCAACCAGGACACGCGCATGCAGACACATTGACGGTCGAGTGTTCTTATGGCGGTCAACGATTATTCGTCGATCCGGGATGCCATAGCTACGACAACGACGAGCGGCGGCGGTACGACCGGGCGACCGATTCCCACAATACGGTTTGTATTGATGGTGTCGACTCCAGCGAGGTTTGGCACATCTTTCGAGTTGGCCGCCGCGCGCGACCGCAGGCAACTTTCGTGGAGCTCACCTCAAACACAATGCACGCCGTCGGCAGTCACAACGGATACAGGTTCCTGTCAGGACAACCGAACCATCGGCGAACCGTTGAAATCGATGCCGATGCGACGTTACGAATCGCAGACGTGATTGAAGGAAGCGGGCAACACATCGTCACCGGCGGATACCTGCTGGAACCATGTTGGCAAGCCGAGTCCATTGAAGACGGATGGCGACTTCGCAGTGGTTCGACCGAACTGACGATTCGCATCCAAGGTTCAATCCCATTGGAGTTGACGACGGAATCAAGACCCACGCACCCGCACTACGGCGTGGTCACCGAATCGCAGCGTCTCTGTTGGCGCTGTGAAGCAGAATTGTCCTTACGTGTTGAAACTGAAGTCGCTGTAAAGATGCCCGCGCCCAGCGGCCCGCTGGGCACGCGGCGAAACGAATCGTCCAAACAGTTTTCGATATAACAGCGAACGGTATCAGATCCCACGATGCACATCGTTTTTCTAACACATTACTTTCCACCGGAAGTCAATGCCCCGGCGACGCGGACGTTCGAGCATTGCAAACGATGGGCAAGCGCCGGCCACGATGTGACCGTGATAACGTCGGCTCCCAATTGTCCCACTGGCATCGTGTTCGACGGCTATCGGAACGCGTGGCGGGCCGAGGAATTGGTCGATGGCATGAAAGTTATCCGAACCTGGACCTACCTGTCTGCGAATGCCGGTTTTCTGAAACGCATTCTGAACTATGTCAGCTTCATGCTGACGGCCACATGGGTCGCCGTCCGGTTACGAAAAGTGGATGTGGTGGTCGCGACGTCTCCGCAGTTTTTTTGCGGTTGGGCGGGCGTGTTGTGTCATTGGATCCGCCGATGGCCGTTCGTGCTGGAAGTCCGCGACATCTGGCCGGAATCGATCGTCAATGTTGGGGCGATGAAACGATCACCGTTGATACGCATTCTCGAATGGTTGGAAAAGAGAATGTATGCGGCGGCCGATCACATCGTCACCGTTGGTGAAGGATACCGACGACAACTGTTGGACAGAGGTGTTGCCGAGCAGAAGATATCCGTCGTGACCAATGGAATCGACTGTCGTGAATTCCTCCAACCGACCGATCAAACCAGTTATCGGCGTAATTGGAATGCGGAAGAGAAATTCGTCTGTGCCTATGTCGGCACGATCGGAATGGCTCACGGATTGGAAGTCGTCTTGCAGGCTGCCGAATTATTGAAACGGCAGGAGCGTGACGATATCCAGTTCTGGATGGTCGGCGATGGTGCATCGCGCGAGAAACTGGAAGACGATGCAAAAGGTCGGCAACTCGAAAACGTCCGGTTTTCGGGGTTGCTGTCAAAAGAACGCATCGCAAGGCTGATCGCCAACAGCGATGCCTGCCTCGTCCATTTGCGGGATTCTCCGCTGTTTCAGACGGTCATCCCATCCAAAATATTTGAGGCGATGGCGTTGAATATTCCCATCATTCTGGGACTCCGCGGCGAAACGCAACGCATTGTGAGTGATGCCCGTGCCGGTGTCGTCATGGTGCCGGAAGACCCACAATCGCTGATCGATTGCATTGAGACTATCAACCGCGATGACCAAGCCTATCGGCACGGCCGTGCCTTCGTCGCCGACCACTTCGATCGCAATCAACTTGCCGGCCGCATGCTGGATGTCCTGATTGATGTAGCAGCTGGGCGACAGCCGTCCGAATCCGGCGTTCATGCCGTTGGGGATGAATTACCGTCGGACGACTGGACACGTAGAGCGGCATAGAATCGCACGCGTCGATTGCCGCACATCTGTCTGCTCAAGTGATTGGACTCTTGTCTCGCCGTTTGGGTACAATGGAGTTCCGATTGACCGCAAGGCAGTCCCCGCCCCTTTGCCGCCACGATGGCGCGGCACGCCGAAGTAGCTTCCGCTGGCTGCTCTCTATACGCAGGATGATCCTGCTAACCCATCGGCCCGGCCTTTCGTCCGAAGTCTGTTGGGTATCCGCTTCCAGGCAATTGGACGAACTCCCGATTGCGCGCGTATAATTGAAACCGAGAGAGACGAAGTTTTCCTTTGCCCCGCCCCGGCGCCTTGCCAACATTATCACACCAAGCACAATCATTCTGGATTGCCGACATGAGAAATCCTGCACGACCAATCGCAGTTCTTGCACTGATTATTTCCGGCTGGGTGACCGCGAATTCGGCACCGGCGGCCGATCAGCCGCTGGAATACAATCGCGACATTCGGCCCATTCTGGCGGACAAGTGTTTCGCCTGCCACGGGCCGGACAGTGCCGCGCGGAAAGGCGATCTACGCGTCGATGATCGCGCGGCGGCGATCGAGATGTTGGCAATCGTTCCCGGCAAACCGGCCGAAAGTGAAATGATCGCCCGCATCTTTTCAGACGATGCCGACGTCCAAATGCCACCGCCCGCAACGAAGAAAACTCTCACCGTGGCACAAAAGGAAACGCTGCGAAGGTGGATTGCCGACGGCGCGGAATACCAGGTGCATTGGTCGTTGATTGCACCGGTTAAACCCAATCCGCCGACGACAAAGAAGTCGGCCTGGGTGCGAAATCCCATCGATGCCTTCGTACTGGCACAACTGGAGACCATTGGAGTCAACCCGGCGAAAGAGGCCGACCGACGCACATTGGCCCGTCGCGTTTCGCTCGATTTGACCGGCCTGCCACCCGACCCCAAACTGCTTCGCGAATTTATCAGCGACAAGTCGGTCGGGGCATATGAGAAGTACATCGACAAACTGCTGGCGTCGGTTCGCTGGGGCGAACACCGCGGTCGTTACTGGCTCGATGTCGCCCGCTACGCCGACACACACGGCATTCACTTCGACAATTATCGGGAAATCTGGGCGTACCGTGACTGGGTGATCGGCGCGTTCAATCGCAATCTGCCGTTCGATGAATTCACAATCGAGCAACTGGCCGGCGACCTGTTGCCGGGTAGCACGCTCGATCAGCAAATTGCATCGGGCTTCAACCGCTGCAACATCACAACGAACGAGGGCGGCATCATCGACGAAGAGTACCGCGTGTTGTACACGCGCGACCGGACCGAGACCGTCGGTCAGGCGTGGCTGGGAATGACGGTCGGCTGTGCCGTCTGCCACGAACACAAGTTCGATCCCATCAGCCAGCGCGAGTTCTACGAGATGGCAGCGTTCTTCAACAACACAACACAGCCCGTTCGTGACGGCAACATCAAGGACACCAAACCGATTGTGCGGGTTCCGCTGACCGCTGATCGGCAGAGATTGATGGCTCTCAAGACAGAAATCCCGGTAGCAAGAAAAGCAGTCGCATCTCGACGCAATACCGCGCGAACCGAGTTCGACAAATGGCTGTCCATAGCGAAGAGCAACGAGGTCGCCGCAACCGTTCCGACCGCCGCGTTACATTTTCACGCCCCACTCATCGAGGGGCAGGGAAAGACGACGCAGATTACGATTGACGACAAGCCGCGCGACGTGTCACTGGCTGCTTCGGCAACCTGGAAACCGGGACTTCCCTCCGGCGGACCGGCGCTGCAAACTCAGGGCGCGGCCGTTGAACTGGCCGACGTCGGCGACTTCGAGAAGGATCAAGCCTTCACCTGCTCTGTCTGGGTGAACCTGCCCGCCAACGATTCCAGCGGTTCCATCTGCGCACGCATGGACGACGGCAATGCGTTTCGTGGCTGGGACATGTGGGTGCAGCGGCGCCAGATTGGCACGCACGTCATTAACACCTGGCCCGGCAACGCCGTCAAAGTTGTCGGCAAGAACCAGATTCCCGCCAACAAGTGGGTGCATGTCGCCGTCAGTTATGACGGATCGCAAAAGGCGTCCGGCATCAAAGTCTACTACGACGGAAAACCGCAACCGACAAGCGTCGAGGCCGACAAACTGACCGACACCACGCGGACGAAAGTCCCGTTCAAAATCGGCCAACGCAACACAACCTCGCCAATCAGCGGGGCGGCGATTCACGATTTGCGAATCTACAAACGGTCGCTCGCGGCGGCCGAGGTCGCATCGCTGTCGAAGGGATCGCTGTTCGCCACCATTCTGGCGAAGTCGGCTGAAGAGCGAACCGAAGCAGAAAAACAACAACTCTACGGTTGGTGGCTGGGAACGCAGGACGAACCGTTCCAGCAGCTCACCGCAGTTGCGGCCAAACTTGAAAAAGAAGAATCCGACGGCAAAGCCCGTGGAACAGTCGCCCACATCATGCAGGAACGCAAAGAGTCAGCAGCTGCCTTCATTCTGTTCCGCGGCGAATACGACCAGCGCCGCGACAAGGTACTGCCCAACACACCCGCCGCCTTCCCGGCCATGTCCGACGGCCTGCCAAAGAATCGGCTTGGCTTCGCCAAATGGCTATTGCAGGACAATCATCCGTTGACCACACGTGTTACGGTCAATCGATTCTGGCAACAAGTCTTTGGCACTGGATTGGTGCGCACTGCCGGCGACTTCGGCGTGGCGGGCGAAATGCCCTCACATCCCGAATTGCTCGACTGGCTGGCGGTCGATTTCCGCGAATCGGGTTGGGACGTCAAACGCTTCTTCAAGCAAGTCGTGATGTCGGCCACCTACCGGCAAGCGGCGATTGCCACCCCACAAAAACTGGAGAAGGATCGCGACAATCGATCGTTCTCGCGCGGTCCGCGGTTCCGTATCGATGCCGAAATGGTCCGCGATTACGCACTATCGGCCAGCGGTCTATTATCGACGAAAATCGGCGGGCCAAGCGTCAAGCCGTATCAGCCCGCCGGAGTCTGGGAAGCGGTCGCCATGATTGGCA
This sequence comes from Planctomycetaceae bacterium, assembly GCA_018699955.1. GTDB lineage: Bacteria > Planctomycetota > Planctomycetia > Planctomycetales > Planctomycetaceae > JABISG01. The sequence continues at coordinate 21,480 of JABISG010000028.1, read as the reverse complement.
GCAACACCCGGGATTACCGCCGCGACAGTGGCGAGAGCCTGTATCGACGCAGCATGTACACGTTCTGGAAACGCAGTGCGCCGCCGGCATCGATGGATATCTTCAACGCACCGTCACGTGAATTCTGCACCGTCCAACGCGAACGAACCAACACGCCGCTGCAGGCGCTGGTCACGTTGAATGATCCGCAGTTTGTCGAGGCAGCTCGCGTACTGGCTCAGCACACGTTAAAGAACGGTGGCAAGACAGATGCCGACAAAGCCAACTTCATCGCGATGCATTTACTATCGCGACCGTTTCGCGAAAACGAACGACCCATCGTCGAATCGTCATTGGCCGACCTGTTGGCCTACTACAAGGCGAATCCCGCTGACGCGGCGAAACTGCTGGCCGTCGGTGAATCGAAACGAGATGAACTGCTCGACCCGGCCACGCACGCCGCCTGGACCATGCTCACGAACCAACTCATGAACCTCGACGAGGTGCTCAACAAATGAATCCGCTCAATCAACACATTCGCAATATCACACGGCGGCATTTCTTCCAGCGCGGTTCGCACGTTCTCGGCGGAGCGGCGCTCGCTTCGTTGATGGGCAGCGAGGGAATGTTGGCGGGCAGTCAATTGGCAGCCGCCGAGACCAAACAGCCCGGCGCGGAGCCGTTGCACTTCCCGGCCAGGGCGAAGAACGTCATTTACTTTCACATGGTTGGTGGGCCGCCGCAGGTCGATCTGTACGACCACAAGCCGGTGATGAATGAGTGGTTCGATAAAGACCTGCCCGAATCGATCCGCATGGGGCAGCGGCTGACCACGATGACCAGCGGCCAGAAACGTTTTCCCATCGCTCCGTCGATGTTCAAATTCAAGCAGCACGGCGAAAGCGGCATGTGGGTCACCGAACTGCTGCCGCACACGGCGAAGATGGTCGATGACATGTGCTTCATCCGCAGCATGCACACCGAGGCGATCAATCACGAGCCGGCCATCACCTACATGCAGACCGGCAACCAGAACACCGGCCGCCCCTGCCTCGGCGCATGGACGTCGTACGGTCTTGGTTCGCTGAACAAAGACCTGCCGACGTTTGTCGTGCTGGTGGCACAACCAACCAATGTCGAACAGGTGCAGGCAATTTCGGCCCGGCTGTGGTCCTCGGGATATCTGTCGGGCGAACATGCCGGCGTTTCGTTCCGCTCGACGGGCGATCCCATTCTCTACATCAACAACCCGCCCGGCGTGCCGCAGGCCATTCGCCGCCGCACGCTCGACGGCCTCAACGCGTTGAATGAACTAACCGCCAAGCAACTGGGCGATCCCGAAACGCGCACGCGGATTGAACAGTACGAGTTGGCTTACCGCATGCAGACCAGCGTGCCGGAATTGACCGACCTCACCAAAGAAACGGCCAACACCTTCAAGCTGTACGGCGAGGCGGCCAAGAAACCGGGAACGTTTGCCAACACGGCGCTGCAGGCACGGCGAATGGTCGAACGCGGCGTGCGATTCGTGCAGGTGTATCACAACAACTGGGACACGCACGGCAATGTCGCCGGCCGTCTGCCCGATCAATGCCGCGACATCGATCAACCCTGCTGGGGATTGGTGCAAGACCTCAAACAACGCGGTATGTTGGACGACACTTTGATTATTTGGGGCGGCGAATTCGGCCGCACCATTTACTCGCAGGGCGGCGTTTCAAAGAAGAACTACGGCCGCGACCATCACCCCCGCTGCTTCACCATGTGGATGTGCGGCGGCGGCTCCAAAGGTGGCGCCATCTACGGCGAAACCGACGACTTCAGCTACAACATCGTCAAAGACCCCTGCCACATCCACGACTTCCACGCCACAGTCTTACGGCTATTGGGCTACGACCACGAACGTTTTTCGGTCAAGCACCTGGGCCTCGACCAACGCCTGACCGGCGTCTTACCTGCCGCACCGATTCAAGCCCTAATGGCCTAACAGTTAGCCGCGACGCGCAGCTTTTACGAAGCGGAGCGCTCCTGCGGTTAACTGCGACGGAGAATTTCCACAATCCGCCCCTTGAGATTCAACGCGACAACACTCGTCGGATCAACCTTCAGAGCCTGCTCGACACTTTGCAATGCCGCGTTAAATCGCCCCGCAGCGAATTCGCTGTTCGCTCCCTGCATGAGCCGCAGCACTTCCGACTTCTCGGGATAGGTGTTCTGCGGCGGTGTCGGGACCGCCGTTTCCGGTTCTCTATCATCGTCGGCGGTCGATAGAACCGAAGGCTCATTCGCCGCGACCGGTGTGACGGTCTCGGGCTCTGGCTCTGAGCAACCGATGACCAATGTTCCCGACAGAATCGACGCGGTGAACAGTGTCTGTTTCATTTGAAAGCCTCGGTTTGCGAAACTGAATTCGGTATGGATGCCGCACCTTGCGGCTCCGTGCGGTGTTGGGCATCACGATTGCACTGGGTGAAAGAAAACCTCGTATGCCGTGAAACTGACTGCCGACACGAGAAACAGCAGCAATCCCCAAGCCACGTATCGATGTCGACGATAAATCAATCCAACTGCGATTGCGAAAAACGCGAAAGTAACTGTCGATCCACCGATACATCCAATCGGTGGTAGTCGCGTCTGAGGGGGTCCCAATAGGCGTGCGTCAAACCGCCCTTCGACGAAAGTGATAACGATCGGATGAGACGGGCCAAGTGGGCCTGAGCCAGACCGCCATTCGACAAAAGTGATGGCGGTCGGAACGAAAAAGAGTGCAGAAAATGCACAACAGCAAATCGCGAGCGACCAACGCGCCCGGGCCGAAGACCAGCGCGACGCTGCTTCGATACTCGACGGTTGTTCGAGTTTGCGTTGATCGCGAACACTGCGTCGGGCCCCTCTGAATGCACCGAGAGCTGCGACTGCAAAAATGGTCCCGGCTAGAGTTGCTGCGATGGTGCCGGTTAAATAACCCGCTCCTCCGCGCTGGAAGATGTTGAACGCGACGACGAAGGCCGGGATCGAGAGCGCGAGGCTTATTAGGGCCAGGCAACGAAATACGAGAGGATGAACGCGCTGAGTCAAAAGGTCCGGTCGGCTCAAACAACGGTTCTCTGCACGTTCAACGGGGGCTTTGGCGGCAACGTGTTGCAAAGAGAGGACATTCGTGGACATCATCGCACGATCCACGTAGAAATCCAACGGAATTTTGGACAAAGTTGCACAGCAAGCCATTACGCGGGCAGCGCAAGAAACAGAGCCGATGCCGCAATTGCCGTCGGATTGAATCGAGACTCGACTGCGGGTAGCCTAAGTCGGAAGTCGGTCCTTCACACATTGTTTCCACTCCACTGTGTGTGTCATGGAAGATCAGTATCTGAACATCGAAGAAGCTGCCTCGCATCTTGGCATTTCGCCGCAGGAACTGAGGGAGCTGCGAAATCGCGGTGAGATTACCGGCGTTCCGGACGCTGGCGATTGGAAATTCAAAGTTGATGATGTCAACGAATTGGCCCGGAGCCGCGATCCGGCAGCGGTTCCCTTCTCAGCCGACATCGTTGAAAGTGCCGACGCGCCCGAAGCCGCGCCGACGGTGGTATCAACCCCTCAATCGGACGTGCCGCCGAAGACAGCTTCCGAGGTTCTGAAACTTCGGCAAGAACTGCTTGCTCAATCATCGCCGATTACAAGTCGGCTGATCATCGACCATCTTGCAACCGTTTGCGGTGTGAACGGCGACAATGCCGAAAAGGTGGTGGATGGATTCTGGAACGACCTGGTCGATCTGGCGCACTACCGCGACGGCCGTCTGCTGGTCATTCCCCACTTCGGCACGTTTTCCCTCAGCCGGAACGGAGATCAGACAGCGCTGGCGTTCAAATCGAAGACGGTCGAGTCGATTCAATCTCGGCTGAAGCAGCGCCAGCGAACAACGGCCAGCGAACGCTGGATCGAGTTTTTCGAGAAAATGGAAGATGGCGATGTGGCACAACTGTCGGTCAAACGGCAGATGAGCGTGCGCATCGCAACTAAGTCAAATTGTGATCTTCATCTGGTACACCGCGTATTGTCGGAACTGTTCGACATCCTCTGTGAGGTGTTTGCATCCGCTGACAAGAAAGTCCGCTGGGCAATGCGGGGGGAAATGGCACCTGCTAGTTGGCGGGACGAGACATGGTATGCCCTGCGCTGCTATCAACGTCTCTCAGCGCAGCTGCCGGGCTGGAAAGAGACGCAGGCGGTCACCGGTCGCGGAACGGCACCGGCATCACCAGGAAAACAAGGTCGAAAGAAGTCGCCATCCAAAGCCAGCCGGGGTAGCCGATCACAGGGAAAAGCAGAGACCGGTTGTCTTGCCTCAGTTCTCGCTATTGTCATCGCATTCGCGGTGACGCTCATTGTTGTCATCGTTTGATCCATGATCCGAAACACTTCGCGTGAGTGACGATGAACAGGTCGGCCTTCGATCCTGGCGTGAATGAGACATCAGGCGATTTGATCGATCTGGTCGAATCACTCAATGTCCCGCTGCAGCGCTTGAGCGAAATCGCGGCAACTGCCAACGAACGGTATGACGTCTATCCGCTTGTCATCGGAAAGAAGAAACGCTGGATCGAGGCGCCGCGCGACAAATTGAAACAGTTGCAGCGCAGACTGCTGGATTCGGTGTTCTATCGGCTTGTTCCGCATGAATCGGCACACGGATTTGTGCGGGGACGATCAATCGTTTCCAATGCCCGACGGCATTGCGGACGTCGATGGGTCGTGACGATGGACATTCGCGACTTCTTCCCTTCAATCGGTGCGGAGCGAGTGAATCGGCAACTTCTCAGCCTGCCGATGACCGATGCAGAACGTGAGATCGTTGTGAAACTGGTGACGAGAAACGCGCGGCTGCCGCAGGGGGCTCCGACAAGTCCGCATTTGGCAAATCTGGTTTCACGTCGGCTCGATATTCGGCTGAGACGTTTGGCGGATGAAGCGGGCTGGACTTACACGCGCTACGCTGACGATCTGGCATTCTCCGGAGAGGGCCGACCAAAGCAGTTGATCCGCATTGTGGAACAGATCATACAAGACGAGGGCTTTCAGCCGGCTCGCCAAAAGACCCGTGTGATGTCCCGACATCAACGACAGATTGTGACCGGGTTGATCGTTAATGAGAAGGTTGCGTTGCCGCGTCCGAAACGGCGATTGCTGAGAGCGATGCTGCACCGGTTACGTTCTACAAATGAGCCTCTGTCATCATTGCCAGACATTCGCGTTATCCACGGCCATCTTGCGCTGGCCACGTTCATTGACCCGGACGGGTATCGCGAGACCTGCAACCAGGTTGCACAATTGATCGAAGGCAGATGCAGTTTTGTGTGAGACAACCTCACCGTCCTGCCGTGCGGATGTCTGGCAAGAGACAAAACAGAAAGGTATGATCCTCACGACAATAGAGCGTTCTCACGCGAAAACAATTGTGATTTCAGCTTGTTGGTTTCATGTTCGACTGCAAGTCGATTGTGATCATGAAGCCTCCTTGGGCGTTTCGCCCCGGGATAATGAATGGAGTCCTTCGCTCCGTCGGCAATGGTGCACCGTACAGAAGCTGCTCCGTTACCGCCGGCGGCGGAGTCACAGCTTCTGTACGGTGCACCATTACCGGTCGCTCCGGATCGTGAAATCACAATTGTTTTCGCAGAACGCATTCCGGGCGGTCGGCTGTGTGACGGCGAACCGACTTTGACAGCCCGGTGGCCCCTCACAAGTGCGACTAACTGCTCCGCTGCTCGTACTCTGTTAGATATCCCAGAAAATCGCGGCGGTGCTCCTCTTCGTCGGCCAGCGACTGGATGCAGAGATCCTGCGTGACATAATCGACGCCGTCGCACAGTCTGATTAGTTTGTTGTATTGTGCAATCGCGCCGTTTTCGGCGGCGATTACTCCTTTGATAACGGACAACACATCAGTTCGATCCTCGGGTGGTTGCAACGCCTCTTGCGTCGCCTTAAATGCCATGCTGCCCGGCACCGACCCGCCCAATGTCTTGATTCGACGCGCTAATGTCTGCGCGTGTCCCAACTCCGCCTGAACATCGGCCGCGAGTGCCTTCTTGATCTCTTCGGCACGAACGCCGTCCAAGTTGGTTGAGTTCGCGATATAACTCATCACGGTCTCAATCTCCATCCAATAGGCCACCTTGAGCCCTTCGATTATTTCTGCCTGTTTTTCTTCACTCACGGCGATTCTCTCCTGCGAAAAATGTCTCGAAACTCAGAATTCGATCCCATCCTATGCGAATCGCGTGCGCAGGCAACCGAGTAATTCGATCTTTCCACGGCACACAGTTGCCGCCGACGATTTGATGCGGAACCAGTGGGATTAGCATTCTTGCATCCCAATTGAAAAGTCCCGACAATCAACGCGACACATTGCCGACATTACTCGATACATCACAAATGAAACGCTTTCTCAATGCCACAACTCAACCCCGCACTCACCGACAAACTCACCCGTCTTGCGCTCGCGCTGATCGATCAGCAGCAAGCGCGGGTTGTTGTGCCGCCAATGCAGGCGGAATCGGGGTTCTGGTTTGGGGGTGGGAATGTCGTCGAAGCAAACGATGGGACGTTGTATCTCGTCGGCCGGTATCGCAATGCGGGTGATTCGAGGACCGGGTTGGCGGCGGGTGAGCGTGGTTTCGAGTTGGCGGTCTTCGCCTCGATTGATCGTGGCGAGTCGTTTCAGAAGGTGCTGCAACTCGATAAGGCTGCGCTTAGCCGCGATGACCGAACTGTGTTGTCGATCGAGGGAGCGGCAATCGTTTCCAGCGACGACGGATACGAGTTGTTTGTTTCGACGGAAAAGGACGGCGTCGGTTATCCGCCGGGATTCGATGATCATTTGAAACCGGGGACCGGCGTCTGGTCGATTGACTGCCGCCGCGCATCTTCCATCGACGGCTTGCAGGATGCGCCGCAGGAGACGGTTGCCTCGTCACGCGATCCCCGTTTTGTGCATGTGAAAGATCCGTTTGTGTATCGGGCGCCGGGCGACGACTTCATGTTGTTGTTTTGTAGCCATCCGTTTTCCTGGTCGTCGTCGAACACCGGTTATGCCGTCCGCCGACGCGGCAGCGAAACGTTCGCCGAGCCGGTGTTCGATTTCTTTCCGCGCGGTTTCACATGGGATGTTGCCATGACGCGCGGCACGTGTGTGCTCGATGTTCCGCGCATCGGAGCCTTCACCGACAAGCAGGTTTCGTTGATGTTCTACGACGGCGGCGAATGTGTTCGCGATCACGATGAACACAAAACGGCAGTGAAGCGGCCGCGCGGATACTCGTGCGAAGAACTGGGCGGTGTCGGCTATTTGGTTGACGGCAATTTCACGCAGATCGAACGGCTGTCGCAGCACCGCCCGTTGTTTGTCAGCCCGTACGCTACCGGCAGCAGTCGCTATGTTGATGTGCTGGCGACGAGCGACGGTTTCTACGCCACCTGGCAACAGGCGCAGGCCGACGGGTCTCAACCGCTGGTGATGAACTTCCTGCCGCATGCGGCGGCCGAGGCGCTGCTGGCGTAGCAGTGGGGAATCGGTCTCTTCGCGATCAAGTCAGAATATCTCGAATCGGCGTTCCGTGATCGACGTCGAGCCGTTTACGGCCGGGGATTTCCAGCTTGCGGCCGTCGAGCCCCATCAGGTGCAGCACCGTGGCGTGCATGTCGGTGATGTAATGGCCCGGCTCGATCGCGTGAAAACCGAGTTCGTCGGTCGCGCCGTGAACGTGGCCTCCCTTCACGCCGGCACCTGCAAACCAGACGGTGAATCCGTGCGGGTGATGGTCGCGGCCATCGGTTCCGCCACTGCGTTCTTCGACCGCCGGCGTGCGACCGAATTCGGTGCAGAACACTACCAGCACATCGTCCATCAAGCCGCGGCGTTTCAGGTCTTTCAACAGGCCGGCAACCGGCTTGTCAACTTTCGCCGACTGTGCCGCGTGGAGCTTTTTCAAATTCTTGTGTGAATCCCATACGCCGTAGGGACTCGGATAGACCTGCACGAACCGCACACCGCGTTCCACCATACGGCGTGCAGCCAGCATTCGGCGACCGGCCAGGCGGGTGTTGGAATTATCCAACCCGTACAACTGCTGAACTTCCTTGGTCTCGCCCGCAAGATCAACGGCTTCCGGCACCGCCTTCTGCATGTTGAAGGCCAACTCGTACGAGCGGATGCGGGCACTGAGTGCATCGTCGTTTGGGTATTCGACGGCCGCAAGCCGATTCAGCTTGTTCACCAGATCAAATTCATTGCGCTGCTCTTCGAGCAGAATGTCGCCGCTGCGTCGGCCATAGGGCAGCGGATTGTTCGGATCGAGCGCGATCGGTATGCCGCCGTACTTCGGACCAAGATAGTACGACTCAAAACTTTGACTGGTATCGGGGCGGGTTGGTCCGCCGAGTACGACGAACTGTGGAATGTTCCCGTTGCCGCTGGCCAACCCGTAGGTCACCCACGCGCCAATGCTCGGCTGCGTCTCGTCGAGCTTGTGCCGACCGGTGTGAATCTGGTTTTCGGCCGCGTGGTCATTGTCGGTCGTATACATATTGCGAACGAATGAGATGTCATCGACGCAACTTCCCACGTGCGGAAACCAGTCGCTGACTTCGATGCCGCTCTCACCGTACTTCTTGAAGCCGACCTGTGTGGGATAAATCTTGGCGTATTTGTCGCGAACCTTTTCGATGACCGAACGGGAACGCGCGTCGTGCAAGGGGGATTTCAGCGGATCGTCAAACGGCGTTTCTTTGAACGTCTTGCCCGCATACTTCGTCAGCGCCGGCTTCGGGTCGAATGTTTCCAACTGGCTGTAACCGCCGGAAAGAAACACCCAGATGACGCTTTTCGCTTTCGGCGCAAACAGCGGTTTGCCTGTCGGCGCTGCCGCGGCTCTTGAGATCCCATCGTCCAACAACAGCGAACCGAGCGCCAGCCCGGTGAAACCCATGCCCATATCGGCGAGAAAGGTTCGCCGCGGAACGCACCCACAACAGGGACCGGCATCTCGCTGATGAATCGTCATCGGGTCTCATTCCTCAAACACAGAATAACAAATCCGGCTTGCCGTTTAGCGGCCCTTCAACAACTCGCAGCCATTTCCGTCAGTGAATCGTAACGAAATCGTTGTGGTTCAACAAAACCCGCACCAGGCTTTCACGGGTACGCAATTGCGGATCGGTTGCGGCCGCAACCACGCCCTTGGCCGGTGCACCCGTTTTCTGATTCGCCTGTCCGTAGAGCTCCTGTTGTTTCTTCAAGAAGGCGACGCAGAACTCGATTTCTATTTCCGTCGGCGATCGAGTGAGAATCTGCTCGAAGGCCGCCGTGATAAACGACGCCTGTTGTGCCATCGCATCGCCGCCCGCTTGCTGAATCTCAGTAGAAAGTGCGCGGGCCAACAGTCGCCCATGATGAATTGCCAGTTGGCTGTTCGAGAGGGCAAGCGCCTGCTGCGGCACAATGCTCCCCTTGCGGCGATAGCAGTCGATTGGATCGGCCGGGTCGAACGTCTCCAGAAATTTCATTGTGCCGCCGCCTTCGGGGTAGACGGCAAAATACAAGCTGCGCCGTTGGGTGGTCGCTTCGAGTTTTGGATCGAGTTCCTCACCGCCAATAGTTGCATCCAGCGCACCAGCCACGTGGAGAATACTGTCACGGACAACTTCGGCCTGCATCCGCTGCCGATCGAATCTCCACCACCAGCGATTGTCTTTGTCGCGTTTCAGATTCGGCGAATCGACCGGGGTGCTTGAACTCATGCGATAGGCGCTGCTGGTGACGATGAGCCGGTGAATGTGCTTCATGCTCCAGGCATGCCCGGGCAACGGGGCGACGGACGGCTGCATCATTTCCACTGCCAGCCAGTCGATCAGTTCGGGATGCGACGGACGCGTTCCGCTGCGGCCGAAGTCGAACACGCTTTCGACAATCGGCCGCCCGAAGTGCCGCATCCAGATGTGATTGACGGCCACGCGCGCGGTCAGCGGATTCTGTTGATTGCCAATCCATTCGGCCAACGCCTTGCGACGGCCCGTGCTGACGGTGGGATACTTGGGGCCGAGCGGCGTATAGTCGGCACTCACTTTGGCGAGGGCGCTTTTCGCGGCTTCCGCAGATTTGTTTGCTACTGTCAGTGCGGCCTGCGCCTTCTTCAACGCTTTCGCATTGCCGCCCGCTGCGGTCACAGCCTGTTGAGCCTGCATATGTTTTAACTGGGCCAATTTCAGTTTGGCTTGGCGTTCGGCCTTCGATGCGGATTGGGCCAATGATTTGGGATCGCCAGGATCACCCCGAAATTGTGAATTGTCGGCTGCGACGCGTGCCTCCATTGCCGTCAATTCCGCCTTTGCCGCTGCCAGTTTCGCTTCGGCAACCAACTTCGCCACCTGAGCCGACGGCTGTTTCAATTTGCCGAGTTCCGCCTCGGCCGATTTGACGGCCCGTTCGCGCTGTTCGATTTCAGCTCGCTGAGCAAACGGCTTCAGCCCGGGATACGATGCCACCGGCGGCAGTTTGATCTGTTCAATTTGACTCGGAATCTTCGTCCCGCCCAGAAACGCCGGTGTTGCAGGAGTTACCGGCGGTCCCTCGAAACGGTCGCGCGGATCGCCCAACCGATACATGAAGGTCGCCTCTTTGAGATAGTGATCGTACACACGCGGCAGGCCCGATTTAATCGGCTTGAGCGCTCCGCTTCCCGACGGTGTGTAACGCAAGTACTTCGTCAACGCCACACCGCCGGGAACGCGGTCGTGCCGCAATTCCAACGGCTCAAAAAACGCGCGGAACTGAAAGTATTCCTTCTGAAGAATCGGATCGTACTTGTGGTCGTGGCAGTGGGCGCAATTCAATCGCAGTCCAAGAAATGCTTTACCCGTGTGCTCGACGAGGTCTTGTTTCCACGTGTCATAGTTCAGCGAAAACCAGTTGCGGACGATAAAACCAAGCGCGGCAATCGTCTCGTCATCTTCGGGCGCAATCTCGTCGGCAGCCAACATCTCGCGGACCATCTGATCGTAGCCCTTGTCCTCGTTCAGCGAGCGAATGATCCAGTCGCGCCATCGCCAAATGTGCGGGTAGCTGTTGCGGACGTCGTTCACCGAGCGGCGGCCGTACCAGTCGCTGTATCGCCACACGTCCATCCAATGCCGCCCCCAGCGTTCGCCATATTGTGGACTGTCGAACAATCGATCGACCACCTTCTCATAGGCGTCGGGAGAACCATCGGCCAGGAACGCGCGCAATTCTTGTCGATTGGGGGGCAGGCCGATCAGATCGATGTAAACACGGCGTAATAGTTCGGACTTGGTGGCAGTCGGAACCGGCGTCAACTCAAACGATTCGTGGCGAGCAGCGATGAATGCATCGATTGGATTGCGAACCCATTCGGAATTCTTCACGGTGGGAACGACGGGGCGAACCGGTTTGCGGAACGACCAATGACGACTCGCATCCTCTTCCGGTTTCTCGTCTGCCGGAGCGATTGCTCCCAGCTTGATCCAAGCGGAGATCGTCGCGATCTGTTTCTTCGTCAGCGGTTTGCCTTCCGGCGGCATGCGAACGTTTTCGTCGGTCGCGGAAATTCGTTCCAGCAACGGCGACTTGGCGGAATCGCCCGGCACAACAGCCGCACCGCTTTCGCCACCTTTTCGCATCAAGGCGGCGGTATCGATCCGCAGTCCCGATTCCTGTTTCAATCCGCCGTGACACGAAAAGCATCGTGCCGCAAGAATCGGCTTGATCTCGGTGAGGTAGTCGGTCTTGTTGTCGCCAGCGACAGCGATCCCGCACGATGCGGCTGTCACGAGAACAAAAAGGGACACAAGAACGAAAAGAGAAACGGAGCGTCGCATAACAAACATCACCTGCTCGAACCTGAGACGACAATGTGCCAATCATTTGCAGCGTCATCATACCACAGCACACAGGCCCACCGACAGCAACGGAGCGTTTGCTCGCAGGGCAGTTCAATTATGACGGATGGCAAGGCTGGCGAGCCGTGAAAAGCCAGCATTCGGCTTCGCCGGCTTGGCTGGTTTCGTCATGCGGAGTTTGGTAGACTCCCCAACAATGTTAAGCCCCTGTAGCTCAATTGGCAGAGCAACTGACTCTTAAGCATTTATCGACACCCGCAAAAACGCCTAAACGTCGGTAATCATAGGTTCAAACGCACTTCGGCGTTTTTGTGATAATGCCTCTAAATGCCCCTCTCGGGTGTCGGCCGACACCCGCTCTTTCAATCGGTTGATGCTCGCTTAGAACTTCACCGATTCGACCGCATCGGCAACCGCTCAAAGTCGCGTCAGGCTTGCGAGAATCGCCCCTGTGACGTTGGCGGTTTGTCGCGCGACAGAGAGTAGATGTCGAAAGCTGTCATCGTCGCCCTATGGCCTCACGCTGATTCAGCAACCAGCCACTCGCGCCCACTCTTCACCGTCGGGTACCTCGTCTCGTCTTTGCACTGCGTCGTCCGGTACGGTCGCACGCCAGTCACCACGTACTGCTGTCGTCGATGGATGATGGTGTGAACGGCTTCAACGTCCAACAGTGTCTTGGACGGATGCGCGTGCTGTGTGTGCTTGCCGTTGCCGGGCTGGTCGATCCAAGCGATGAGTTGCTTGGATGCCGGCGGTGGGTATTCGAGGTCGAAGATGAGGGCGTGGATTTTCACCGATGTTATTTCACATTTCGAGTTTAGCAGGACCGAATGCTTCTGAGTGAATGTGGTCAGGCGAGATTCCCCGATCTTTCAGGCCGGATTGGATTTCACTAAACCACCTGCCCGACCCACACACGTAATACTCGAACTCGTCTGACGGAAGTTCTTCTGTTATCAGCCCGGCTGTCAAGTCACCTCGCAACGACTCCAGTCGGGATGCCGTCGCGCTGTGGTTGCTCATCCGTCGACCCATAAGGCATCGCCACAAAAGTTGCTTACCCGGTTTTGAGACAACCATTCCCAATTCCAAAGGCCACACCAAAGTCGAAGGTGAGGGCGTGGATTTTCATGGTTGCTATTTCGCACCCGACAGCCCGTCCCACGCCATGGCATCATCAAATCCGAAAACGGCCGGGACGACTCGTAGCGAATCATCCACCGACCTTATCGAAAAGAAAGCGGCTGACCCAAGGCTCTCGCAGATCGACAGCATCAGGGCAGAGATGTCGCTACGATCCGTGGTCACCTCGATCATCCCAGTGCAATCAGCAAGCAGTTTATGGAAATTGTCGATGGAACTTTGGGTGTGTTCAGGGGCGAGCGACATCAGTTTCGGCTTGCTCTTCAAGTAGCCCTTCGACTTCCTGGCGTCGTCCGGGTTGTCGGAGTGGGCGTAAGCATTCCGGATCTTCCGGCAGCTGGTGATGGCGCTGTGCATTTTCTTCGTGATGAGGCCGAAACTGTACGCGGCGGCCGCCTTTGCCGAAAACGTCCCGAACGCCATGTTGAAGTCGAACAACAACTTATCCGCGTTACCTTGCCTGTGGAGGACTCGCTCGATCATCTTTCGCAATTCGTGGTCCATCCTGGAAGTTAGGACAATTGCTGCATACTCTTCTGGCATCGTCAGGGCGGCCATCGCTGGCGCAGCGACGTTGATCGCCGATGTCTCCATAGCATCAGAGCCACGGGAATACCCCGAGATTTGGTCGCCGTAGACCTTCATTACCTGCTCGTGGATTAGGTTCGAGTCGTTGTTCATTTTGCACGCTTGGTCACGAGGGCAGAAAGCGCGAATATCGCCAACAACAGGGCGGCGCGGAAGTTCTTCATGGTGTGTCTCCAAATGCGCAGAATGGTGCCGTGAACAACACGCGGTTCGATCTGGCATCTTGCGAGATGGAGACAATCGCCACGAACCGGAACTGAATTCAATCAGCCAACCGCGAGCGTACCGCTGTACAGTTCAGATAGCAAACGGTTTCCCAGAGGAACGACATGCACGGCCGCCTTCCCATCTTCCAGCAGCGACCCTTGCATCGGTATCATTGAGGCAACCGACCGGCGGTCACAAGGATTGTGTCGATAAGCCCATTGATGTGATCGCAATCCCGACCACAAGACATCCCGACGAGACGCGAAGGGCGGCTTGATGGATGAGTCAACGAACTGAGAAACCGGCAGGACTAAGATGTTAGTTTTGATCAGCCCCGACCAAGGCGTGAGTCGAGCCAGTCCATTGACGCGTGAACGTCAGGTCGAAAGCGTAGCGCCCAGCCAAGGCACACGTGCTGTCAACAACACGACAAAGGCGTCGGTGAGTGCAGTTCAACCTTTCACTGGCTACGACCAATCCAGTGAGGAGCGGACACAGCGTCAACGGGCGATGCTCGCACATCAAATCATGAACAAGTCAGTGTTGACGTTGCGACACGACAACACCGTCCAGGAGGCAAAGGAACTGCTCGCCAGCCGACCGATTCAGCACATCCCCATCACGGATGAGTCACGTAGGCTGGTCGGCATGATGTCTGATCGAGACTTCTTGAAACTGCCGGACGGTGTCGAAACGCGGCAACTTGGCGAAATGATGACGAATCAGTTGTTTGCGGCGATGGCGGACACCAGCATTCGAGAAGTTGCTGGCGAGATGGTCGACCGACAAATCCATTGCCTACCGATTCTCGATGAAGACCACAAACTTCTGGGTATCATCACGACCGCAGACGTGCTGAGGTGCGTGGTGAATCAGGCACCACTCGATCTCTGGGCGTAGCCAACTGTCGTTAACAACCAAACCGAGAATGCTCGGCTTCGTCACGTCTTTCGTGCTGCCGAGCCCAATAACCTCATCAGCCGACGGCAGATTCACGTCGCTGGCTTATGGAATCCCCATGAAGCCGCGAGGGCATCGGCAGCTTCTTCCACGTCAGTGATTTCGCCCCAACCGCCGTTACGCAGAAACGCATGAGCGAACTCGTGAGCAATGACGTACTTCGCGAATGATTCAGACGCCGCCTCCAACTTGGGTCTCAGCACTACGCGACGACTTCCCTCACCCAGGGGGCCGGGTGTCGGCATGAGCAGCGTCCACCCCTTGCCGGGTTCGTAGTTGTCGATTGCGGTTCCGAATCGAGGATCATCCACAAAGTCACGCTGCACATCGCCGGGCAACGCCAGCAGGACAAATAGAACTCGTTCCTGCAGCAGTGGGTGATCAGCAAACGGCTCGGTAAATGCGGAAAATGTCATATTTGGAATGCGTCTTCAGTGGGTTGGTGCCGCCGCTATCCTGTCATCATCCAGCCATCAATTCAATCGCTTTCCCAGTCGAACTGGCCGACTCAATGTTGCCCTGGGGTAACATTCACGCCCCGACATTCCCAGCCAATCTCTCGAAGTATCATTGTGAGACTTCGAGGAAAACAAGCGGCTGTTGGCCACACCGCAAAAAGCCCGGCACAGCCGCATGAAGGACCAGGGAAATCGCACGTCGGATTTGTGATGCGGCCCAATGATCGCATTGTGTGTTGAACAGTCAACCCGTCGATTTCCGACGGTGGTGTTTCAGCGCACAGGTGCAATCGATGACTGATCCGTCCGCCGCAATTTACAATCATTTTAAAAATGTTCCCGACCGACAGTGAGATGGACTGCGGCCGTGCTTGATGTATGCACAACAGGCATACCATCGGGGATCATTGGCTTGTGAGAGTAGCAACTCACCTTGCTGGCACAACATTTCTTTGGGAGAACGGGTGGGACGAGAACTCGAAGTCGCACAGAAGCGGCATCCCCCCAACAATCAGATGAATTCAACGACACGCTTTGGCTTACGGCGGTGGGGACCGCCTGGGTGGCCGGGGCGTGTCGTTTTCAGTCGGACATGCAGATGGAAGATATTGTTCTCGATGGAGTTTCCCTTGGGGTTGTTGGTGACCGAGCAACAGTGGCAATTGGCTGTTTCCATGAAGCTAGGCAAAAGGCAGGTGCCTCAGCGGCCGCAACCTTTCACCGTGCGGTGGGTTTGCTGAATGAACTGAGTGCGGAGCTTGGCGACATCGGCTGTCCGCAGAACATGGTGGGCATTGACCGTGACGGCGTGCGGGACCGACTTCGTGTGCAACTTGAGGAATCGATGCCAGCGAATGTGGATGTGAGGATTGGCTCATTGCGGGCGGGCCAAATTGCCGATGCGTTGTTCGACTTACGTTGCGCGTTGGACGAACTGCGGGCAAACATCCCGGCGACCACTCCGGCGCTGCAGCTGCCAAGTGAACTCGCCTTCGACCGCGCATCCGCCGAACTCGGCAAACTTGTATACGACTGGGATTCGCCAGCGATGCCGACCGACACTGGACCGAAGGAGACAGTGACTCACGCTGGATTGCTTGCACTTTGCGAGACGTTATCGGGTCGGATCAATCAAGCCCCAGCGAGTGTCGAGCCACAAGAGATTCGCGAACTCTATGCCGCAATGTACCGCCTCCCCGGCGACAACAAGAGGCCACCGACCCCCACATGGCTGACGGAACAACCAAGCCCGTTAAACAGCGTGATGGTGTTCGGTCCCCCCGGTATATCGGACTCCAATCACGGTCTGTTCGCCATGAATCTCCAGCACGCGCGAGAATCGGTCGAGGCAGTTCGTCGCTGGTGCATTGACCGGGTCGCGGAACAGAATCCCGGTGCCAGTTTGAATGCAGTCTTGGCTGCGGACACACTGCCGCAGCAGACGGTCGATGTGGCGACCCTTGAAAAGGTGCTTGCCGACGACCGCGAGCAGCGGGGCAAAGAGCTTGGGGAACTCTCAAGAGCAATTAATGTTCTGGCAGAATCGGGTGCCACACATCGTTCAGACAACGGCAGCCAAGGCACTAACACCGGGCCGATCGTGCATGCCGACTCGACAGATGGAGGCAAGTCCGCAACCCCCGCTGACGCCACGTCGGCGACAACCAATCAACGGACCGTCACTATTGGGAATGGGGACGACTCGCTCGTTCTCAGTTCTGAGGGAGTTCAAGATCACTGTATTCCGACGGACCAATCTGAACTCTTCAAGCTTTTTGCCGCGAAGGTTGCGATGGGGGCGGGAGGTGAGTGTGTTCCGCTCAAGGATCTCAACTGTTGTGCGGGGAGCAGCGACACCAAGTCGAGTGAAGTAGCTTCAGACCCCCTCCGAAAATCGATTAGTCGATTGAACGCGGATTTGAGGGAGTGGCTGCAGTTGTCTTCTGACACCAAGCCGATCGGTGGGCGGAGGGGAAAAGGCTACTTTCTGGGAAGCGACATAGAGTGGAACATCGACGATTCAGAGTTCAAGCAAGTGTTGACACGCTACTCTCAATCCGTGTGGGGGGCTTCCGTTGACCCTAAGAAGATGGAAAGACACACGTCAACGGAACCCCAGAATTCCGGTCACGTCATCCACAAGAGTCTAGGCGGCGATGGTGCGTAGGGAGTCAAAGTCCAGCTGGAACGTTCTGTAACGTTCCGCAACGTGACAATCCTTGCGCGACGGGCGTCTTTCAGGAAAAACCAGTAATTGCCGTACGCCGCTGTTCTGTAGTCACTTACGGCATGCAGACGCTTCACACTCGCCGATAAAAAAGCCGATTTGCCTTCTGTTTCCATGAAGGGTGACAACATCAACGTCACCCCAACTGGAGACATGAGATGCAGAAGCAGGAACTGACTGTTGGCGAGGCGGCCTCTCACATTGAGGCCACGACTGGCGAAACCGTCCCGCCCCACGTTCTCTCTCGGTTGTTCTACAAGCGCCAACTTGATCATCGAGTGTGTCCGATTGTCGGGCGAGCGCGATTGATTCCGGTTGACTATCTGCCCGAGATCGAGGCGACGTTGCGCGAACGGCGCATCCTGCCACCGGCCGAAAAGCCGGAGGCCGCGCCATATTGAGCGACTGGTCAACTCCACCTCAGCTGGCGGCAGAGTGGAAGTGCAAACCTCACGCCGTCCTCAAATTCATCAGTAGCGGCGAACTCGAAGCATTCGACATCAGCCACAATCCCGGCACCGGCCGACCGCGATGGCGCATCCATCGAGATGCCGTCAAAGCTTTCGAGCAACGCCGATCCGCAACAGCACAAGCTGATGCCAAGCGGGAACTCAGGTCGCAGCGACGACGCCGACGTCGTGACCGCGCCGCAAGGAATTCAGCAAAGAGTCACGTGACGGACAATGCAACACGCATGGAGGTGAGCGAATGATCGCATCCACCCCCGATCTCAGCCGGTATGCGGTACGCCTAGTCTCTGTCGATGAGATCAAACCGAGTCCGGAGAACGACGACCTTTATGGCAACATCGCGATAGACGGACAGTTCATCGCGCTGGTGGAGTCGATCAAAAAACGTGGACTGGAGGAACCACTCATTCTGACGGCGGACGGTTTCATTCTTTCCGGTCACCGTCGCTTTCACGCTGCGGTCGAGTATCTCATGTATCGCAAAGTGCCATGCCGAATTCGGGACGACATCCATCGCGAAAACAACCCTGAATTTCACACCGAACTTGCCGAGTATAACCCACATCGCGTCAAAACGGTCGGCTCGCTACTGAAAGAGGCGTTGCTGAGAGACAAGGATTCGGACGACACATACTCAGCCATTCGTGAATATCACGAGACCTCTTCGGTCGTGACCGCCGACTTCATGGAAATCAACGGAACGAAGCATGTGCTTAACGTGAGTAAGAAGAAGCGGCCGTTCCTTACCGCCGTGCAAAAAGTAATAGGCAAACTGCGTGACTATTGGCCGTTGTCGATCCGCCAGATTCACTACAACCTGCTGAACAAGCCACCGTTGATTTCCACACCGAAGCGCAGCATCAAACCACCGGAACACTACCGCTACCGGAACGACAAACGCAGTTATACGGCGCTGGTCAGCTTGTTGAAGTCGGCGCGTTATCACGGCCATGTTTCGATGACCTGCATCGACGACCCCACTCGCCCCGAATCAATACACACAGGATGGGGCAGCGTCTCAGAATTCGTACAGGAAGAAATTGCCGGTTTTTTGGATGGTTATCATCGACATCGGCAGGACGAGCAGCCACGGCACATTGAAATGTTGTGCGAGAAAAACACCGTGTTAGGAATGCTCCGAAGGGTGTCGCGGGAATACTACGTCCCACTCACGGCCGGTCGGGGTTTTTGTTCAATTCCTGTCTGGCGAAAAATGAACGAGCGGTTTCGACAATCGGGTCGAGATGCAATTGACCTTACCCCCTTTCATTGATCCACACCGAGTGAGAGAATCTCAACCGGGCTGACCTTCATGCCGAGGGTGAGGGAGCCGACGAGTGCCATGAAAATATGTATTGATCGGAGCGTTCATTTCTGAATCTGGCTTACCCTGTTGGCACTCAAATCTTCATCGGTGATTTCTCAATCCAGTTCGGCTAGAATGATTCACAGAAGAATTGCTGACGCCATGCAAGCAGCGTGGAGACGTGCTGTTATTGTTCCACCATCATCGAGGAGAGGTCGCCGCCATGCGAGGCATGAAACAATCCATTCTCCTGTTTGCAGTGCTCGTGTTCTTCGTGGGGTGTGGAAGAAAGGCCGAAGCTGCGGCACCAGAAGCCCAATCCAAGCCCACGCCAAAGGATGCAGCAAATCCTTGGGATACACCCACCGGCTTGGCTCTGTTTATGGCTGAAAAGATTGAGCCTGCAACAAGTAAGGCATCTGCTCTCAGCGACGTTGCCACGGCTCTGATCGGGGCGGGAGAGAAAGAACAAGCGTTGGCAACGCTGAAGCAAGCCTTGGAAGTGGCTCAGGGAATTGAACTAGCGTTCGCAAAGGCACCTGCTCTAACGGAAATTGCCACGGCTCTGGCAAAGGCGGGAGAGATCAAGCCAGCGTTGGAAGTGGCTCAGAGAATTGAGGACGCCATCGGTAAGCCATTTATTCTAAGCATGATTGCTTTGGCTCTGAGCGAAGCGGGAGACAAAGAACAGGCATTGGGACCCTGAAACAAGCCTTGGAAATCACTCAGAAGATTGAGAATGAAAGCGGCAAGGCATCTGCTCTCAGCGTCATTGCCGTTGCTCTGGCTGCGGCAGGAGACAAGAAGCAGGCGTTGGCAACCTTGAAGCAAGCCGTAGAAGTGGCTCAGAGAATCGAGAGGGTGAGCAGTAAGGCATCTGCTCTTAGCGGCATTGCCTTGGCTCTGGTTATGGCGGGAGACAAGGAACAGGCTTTGGCAACCCTGAAGCAAGCCTTGGAATTCGCTCAGAAGATTGAGAGGGTGAGCAGCAAAGCATTCATTTTAAGCAGGATTGCCTCGACTCTGGCAATGGCGGGAGAGATCAAGCAAGCCGTGGAAATGTCTCAGAAGATTGAGGATGCGAGAAGCCGGGCATCTGCTCTCAAGGGCATTGCCACGGCTCTGGCCGAAGCGGGAGACAAGGAACAGGCTTTGGCAACCCTGAAGCAAGCCTTGGAATTCGCTCAGAAGATTGAGAGGGTGAGCAGCAAAGCACCTTTTCTCAGCATCATTGCCACGGCACTGGCCAAGGCGGGAGACGAGGAACAGGCTTTGGCAACCCTGAAGCAAGCCTTGGAAGTGACCCAGAAGATTGAGAATGCGGGCAGTAAGGCGTTTGCTCTAAGATGGATTGCCATGAGTTTGGCTACGGAACCCATCCCAGAGAACAAAACAAATGTGCGAGACCGTCGCAGTCCACGTCGAATGAAAACTGCTTTTACGCCCAAGGAAGAAGAACTGGCCAAGCAGATTGTGGAGGCAATGCAAAGGAAGTGACATGCACATCCTCTCTTCGACGGATCACGATTTCTCCCCGTTGAACTTCCCCACATTCGCACGAAACTCAGCGTGCTGCTGTGCTGCCGATGATTCCCGCTTCACCGGCATGAAATCTTCCGGCTGAAACGCCTTCCCCTTCCCTCGCCACGAGTTCGCCATCACTGCGGCTTGCATTCCTGCTTGTCGCCACTCATCTCCGATTGGTTCGATGACGCTCACCAAGCCGCTGCTGATGGGCGTACACGAAGTGACGCGAGGACAGTTTCGCAAGTTCGTTGAAGAGACCGGCTAGCCGTGTGTGGCGTGGCGGCTCATACGAAGATCGATCATCGGAGATCCGCCCTGCTTTCCGCTACCCCGACATCTCTCCGGTGTACCGAGGCTACAACCTCGGTTTTCGTGTGGCACGGGACATGGGGAAGCTCAGCCCGATGGGGACACGTCCGATCAGCGGCAAAGCTCGATGAGAGGCCGGTCACGCGCATTTCAATCCAAATCTGTCCGCGAAACTCGTCGAATACGGGACACCAAGAAAAACGACCCTATTAGCGGACGCCCCAACTGCACGCGAAACTCATGCGACTATGAAGTCCGTGGTTGGTCAAGTGAAGATCGGTTCGTTTTTTCTGTTTGGTTAGGGCATCGCAAATCCTCTCGTTGGGCGTTCTCTTCTTCGGCGCAACCGACCAGCGGTACACGCTGCGGTACTTGTCTTTGATG
>JABISG010000029.1 GCA_018699955.1 Planctomycetaceae bacterium | reverse complement strand
GGACTACGAGACCCCCGCCGCATATGCGGCCCGTTCTGTTCAACAGGACTTCGCTACGCTGCGCCCTGTTGAACAGAACGTGTTACCTGAACCCCGATTCTCTCACTGAGGGTGGTACAAAGATCGGGGGTAGGCCACGTGTGACGCCAATAGTGAATCGGCGGCCGGCATGGCCGGCCCTACAACTCGATTCAAATCAGTGTGATGCTCAATCGGTACATCAACGAGGCCAGCGCAAGTGGCATCGTTCCGTCGTCTCGTTCAGCACTACTCCCCAACAAACTCATCCCGAAAAATACTACTCCCGGCGGATTCTTCGAGGTGCAAATCGTGGTCGCCGGCGATGCCGCCGATGTCGTAGATCATGACTGGGCCGGTGACGCCTTTGAGTTTGACGCGGAGTGCGCCGTCGGTGCGGACGACGTCTTTGACTTCCTGATGGGTCGAACGCGAGATGAGGATTTGGCCGCCGAGCGTGAGCGATTCGATGCGGGCGGCTAGATTGACCGGGCTGCCGATGACGCTGTACTTCATGCGTTTTTCGGAGCCGATGTTGCCGGCGATGACTTCGCCCGTGTTGATGCCGACGCCCATTTGAATGGCGGGCAAACCGTGTGACTCGTTCTCGCGGTTGACCGATTCCATCGCCAACTGCATTTCGACGGCACACGCCACCGCGCGTTCGGCATCGTTGTCTTTCGCGAGCGGCACACCAAACACGACGAGGATTGCATCGCCAATGAAGGCGTCGATCATGCCGTTGTGTTTGTTGATGATGTCGATCATGGTTCCCAAATAACGGTTCAACGTTTCGACGACCCGCTCGGGAGAATGTTCCTCGGAAAGTGGCGTGAAACCGCGCAGATCGCTCATGAGGATTGTCACTTTGCGGCGATCACCGCCCAGCGTCAATCCGTCGGGCGATTCGAGAATTTGGGCGGCGATTTCGTCGGTGATGTAACATCCGAGCGCCTTGGCGATGAATTCGTTGCGAACGGCCAGCTCGTTATTTGCCCGTTCCACTGTACGCCGACCGGCAAGCACCTGCTGCTGCAGTTTGACAACATCGACCAAATTCAATTGATCTTGTGCGAGGGTTGCCAAGCATTGCAGCAGCGCAGTTTTGCTGTCGTCAAATTCACGCGGCTTGTTGTCTGCGACGCAGAGCGTGCCGACGTTTAATTGCTTGGGAACTGCGAGCGGGCATCCCGCATAGAAACGGATATGCGGATCGCCGGTGACAATTGGCAGGTCGCGAAACCGTTCGTCTGCCTGGGCATCGGGAATGACCAGCGGCTGATTTTCGTTGATCGTGTAACTGCAAAATGAAACGTCGCGTGGCGTTTCGCTGACATTCAACCCGCAGGACGATTTGAACCACTGCCGATCGCCGTCGAGCAGGGCGACGTAGGAAATTGGAACGTCGAACAGTTCTGCTGCGATTCGTGTGATGCGGTCGAACCGCTCTTCCGCCGGCGTATCGAGAATCTCCAGCCGATAGAGCGCGGCTAGTCGTTCGGCTTCGTTGGCGGGCAAGGGGGCTTTGGACATCGTCACTCACTCGAAGTCGCAGGCCAGTCGGCAGTGGAAGAACAACGCGGAATTCAGATTGCTCAGACTATAGCAACTCTGTACCGGATTTGGATGCCGACTGGAATGGTGAGGATTGCACGCGGCGGGAGAAACTGCACTGAGAAAGTCGCTCGCATTCAGGTGCGTCCGATGCGATCAGGCCCCAGCTGTCGAATCGAGCATAGCTTTCGGTGGATTCATCCAGCGAATCTCAGTTGATGTCATTGCTTGGACATTCGGCAGATCCCAAAGGTCGAAAACGTTCTGGTCGCCAATCGGACTGTGGATTGGCGACCAGAACAGAATTGGGATGGGCGGATAAGGATATTATCTGCGCGCTCGACAAGGCGAGTGGGCGTTGTGCCACTCTGGCTTGACTCTGAACGAACTACGGCAGGGCACCACCTGTCCTCATGGCGCCTCCCGTGGAAGTCGCCTCAATTTGCAGTTTGAGCGTTTCTTCACCAGCTGCGGAGATTTCAACACTCAGCGGTTTCACCACCGGAACCCCCTCTGCCGACATGGCTTCCGGATCTTCATCGATGACCACATCATACGTCCCCTGGGGGGCACTTCCCTCGGCTTTGTAGGATAAAAGTTCGAATGTCCCATCTTCCTTGACTTGGGCACTGATCGCCGGGGCATCTTCATTCGACGCGTGCGTAAAAGACAACAAAGCTGGGCCGTACGGCTTTCCATCGATAGTCAGTGTTCCACCGACTTCAATCGTTTGCGCCGATTCGATTTCTTCACCTCCACCGCCGCAACCGCACAGCATTGCCAACAAGACCAAACAAGGGGTCAAGTAGGAACAACGTCGCTTTTTCATGGACTTCTGCCTTGTTGGAATAGTAAAGGATGGGTGGACGAAAGGGGGAGGGGATGTCGTAATCCCCTCCCCCCGACCTTGAACGAACACTCGACGTACAACGCATCCTCGACTGGTGTGCATTCGATAATTAGCACACGACACGGGGCTGCGATTCGCGATTGAACCTTAGTATGCGCCCAGGTTGTTTATTGCTTGGGCGTTCATGGAATGCAGTGAAATCCAGATGCTCAGCCTGCCATCGGAAGAGCTTGCGTGATGGAGGATGTTCTCCGAAATGAACTTGACTCGACCATCGGCGAACACGAATTGCGCACCACCGACATGATGACTGCCAGCACCGGGCCATTCTGCGTTCATCGCATAATGATCCACGTACGTCGGCGTCTTTACGTAGGGACTTGTAAAGCCCGATACCCAGATGTTATTTCCGGAGCCGTTCATCGTCTTTTGCCCGCGATTGCCCCAGGTTCCCGTTGCAATGAGGGCACCACGACCAACGCCACCGTTCCCATCACGGTGCTTTTTATTCACACCGTTGCCGAGTCGTCCACCACTCTGCCATCCGTGTGAGCCAACTTCGCCCACGATGATCGTGTTGGAAGTGCCGTCAGTAACGTCTCGAATCCGTGAGATCATGTTCGTGCGAAAGATGCCGCCATGACGGTCATCCCGCAGATGGTACTCATCCCAACCCGACGCCCCCGCATAAGCGGTCCACCCAAAACCCCTAAACCGCGCGGGGCCGGAGTACTGGACGTCCGATGGACACTGCAACGATGGGAAAGTGTAAGATTGCAGCGGTTGGCCTGCCACAACCTGATCGAACCCCTGCACACTGAAGTTGATTTTGTTGTAAAGAGGAGCCTGATCCAAGTCCGGCAGGATCATTGTGATCCAGGTGTAGTTGAGTGGCGGAAGAGGGCTGGATTGTGGAACCCAGATCGCGTCTGGGGGAAACGTGCTAAACCGGTCGTGGTAGTTGTGCAGTGCGAGACCAATCTGCTTCAGATTGTTCTTACACGTTGAACGACGTGCCGCCTCACGTGCTTGTTGAACCGCAGGGAGCAACAAAGCAATCAGAATCGCAATAATTGCAATCACAACCAAAAGCTCAATTAACGTAAATCCGCGCCTTCCCCTAACCAATCTTCTCATGACATGCACTCCCAGATTACCAAGACAAAATTATGAAGACAGAATGCCTTCGACAGAACGAGAAAACCATGTAACACTGACGAAGCAGTGGTAATTGCGCAGACGCAAAGACCCATCCTCTGATTGAGGGGGTGGTTCTGAAATCGTTTGTGAGAAAAGTGAAAGCCGAGTAATTGTCTAACTGAGAAACTGTTCGCACTGACAGCGAACATCCACCGACGGATTCAGGACCCTGATCCACAGAGCAGATATCAAATCACACTACACGGGTGCAATTTAAACGTCAACAAGAAAAGACACTTTTTTGAGGTTTTGAGGAAATAGAATGTCCCCCCATTATTGTGCGGCAGTTCGGAGCGGCGTGTGACTGCCAAGAGTAAGACGGGGTGCTGTGATCGCCGCGCCGTCGTCGCGCCGTCGCCGCAGGATGATCGTGAAGCGTCTCGTTTCAAAGCATCGATCACACATTCTTAAGGCCGAATTACAGTGTGCGCTCGTTTAGGATGGGATGCAGGATTGCTTCAATGCGCCGTTGCAAACAGCGGCGTCAAGCCGACTTGCGGGTGAAGATCCAATCGTTGCCTGAGGAGAGCTTGGCATTGAAGCGATAGCCCTCGGCATCGAAAGATTTTGCATCTTCGACGTCGGTCAAGCGGTTACGGATGATGTGTGATGCCATCAAGCCTCGGGCTTTTTTTGAAAAGGCGCTGATTGACTTATGGGTCCCGCCGCGGGCTTCTTTGAAATCGGGTGTTACGATTCGCGCGTCGAGTTGGTTGGCTTTGATCGACTTGAAGTACTCGTTCGATGACAGGTTCATCAGCACAGGAGTTTTCTGTCGTTTCAGTTCCTTCATCAGCGCCTCGGTGATCGTTGTTCCCCAGAATTCGTAGAGGTTCTTCCCGCGCGGCGTTTTCAGTTTTGTTGCCATCTCCAGCCGATAGGGCTGGATGAGATCGAGCGGCCGCAACACGCCGTAGAGTCCGGAGAGGATTCGCAGCGATTGCTGCGCGTTGTCGAAATCGTCCGCTGAAAATGCGTCGGCATTCAGTCCGACGTACGCATTTCCGCGAAACGTGAGGATGGCCTGTTTTGCGTTGGCGGGAGTGAACGGCGGAGTCCACGCGGCGAATTGCCGATGCGTGGCGTCCGCCAACTCATGGCCGATTCCCATCAGCTCGGAAAGCTGAATCGGGGAGAAGCGACGAAGACCGCCGATCAGAATCTCCGAATCTTTCAGCAGAGCGGGCGTCGAACGTCGTTTGGTCAGTCGTTGCTTTTGAAAGTCGAGCGTTTTCGCGGGCGCAAGGACGATCAACATGGATGTTTTCCGAGACGTCTGGTGGGGAGCCGTTACTGTGAATGGCGGGACGGTTTGTACGATAGCATGTGCTGTAAGATAGCACGTCGGCGGCGGTGCGTAGAGGCACTTGCGGACGGTGGGGGGATTTTGCACCGTGCCGTCTCCCCAACGCTTTTTTGATTCGGTATGATGATGCCGAGTTGGAATCCTTCAGAGAGGCAAGCCGAGCGTATGGTCCGCGACTTCACCACCGAGAGCCTGTCACACGATCCGGTGCATGGCTACATTCCGTTCGTTTCACCGTCGGGATTACCGGCGGGGGAAGTCTCGGAACAGCAGATTATCGATCATCCCTGGGTGCAGCGGCTACGGCAAATCCATCAACTGCAAACCGCCTGGTGGGTGTTCCCCTCGGCCGAACACATGCGGTTTCAGCACGTCATGGGGGCGATGCATCTGGCGTCGCGGGCGATTGACGAGTGGTACGAATCGCTGGTGGCTTCTTGCCAGAATGTGCCATCGCGAGCCTATGTTGAGAGCCTGTTGCGAATGGCGGCCTTGTTGCACGATGTCGGTCACGGTCCGTTCGGGCATTTTTTCGATGATCATCATCTTGCCCAGTTCGGTGTCACGCATGAAGACATTGGCGGCGTGATCATCGAACAGGAACTGGGTGATCTGCTTCGCCGCGTCCGCCGCAATCCTTCCGGCCAACTGGGGCCGTTGGAAGAGATTGAACCCAAACAGGTGGCCTGGTTGATCCGGAGACCAACGGGAGCCGATGCATCGTCTCCGTCCGACGGTCAGCCGGCGTTGTTCGATGTCGATGAGGGACAACCCGATTGGCTGCGGAAATTGCGTTCGTTGTTCAGCGGCATTTATACAGTCGATAACATGGATTTCGTGCTGCGCGATGCTTACATGTCGGGATACAGCCAGCGTGCGTTCGATATTTCGCGGCTGATGCATTACAGCTTTTTCACAGAGTCCGGACTGACGATTCACGCGCGGGGGTTGCCCACGCTCATCAACTTCATCGAAACCCGGGCGAATTTGTTTCGCACAATTTATTTCCACCGCACGGTGCGTGCGATCGATCTTTCGCTGGAAGATCTTTTTGCCGAGACGATGCAGCATCTCTTTCCCGGCAACCCGTTGGAGCATCTGGACGATTATCGGCAGTTGACTGAATGGTCGTTTCTGATTGATGTCGGCCGGTGGGCTGCGGGGAAAAACTCCGACGTTGGTGACCTCGGCACGCGGTGGGCCGACCTGTTCGCCAGAAACATGAACTGGAAAATGGCCTGCGAACGGACTCTGCAGTTTCACGCGGGAAAATCCGAACGGACCACGATTTTTTCCGAACCGGGGCTTGTCGAAAAGCGAGTTCGCGACAATCTGCCCGCCGAGTTGCGAACGATTCCGTTGCGAATCGACGTTGCCCGGCACTATCACCGTCCCAGCGGACGATTGCCGACGGGAGGACAGAACTTTCTGCTCGACCCCACGGTCGGTACGCCGAAGGAGTTGCACGACGACGAACTGTTTCAGTCGTTGCCGGTCAGCGTGTCGATCTTCCGCGTCTACTCGAAGGACCACGCACACGACGGTCCGCTGAACGCGGCGTTGAATCAGGTCTTCGGTGAAGTGGAAGACAGCAAGACGAACATGTGACGGTGTTCGCACCGGTCGGATGCGGACTCTCAGTCCCACCACCAGCGCTCTGCGCCTTTTGGAACGCGGTTGGCATCGTGCGTTTCTGCCAGCTTGCGTTTTGGCGGGGCCTCTTTTCGGGCGGTGCGGCCGGTGATTGTGCGCGGGCTGATCTCGACGCCGCCGCTGACGGAAATCAGCCAGTGTCGGTTCTTCACCAGACGGAAGTTCGCCAACGACGGCACCGTCTTGGGAACCCGAGCGGTTGCGACTCTGTAAGCAGTTTCATTGAGAAATTCGCGCGGCGACCACGAACCTTCATCGTCACGGCGGCGTTCGGCAATCAGCTCGGCAACGACCGACAGACCAATGAGATTCTGCAATTCGGCAAACACCGGCAGACGGGCAGCGGTGTCGTCGAAGTAACGTGTCATCGATGTCGCAAATTGTCGTGCGGCCGGTGCCGCCTGTGGCGTCTTGGTTTTCTTGCCGCCGTTGTTTGCAGTTGCCGTCGGGGCTGTGGCGACACGCACACCCTGCCCGTCCAATTCGAATGCGAGGTTGTCGGCCGTGTGATAGACGGCGTCGTATTCGCCGACGAACCACCAGCGGTGCTGTCGTTGCGGACCGGGACGCAGACGCTTTGCAGCCAAGTCGAGATAATTGGTGACACCTTTGACGGGCGGCGGATCGTGCGCGAGCGCGATCCGTTTCAGTCGATAATCGGCCGCAAGCAGCTTCAGCGCGAATCGGCTGGAATCAGGAACACCGAACAGCCTGACCGACTGCGGCCCCATTGCCCGTTCCATGCCGCCAAACACCTGTGTGATTCGGGAGCGGTCGATGCCCCCCAGTTGCCGCATGTAGGTTGCATAGTTTTTCATGCCGTTGGCAGTTGGATCAATCGAACATCCAATGAACGGGGAAACCGGCTGGTCGCTCAGCGCGTACCGCAGGGCGACGATTAGATCGTCCAATTCCAGCGGCGGCCGATTCGACTTCCCGCCGAGTACGTCACCGCTTGCCGATTGTTTCCAGCCTTCAGCCGGGCCAGCAATCACGACGTCACCCATCTCAGGAAAAAAGAAAATGTGCGTGACCTGGTTCACGCCGGCTAGATAGCGGATGTCGGCCGGCAACGGTTTTCCATCATCGGTCAATTGTTTGACGTGTTCTTCCAACCGCCGCAGCGACACCTTCCGCAGCGGGCTGAAGGCAGCCAGATTAACCGAACCGGGGGGAGCGAACGATTCGGCTCGCAGCAACTGCAAGCGTTCATCGGCCGTGAGTTTGCTGGTATGTTTCAGCATTCCTTCGACATCGATGTAGATACCGCCGACGGCAAACTGGGCATGCAGTTGCCTGACGTTCGCAAAGCAAACAAGAACGATCACCAGCGCGGCACGGCCGGTGAGACGAGTTACGGACATGGCATGCGCTCCTTCTGAATGGTCCGGTTCTTCACCGGTTCAACTTTGCCGCTTGCGGTTTCGCAGTCGTCGAAACATGCGAACGTTCTCTAAACCGCAAGCGACGTTCGATTCCGTGATCCCGGATGACAAACTCATGTTACTCCGGCTCGGCGCAATTCCGCGATAGAATTTCTATCAATTCGGCGGAAAAACGGCTGCGGGGCATCACGTCGTCACAACCCGCTTTCCGGGATTCCTCAAGCCGGGTGGTGTGGACGTGCGAGCCGAACGCGATGACGTGCGGTCTGTCTGTCGCAGACGAATTATTGACGGCCGCGATCACGTCGGCGGGCGAGAGTCCCTGCATTGCCAGATCGAGAATGACGCAGCGATAACCGCCGCCTTCCAGTTTCGATAGACCGCGCCCGATGTCCGCCTCCAGCTCGACGTGCAGTCCCATCGCGGTGGCCGTTCCGGTGACTTTGCTGCCGAAGAAGAGATCGCTGCTGAACATGATTGTGCTTGCGGTCATGGGGTGATCCGACGGGACGCAGCCCGTCGGCTTTTTGTGGTATCGGGAGAATTAGAGATTGATTCCGCCGGATTCTGAGCGGTGGAAATGGACGTGTTGCCAACGGCCTTCCTGGAATTGCCAGACACGGGTTTCTTCGTTAGCGACAGTGGTGGTGCCGCCTTCGAGCATCCGCTGGGTCAATCGCACGTAACTGACGACCGCCACCTCACCCATCAGCCGCACGTCGGGCGAGCAGATTGACGACTGCTTCCCGGTTTTGTCGGTGCGTTTCTTCGGATCGAAATAAAACCGATGAAATTCCATGCCACGAACAAGTTGCCCGACCGCTTCGGGTTCATAGGCGGTTAACGAGGCATCGCACAATT
Source organism: Planctomycetaceae bacterium (assembly GCA_018699955.1). Lineage (GTDB taxonomy): Bacteria > Planctomycetota > Planctomycetia > Planctomycetales > Planctomycetaceae > JABISG01. The sequence goes on along the minus strand of JABISG010000029.1, from coordinate 1,791 downwards.
CGGCGTACGCGTTCCAATCGCCACCGTCAACGGCATCGAGCAATTGTTGACTCAGCGCAAGCAGTTCATCGACGATCGATTCGGCAGGTTCGGTCATTGTTGGTTCGGTTGTTCTGTTGGCGTTAGTGGTTCAATCGGAATTCGGCCGTTGATAGCAGTACCCACGCCAGTTCTGCCAACGCGGGTTGACGGCGGTCTTTGTTTTGTTCGAGGAATTCGGTCACGATGTCGGTTTCGTCGGTTTCGGGGCGACGCGTTAGCACGGTCAGGTAGAGTTCTTCGGCGACGGCCTTGGAATTATCCAGCTTCGAGAGCCGCTGCATCAGCGTGCCTTCGCGCGGCTGCAGCCAGTTGAACACGAGTTTTTCGTTCATCAGAAACAGCGAGTGTTTGGTCGATGGCGCAAACTCGGTTTCAGCAACACCGGGCGGATTGCCGAACGTTGCGCCGAACAGCAACAGCACGTCGGGCAGATTGTCCGGCAACGGGATGCGATCGTTGACGTAGTCTTTGTAGGTGAACTTGGAGTCTTCGGGAATCGGCGTGTCGGTGATGCGTGTGAGGTTCCCGGTGGCTGTCATCAGCGTCCACGCCATTTGTTCGGCCGACAGCGGTTTGGTCAACGCGACGCGATAACTGGCCGGCGCGATGTCGGTCGCCTTCACACCATCGGGCAGCAAACTGCTGCGCTGGTAGGCTGCGGTGAGGGCAATCTCGCGCAGCAGATGTTTCAAGTCGTACTTGTGGGCGACGAATCGGTCGGTCAGCAGTTCGAGCAATTCCGGATGCGAGGGCGGATTCTCGCGGTGCAGCAAATCGAGCGGATGCACAATGCCGCGGCCCATCATGAGAAACCAGAAACGGTTGACCGCGTTGCGTGCGAATCGTCGGTTCTCGTTCGACGTCAGATGTTCGGCGAGCAACTTGCGCGGTTGGAACTTGGGAACGCCCGGTAAGCCGTCTTTTGCTGGCGATGCGAATTCGTCTCCCTTCTTTTCAAATGTCGGGATTTCAACTTCCTTGCCGCCCGGCAAACGCGGCCCGGTCTGGCTTTTGTCCTCGGGGGTAAAAACCGACTGAAATTCAATTCGCGTTTGCGTGACAGTTTCGACGAGGAACGGAATCTTCTGTTTGTCGGCCTGCAGTTTGCTTTGCTTGAGATACGAGTAAAGGCCGAAATAGTCGGCCTGCAGGTAATCTTCAATCGATGGGTGGTCGTGGCATTGGGCGCATTGCAGGTCCATGCCAAGAAACAGTCGCCCGACGTCGCGCGTGAGTTGATGATGGTCAGCGCGTCCGCCATCAACAAAGAAACGAATCGCCGGACGCGCGGCTTCGTCGCTGCCATCGGTTGCAATCAGCTCGCGGACAAATTCGTTCCAGGGTTTGTTGGCGGCGAAGGAAGCCTGCAGGTATTTGTTCCATGCGGCATCTTTGATCGTCGTCCCGGCGCGGCGTTCCAGCCACATGACGGTTAATGCCTGCTGCATTCTTCGTGGATAATCATCACCGGCGAGTAGATGGTCGATGAGTCGGGTACGTTTGTCAGGCGCGGTGTCGTTAAGGAAGCTGCGCGTCTTGGCCGCAGTAGGAATTGCCCCGGCGAGGTCCAATGAAATCCGTCGCAAGAACTCGGCATCGGTCGATTGTTCGGCGAGCGAACCGCCGGCGGCAGCGTTCACCAACCGGTCGATCTCTGCATGCAGTGGTTCTTCGGCCGTCGCAGCCGTTTGCATGCCGATCAGCAACACCGATACCACGAACGACGCAAAAAGGGGGTGCCACTGGCGT
>JABISG010000030.1 GCA_018699955.1 Planctomycetaceae bacterium | reverse complement strand
TCGCGACCTCCAACTCAAAATGTCACTGCAACTTCGCCTCGGAAAAGAGGGGAAGTTTCGAGCATCGATGCTGCAGGTTTGAGACGGACAAGTGTTATGGACGTCACATTCGTCCGGCAGAGAGGTCGAAACACCAGATACCGGGGACGGTTCAGAGAAGAAGTCCGGCATCGAACGGCGAATCACACGTCGCGATGTCCGGCAGATTCTCCGCGAAGCCGCCCGGCACAACCAACGGCACCAATGTCTGCTATTCGCCGAACTTGGCGTTGGCGGGATTTCCGAACTTCTGGGGTCGCTGGAACACACGATGGCGTTCGGCAAAGTGCGCAACGAACAAATTGACGGCAAACCATTTCTCGTTGTTCAGGGCCGCTGGAACATTGACGTCTTGAAAAACTTTCTCGACGAGCAAGAATTAGAGGAGCTTCGCTCGAACACCGATGCACGACAGTTGCCTCGGTTGCCCGAACACATGCCCGACATGGTCCGACTCTATTTCGATCGCGACAGCCTGTTCCCCCGCCGAGTACTCTATTTGAAGCGACACCGTTCGACGAATTCGCTCAGGTCGATGCTCTCGCTTAATTTTGTCGATGTCGTTTTGAACGCCCCGGTGGACGAAAACGAATTCAATTTCGTTCCCCCCGATAAAGTCTTCCCCCTGGACGTTACCCCGAAGTACATTCAACAGATTCGCGATGCAGCAAATCGGGCCACAAACAGAAACTAAAGGAGGCGCACTGGCGACACGCCAGTGGCACCCATTCCGCGACGTTGGGTTTTTTCGGTAACGCAAGACATGTCAGCATCCACTCCAGCACAGCAAGCCGAGTTCGCGGGAAGGCAAACGCCATCCTCGCGACTGGCCGGCATTCCCAGTTGGTTCATCTCTCTCGTGCTTCACGCGCTGCTGCTATTCGTTGTTGCGACAAGCCTCAAGAGTTGTGAAGGACAACCCACCGGCGATCCCGATGCCGGAATGCGGGAAGTTGGACTGTACGACAAAGAGTCGAACGCGTTAGTGGAACGCGCTGCCGAAGAGACGGACAACTCCGCGACCTTTCAGCAGCCGCTCGATAACGACGTGCCGCAACCGTTGATCGACGACAGTCCGCCGACCGAAATTCAAACGCCGAAGATCGACCAGCGGCCCGATGTTCTCGGCGTCGGAGGCGGCGCGCCGCCCTCCTTTGCAACAGAGAACACCGTCGAGGGAATGGCTCTCCCCAACGGAGAATTCAAACCCACCCGTATCGGCGCTCTCGACAAAGGCGAAACGTCGTTCTTCGGCATTCGCGACAGCGCCAGACAATTCACCTACGTGCTCGATGCTTCCGGCAGCATGTACGGCATTGCCTTTCAGTCTGCCAAGGCAGAACTCAACAAAAGCATCCAGGCGCTCGATGCCACACAGCGATTTCAAATCATTTTTTACACTCAGTCCACACGCATCATGAAGTTGCCCGGTGCGGCCGACGGTTCGCTCGTCTGGGCGACCAGTATGAACAAGACACTGGCCCGCCAGAACATCAACAGCGCCCGCACCAGCGGCGGCACCGACCACATGCTTGCCCTGAAGCAAGCGCTGCGGCTGCGGCCGGAAGTCGTCTACTTTCTTTCCGATGCCGACGATCCACTGACCGCCGCCGACTTGAACGACATCAAACAGTTGAACAAGGGCCGCACTCGGATTCACTGTATCGAGTTTGGCAAACTCGCTGACCTGGGACTCGACAATTTCCTCAAACGATTAGCACGCCAGAACGGCGGCAGTTACCTCTACCGCGACGTCACAAAGTTCAAACGGAAATAAGATCACTCCAACTTCGCTCCCTCAAACATCAGAATCCCGCTTGCGGTTTCGCGAACCATAAATCGCACCCGAACAATGATAAATTCCCGCAAGTCTCACATACAGAATTTCAGTATCGCGGCTCGCCCGCAAACGCTTCGTCACCCCTCGTTCGCTGGGTGCCAGTGGCACCCGACCCGTTTTATTCGACTTGCTGCGGCACTTTTCGTCTGCACGCTCTGCCTTGTCTCGCCAACATCGGTCACATTCGCCCAGAAACAGCCGGTCGATAAAGTGGTGCTGCAGCGAAAAGGGAGCAGTAGCCGCATCACTCGCTCCGGCATTGTCGTCGATTTCACAGGCACGAAACTCACAATCCGCAATCGGGAAAATACGAGCGTCAACACGTACGACGCCGACGAAGTGGTCGAGGTGCGAACGCCGCAAACCGAACAGCACAAGAAAGGGCTGCTCAGCTTTGCGCGAGGCGACATGGAACGGGCTGCCGCCTCATTTGAACTCGCCATGATTGAAGAGACGCGCGACTGGGTTCGCCGCGACATCCTCGCGATGCTTGTCCGCTGTGCGCTGCGCCGTGGTGACTTGATCGCGGCGGGATCGAAGTTTCTGGCCCTTTGGCAAAGCGACCCGACAACGCGGCAGTTCAAACTGGCTCCGCTGACGTGGGGGACGCACAACATCACTGCCGCCCTCCGCAACGAATCGCTCGGCTGGATCAGCCGCAACACCGATGCGTCCCGGTTGTTGGGGGCAAGTCATTTGCTCACCGACGAACGCCACACTGCACGTGCCAAAAACGAAATGAACGAATTGGCGTCCAGTCTCGATCTCCGCATTCGACTGCTCGCACGCGCTCAGTTGTGGCGGCTTCGCATTCGCGAGGGCAACCTTACACCATCGGAAATGAAACGCTGGCAGTCCAAAATCGAAGAGATGCCGGAGGACATTCGCGGCGGCCCTTTTTACGTGCTGGGACGCGGACATCTTGTGCGCAAAGAATACGACCGCGCCGCTGCGGCGCTGTTGTGGGTTCCCCTGGTTTACGATGACGACACTCACCTCGCGGCGCGAGCTTGTCTCGAAGCGGCCGACGCACTAAGAGAAGTCGGACAGTCGGACCAATCGCGATCGCTGTATCGCGAAGTCACCACACGATTCGTCGGCACCCCCTTCGCCGACGAAGCCGCCTCGCTGTTAAAGAGTGAGGAAACACCCCCTGCGAAAACTTCACGAGCCGAATAGAACCCGTTTGCGGTTTCGCACCCAATCAAACCTTTGGCATGGAAGCACATTGTTGTGAATTCGCTCGGACGATTACGAAAACGCTGCCTGTTTGTCGTCATTTCAGCGACGATTCTGTTGGTCGTCTCGTCGGCGACTCGCGTTGTCGCTCAAAACGGAGTCACACCGGCCGCCGCCGTCGATTCTCCAACGGAAGAGCCGCCGGGAATACGCGAATTGTTGCAAGCCGGCGGAGCAATCGGCGTGATCATTATCGCATTGTCGGTCGCAACTGTCGCGCTCATTGTCGAGCATCTGCTCAGCATTCGCCGGGGCGCTTTGCTCCCCATCGGTCTGGCCGAAGAAGCACATCAACTCATCAATCAGGGCCGATTCAGCGACGCCGAGCAGGTCGCCAGAAGCTCTCCCAGTTTTCTGGGTCACATGCTGGCAGAGGGATTGGCCGAAATCAGTTTTGGTTACAAGGCGGCCGAAAAGGCAATGGAAGACGCCGGCGTTGAGCGGGCGGCTCGGCTGTTTCGAAAAATCGAATACCTGTCAATCATCGGCACCATCGCACCAATGCTCGGGCTGCTGGGGACAGTCCTCGGCATGATCGCCGCCTTCGATCAGTTCAAGAACCAGGCCAGCCCGCAAGTTTCACAATTCGCACCCGGCATCTCTCATGCATTGGTCACCACGGCCATGGGAATCATCGTGGCCGTTCCCGCACTGGCCGGTTACGCCATCTTCCGCAACCGCATCGATGGACTCGTCGCCGAAGCCACACTGATGGCCGAGCACCTCTTCTCCGATTTCAAACGCCGCACGCTGTCGAAACGCAAGTCGCCCGCAGCGGGGAAATCAGAGGGCGAGAAGGGGAGATAACGCTTGCGGTTTCGCATCGTCTGATCATTCAAGATTCATCGTTCACAATTCACACCATGAAAATTCCAACTCAAAAAATTCGGCGCGGATTGCGGTTTAACATTACGCCGCTGATCGACGTCGTCTTCCTGCTCATCATTTTCTTCCTGACCGCCAGTCACTTCGTCCGTAGTGAGACGTTGGAAGAGGTCGATTTGCCGGAAGCGACGGAGACCGAAGACGAAACAGAAACCGAGTTGAAACGGCTGGTCGTTACCGTCACCGCCGACCTGGTGCTGCATGTGGGCGGAAAAGAGGTTTCGGTGGCGGAAGTTGAAGCGAGAATTACCAGCGGTGCTGAAGAGTTCGGCGGCGAGTTTGAAGTCCGGATTCGCGGCGACCGCACTGTACCGTATGAAACCATCGAGCCGATCATTCTTGCCTGCGCCCGTGCGGGTGTGACGCGTGTGAAGTTTCCCGTTGTTGCGAAGTAAATGCGTTTGGTATCCCACGGGCCGCAGCCCGTGGGCTTTCTCACCATTCTTGATTGTTGTCGTCGCTTACTATGCGTATTCCCAATCATCATGATGTGGAACGGCACAACGATGCTGCGATGACGCCGATGATCGACGTCGTCTTTCTGTTGCTCATTTTTCTGTTGTGTGCTTCGACCGGGCAGATCCAGGAGTCGTTGTTGCCGACCGATCTCGCGGCCGGCGCGATCGAATCGGAACAGATTGAGGCGCCGCCGAAACCGTTCGGTGAAGTCTGGCTGTATTTGCGAACCGGCCCTGGCGGCCGCAGCGAAGTGCAGGTCAATCAAGGGGGCGAAACGTACGCCGATTTCAACCAGTTGGAACGGCAGTTGAAACTGCTGGCCACAGCGACGACGGAGATCCCCGTCATTCTCGACATCGAGTCCAAGGTTCCGCTGGGCGATATGATCCGCGTTTACGACGCATCGCGCGCTGCCGGCTTCGAATCAATCAACTTCGCCATCGACCGCCCCAAGGGGCAGCGGATTCCATAGCGACTCAATCGGCGGTGTTGAAAGTTCGGACAACACGAAAACCGGCGGCGAAATCGGGGCGGTAACCCACACGGCCATAACTCAATCGACTGGCAGATCGAGCGTTGCCTCCGGCGTCGGCGAAATTGCCTCCCCGCCAGACACGGACGCGCCCCTTTTTCGGGCCGGTCGGATCGACGGCCTGTTTCTGTTTTCCGTCGTAACCTGCGTACCAGTCCTGACACCACTCGCAGACGTTGCCATGCATGTCGTACAAGACCCAGGGATTGGGAAGTTTTTGCCCCACGCGGTGAGGATACTGCTCGCCGTCTTTGTAAGCATTCTGATCGATCCAGGCGTAATCGGTTAAATCTGCATTCTTACGATCGAAGCTGAAAGCCTCGGTGGTTCCTGCGCGGCAGGCGTATTCCCACTCCGCTTCACTTGGCAGGCGGTACTGCACGTTTTCGCGTTCGCTGAGCTTTTTGCAGAATTCCACGGCATCCTTCCAACCGACATAGGTCGCCGCGTAATTAGGGCCTTCTTCCACAAGCGGTTTGCCCTCCCACGGCCGCGCTCCCATCACCTCTTCGTACTGTTGTTGGGTGACTTCGCAAACGCTCAGAAAGAATGGTTTGGTGATCTTGACGCGATGCTGCGGCGCCTCTGACTTTTCAAATCGGCCCTTCTTTGATTTCGGTTCTGGGCTTCCCATCTGAAATTCCCCGGAGGGAATTGGAACCAACACCATGCCGATGCCATTCACAACGGGGTCGCCCACCGCAAGTTGCTCGGCCGCCATCTGCTTCTTCACCGCTGCCACGCCGGGCGCGCTCGAGCCGCAACCTGATGTTGTGACGAGCAGCAGTGGAACCACCAGTAAGATTCTCACGGTAAAACTTTCCTCAGCGTAACTTGAACGGCCCTCAAAACTCAAACGCCCGTCAGTGGATCAAAACTCTCCGACGACTTCATTGCCACCGCGCGTGTGAATGGACTGCCAGACTCCGCGTGGCCCAACAGTCGCACAGCCGAACTCATTCCGTCGGAAGTTGATGTTCTCACTCACAAACTGCACCGATCCATCGACCATTGCCAGATGCAATCCACCAATGTGCATGCTGCGTGCCGTCATCTGCCCGGTGTTGCTGCTGTCGAAGCAACCCATTCCGCTGTTGCTGTCGCCGGCCAGACCGGAGACCGTACAGTTTTCCATGTCGTCGGAATTGGGTTCCCGGCTGTTCGGGGCGCTGGCATCGTTAAACATGGCTGCCGTTCCGGCAGAGAGTCCCGGCATGGCCCAGCTACCGCGAAGGTCTTGTGTATTCAAGCCTGCACGGATTTCATCAATAGCCACCGTGGTGGAAGTTCCATCCGTTACGTCGCGAAAGCGGACAACGTGGTTGGCGCCGCCGAGGCCTCCGAGAGAACTGTTCGCACCACCAAGCCCATGCGAACAGGGGGAAACGTTCATGCCGTAGTTTCCGCGCGCCCAACCCCCGCCGGCATAGGCACAATGATTCCCACTGCTTTTCGGATCGCTGGGACACTTGAAGACGGCCAATTCGGTGGAACGGCCGGGATTCTGGTTAGCCGGAATATCGAAATTCCACTGTTTGTAAAGTGGTGCCTGATCGACAAACGGCAGCAGAAAGACGAGCCAGTTGGCTCCCTTGTCAACATCTCCAATGCGCGAGGGATTTCCATTGCGATTGATAATAAACGGAGGGAACGATCCGTGCGTGTCGTGATAATTGTGGAGAGCTAACGCGACCTGCTTCATGTTGTTCTTGCAGGTCGATCGCCGTGCTGCTTCTCGCGCTTGCTGAACGGCCGGCAGCAGAAGCGCAACGAGAATCGCCATGATTGCGATGACCACCAGCAATTCAATTAAGGTAAATCCTCGTTTTGAAGATTTCATCTGGCGTCCTTGGGGTGGGAAGGAATATGAGGTTGTGGGGTGGGTGAGCCGCAATCCAAAGGCCCGACGCTTTGGGAACCAACGGCCAATTACTTCAGCGCATCTTCGTCAGGCGGAATCAACTCAACTTCGGTGATTTCCAAACCGGTTGGGCCGCCGGTGACAGTGAACGACCAGACGCCGTTCAAAATCAAGTCGTCCGGCCGGGCCGACAGTTCATTCTTGCGGTCCCTTACACACGGATCAAGGGTGAAGTCGCTGAGTTGAAATACCACTTCGAAAGGACTGTCATTTTCAAAGTGTGCCGCAGGTCGTCGGGCACGAAACTTGCCTGCGAACTCACCGTTGGCGTGCGACACCCTGACCCCAAAGTAGACATCTGCAGCAGTCGTGAGACGGCCACGGACGACAAAACGGGAATTCGGTTTAACCACCACTGGCGAACCGTCGGAGCGGGCGACCGGAAGTCCCAGCAGGTAAAGTGTCACCGAAGGGGCTTCGCGCGGAACAAAAGTGGCCTACCCCCGATCTTTGTACCACCCTCAGTGAGAGAATCGGGGTTCAGGTAACACGTTCTGTTCAACAGGGCGCAGCGTAGCGAAGTCCTGTTGAACAGAACGGGCCGCATATGCGGCGGGGGTCTCGTAGTCC
>JABISG010000093.1 GCA_018699955.1 Planctomycetaceae bacterium | reverse complement strand
GGACTACGAGACCCCCGCCGCATATGCGGCCCGTTCTGTTCAACAGGACTTCGCTACGCTGCGCCCTGTTGAACAGAACGTGTTACCTGAACCCCGATTCTCTCACTGAGGGTGGTACAAAGATCGGGGGTAGGCCACTTTGAGAAAAACGACCGCCAATTGAACAACACGTTCTTCGGCGGTGGCACACGTCGATTGCAGCAAGACGTGAACGATTACCAAGCGCAAATCTCCAAATTCGGTATCACGGGCGGCGAATACGCGCTGCGTAACAAAATCAATTACGACAACAACAACGCACCCGGCAATGCCTTCCCGCATGCTTACACCGATGAACTGGAAGCCGAAATTCGGCATCCGTTGCTGCAGGGAGCCGGAGCCGAATTCAATCGCCTTGCCGGCCCAAGCCGAACTCCCGGTTTGGTGAACGGCGTGATGATCGCGCGGGTCAACAATAAAATTACGCAGGCCGACTTCGAGCTGGCTCTCCGCAATTACGTCAGCAATGTGGAAAACGCGTACTGGGACCTGTACTTCGCTTACCGTAATCTCGACGCAAAAATCCAAGCCCGCGATCGCGCGTTAGAAACGTGGCGAATCGTTCGCGCATTGCAGAAGGAAGACCGACGCGGCGGCGAAGCCGACAAGGAAGCCCTGGCACGCGAGCAGTATTACCGCTTCCAGGAAGAAGTGCAGAACGCATTGACCGGCCGACAGGAAGACGGAACGCGAACCAACAACGGCAGCACCGGCGGCGCATTTCGCGGCACCGGCGGCGTACACATCGCCGAACGTCGGCTGCGATTGCTGATGGGTGTTCCCATCAACGAAAACCGGTTGGTGCGGCCGACTGATGAGCCGGAAATGGCAAGAATCGTCCTTGATTGGGACAGCATCGTCACCGAGGCACACGCCCGCCGAACAGAATTGAAACGACAACGGCTACTCGTCGAACGCCGCGAAATGGAATTGCTCGCCAACCGCAACTTCCTCGCCCCGCGACTCGACGCCGTTGGACTGTATCGCTGGCGTGGATTCGGCCGCGACCTGGTTGAACAGGGCGGCAACCAGAACGCAATCGACGACCTGACAGGTGGAGCGTTTCAGGAATGGCAACTGGGCGTGCAACTCGACGTGCCGATTGGCTTCCGCCGCGCACACGCCGCCGTGCAGAACTCGGAATTGCTGCTGGCCAAAGACCGGGCGATTCTCCGCGAACAGGAACGGCAAATCGGACACGATCTGAGCAACGCCATCGGCGAGGTTGATCGCTCCTACGAGATCTGCCAAACCAACCTCAACCGCTATCGTGCCGCCAGAAAGTATCTCGACACGCTCGAAGCCAACCGCAAGGCGGGCCGGCCGGTCGATGTCGATAAGATCCTCGACGCCCAGAACCGGGTCGCCGCCTCGGAAACACGGTACTTCCTGACCCGCGTCGAATACGCCCTGGCCATCAAGAACATCAACTTCGAAAAAGGCTCGTTGCTGGAATACCACGACCTGTTCACCGAAGACGGCATCGGATTGGCAAAGAATGATAAAGCAACAGCCAAGGGGAACATCGCCACGGCGAACCCTCAAGCCGAAGCGATCAAGACATCGATCGTGAAAACACCGGTCGCAAAAACGCCGGTTGTCAAATCAGAGCAACCGGCCGCAACGGCGAACAACGCGTCCCCTATCCGCCCCGCATCGGCAACAAAGGACGCCGAAGAGAAACCACTCTTCGACATGATATCCGACGGCCCATTCAGTCTCGACTAACCAATGATCGCGATCATGCGCACGGTCGATGCGCAGACGGATAGAATTCTCAACAGCCCGGTTGCTCCCAGCAGCCGGGTTTCTTTTTTTTACAATTGTTCTCAACGGGCATATTGAAAAGGAGACCCGATACGAAAACGGGACTGAAAAGGTGGTGCAAACACCAAATCAGCCCCTGACCACAAATCCTTGAGTTAACCAAGGAGTGATGGCTGTGAACAATTTTCATCGGGATGAAGTTGCAGGGCAAGGCCGAGTTGTTTCAGTGGGTGAAGCAAGTGAGATGCTTGGCGTATCAGCCCAGACTGTGAGGAACTGGATTCAGGCAGGCGTGTTGGACGCCTCTCGTACTTTTGGCAACCATCGTCGTGTTTGTGTTCGTTCAATTCGTCGGTGGAATGGAGAAGACGAAGAACAGCAAGAAGAAAAACAGACAATCTGTTACGCGCGGGTCAGCACTCAAGCCCAGAAAAAGGAAGGCAACCTCAGCCGTCAAGAAAATCGACTCGTGGAATACTGCCAGAAGGAGTTTCAAAATAGCAGAGAAAACATTCTTGTAATTTCTGAATCCGGTAGTGGTCTGAATGAAACCAGAAGAGGCTACCTGAAACTCATCGACTTAATCTTGGGCGGAAAAATCGAGAGAATTGTTGTTGAACACAGAGATCGTATTGCACGTTTCGGCACAAAAGTATTTACCGTGCTGTGCGAGAGAATGAATGTTGATCTCGTTGTGACGAATGCGAAATCTGACATCTCTCACGAAGAGGAATTGAGTGCCGATGTCCTCAGCATCATTACCGTATTCAGTGCCAAGGTAAATGGCCGGAGAGGTGGCGAAGAGTCAAGAATGGTTCTCACTGATGCCGTGAAGACGAGGATCATTCAGCTCTATCAGCAAGGTTTAGCTCAAACACAAATCACGATTATCATCCGCGAAGAGAATTTCAGGTGTCCGAAGACCAACCGGAAGTACGCGATCCACGCAGTACGCCAGACGATCCACCAGCAAGAGAAGATTCTTAAGGCTCTTCCTGTCTCAACTTCTCCGATTGAAAAGTTCATTCAAGAGAAGTGCATCCGGGCCGAAGGTGAGAGAGTCTTTACCAGACCGTTTAGCAGAGAGTATTCGATCTGGTGTAAGGCCCATAACCTCCCTTCTGTCACCAGTCAAAACTTGACCATCTCCTTAAAGAGGATGTTCAAGCTGGGAAGAAACGGGAGTGGCTACTCCTTCATCAATGGGATCGCCCTTAAAGATTATCCAAGGGCTTCTCGTTCACATCTTGGATAATCTCTCTCTGAAATCGCCCCTTCTCAATATTTTTCCTTGCCAGTTCTTGGAACCAAAGAGTCGTGTTGTTCTTTGTGGTTTTCGATTTCTGGGAAATTTTGGGGCGGGCTGTTTTCGTTGAACGGGCGGTGGGGAATGTTCTTGCCATTCCGGACAGGAAAGTGGAGAATTAAGACACCGTTGCTGCCGGTGGGTGAGTCCGGTTGAAAAATGTTCTCTCTTTGTGACAGTTTGACAGCTTAAACTCTGTGGTGCGGGCGTGGCTCTTTCAATGTCCAAATGTGTTCACAGAGTGTCGGAAACCCTATCGCCGGTCATTTGTCTGGTGTCGGTCGTCGCCATTTGCGAGATGATTTGGTCTCGTGCGGCGTACCACACGATTCGGGGCCAAATCACCGGGTTGATTACCCCGCTCACGCCACCGGCTTGGTATGTAGCCATGATTCCGGTGTTCTGTGTCGTCGGCACCCTCATCGCAAAAGGCCAAACAAACGACCGTTCTGCACTTGCCTGGAAAGTGGTCATTCTGATTGCTGTCGCCGTACTGTGGTGGTTTCATGCGCGGGTCGTAGCTTTACAGATCGACTTTCTGCAAATGTGACGCCGCCCAACAGCACGCGGTAGGGTGGCTGTGGTCGTAGCGCAGCGAAGCCCACAGGCGAGTGCTTCTTCTCGTTGTGATCTTGTCGCCTATCACTCTTCTGGGGGCTCCCGTTGGTCGACCCCAGCCACCCACAACAGCTGGTCCATCGGCGGTGTTTTCCGCGATGTTCACGCCAGCAAAGCGCGCACAGGGCCGTGATCTTCTACTCCGGTCAGGCGGAAGTCGAGACCCTGGAACCGGTAGCTCAATCGTTGGTGATTGATGCCGAGCAGGTGCAGGATGGTGGCGTTCAGATCGTGGACGTGGACGCCGGTGTTTTCTCTATCGACGATGTTGTAGCCCCAGTCGTCGGTTTCGCCGTAAGTCATGCCGCCCTTGATGCCGCCGCCGGCCATCCACATCGAAAAGCAGCGGGGATGATGGTCGCGACCGAAACGCGTGCCGCTGCCCTGCTTGTACACGGTGCGTCCGAATTCGCCACCCCAAACCACAAGCGTGTCTTTCAACAATCCCCGCCGTTTGAGGTCGAGCACCAACGCGGCCGACCCTTGATCGACTTCCTTCGCAATCAACGGATGCCGTCCCGGCAGGTTGCTGTGATGATCCCAGCCGCGATGGTAAAGTTGCACGAATCGCACGCCGCGTTCGATTAACCGCCGCGCCAGCAAACAGTTGGCCGCATGACTGCCGGGGACTTTGGCGTCGGGGCCGTACAGGTCGAATGTGCTTTTCGGTTCGTCCGAAATCTCGGTCAACTCGGGAACCGACATCTGCATGCGGTAGGCCATTTCGTAGGCAGCGATTCGCGTCGCAATTTCCGGGTCGCCAACTTCCGCCTGCCGCAACGCATTCAATTTCGAAATGCCGTCGAGCAGTTTGCGACGGTCGGGCAATTTCGCGCCGGTGGGATCGTTCAGATACAACACCGGATCGCCCGAGGAACGCAGCTTCACCCCTTGATGATTCGACGGCAGAAACGCACTGCCCCACAGCCGCGCGTACAGCGGCTGGGCTTGTTGGTCGGTGTTTTTGTTGAGCAGAACGACGAATGCGGGCAGGCTGTCGCTTTCGCTGCCGAGTCCATAACTGGCCCACGCGCCCAATGAGGGGCGTCCCGGTTGTTGGTGACCGGTCTGAAAGAATGTCATTGCCGGGTCGTGGTTAATCGCCTCGGTATACATCGAGCGGACGATGCACATCTCGTCGGCGATCTTCGCATGCCAGGGAAGCAGGTCGCTGATCCACTGCCCCGAATTGCCGTGCTGGCGAAACGGCATGAACGACTTGGCCGCCGGAAACGCTTTCTGCCCGGACGTCATCCCGGTCAATCGTTGTCCGCCGCGAATGGAATCGGGCAGATTCTTGCCGTCGAGTTTTTCGAGCGTCGGCTTGTGATCGAACGTATCGATTTGCGACGGAGCACCCGACTGGAACAGATAAATCACCCGCTTCGCTTTGGGGGCGAAATGCGTCGGGCCGACGGCACCGGGCGCGTAACCGGGACCGTTGTTTTCCGCCAACTTCTTGTCGGCGGCGAACAGTTGTGGATTCATAATCGAAGCGAGCGCCATCGCACCAATCCCGCTGGCCGAACGGCCGAAGAAGTGACGCCGATTGACCTGCAAGTGTGATTCGAGAATCGGGTCGGTCATGGTGTTGCCTGGATACTTTGATTTGACTATTGACGATTGACGATTTGCTAATCACTAACCCTTCGTTACGAACTCACTGAGATTTAAGAGGACGCGGCCGATGGTTGCCCATGCTGCGAATTCGGCGGCGTCGAGTGTTTCGTCGGTTGGCGAATCGCCGACCGATAGCAGACGTGCGGCCGATTTCTTGTCGGCTTGATACTGCCGTAATCTCTTGTCGAACATCTGTTTGAGAACCGTTCGCTCGGCGGCGTTGGGACGACGTGCGGTGCAGAGTTGGAAACCGTAGGCGATACGATCATCGACGGTCTTCCCACCTTCAGTCATCATGCGTTTTCCCAATTGTCGAGCTGCCTCGACGAACTGCGGATCGTGCAGCATCACGAATGCCTGCAGCGGCGTGTTGGTGCGCGATCGCCGCACGACGCAGTACTCGCGCTGCGGCGCGTCGAACGTTGCCATCGACGGTGGGGGAACGGTTCGCTTCCAAAATGTGTACAGGCTTCTGCGATAGATGTTCTCGTTGGCGTCCTGCTTGTAGGTGCGGGAATAACCGGGCCGGTTGTTGATTTCCTGCCACAAGCCGGGCGGATGATAGGGGAACACACTGGGGCCGCCGAGGCGATCGACCAGCAACCCGCTGACTTTCAATGCACTGTCGCGGATCACCTCGGCGTCCAATCGGTATCCCGGCCCACGCGCGAGCAGCCGGTTATCCGGATCACGCTCGTATGACTCTTTCGTGACACGCGACGACTGCCGATACGTGGCAGACAACATCATCTTCTTCAGCAGGCCTTTGACATCCCATCCCGATTTGACGAATTCGACCGCCAGCCAATCGAGCAGTTCCGGATGAACGGGGTATTCGCCCTGCGATCCGAAATCTTCGGTCGTCTTGACCATGCCCGTGCAGAATAACTGTTGCCAATAGCGGTTGACCGTCACCCGTGCGGTCAGCGGATGATTTGCGCTAACGAGCCAACGCGCCAGCGCCAGTCGGTTCGCCGGAATCCCATCGGGAAGCGATGGAAAGACGGCGGGAACTCCCGATGTGACTTCTTCGCGCGGCTTGTCGTATTCGCCGCGATACAGCACGTGTGTTGTGCGCGGTGCTGCGCGGTCGGTCATCACCATTGTCGCGGGAGTTCTTGTCAGCGCGGCACGTTGGTTACGCAAACTTCGCAAGTTGGCGGTCGCTGCCTGGACTTCTTTCGGGCCGAAGCGTTCCAGCAGAACTTCGGTCAGCCGCTCGCGTTGGGCAGTTGTTCTATTTGCGGCAGCGGTTTGCACAATGCCGGCAACATCCGGCGGCACCTCCTGGACCGGCTGTGCTGCGATCGCCAGCCGAAATCGGCCGATGTGATGACTGCCGCCGTACCGGTGATGCAGGCGAATTCGCAATTGCGCCACGTCGTCGGCCAACAACGGTTTGGCAAAGGTAAAGACGGCGACGCGATCTTCAAACTTCGTATTTCCATCGACTGCCCAGCCGGTGCGGTCGATTTTACCATCGATGGCCAGCTTGATATTGTAGTTGGCCTGCGAATAGTCGGCTTCCGCGGAAGCAACCTTCACTGGCTCGAACTTGTCTGGCGTGCTCTTCGTCGCGGCGGCGAACTCAATCTCGCTCAGCACAAAGTTCCCGTTGCTCCCCCGCCCCGTACCGCCGCCGACAAACGATGGGTGCTTCAATGCTTCGAGCCGAATTGCATGAACGGCCGATGTGTTCGGCTGCAATATGAGTTCATAAGTTTCGGTCGCCGGGTTCTTGCCCGTCGCCAGAATGCTCTTGTCGGCCTGCACTTCGAGCGTGGCCCCTCCCTGCGAAACGCGCGTCGCGGGGACGACGACCGACCATTGATTGGTAACTACGTTCGTCAGTCGTCTTTCCCACTCGATGAGTTTCTTCTCGGAGAGTGCCGGATGTTTCTTGAGCCGCTGCTCTGCCTCGGCAATTTGATTGTTGATCCGTTGCTGTCGTCGGGTCGTCAACGGCGAGGCGACGTTGATCTTGGGGGCGAATCCGTTGTTGCCCCGTTCGGGGACTTGATTGAAGAAAGCAAAGAACTGGTAAAACTCCTTCTGCGAGATCGGATCGTACTTGTGGTCGTGACAACGGCCACACACCATCGTCATGCCCATCCAGACGGTCGATGTTGTCACCACGCGATCGATCACGTATTCCGTGCGGTATTCTTCATCGATCACGCCGCCCTCAATCGTAATGGGATGATTGCGATGAAAGGCGGTCGCCAGCCGCTGTTGATCAGTTGCGTTTGGCAGTAAATCGCCGGCGAGTTGCTCGATAGTGAACTGATCGAAAGGCATGTTGGAATTGAAGGCGTGGATCAACCAATCCCGCCAAACCCACTGTTCGCGTTCCAGATCGTATTGATAACCGTTTGTGTCGGCATACCGGGCAGCATCGAGCCAGTACCGCGCAAGGTGTTCGCCGTAGCGTTCCGATTTCAACAGCCGTTCGATGGCCTTTTCCCAGGCATTGGCCGACGTGTCGTTCACAAATTCTTTGACGGCCTGCGGCGACGGCGGCAACCCCGTCAAATCGAGCGATGCCCGTCGAATCAACGTTGGCCGGTCAGCTTCCCCAGATGGCGTCAGACCTTCCTTTTCAAGGTTCGCCAGCACGAAGCTGTCAATGGGATTGCGGCCCCAGTTTTTGTTCTGAATGGCGGGAGCAACCGGTCGTTCGGGCGCAATAAACGCCCAATGCGTTTGGTATTTCGCGCCCTCATCGATCCAGCGTCGCAACAGGTCGATTTCGTCTTTGCTCAGCGGTTTCTGTTTTGAATCGGCTGGCGGCATCTGGATGTCGGCGTCCTGGGACGTAATCCGCGCGATCAAATCGCTCTTCGCCGATTGTCCCGGCACAATGGCCGCTTCAACCGCCAATTTGCGCACATCCAATCGCAAGTCGGCCTGCCGTTGCTTTTCATCGGGACCATGACAGGCCAGACAGCGGTCGTTAAGAATCGGACGGATGTCGCGATTGAAGACAATTGGCGAATCGGCGGCCGACACACTTTGCGATTGCCCGTCGAGCAGAAGGGTAAACAGTGAGATCGAAACAAGCAGGCAATGTTTCATCGCGCTCATGGGGTTGAAGGCAAGAGGCAGACGGTAATCGAGACTCGAAAACAAAAGTTGACGTCGCCTACGACGACTACAAAATAACAACGCACTTCATTGTACAATGTTCAACGGTGCAACGCAGAGTTCACAACGATTCTGCAATCGAACCGCGTTCACAGTATAATTTCTGACAGTAAGCTATCGGCTCAACGAAACACGGCGAAGCCCGTCGTCCCCCGTTCAACAGGAACAACCATCATGCCATTCTTCACTCGACCTCGTTTCCGCAGTCCTCTGTTGGCTGTTGTCGTTTCAGCCATCGCGTTGTCGAGCGTTGACTTAGCCGTTGCGCAAGACAAACACAAAATGACGGCGGCCGACGTCGAACGACAGATCAAAGAACTTTCCAACTGGGGACGCTGGGGCAAAGACGACCAACTTGGCACGCTGAACCTCATCACCCCCGCCAAGCGAAAACAGGCGGCGCAACTTGTGAAAGAAGGCATCTCGGTTTCGCTCGCGCGAATCTCCGAGACGAAAGTCGCGCCGGATAATCCTCGTCCGTTTGAACACAAGATGCTGACGACCGGCCGAAATTCCGTCGGCCAATGGGCAATGGATCGTTACAGCGTCGCCTATCACGGCCTGGCCCATACGCACATGGACTCGCTTTGCCATCTGTTTCATCGCGGCAAAATGTACAACGGGTTTTCGCGGAACGAAGTCAGCGACGCCGGTGCCAACAAGCTGAGCATCGACAACATCAAGACCGGCATTTTCACCCGCGGCATTCTGATCGACATCCCGGAACTGCGGGGTGTGAAATATCTCGAACCGGGTACACCGATTTACCCGGAAGACCTCGACGCCTGGGAAAAACGGACCGGCTTGAAGGTGACCGCCGGCGACGTCGTTTTCATTCGCACCGGTCGCTGGGCGCGACGCGATGCCGTCGGTGCCTGGGACGCGAACGAAGAAGGATTGGCGGGACTGCACGCGTCGTGCGGCAAATGGTTGAAAGAGCGGGACATCGCCATGCTGGGCAGCGATGCCGCCAGCGATGTCATCCCCTCGGGAATCGAAGGCGTGACGCATCCAATTCACCTGCTGACGCTGCATGCGATGGGCGTGCACATCTTCGACAACTGCGATCTCGAAGATTTGAGCAAGACCGCCGTCCAACTCAAACGCTGGGAGTTCCTCATCACCGCTTCCCCGATTCGCGTGAAAGGCGGAACCGGTTCACCGTTAAACCCCATCGCATCGTATTGACCGTAATGCCAACAAGTCCCCGTTTAGCCGCGACGCGCAGGCTTTGCGCAGCGGAGCGATCTACGGCGCCATTGGCAGAAACCGCCGTAATCGCTCGACCGTCTCCGGCTGCGCGTCGGCAACATTCTGAATGTTGTCCGGATTGTCGGACAAGTCATATAGAGCCGTATGCGGTGTCCCTTTGCGGGACTTGCCGACGATCAGGCGATGCGTATCGGTTCGGACCGAGATCGCGTTGCCCCAATAGCTGATTGCCGCCCGACGAACTTGCGTTGCGTTGCCGTTGAGAATTGGCGCGAGCGATTTTCCGTCGAGCGGCCATTGAGTTTGCTTGAATTTCGGTTGGCACAAATCCACGAGCGTTGGATACAGATCGATGGTCTCGGCCAGCGCGGCGGTCTTCAGTCCCGGGCGAGACATTCCGGGGACGCGCATCATCAGCACGCTGCGGTTGGCCCGTTCGAACGGCGAATGCTTCGCCCAAATTTGCTGTTCGCCGAGATGCCAACCGTGATCGCCCCAGACGACGACGATGGTGTTCTTCGACAGGTCCAGTTCGTCCAGCGCTTTCAGGACGCGTCCGACTTGTCGGTCGGCATAGCGCACGCAGGCGTAATAAGCTCGTCGCGCCGTGCGCTGTGCGTCGGGCGATAAGGGCCGCGTTTTCTTGTAGGGGGTGTTGTACTTGTAGAATTCGCCGCTGCCGTGCCAGTAGGGGGAGTCGATCTTTCCGACCGGCGGTAATGGGATGTCCGCGTTCTCAAAGGCGTCCCAATCCTGTTTGGGTGCAACGAACGGCAGATGCGGCTTGAAGAATCCCAGCCCCATGAAGAACGGTGTTTTCGCAGTCTTGAGCGTTCGCAACCGATCGATGGCCGTGCTTGCCAGCAGGCCGTCGGGAAGATCGTTGTCCTGTTCGGCGGTGAAATCCATCAGGTCTTTGTGTCCGCCACCATCTTCCCGGTGTTTTCCGCCAGCGTATGCGAAGAAGATTCCCCAACCGCGTTTCCACGATCCGAATGGCGTGGGAAGTTCATCCCAGGCGTGCGGTATTTCGTGACGACCGTCGCCCGCACCGTTGTAGGCGAAGACACGACCATCGGGCGTGTGAGAAATCTTGCCGATGCAGACGGTGCGATAGCCCGAGCGGCGGAACAGTTCCGGCATCGATTGGGCAGCCGGTTGCTCTGTGCGTTTCAGTGCCGACTTGCCTTGGTATGCTGCACTATTATTGCGGGTGACACCCGAAGTTGCCGGACTCCGCCCGGTCAGCAATGCAAAACGCGAGGCTCCGCATGTTGCCACCTGGACGTAATGGCGTTTGAACAGAACGGAACTTTCGGCCAATCGATCGAGGTGCGGTGACTGCGCGGCGGTGACGCCGTAACAGCCAAGTTCCGGGCGCAGGTCATCGATGGCGATGAACAGCACGTTGTAGCGGTTCGATTTACCAGTTGGTGCACTGTCTGCCGGAGCTGCAGCAGCGAGACCAACAAGGCATTGCAGAACGATAGAGCCAAACAGTGCATGTTTCGTGAATCGCATCGCCCACCCTTTGCTATCGCAACGGTCACATTGTTTAGCCGCGACGCGAAAGCTTTGCGCAGCGGAGCGCGCCCTTCCGCATCCATCAAGCCCCGTCGGCCGATTCCCGTTTTGGGCTGTCGTCGTCGGTTGTGGTGGGCGGGTCGGTTTCCGTACCGGAAGCGGTGGCATAGGTCCCCGGTTTGATTTGTGGGCCGGTCTTGTGTTCGTCGAGGATTCGCTGCAGATGGTCCGAGTCCATCACTTCGACTTCCATCAAATCGCGGACCATGTGCTCAAGAACTTCGCGCCGACTGGACAGCACCTCGTGAACGGTTTCGACGGCCTCGTCGATCATCCGCTTAATTTCGAGATCGATCTCACGCACGGTCTCTGCACTGTGTGGACTGTCGTTGGAGAACATCGGCCCGCCGAGAAACGGCGAACGCGACGGACTGTCGCTGTAATGGACGCGGCCGAGTCTGGGACTCATGCCGAATTCGGTTACCATTTGCCGGGCAATGTCGGTGGCGCGTTGCAAATCGTTTTGCGCCCCGGTCGATGTCTCCTGGAAGATGATTTCTTCCGAGGTAATTCCGCCCAGCAGCACGCAGATACGGCTTGTCAACTCCGATTGGGTGATGAGCTTGCGGTCGTTTTCCGGCAACTGCATGGCATAACCCATGGCCATGCCGCGGGGAATAATGGAAATCTTGTGGACGGGATCGGTGTTCGGCAGCGAGCACGCAACCAATGCGTGGCCGCATTCGTGATAGGCAACGCGCTGTTTTTCATCCTGGTGAATGATGCGTGTCTGCTTTTCCAGACCGGCTATAACGCGTTCGATTCCTTCTTCAAACTCCGACATGGTGACGGCCGTCATGTTGTTGCGGGCCGCCAGCAATGCCGCCTCGTTGACGAGATTGGCCAGATCTGCCCCGACAAATCCCGGCGTAAGTTTTGCGAGTCGGACCAGATCGACGGAATCGTCCATCTTGATCTTGGTGGCGTGAACTTTGAGGATCGCCTCGCGGCCGAGAACGTCGGGGCGATCGACCATCACGTGTCGATCGAAACGGCCGGGACGCAATAACGCCGGATCGAGCGTTTCAGGCCGGTTGGTCGCCGCCATCACAATGACGCTGTGATCGGACGAGAAGCCGTCCATTTCGACGAGCAGCGCATTCAGCGTTTGCTCGCGTTCGTCGTGTCCGCCGGGCATACCGCTACCGCGGACCTTGCCGAGCGCGTCGAGTTCGTCGATGAAGATGATGCTGGGGGATCGCTGGGCAGCCTGTTGGAACATGTCGCGAACGCGCGCCGCACCAACGCCGACGAACATTTCGACGAAGTCGGAACCGGAGAGGCTATAAAAAGGAACACCCGCCTCACCGGCGACGGCCTTGGCAAGGAGCGTCTTGCCGGTACCGGGAGGGCCGATCAACAGCACGCCGCGGGGAATTCGTCCGCCGAGCGCCTGATACTTGGCCGGCGTTCGCAAAAACTCGACAACTTCGCGCAATTCCTCGACGGCCTCATCGATGCCGGCGACCTCGTTGAAGGTCGATTCAACTTCTTCCTGCGCATACATCCGTCCGCGACTGCGTCCAAACGACATGGCCGAACCGGCTCCGCCCATGCGGCGAAAGATAAAGACGATGACCAGAATGAACATCAGCGGGATAAAGAGCAGCGTCAGCATGTTCTGCCATTCGGGCGTCGAGGCGGCATAGGTGTTGTCGATTCCCTTGCTGCGGAGCAATGCAGTCAGCTTGGCCTTGTCGTCTTCCATACCAATGGCGTTAATGTAAAATTCCCGAATCGGTGGCGCGTCCTCAGAACTTTCGCCTGACTTGGGATCTGGACGATCCTGAAAGGAAATGACATCGCGGCCGACGATCAACTCGTGAACGTTTTCTGGCGTGAATCCGATTTCGGTGCCGTCTTCCAGCTTCACCTGTTCGCCATTATTTTCCAGCGACCGGAACAATTGGCTGAACTTGACCTCTTGTTTGCCCGACTTGCTGTCCCTCATTACGTTCATGGCAATCAACGCCACCACGCCGGCAATCATCAGATACCAGATGAGATTGCTGGATGAAGAGCGTTCGGGCTTGCGGCCATCTCCCGAGGAAGACCGTTTGCCCGATTTGCGATCATCGGAAGGCGGGTGAGGGGAGTTCTCTTGTTCAGACATGCTTTTCTTCGGCAAAAAGATTTCAATTGAGGGTTGGCACGAGGTCGGCGAACCGAAACACCCGCATGGAACTGTAGACCCTGTTTCCGTGCCGGTCAACTCCCGCAGTCGAGCGGTTCTGATGCCTCTTGCGACAATGTGAGGCTCGCCCTAGAATGACCGCGGTGCGGCAGAATACGCAAAGTGACTACAATTCGCCCCTTCCGTCATGGAATTAGTCCAGAATGGTCGTCGGCGTTGTAGGTTACTTCGATTGTGCCGTTTGCGTCGGTCCCGTTGCGGCAGAACGGACGTTGTACCGACAGTTGAGACCAAATTTAACTCCGTGACGCACGTGGATGAAGCAGATTGCAGTCCTCGGATCGACCGGTTCCATTGGGACCAATTGCCTCGACGTGGTGGAGTCGTTGTCGGGAAGCCTGCAGCTGGCCGGCATTTCTGCCCACCACAGTTGGGAACAGTTGGGTTCGCAAAGTCGTCGGTTTGAGCCTCGCTGGGCAGTTGTTGCCGACGAGGATCTGCAGAATACCGTGGGGCGTGACGCGTTTTCGCCGAAAACTGAGTTACTGTTTGGGCCGGAAGCGATCGAGCGGCTGGCCTCTGCAGACGAGGTTGATATTGTTGTCGCCGCCATTGTTGGGGCGGCAGGATTACGAGGTGCGTGGGCCGCATTGGAGGCGGGAAAGCGAGTTGCCCTGGCGAACAAGGAAACTCTGATTGTGGCCGGGCCGCTTGTCATGGAGTTGGCTGACCGCAGCGGAGCAACCCTGTTACCGGTCGATAGCGAACATAGTGCCATTTTTCAGGCCCTGCAGGCGGGGCGTCGTGAAGACGTCCGTCGCGTGGTGCTGACGGCCAGCGGCGGGCCATTTCGAGGCCGTACCGCCAAACAGTTAGGCGACGTAACACCAGAAATGGCTCTCGCACATCCTACCTGGGACATGGGGGCAAAAATTACGGTCGATTCTGCGACCATGATGAATAAAGCTCTGGAGGTGATTGAGGCGAAATGGCTGTTCGATCTCGATGTGGAGCAAATCGAGGTGGTTGTGCATCCGCAGTCGATCGTGCATTCAATGGTTGAATTTGTCGATGGATCGGTCATCGCTCAAATGTCTCCGCCGGATATGAAGCTGCCAATTCAGTATGCTTTAACGTGGCCGGAACGGACGGCGGGAATCAGCCCGCGGCTGAACTGGACCGACACAATGACAATGGAATTTCATCCGCCCGATTTCGACGCCTTTCCCGCGTTGAAGCTCGGGTTTGAAGTGGCAGAACGCGGGGGAACGTGCGGCGCGGTTTTGAATGCGGCCAACGAAGTGGCCGTCGAGAGATTTCTGACAGGAACCCTGAGTTTTAATGACATTCCGCGCGTTTCCCGTGCGGTACTCGATACACACGAGTTCGACTCCCAGCCAACCCTGACCGGGTTGTTACGGCTGGACGAATGGGCTCGAAAGGAGGCACGCCGATGGACCCCCTGATTGCAGTGGACCCCCTGTTCGCAATGAACATGGCCACGTTTTTGAATATTTTCTGGGTCGCCTTTGGCCTGACGTGGGTCATCATATTCCACGAGTTCGGACACTTTGCCGTTGCCAAGTTGTGCGACGTGCAGGTGGAGCGATTCAGTATCGGATTCGGGCCGATTCTGCTGCGATACAAAAAGGGGGAAACCGAATACGCGCTCTCGGTCATTCCATTCGGCGGTTACGTCAAAATGCTGGGACAGGACGATGCAGATCCCAGCCAGATGTCGGCCGAGGAAATCGCAGAGGACCCACGTTCGTATTCCGCCAAAACGGTCTTGCAACGCATGGGGATCATCTCCGCCGGCGTCATCATGAACGTCGTGACCGGACTGCTGTTTTTCGCCTCGGGCTTTGCTCTGGGTGTCGAGGAACCGGACGCGATTATCGGTCAAGTTGAAATTGGACTGCCGGCTTGGCAGGCGGGCGTGGAAGTCGGCGACAGGTTCACAAAAGTTAATGGACGTGAGATCGAGGTCTTCAGCGACGTCAGCCGGGCTGTCGCGCTCTCCGCAGTCGATACGCTCGTCGTCGAGGGCGTTCACCGCGATGGAAAACCGTTCAAATTCAACATTCAAACGGACGGCAAATCGACGCGACCGCAAATCGGCGTCAGTGAAACCGTTGGGATGCATTTGATCGATCCTGGCAAAGCGGAAATTCCAGTGACGATTCCCGGTTCGTCCGCCGCGACGGCTGATCAAGAGTTCGAGGCGGGCGACACGATCGTCCGGATTGACGACGTTGAAGTGAGCACATTTCCCCAATTGCAGGATTTGCTGGCCCGCAAACGAGCCGAAACCCTTGAGTTTCACGTCCAGCGCAAAGGGACGACAGACGTTGTCGCGATCAAGTTAAAGCCCCGTCGTTTTCGCACGCTGGGGCTTTGGATGGGAATCGGCAAAGTCACGGCCATCAAAGACAATTCGCCGGCAGCCAATCAAGGGCTGAAGGAAGGCGACAAGATTGCCAAGGTTGATGGATTGGAAGTCGGAACACAGATCAACCCACTGCGGTTGCCCAACTACTTCGCAGATAAGCATGGGCAGGATGTTGAGGTTGTCGTGCAGCGGCCCGTGAAGGGCGGCGAACCGCAGGAATTGACGCTAAAGCTCACACCGCTCGATAGGCCGGGCTGGATTGAGAAGCCGGACGAGGGACAGTCGGTGTCGGTTCCCGCGCTTGGGGTGGCGTTTCAATTGACCTCGACGGTGTTGAATGTCGTCGCCGACAGCCCGGTCGCGGGGAAGATCAAAGTCGAAGAGCGAATTCAAAAGATGGAACTCATCCTGCCGAAAGGCGCTCCGTCTGACGGTTACGGAGACAAGCCGATTGTGATCGAGTTCGACAAGAAACGCGAAGGCGATGACAAGGAAACGATTCACAACTGGGCGTACGCGTTCTGGTCGATGCAGCGGATTCCCATGCGAAGCGTCAAACTGCACGTCAGTTCGCCCGGCGAAGGTGGTACCGGAAAACCGCGTGTTGTCACGCTCCAACCCAAGCCAATTGATGACGAATGGTACCTGCCGACGCGTGGCGTGCGGCTCGCTCGGCTGATGAAAAAGCGGAAAGCAGAAAGCGTGACCGCCGCTCTCAGCATGGGTTTGACACACACCAAAAACAACATGACCGATATCTACCTCACGCTCCGCAGCCTGTTTGGCGGTCGGATTTCTGTGAAGGAATTGCACGGACCGATCGGGATCGCGACGGTTGCCTACCGCGTCGCCAGCCGTGGATTCGCCGATCTGCTGTTGTTCCTGGGATTCCTCAGCGTCAATCTCGCGGTCATCAACTTTCTGCCCATACCCGTTCTCGATGGGGGACACATGGTGTTTCTCATCTGGGAAGGGGTGACACGCAAGAAACCGAGCGAACGCGTCCTGATTGCAGCGACATACGCCGGAATGGCGGTTGTGTTGGGGTTAATGGTCCTGGTGCTGTACCTCGACATCTTCGTCCACTGGCTGCCGGGGCAGTAAGGAAGAATGGGAAACCAGCCCGCCGCGCAAGCGGGGGTTTGAACCGCGATTGTGACGAAAAACCCTTGCTTGCGCAGCGGGCTTGTTTGCCTGTTTGGTGTTCACGCGGATTGAGACGCCATGTCCGACACTCCTCTCCCCCTCCACACCAGCCATCCGCGATCGTATCGCGAGAATAAGTTCGTCTACCCCGTGCTTTCACGCCGCAGCCGGGGCATTTCCATCGGGGTGAATCTCAATCCCGACAAGGTCTGCAATTTCGATTGCATTTATTGTCAGGTCGATCGGCGCAGCGAAGCCGAAACGCGGTTTGTCGAATTCGATCAACTGCTGGCGGAACTCGACGAAATGTTCCGATTCGTCACCAGCGGAGACATTTACGACGACGAAACATTTCGCGACGTGCCCGCCGAACTCAGGCGGTTGAACGACGTGGCTTTCTCCGGTGACGGCGAACCGACGACGTACAAGAATTTCGATGAAATCGTCAGCCGTGCGGCTGAACTGAAACGCCGCCATGCTTTAGAAAATGTGAAGCTGGTACTCATCACCAATGCCAGCATGTTTCACCGACCGGCAGTCGAGCGCGGTCTGGAAATCCTCGACGCGAACAACGGGGAAACCTGGGCCAAGCTCGAAGCGGGAACCGATGAGTATTTCCAGTTGGTCGAACGCACAAAGATCCCATTCCGGCAGGTACTCGACAACATTACGGCCGCTGCCCAAAAGCGACCGCTGGTCATCCAGAGTCTGTTCATGCGAATCGACGGCGAACCGCCGTCGCCGGGCGAAATTGACGCGTTTTGTGACCGGCTAAATGAGATCACCGCTGCCGACGGAAGACTCCGGCTGGTCCAGGTCTACACCGTTGCCCGCAGCCCGGCCGAGAGCTTCGTCACCGCATTGAGCAACGACGAACTGCACGCCATTGCAACAACCATCGGCACCCGCACCGGTATCGAAATCGAAACACACCCCGGCAACTGATTGATTGGGCAAAGCCCACGGGCCGCGCCCCGTGGGATCGAGCAGCCTTTGGTTGACGCTGTAACCCCCACGCACTAAAACCGATGGCACACTTGGAATTCGCCTCTTTCGCCGCAGCAATGCGAGCGGAAAGCGGCGAATGGTCCTCTTTCTCCCCCCGATTTCTAGTTGATCAACTTCCCATGGCACGCCTCACGCAGGCCGATCTGGTCGATCTCAACTCGACCTTCGAGCAGCGGACCCCCGACGAACTGATTCAGTGGTCCAAGTCGATTTTTGGCGAACGCGTTGCGGCGATTTCTGCCATGCAGCGCTCCGGCAACATTCTCTGTCATATGCTCCACCGCATTCTGCCGGAGATGAAGGTCCTCTTCGTCGATACCGGCGTGCTGTTCGAGGAAACCCTCGAAACGCGGGATCGCATGGTCAAGGAATACGGCCTGAACGTCGTCACGCTTTCGCCCAAACAGACAATGGCCGAGCAGACGGCCGACTTGGGAGTGCTTTACCTCTCGGTCGATGGTCAGAAGCAATGCTGCGATCTCCGTAAGACGCAGCCACTGCTCGAAGTTGCCGACGATTACGATGCGATTCTGGGAAGTCTGCGGCGCAGTGACGGGGGCAACCGCGCGGCCTGTCCCATTCTCGCCGTCGATCCGGCAACCAATACCCTTCGCGTCAATCCGATGGTCAACCTCTCCGACGAAGAGCTGGACGCCTACGAAAAAGAGAACGACGTCATCATTCACCCGCTGCACGCACAGGGTTTCCCAACCGTCGGCTGCAACCGCTGCACCACGCCGGTGATGCCCGAAGAACCGAGACGGGCCGGCCGTTGGCGGCATCTGGGGCCGTGGTCGGTTTATTGCGGCATCAACCCCACCGATCTCAGTCCCGACACGTCTCCCGCAATCGATTTGCCGCTGGATCTGGTCGATCGCATTCTGGGCCGCGAAACCGACTTCATGATCTGATCACCGACGGTCGTTCTTGCGGGTGCAGTCAAAGCCTGAAGCGCAAGCGAAGGATGATTCCGGGGCGATGCCAGCAAGCTCCTTCGCTTGCGCTTCAGGCTTAAATACTTGGGGTTTTTGTCGCCCGTCAAGCCAAGTGCGCAACTTCAAAAATTGCTATTCAGGCTCTGATTGTCTGCGTCACTCGGCGGTCAGGCTGTCGATGAGCGTCTCAAATGCCAGTCCCCACGGCGGACGCAGGAACCCGAGCGCTCGCACATCTTCGAACCAGTAACCGAACGGCGAATGGCGCGAGAAGGTCCCCCCGCCAATGATACGGCAAAGACGCGTCATCACCGACTCGGCCAATTCGGAGATGGCCGTCTTCCCTTTGAGGACGTCGAGCCGCGCATCGTCCTGTTGTTCGACGGCTCGGATCATGCCTTCCAACGCCTGCCCGATCAGCCAGCATTCCAATTCGACCCGTGTCCATTCGACCTGTTCGTAAGGTCGGGCCGATTTCAGATCAAGTTTTTCTCGGGCCGTATCGGCAGCCACCTCGACGATTCCAACAATCACCGCAGCGAACAGGCAACCAATAAAGCCGCCGGTTCTCGCTGCAACGTCGGCCAAATGCCCTGTACTGGCAATTCGTTTCGCGGGAAAACGGTCGAATTTCATGCCGTGACTCTGCGTCGCGGTCATGCCGTGCCCATCCCACTCGGCAATGAGCGTCAGCCCTTGCGAACCATCCCAGGGAACGTTGTGCATATCGACGTAGAACCAGTCGGGCGTTTCTTCGCCTTCGGGAACGGCCGTCGTGACCATGAACGAACTCATGCCGGTGCCGCTGCCGAAGTGTTTCTGTCCGCTCAGCCGATACTCCAACGGCGAGTCGCCACATTCAGCCCGTGTCCGCGTGCGTGCGACATCGCCGCCGGTACCCGGTTCCGATGTGATCGTTCCCCACCAATGACCGTCGCGAATCGACTGAAAAATTTGTTCCGTCTGCGCATCCCAGCCAATGGCTTCTGTTTCCTGCTCGGGAACGGTCAGCCAATAGGACAGAACGGCCGGATGCATGGCCGACACCAGGGCAACCGACGAGTCGCCGCGAGCCAAAACTCGCAGTGCCTCGCAGATAGTTCGCACCGACCCATGAACATCAGACCATAGTCCGCCCGCGGATGACGGCAGGCCGACCTGTGTAAAACCGGCGTTATGCAACGCCTTAAAATCCGCCCTGTCTAATGCTCGGCGGCGTTGCCGGTCGGGCCGATTCTGGCTGAACTCATCAGAAATCTGGCGAATACTCTTCAGCAGTGTGGCGGTGTCCATCGGTTGGGATTCTCATTGGCACGCGTTGGCGTGCTTGGATGCTTGGTCGGAGAGGCCGACCCGTCGGCAACGCAATGAAAGGGGGCTTTCGCAAACGCTGCGGGCGGGATTTCCCGGTCATTCGAGCAAGTTTTTCGGCGTAACGCAACGCATTTCAAGGGGGTTGTGTCTCGATAGGTGGTAATGACGATCTGCAGCGCTTGTACGCTCCGATCTATTTTTGGTACAAGGGGTTGAGGTCGGTGCGACGGGGCTGCTTGTGGCAGTTGGCATCAACCTGATGGTCGTTGTCACGTCGATTGAAGTGGGCGTGTCATTTTTTTCCAACTCGAATTTCTATTGGCGTTTACACGCGATTGAAAACGCGTTATATCTTCGCACGTAACCGAAAGGTTTATGACGGCGACGCTTCGTTTGTCATCGGCCGGGCCGGTGCGCTGGCAGTGAACGCATACAACTGGAGGAATGCAGGGTGTCCGTTGAAGAAAAAGTGGTAGGAATTGTCAGCGAGCAATTGGGGGTTCCCAAAGAGGAAGTCACCCGCGAAAGCAATTTCGTTGATGATTTGAAGGCCGACTCACTGGATGTTGTCGAGTTGGTGATGGAATTCGAAGATGAATTCGAAGTAACCATCCCCGATGACGACTACGAAAAAATCCGTACGGTTGGTGATGCAATCAACTACATCGAAGAGAGAAGCTAGCGGATGAGCAGACGCGTCGTCGTCACGGGCGTCTCGGTGGTCACCGCTCTCGGAACTGAGGTGGTCGATTTCTGGGACAGAATCTGCGCCGGGAAAAGCGGCGTCGGTCCGCTGGATCGCTTTGAAGTCTCTGGCTTCAAGGTGCGATTCGGCGGCGAGATCAAGGATTTCGATCCGTCCGAACACATCGATATCTCCTCGAAAGAGATCCGTCGTCTCGACCGGTTCTGCCAGTTCGCGCTGGTGGCTGCGGACAAGGCGATTCGGCAATCGGGCAACGATTTTTCCATCGGAGATTCGTTCCGTTACGGCACGTTGATCGGCAGCGGAATCGGCGGACTCAGCGAGATCGAGACGCAGCATTCCAAGCTGTTCGACCGCGGTCCGAAGCGCGTTTCAGCGTTTATGATCCCCAAGCTGATGGTCAACGCGGCCAGCGGAAATGTTTCGGTGCGGTGGGGATTGCGTGGACCTAATAGCGCTGTCGCGACGGCTTGCGCTTCGGCGACAAATGCCATCGGCGATGCGTTCAAACTAATCCAGAATGACATGGCCGACGTCATGGTGACCGGCGGCAGCGAGGCACCGATCACCCCAATGGGTTTATCGGGCTTTTCCCGCATGAACGCACTTTCCACGCGCAACGATGAGCCTCAGCGTGCCAGTCGTCCGTTCGACGTCGGTCGTGATGGCTTTGTGATGTCGGAAGGGGCGGGCGTCATTGTTCTGGAAGAAATGGAGTTCGCCAAGAAACGCGGGGCTTCAATCATTTGCGAAGTCCTCGGTTACGGAATGTCGGCCGACGCCTCTCATATGACTGCTCCCGATCCGGAGGGACGCGGTGCCGCCCGTGCCATGAGCCATTCGCTTCGAGACGCCGGCCTCAATCTCGACGATATCGATTATGTGAACGCACATGGCACAAGCACCCCATTAGGCGATAAGGCAGAAACAGCCGCCATTCGATCGCTGTTTGAGTCACATTCCGACAGGTTGGCAGTTTCCAGCACCAAGAGCCAGCTTGGCCACCTGTTGGGAGCCTCGGGCGGCGTCGAGTTTGTTGCCTGCGCAACGGCAATTCAGCAGCAGGTTGCACCGCCGACAATCAATCTCGACGAGCAGGACCCCGAGTGCAACCTCGATTACGTTCCCAACGAAGCACGGCCGATGAAAATTCGCCGCGTTCTGAAGAACAGCTTCGGTTTCGGCGGCCACAACGCCTGCCTCGTACTCGGCGAAGTCGCCTGATCGCAGCAATGCGACCGCATTCGCCGAAAACACATAGGGAAACCATCCCCGGTCCACCGCAAAGCCCACGGGCTGCGGCCCGTGCGGTCAAATCGATGCAGATCCCACTGCCATTGGGCTGCCATTGGCATTAAAAAACCGCTCTTGACCGCGTTGGCGGCTTCTGCGACAGTCCCGCCACTCACCTCTCTCTCTAAAACCCCTTCACAATCTGGATGAAACCTTGCGCGCCTCGCGGCGGGTTTGCGTTTCGCGTTTTACATGGAGTGATCTGCCATGCGGCTTCACGGTCTATCGGTACGTCTATTTGCAGGTTTGGCATTGGTCGGTGTGGTTCTAAGCGGCTGCCAGAACATGAACCACGCTCAGCGAGGAACAGCGGTCGGCGCAGGGACGGGAACGGTACTCGGCGCAATCATCGGCCACCAGACAGGAAATAAAGAACTGGGCGCATTAATTGGCGCCGGAACGGGCGCGGCGGCCGGACACGTCATCGGCAATTCGCAGGATGTCGCCGAAGAACGCGACGCAGCCATTGTCCAGGCACATCACGCACAGCGACGGCAGCGATTCGTGGAAAGCGCCGTGACGAATCGCGACATCATCGAAATGACGCACCAGGGGCTGCCCGAGCAAACAATTGTCAATTCGATCAACGAACGGGGAGGGCGTTTCGACACCAGCCCCGATCAGTTGATTTACATGAACAAAGCGGGCGTCAGCCAGAGCGTTGTACAGGCAATGCAGCAGTACAACACGCGACGGTATTAAGGAACGAGTGGTCGCGTCTCCAGGACAACACCCCCAAAGCAAAAACAAAGCCCGGCGTTTTTCTGCGTCGGGCTTTGTTTTTTTGCCGTGTGAGGGAACGTGTTGCTATTGCAAAATCGGCGGAATGTTTCTCTGCTATAGCCCAACGCTAACCACCGTTCTCCGTTGCCTGCGCGGAGCCTTAGGGGAACTGTGACTCGTTGATTGTCATCGCCCCGCACGAGCTTGGGCTGGGTTATTGCCCATTCGGCTTTTGCGATTAGAATGCAGTCGCAACAGCAAACTGCAGGTCCCCGCCCCGCATCCAATAGGTCAAAGGGATTTGAAATCGTCAGCGCACCTCACCGGTTGCGTGGCGACTTCTGTCCAATAGAACATGAGCAGTACTCACGCATCGCAGCGCCGCGTCGTCATTACGGGAATGGGAATTCTCAGTCCGCTGGGCGTCGGTGTCGATGACGCCGGCCCAAATTTGATGGCCGGAAAAAGCGGAATCGGCAAAATCGATCTGCTGGATTACTCAGCGGCGCCTCAAAATGTGGGCGGCGAAGTTCGTGGCTTCAACGACAAGTACTTTCGCGGCCTCGTTCCCAAAAAACAGCGAAAAGTTGTTGGGATGATGTGCCGCGAAATCCAATTGGGGGCGGCATCGGCCATCCTGGCCCTGGAACACTCGCAAGTCGATCTCGACGCAATCGATCACGACCGCTTCGGCATCGATTTCGGTGCCAATCTCATGTTCAGCCCGCCAGACGTGCTAAAAGATGCGTGCTGGATGTGTGTCGATGATGACGACCCGCAGCGGAACTTCGACTACGAACAATGGGGGACGGTCGGCATGAAAGGGTTGGAGCCAAAGTGGCTGCTGAAATACCTGCCAAACATGCCAGCCTGCCATATTGGAATCTTCGTCGATGCGCACGGCCCCAACAATTCTCTCACATTGGACGAAGCGTCCGCCAATCTGGTGCTGGGCGAAGCGGCGCGAATCATTTCCCGTGGACACGCCGACATTATGATGTCCGGCACGACCGGCACGCGATTGCACGCTGTGAAGTCGCTGCATGCCTCGATGTGGGACGAACTGGCCGACTCGGACGCGCCGCCTGAAACCTGGTCCCGACCGTTCGACAAAAACCGGTCGGGACAGGTCCTCTCCGAGGGTGCATGCTCGTTCGTGCTGGAGGAAGAAACGAGTGCCCGCGAGCGCGGTGCGACCATCTACGGCACCATTCTCGGGGCCGGCTCCTCGTGTGTCGTCGATCGCACGGGACAGCCCGGAACACGTTTGGCGCTTGCCAATGCCATGCGAGCCGCGCTTCGTGACGCCGAGATTTCACCGTCAGATATTGGACACGTTAACGCGCATGGTTTGTCGGACAGGGTATCGGATCGCGAAGAGGCACTCGCCATCAACGACGTCTTTGGCGGCGTCGATGTCCCCGTCGCTGCACTGAAAAGCTATTTCGGTAATGCCGGCTCAGCGTGCGGGTCTCTCGAACTGGCCGGCTCGATGATGTCGCTGCAAGAAGGCGTGATTCCGCGTACGCTCAACTATGAAGTCCCGGACCCCGAATGCCCGTTGAACGTGGTTCACGGGGCTCCGTTGGCAACGACAAACGGCGTGCTGCTCAACATCAATGTCACGCGAATGGGGCAGGCCAGCGCACTGATTGTTTCCGCCAACATTTAGCCCCGCGCGAAGACACGCGGGGCCGGCGTTCATTTCAATTGTCGCCGTCGGCTGTCGAGACCTTTTTCAGAGCGAAATTCGCTGCACGATAGGCGGCGAGCTGCTTGGCACCGGTTTCAATTGCCTGGCGGAAGTGCTCGGTCGCCATGTCTACCTCGCCGGCCATCCGATGCTTCTCCGCGATGAAGAAGTGCGCCTCACACAGTTGCGGCACCTTGACGCCCGGCTTGTCGTTGATTGATTGAATCAACGTCTCGCCGTCAATTTGGCCACCGAGGTAAGAGAGTAAATGGTCGATCCAATCTCGCTTGGCTGTATCAGCCTGCATGATCTTTGCAAACTTGGTCTTGGCGGCGTCCGCCTGGCCTGCTTGCATCATGGAAAGGTGCTGCCACGGATGGAGATATCGCCGGCCCGAGTCCAATTCAACGGCCTTGTCGAATGATTTGACTGCGCCGGAATAGTCTCCAGCGAAAAAGCAGGCGTATCCCAGGTTGGCCCACGCCACTGAGTTTTTCGGATCCCGGCTGGTCGATTCCTTGTGGTCGGCAATTCCTTCGTCGAGTCGCCCCTGTGCGATCTTTGCACTGGCTCTCAAGCCGTATGCGCGGGGCTGTTCGGGGTTCAACTTCAGCGAAGCCGTAAAATCGTTTTCGGCCGCAGGCTCATCTCCCGATTTCAGCAACGCGAACCCACGGTTGGTCAGCGCGTAATAAGCTTTCGGATTCAATTGAAACGCCTGTGTGAAATCGGCGATCGCTTCGGACGACTTTCCTTGTCGCTGCAGAAACATGCCGCGATTGTTGTAGATGATCGGATCGTTGGGAAATCGGGCGATGGCAGCTTTGTAAGCATCGGCTGCTTCATCGGTGCGACCGGCCTGAGCGAGGGCGTCGGCCAAATCCAGGTGAAAACCAATTTGGCCGGAAACCGATTGGACGGCTGACTTGAAGTCGGCGGCTGCCTCGTCCATTTTTCTCAGCGCCACGTATGCTCGGCCGCGATGGTACAGTAGGTGCGCTTTGTCTTCCCGTTTGATTCCCGCCTGGTTAATTGTCTTGGTTGCAAAGGTGACCACAACCTGCGCGTGTGCCGGGCGGTCTTCCAGGGTGGCGAGAGTCGTCATCCCGTGGAAGTAGGGGATGTAGTAGATGTAATTTGTTCGCCCCTTGAGTCGAATCGCTTCCCGGGCATCGACGATTCCTGCCCGGACGATTTGAATGTCTCCGTTTTGCAGCCCAAGATCAACACGGGCGCTGGCGCGAAGGTAGTACGCGACATCGTCGCGCGAGTTGGCACGCAGCACGCTGGAGGCCAAATCGATCGTGCGCTGGAAATCGCCCCGCTGGTAGGCCGACTGCGCCTCGGTCTTCGTCTTCTCGTGAATTGGATTCAGGCCGCTGCGAGACGTCGTTGTCCGCGGTTGAGTCTTGGGGCGACGAAACTGCGCCTCAACGGAACTGCTGACCAGCAGGGCTGCTCCCACCGACAATGCCATCGTCATCGCTCGCATTTTCATCTTAACTCTTCCTTCGATTGATGGCCGACATCATGCGGGCGCTGGGGTTTGACACCAAAGAGATCTACCCGCAAAAGCCGCTTCAAGCGAGAAAGCAAGGCAGACGTGACTTTGGGAGGCGTAGTGGGAATAGGATACACTATACATCGGTGATAGTCGTGATTCCACCCCCTAACGGTCTTCGACTCACATCGCACGCAGTGGATTTCTTTGATTGCGGACGGGTTGAGCGGCTGAGTCTCCGGTGCAGATGCTTCGTCACGATCGCTCACTTTGGCATTGAAAACTCTGTCACTGCCCCGCTCTTGGTGTCCCGAGCCTGGATCGTAAAGTCGCCTGAAAGATTGTTCTGCATTCCTTGACAGTTCGGAGGCGGAAACGTATTGTGGCTAACGGATTTGACCGCGCTTGGATGTGCAGTTGATGCGGGATGGCGTGCCGTTCTCGTCAAATGACGTGATTGGTGTGTCGGAGCGTGTTGCTGTTTGCATGTGTGGAAGCCGCACCTGCGGTCAAATTCCGTGACAGTTTGCGATTTGTTTGTAGAGACGAAATTTGATTGCGGGATGCGGTTAAGGGCTAGTTCCTGGTGTCATTCCAATGGGGCGGTCGCCGATGTAATTGTCTGAGCACGCACAGGCCTGAACACAGCCGTGCCGATTGAAGGTACACCTTGGTGCTGTGGTCGCGGTCGCTCGTTGGATCGTCGTTCCAGTGTGGTGCGGCGAGGATGAAGTGGGACTTGTGCCCGCTTTTTTTATTATCTAATTGTTTGCGAGGTCATAAAATGCGGCAGGCCCGCTTGATAGTCGGTCTATCAACCATGCGGCGGGCTTGGCGTGTCGGACGGAAACAGGTTGTCGGCGAGGGCAGGGAGATGCCCGCGACAAGGGACGCTGGTTTTCAGTTCGGCTTGAAAGGGAGATCATGAACGGCAGCGAAATCCTCAGGCTGGTTGACGCGCTTCACCGCGATAAAAATATCGACCAGGAAATTGTCTTCGAAGGAATTGAGCAGGCAATTCTTTCGGCGGCGCGGAAGCATTTCGGCGAAGACGCTGAGATTGAGGTTGGCATCAACCGCGAAGACGGTCAGGTGTCGGCTTCGATTGAAGGGGATCAGTTGAACGCCGATGAAATCGGCGAGCTTCTCGGACGGATCGCGGCGCAGACAGCCAAGCAGGTGATGATCCAAAAGATTCGCGAAGCCGAACGGGACGCATTGCACGAAGAGTTCACTGCGTTGAAGACGCAGATCATGACCGGGACCGTCAGTCGAGTCGATGGTGGAGCCTGTACGGTTAATCTGGGGAAGGTTGATGGCATCCTCCCCCGCGGCGAGCAGATTCCGGGCGAGAGCTACCGCAGCGGCGAACGGGTTCGTGCGGTCATTATGGATGTTCGCAAAGCGGGCAGTCGCGTCAAAATTATCCTTTCGAGAAATCACCCCGATCTCGTGCGTCGTTTGTTCGAGTTGGAAATTCCCGAGGTTGGCGAACGCGTAATTGAAGTGCGATCGCTGGCTCGCGAAGCTGGCTATCGTTCAAAAGTGGCCGTCTCCTCGTTCGACAGTAAGGTCGACTGTGTGGGGGCGTGCGTCGGAGTTCGAGGGGCACGCATTCGCAGCATTGTGGACGAACTTGCTGGCGAACGAATCGACATCGTTCGCTGGAACGATTCGCTGCAGGTGCTCGTCCCCAACGCCCTGCAGCCGGCCGAAGTGGAAGACGTCATTCTTTGTCCCATGTTGGGCAAGGTGATTGTGCTGGTGCGCGACGATCAACTTTCGCTCGCGATTGGCAAGAAGGGGCAGAATGTTCGGCTGGCCTCGAAACTGGTCGGTTGGGATATTCACGTGATGAACCAGGAGCGGCTCGACGAGCAGCTCGATAAGTCGGTCGGCGCCTTTACCGAAGTCCCCGGCATCAACGCCGAGTTGGCCGAAGGGCTTGTCTCACAGGGGTTCTTCACATTCGATGACCTTTCGGTGATCGAACCGGATCAGCTGGCCGAACTGGGTGGGCTGACGACCGAACAGTGCGATGTCATCGTCGCCTACGCCGACGAAAAAAGTGCAATCATCGAGAAGGAAGAAATCCAAGCCAGGGCAGAGGCCCGGCGGACGAGAGAACTGGATGCGGCAATTGCCGGAGCGGGGGGCGCTAAGGATGAGGCCAGCCCGGCGAAAGCAGACGAAACCGCCGAATCGGAGGCGGACGGTGCCAAAGAGGGTGCTGAAGCCGAAGCAAGCGACGAGGCGGTTGAAGAGGATGCTGATTCGTCACCGGCAGATTCTGATGGGTTGGCTGGCGAAGTGACGCCGGAATTGGGAGAATCGGGCGAGGCGTCGGCCGATTTTGATGACTCGGGCGAGCAGTCCACCGGAAGTAGTGATGATGAGTCCGGTTCGGTAGAATCGGATGGAGACACAGCAGAGGCAGCCGAAAGCGTGGATGCCGTGTTGGATGACGCCGAAAGCGGCGATCAGCCGCTCAGCACGGCGGATGCGACAAAGCAGGATGAGTGAAGGTGAGTGGGGGTGAGTGGGGGTGTTTGCTGGTGTTTCTTGATTGAGTGTATCGACAAAGCAGACGCGTGATTGGCTGCAGTTTTGTCCGGGAGAATTGGATTTGAAGATTCGGATCTTCGCTCTGGCGAAAGAGC
This sequence comes from Planctomycetaceae bacterium, assembly GCA_018699955.1. GTDB lineage: Bacteria > Planctomycetota > Planctomycetia > Planctomycetales > Planctomycetaceae > JABISG01. Next base: position 5,524 of record JABISG010000093.1, on the reverse strand, counting down.
TGGGCTTGGATAGCAAAGTTTTGATCGATTACGCCGACAGGGCCGGTGTGAAGGTCAAGAACTCGGCGCTGGCAAGCATTTCGCCTGAAGAGAGAGAAGTCATCGTCCAGCAGGTCGAGCAGGACCGCACCTCGCAGGCTCCGGCCGTGACGACGAAGGTGTTGGATCCGGTGCGCGAGGCGGGCGGCTCGACCAGCGGTAAAGTGCGCACGATTGTCGGCGAAGCACCGATCCGTCGCCGCCGCAAGAAGGAAGAGCCTGAACCCTCGGCCGAAGTTGCGGAAGCCGTCGAGACGGAACCTGCCCAGTCCGAAACAGAACAACAGGAGACCGTAGCGCCGGACGAACAGCCGGAAGAAGATGTTGCGGCCAAACTGACAGAAGCTCCCCCCGAGATTCCCGTCGAAGTCGCTCCTGAAGAGGCCGCGCCTGCCCCCCCGGCTGACAAAGAGACCGACGATCCAAACACGGCTCCCATGCGACGCGACGATTACATCCCGGCTTCGGGTTCGTCGTCGATCCGCGAAATGAAGCCGCGGGGAACAATTTACGGTGGCACGTCGAACCGCCCGCCGGCCGAGAAGAAACGTCCTGCTTTGCCCAGCGTTGCTGCGGCGCCGGCGTACAAGGCGCCGCGCGTAAAGCAGAAGGAGACGAAGGAGCAGCCGGCGCAAAAGCCGGACATGAGACTCACTCCGGACGTCCTCGCGGGAGAAAGTCCGCTGTCGGCCCATTTGAAGAAAAACGCCGAACAGAAGGGGAGCAAGAAGAAATCGGGTGGCCGAACACCGATCGACATGAAGTCGAGAGTTGGCGGCGAAGCCGGTAAAGATCAGGCTGCACAAAGACGCCGTCCACGCCGATCGCGCGGTTTCGATGATCGCGACAATTATCGACGTTCACCACGACGACGACGACAAAAATCCAATGCACCAATCGTCTATTCCGACGAGGCGGTCGTCGAGGTTCCAATCACCGTTCGAAGTCTGTCGGAAGCCTTGGGGCGGCCCGCAAAGGCATTGATTGGGATTCTGTGGGCCAAAGAACAAATGCTGACGATCAACGACAGCATTTCTGAAGACCTGGCGATGGAGTTGGCTTTGGAAATCGGTGTCGATCTCGAAATTAAGCGAGGCCGAGACATCGAAGAAGAGCTGGTGGCGGTATTGGAAGCCGACGAACTGGAAGAAACACTTGCGCCTCGGCCCCCCATTGTCACGATTTTGGGCCACGTCGATCACGGCAAGACATCGCTGCTGGATAAGATCCGGGCGGCCAATGTCGCCGACGGGGAAGCTGGAGGAATCACACAGCATATTGCCTCGTATCAGGTGGAGCACAACGGCCAGAAAGTCACATTCGTCGATACACCGGGACACGCGGCTTTCAGTGAGATGCGTTCCCGTGGTGCCAACGTAACCGACATTGTCGTACTGGTTGTCGCCGCCGACGATGGCGTGATGCCGCAAACGATGGAGTGCATCAGTCATACCAAAGCTGCCGACGTCCCCATGATTGTCGCATTAAACAAATCGGACTTACCGGACACGAATCCCGATCGCGTTCTACAGGACCTGGCCGGCCAGGAAGTGCTGCCGACCGAATGGGGCGGCGACACCGAAGTGATACGCACCTCAGCGATGACCGGCGCTGGACTGGACGACTTGCTGGAAACGATTCTGCTGACTGCTGAGCTGCAGGAATTGCAGACAAACTTCGACCGTCCCGCCGTTGGTGTTTGCCTGGAGAGTTTCCGCGACGAAGGTCGGGGAGCAATTGCCTGGCTGATCGTGCAGAAAGGAACACTGCGGATTGGCGATGTGGTGCTGTGCGGAGAGGCCTATGGCCGTATTCGAGCGATCTACAATGACCGTGACGAAGAACTCACCGAAGCCGGACCGTCCACCCCGGTCAAAGTGGCCGGCCTCAACATGGTTCCCGAGGCTGGCGATCATTTCTACGTGATGGACGACATCGAGGCGGCTCGCGAAGCGGCCGAAGACCGGCAGCACGTTGGTCGTACCGAGGATCTGGCCGATTCGGGTAAACCACGAACGCTCGACGATATTCTCAATGCGGCACGCGGCGGTGCCGTGCAGGATCTGCCGTTGATCATCAAGGCGGATTCGCCTGGCTCGCTGGAAGCTCTGCGTAGCGAAATCAATAAGTTCGAACATCCGGAAGTCCGTACGAAAATTGTTCACGATGGAGTCGGTGGCGTCAACGAGAGTGACATCTCGCTCGCCAGTGCAGCGGGCGCAATCATTATCGCCTTCCACGTCGTCGCCGAAGACCGCGCAGCCGCCTTGGCCCAAACTGAAGGGGTCGAGATTCGGCGATACAACATCATTTACGAAGTGACCGAGACGATTAAGAAGTCGCTGGAAGGCTTGCTTGAACCGGAACGCGTTCAAGTTCCAACCGGCCGAGCGTTGGTCATGCAGACGTTTCACGTCAGCCGCTTCGGAACGATTGCCGGCTGTCGAATCCTCAACGGAACGATCGAACGTTCAAATCGTATGCACGTCATTCGTGACCAGACTGTGCTCAACGATTACAACATCGCATCGCTTCGTCGCGAAAAGGATGATGTCAAAGAAGTCCGCGAGGGAATGGAATGTGGCATTCGTCTCGAAGGGTTCAACGACGTTAAAGAAGGCGACATTTTGGAAGCGTACCGCGAAGATGTCAGAAAGCGGACGTTTGAAAGCTCCTGATTACTGGTCGATCGCCCTATGAAGTCGCGCCGGACCGCCAAAGTCGCCCAGGCAATTCTGCAATCTCTCAGCTCGACCATTCTGTTCGGGCTGAAGGATCCGCGCGTGCGCAACGTCACCATTCTCAGTGTTGACGTCAGCCCCGACATTCGCACCGCAAAGGTGTATATTTCCATCATGGGCGACGAAAAAGCCCAGGCGTTGTGCATGCACGGTTTGAATTCTGCGCGGGGTTTTCTACAAGCCAAGTGTGCCGATCGGATACAGACTCGCTATACTCCCGTGCTGAAGTTCATTCTCGATGAGAGTGTCAAAAAGAGCATCGAGGCATCTCGAATTCTGGATGAAGTCCTGCCCGATTCAGCCGGAGAAACAACCGACGACGACGTCCAGCCGAGTGCCGAAGTTTTGGAACAAGATGGCGACTGTGGCGAAGCCGAAATCGACGAATCGCGCGTTGGTGAAATGCCGGCCGCTGATCGTGCCGCAGAACCGAACTGAATGACAAGACACGGAGGACCGGCTGTGCCTGTCGCCGCCGGGACCGGTCGAGAGAAAGATTGATAGAAACACGATGGCAGCTGCTTCACAACTCAAAGCGTCAGACAAACAAAACATCTGCCGCAAATTGGTGACGGTTCTCAAGAAGCGGTATAAGGGCTCGGTCCCCAAAACCAGCCGGCCAACTCTGGAAACCATCCTGTTTGCCGCATGCTTGGAGGATGTCTCAGCCGCCGCTGCGGTTGACCGTTTCGAACGGCTGACCGAGGAATTCCACGACCTGAATGAAATTCGTGTCAGTTCCATTTCGGAATTGAGCCAGATCTTTGTTGGTCTGCCTGAACCGGAACGGCGGGCCATGCGGATTCGAAACACTCTGCAGTACGTGTTCGAGAAGCACTTCGAGTTTGATTTCGAGGCGATTCGTCGCAAAACGTTCGACGCAGCGGACCGGCAGTTGGGAAAGATCAAAGGACTTTCGCCGTTCATCCGTTCCTTTTCGCTGCAGGCGGCGTTGGGGAGCCATGTCGTACCGGTCGATCAGACGATGTGCAATGCAGCCATCTGGCTGGGATTAGTCGAACCGGACGCGACCCCCAAAGCGGCGTCGGAGGTATTCAAGTCAATTCTTCGAAAGGCCGACGCCCCACAGTTTTGCCACCTGTTGCGGCAATTGGCCACCGATCCGAAACTGAAGAAAACATTCGACACGGTCACAGATCGCATTCCCGAGGACGGATACGATGCCAAATCATCTCCCGAACGGTTGACCGAATTCTTCAAGAATCCTGCGGCTTCGAGGAAACAGAAGACCACCAAGAAAACTGCAGCCGCCAGCAAGAAGAAGAAAACAACAAACAAGAAGAAGACAGTAGCCAAGTCGAAAACAACAACCAGTCGGAAGAAGAAAAGTAGCGCGTCATCCAAGAGTTCAACTAAGAAGAAGACCGCTCGTGCCGGCAAGAAAACGACGAAGAAAAAGAAGTCGAAGGCATCGTCCCGCTAACCTCTTGTCGATTCACAGCGTCCGATCTGAACGCACTGATCGGACGTGTTTCGCTGCGTGGCGGCGCCGGTTTCCTCTTGTTGTGAAGCCAGGAGAGCACCAATGAACGACAACGATTTGGAATTGCGACTTGTCAATGTTCGATTGCCACTGATTGCGGGTATGCTGTTTCTCATTGTCGGTTGCAGCCAGGATGCCCCCCAACAAGTCGTCCCAATCGAATCGCCGGATGCCAATGCCGCGTCCGAGTCCGATGCACCCGACGGTGATGATCTGAATGAGCAGGCCAGGATTCCTGCGGCTGCAGAACCTCTTGGGCTGCTTGTTTCAGCAGAGCTGTTGCAGAAGCATTTGGACGATAGCAGTGTGCGGATTCTCGATGTTCGATCGCAAGCAGAATTCGATGTCGGACACATTCCAGGTGCAGTGCCGGTAGACGTCAGTGTCTGGAAATCGTTGACATTAAAGGACGGCGGAGCAGGCCTGCACGATCAGGCCGCCTGGTCGAAAGTCGTCGGCGGAATTGGTATCGACGGCGCGACTCAAGTTGTCGTGTACTCGTCATCGCCCACCAGCGCTGCCCGTATCTGGTGGATATTGAAGTACGTCGGAGTGGAATCCGCGGGAATTCTCGACGGCGGCTGGAACGCCTGGAAAGCGGCCGAGGGCGAGACCGAGATATCAACTGAAATCGTCGTTCTGCAGCCGGTCGAGTTTGACGCCAAGTTTCAGGACAACCGCCTGTCGCTGATTGGCGATCTCAAAGAGTCGCCTTCCGCTGGAGATCTCGTTGTCGTCGATGCCCGGTCGGTTGCGGAATTCGAGGGCGAGGGGAGTGGCAGAGGTCGAATTCCCGGCGCAGTCCGTCTCGAATGGAAAGACCTGCTGACCGAAGAGGGCCGCTACAAGCCCAAAGATGAATTGAAACAACTCTTCGAACAATACGGCATCACACCGGAGAAGACGGCGATCACCCACTGCCAAACCGGAGGCCGGGCATCAGTCAACGTCTTCGCAATGGAACTGGCCGGTTACAGCAAAGTGAAGAACTATTACTGCGGCTGGGGTGAATGGAGCCAGGACGAAGACGCACCGCGCGAACAGGGTGCGACCAAACCGTAATCTCACGCCATCGGCAGCAGAACCGGAATTCTAGCCGCCCGCCCAAAAACGAGGCCGTCGGTCTGACACCGGATTGTGACGGTCAGTACAGTTTGTCATTCGTGCGATTGGGACGATTCTTCGGCGTTTGACTGTGCTGAATGAGCCTCAAGTGCAAATCGCGTCGAGTTTTCCGATT
>JABISG010000033.1 GCA_018699955.1 Planctomycetaceae bacterium | reverse complement strand
GGTCCCCATTGCTTGCTCTCCTGAGCTTCTTTCGCGATGCGGATGACGAGCGCCTCGTAGCCCTGCCGAGTCGGATACTCACCGATCGGTGAATTCTCCTTGAACAACGAAAGCACGAGGCCACGCGCAGCAGCCGACCATTCGGGCAGAGCCGCCACTTGTTGCAAGCCCATAACCGCCAGCGGTGTCGGCGCTTTGGACACGCGATCCACAACCGTCTTGAGTGCCGCTTCAACCTGAGCCGGCGCTGCGTCCGCCGGCAGCGAGACCAGTTCACGACTCATGTAATGCAGACTGGTCGCGCCATCGACAGCCGCGACCGCGATGGGACCAAAGTGATGGTCATCCGCAGCCGATCGTCGGTATTCGTAGTCAAGCCTGGCAAAGGCGGGCGATCGAGCCAACTCGGCCATGAACGTCCTTGCTTCGGGACCGTTTCGATCGACGGCGTGCATCCACATGCCGAAGATCGACTCGGTCAACTGGCCAGCCTGCATCTGCGACTTCACCATCTCGCCGAGATGTGTAATCAGATCGTCTGCCACCTCTCGGGTCGCTCGCTGGTGATAGCGGAAGTGGTTGTCATAAATGCTCCCTTCCCACCGCATGGCTCCGCTGTTGTTGGGGCCGAACCGAACTTTGCCTAACGCTCGACGCAGCAGGTATTCACGTTCGCCCTGCAGGTTGGCGATCAGCGTTTTGAGCAATTGCGTCTTGTCGGCGTCCGGTGCTTTGGTGAAGACCTGATCAAACAATGGCAACGCGCCGGGAATCGACGGGGTGGCCGACAGCAGGTCGTTGTAGATGGTGTTCAACGCTGCCTGTCGATCGCGGCTCGACGCTTCTTTCGCAATTTGCTTTTCGATTTGCTGATAGCGAGCGTCGAGATTGGCGTACTTGTCGATGGGCACATTGTGCTCCACATCGCGTTCAAACATCCCGCTGTGCCAGACGCCGTGCGTCAGAGCCTTTACGTCATTAAACCGCCACATCTCCGACTGCATCAACTGATCGGCGACGAGGCTGTATTTGCGTTCCGGCTTGGACCACGCGCGAACCATGGCGGCCTGAGCGTGCGGGTTGCGGACCAACTGCGGCGCCAGCGCTTTGGCTTCTTCGACGGTGATGGTCTTGTCGAACAGCGGAACGTCGGCTGCCGTCAACGAGTTCAACATGCCCGGATGGTCGATTACCACTTTGCGAACGGCGACCGTTTCGAACTTTACTCGGTTCTGCGCGATCTGGAAGGCCAGTAGTTCGCCGCGTTTGCCTGCCGACATTCTTGGCAAAACACCGAGCAGTTGAGCGAGCTTGCGTTCGCCTTCGATGTTGAAACGCTTCGCACAGTGGCCCGAGTGATGATGGTCGTATTCCACACCCCATCCCTGCGCAACGAGAAATGCACCGCGATCGGGATCGACCTTTAAGAGTTCCGCCGCAGCCGCCAGCGGAGCGTCGGTCAGTTTCGGATCAGCCGGTGCGTTATCGTCCCGCAGCTCATCCAGTTTCTGGTTGTACGGCATGACCGTTGCAACCCACTTCAGCCTCGCTTTGAAGCCTGCTGGAGCATTCGTCGCCGCCAGTTGCATCGCCGCCGCATGATCGTCTGGCGTTTCCTTCTTGAATTGCTCGAACTGCGAACAAAGCCACTCAAAATCTCTTGTGAATCGTTTCTGTTCAGTTGCTCGATCGCCAGCAATCAGCGCCAGTCGATCGCACATTGCGATGAGGTCTCGGCGTTTAGTCGCCTGATCGAGGAACCAGCGGTCGAACCTCTTCGCCGACCCGAACTGCCTCAGTCGATTGCCTTTCTTCCGCATAAACAGAAATGCGGCGTTGGCATCTCCGATCGAATTCAGCAGCAGCCGATATGTCGCATCGACGGCGATGCCGGCCGACTTCGCATCTACACCCTTCGCTTGAAGTAACCGTTGATACAGCCCAACCGCCGTCTGCCACTGCCCCGAAAACTCCGCCGCCCGCGCGGCATGAAACATCGCCTGCGGCGTCTGCAGAAGATTCCGATTCAACCACGGCTGCACAACAGCCATCGCCTCGGCCGAGCGATGTTCGGCGACGCCAGTCTTGAGAATCGTCGTAACGGTCGCATCGGTCGGCGTGGCGTTTGGTTGTTTGAAGGCCGCGATCTGATCGTCAAGCGGCGAGGCATTGGCGGTCGTCACGAAGCTGACGAGCACAAGCAGCGAAACTCTCCAGGATTTTCGGCTCACGATGATTCGCCGAAAGTCCTGGCGATTTTCGCTACGACCGACTGTCATTTGAATTCGATTTATCATTGGGGATTTAATCATTGCGTTCACCTACTCCTGTCCTTCCTGCAATCGCTTGATCTCCAGATCCCGATCGAGTCGCAACAGCCGCTCGGTGGACAATTGGGCGCGGGCGTAGGCGGCCCATTTGCTTTCGGGGAAGTCGTAGGTAATGCGTTTGTATAACGCGTAGGCCTGTAACTGACCGTTCAACGATTCGTGACAGCGGGCGGTCCAGTACATCGCTTCCGATCGCAATGTCACTCCGTCGTAGGCTTCTTCGTTGACGACGCTCAGCAGCGCCTTGACCGCGTCTGTGAAGCGTTCGGCTCGCATGTAAATCTGGCCGGCTCGCAGGCCCGCCTTGCCGGCGAGTTCGTGGTTGGGGAAGCGGGTTTGCAGACGCTCGAATATTTGTGCCGCTTTGACGTACTCGAGGTGCGAGAGCTTCTTCATCGCCGTGCCCTGGTGCTCGGCGTCTTTGTCGTCGGGGTCCG
>JABISG010000036.1 GCA_018699955.1 Planctomycetaceae bacterium | reverse complement strand
GTAATTCTCAAGCCGTTCCTGCCACTCCAGATAGTCGTCGAGGTCACTCGGTGGCCGTCCCATATCGTGTCTCCCAAGAGTGCGAAGTACCAGCACCCAAGACTACACGACCTGACAAGTATGGATTCGGCGAACGAATACGTAACTTCCGCCGTCGGTATTGCCAACATTCCCGCGAGCAATCCTACGCTGCAAAGCAAGCACTTTGTCCGTGTGGTGTTCATTGTCTCGTCCTCGGTTTAGAGTCCGCGTCGAATCACGGCGGAAGTACCACCGCATCACACCGCCACATCCTGCAGCACACTGTTCATCGTAAACACGGTAGCCGGAAGGCGTCAAGGAAATACGGACCCGCCCGCTGCGAATCTCGAACCTCGCGCAGCGGATTGAAGCTGTCGCGGCGAGCGGTTAGCATGAAACGGTGTTACATCCATGCTGTCCCAGCCGAGAAAACCGCCATGAAAAACCGTCTTCAGCTCGTCCTGATTCTGGCCATTCTCTCTTTCGCCGTCTCACGAGAGGCCTCCGCGCAACCGGACGGATTCAACTACGACGAAAGCAAAGTCCCCCAATATAGGCTGCCAGACCCACTGAAAGGGGTGAAGACTTCGGCCGATTGGAAGAAGCGGCGGCAGGAGATTCTCAGCCTGTTCCAACAGCAGATGTTTGGCATGGCGCCAGAATTCGATGCATCGAAGTTACGAGTTTCTGCCAGTGCTGCCGAGCATCTCGTCTTGGACGGGAAGGCGAAGATGACGCAACCGGTGCTGCATCTGCCCGGTGCCGATGTGCAACTGCTGGTTTTTGTTCCGGCCAAATCGAAGGGGCCGGTGCCGACGTTTCTGGGATGTAACTTCGGCGGAAATCACACCGTGTTGGCCGACTCCCGCATCGTGTTGCCCGAAGGATGGGTACGTGGCGGCAAGGACAACAGATCCGATGACAGCCAACGCGGCAAAAGTTCCAGCCGCTGGGCCGTCGAGAAAATCATCGATCGCGGCTACGGATTGATCACGGTATATTACGGCCACATCGATCCCGACTTTGACGATGGGTTTCGCAACGGCGTCTACAGTCACTTCGGACAACCCAAGCCGAATGAATGGGGATCGATTGCCGCCTGGGCATGGGGACTAAGCCGCGTGCTGGACTATTTGGAGGCCACACCGACGACCGGCATCGACCCCAAGCGGGTGGCGGTGATGGGACATTCACGATTGGGAAAAACTTCGCTGTGGGCCGGCGCCAGCGATGAACGATTCGCGATGGTCATCTCTAACGATTCCGGTTGCGGCGGCGCGGCCCTCAGCCGTCGCGCATTCGGCGAGACCGTCAAGCGAATCAACACGTCGTTTCCGCACTGGTTCTGCGGCAACTTCAAACGCTACAACGGCAAGGAATCGGAATTGCCCTTCGACCAGCACATGCTGATTTCGCTCATGGCTCCACGGCCCGTGTATGTGGCGAGTGCCGAGGGAGACCGCTGGGCCGACCCGCACGGCGAGTTCCTTTCGGCCAAAGGAGCCGATCCGGTTTACCGGCTGTTGGGAACCGAAGGACTGCCCGCGAAAACAATGCCCGCCGTCAACGAACCGGTCCAAGGCCAAATCGGCTACCACATGCGGTCCGGCAAGCACGACGTGACCGATTTTGATTGGGGACAGTACCTCAACTTCGCCGACCGGCATCTGCGGAAGAAGTGATGGGGTTGTTGTCGGTTTGACCGCTCTTGTTACTTCCTGCGCCGATGTTTTCAGATAGTGAAGCCGGAGACCTGGAACGATAGCAATGATCGATCCGGACGGTGAAAGTGAAACTAAAGCCTTACCCCGCTCCAATCACCGAACAATCATCCGGTGGAGTGCGACTGCTGTGCCACTGGTCGTTTTCGCTGCGTACTGCATAGGGTACTTCTCGCTAAGCACGCGAACAGAAATTGGGATGGGTGGGTTAGTTGGGCCTCAATTCATCGCAGTTGAATTTCCGTCCGTTGGGCTCGCAGAGTGGTACTTGTCTGCCGCTGTTGTTGAGGCGGCCGCCAGAGGTGAGTCCGTGGTAATCGGGGCAGTAACGAAGACACATGTAGTAAGGTGGTGGTGCAAGCCATCAGAGCGTCCGCGCAAGCAAATGGTTCCACTGCCGCGGAATGTGCCAGCCGGTGATTGACTCCCAAACAACACAAGGCGCACCCGCTTCGAGCCGCGGCCCGTGGGCTTTGTGGGGGCGATCATGCCGATTGAGAACCTGGCACTTCGATGAGCTTGGGAATGGGAACTTTCACGCCGACGACTCCGCCGTGTTCGGTGTTGAGCCGACGGAAGTTCTTCCGTAGGAACCCGTAGACAGCGGCAGGCGGGCGCATTGCCAGGTACTGATCGACGAATACTTCCATCAGGCGGTCGTATTCTTTCTGGCTGTGTGAGTGGACGTGGTAGCGTCCGCCCATGCGGCGGATGTCGCCGTCGAACAACGGGCTGATGTGATACAGCTCGTGCAGCACGGTGATGAGTTTCTCGCGCAGATCGTGGTCGAGAAATCGCGGCAGATAGAATGTGAGAATGTAGAGCAATTCGCGGCGGGATTCGCCATCGCCGGTGTAAAGCCGTTGGACGGTCCACTGACGCCTGCCGCGGGTGGTGGTGAGCTGCCCGTTCTCGAACCGCATGGGAGTCAGCTTGGCCTGCAGACCGTGGGGAACGCGGCGACGGGCTTGCGCAAACGTGACGGCGACTTCGTTCATACGGATGTGGCGAAACGGTTCCAGCCGTGCGCAAACGTCTTCGCACAGACGGCGCATCGCCCAACTGAAGTCAAACGGGCCACCCGATTCCAACGGACCAACGTGAGACATGTTGCGAATCCTTTCTGCAACAGCCGTATCGTGCGGTCGGTCAAACGCCGCTATTCGCTCTTCTCTTCGCTTTCACCGGCAGCTTCTGACGATTCAGCTGATGCTTCGCCTGCTTCTGCCGAAGTGTCGCCCGCCTCGGCCGTTTCCGATTCAGTCGTTTCGGACTCTTCAGCCGCCGGGGCATCCTGTGTCTGCTCTTCGTCGGTTACGACGGGGGCACTCCGTTTGCTGCGGACGCGATCTCGCTCGCCGACAAACTCAACCAGTGCCTGCTTTCCGGCGTCGCCCAATCGCACAGTCGCCAGACGAATAACGCGGGTGTAACCACCGGGACGATCTTCAAACCGCTCGGCCAATTCGTCGAACAGAATATCGACGGCCTGATTGTCTCGCAATTTGGCAAACACACGGCGACGGATGGTAACGGCCGGGGCAATTGCCTGATTCCATTTGTTCCATTGTTCCGACTCGCGCCAACTTTTCCACTCGGCACTATTTCTTTCAGCCGAGGTAGCGAACTCTTTGGCACGCTCTTCGTGTGGAGCCGCCTTACGAGCCAACGTCACGAGTTTCTCAACGATGGGACGCAACTCTTTGGCCTTGGCCAGCGTCGTCACAATTCGCCCTGGCACCTTGGGCCGTTGATCGTCGTCTTCATCCACGCGGACGGAGCGAATCAGGCTGCATGCCATGTTGCGGAACATGGCCTTACGGTGCGATGAATTGCGGCCGAGCTTGCGGCCACGCATGCGGTGTCTCATGGGAGTTCACGATCTTCAGATAAAACGCACTGAACTAAGAACTTGTTATGCCATTGGATAACTTGGCAGCCAATCAGCCAACCGAGGCAAGCCACCTGTTAACCCGTTATCGTCGATTCCGGCACCTTCATGCCGAGCCGCAAGCCGATCACATCGAGCCGTTCGCGAACTTCATGCAGCGTGGTTTCGCCGAAGTTGCGGACCTGCAGCAATTGATCTTCGGCACGGCTGACCAGGTCGCGAACCGTGTTGATGCCTTCCGATTCGAGGCAGTTGGTTGCACGAACCGAAAGGTTGAGTTCGGCCAGACTCTGATTGAGTTTTTCTTCCAACTCCAAATCGAGAGGCGAGTAACCGGTGGCATCGGCCATGCCCTTCAAGCCGCCATCGGGGGGAAGCTCCGGACCCGGTTCACGATACGTGATAAACGGATTGAGATGCTTCCGCATAATCTTGGCCGCTTCGACCAACGCCATTTCCGGCGTGATCGTGCCGTCGGTCCAGATCTCCATGGTCAACTTGTCGTAGTTGGTTCGCTGGCCAACCCGCGTGTCTTCGTTCTTGTATCGCACGCGAACGACGGGGGTGAATGTGGCATCGAGAGGAATCACATCCTGCTCTTGCCCGCCGAACTCATCCTGCTGTTCGGAAGCCGGAACGTATCCGCGACCATTCTTAACGGTCAGCTCAATGTTGAGCGGAACATCATCGGTCATGGTTGCGATCAGCAGGTCTTTGTTGACGATCTCACATTTGTCGTCAGTGATGACATCGGCACCGGTGACGACGCCACGTTCATGCCGTTCGATTCGCAACGTGCGTTCCGACGAACTGTGATTCTTGATGATCAATGATTTCAGGTTGAGGCAGATATCAACCACGTCTTCGACGACGCCGGGAATGGTCGCAAATTCGTGCTGCACGCCCTGAATTTTCACGCGGGAAACGGCGCTTCCCTCAAGACTGGAAAGCAGGATGCGACGCAGGCTATTGCCAATCGTCGCACCAAAGCCGCGCTCAAATGGTTCGGCGACAAAGGCGCCGTAGGTCGGCGTTGCCGTTTCCGTTTCAAGAGCCACTCGGCTGGGAAGTTCCAAACCACGCCATCGGATACGCATGTGTTGTCTCCGGTCCTGTCTGCCCCCCGGTGCGAGATGATGCTCGGCTACCGGATCTGTGAAAATTGTCGGATCTGTGAAAATTGTTCGATCAACACCTGAGAAGGTAACAACCTAAAACAGGCCAATCATTTCGGCTTGGTTTGTTGGTGATCGAAAAGCAAAAGCTTCCATGCCGACCACACCAAGCCCGTTGAAACATCTGCGCCCAGATAGACGCCGACGCGATAATATCTGTCACACTCGCCGTTTCTTGGGAGGACGGCAACCATTGTGCGGAAGCGGTGTCACATCTTCGATCGCCTTAATCGAAATGCCAGCGTTCTGCAAACCGGTAATGGCGCTTTCGCGACCTGACCCCGGTCCCTTAACGCGAATCTCCATTTCTCGCACGCCAAATTTTGCAGCCCGTTCGGCACACGTTTCCGCCGCACGTTGTGCAGCGAATGGGGTACTCTTGCGGCTTCCCTTAAAGCCAACGGTCCCGGCCGTCGCCCAACACAGCACCTCACCATTGGGATCGGTAATGGTGATGGTTGTGTTATTAAAAGTGGCCTTAACGTGCGCAATGGCACGACTCACATTTCGCCGAACCTTACGCCGCTTCGATTTCGCCACGTCCGCTTCTCCTGTCGATTTTTTAGTACCCGCATGCTGTCACGCGGGACACGCCACTTTTAAAAACCACACATGTTCAAAAACCACACATGCCACAAAAACGACACACCGCACTTAGTGCCGCATGTCCTTCACGCCCTTCTTGCCGGCGACTGTCTTCTTCGCACCCTTCCGTGTCCGTGCGTTTGTACGCGTTCTTTGCCCACGCACAGGTAGCCCGCGACGATGACGCAATCCGCGATACGTATGCACGTCGCGCAACCGCGCGATGTTCTGCTGCACATGGCGACGCAGAGCACCTTCGATCATATGTTCGTTTTCAAGGTGATTGTTGATCCGCGCAATCTCGTCTTCGGTCAGCTCTTTTGCCTTCCGTTGCGGATCGATTCCCAACGCGAAACAAATTCCAATCGACTGCGTGCGTCCAATCCCAAATAGATAGGTCAAAGCGACATAAGTCGGCTTTGGGTTGGGAACGTCAACACCCTGAATACGTGGCATAATGCACTCTCTGGTGGATCAATCTTTGGTGAAAACACCGGTTAGCAGCAACAGGCGACGGCGCATTACGCCCCCTATCCCTGACGCTGCTTATGTCGCGGGTTGGAAGAACAAATGACGTACTGGCGTCCCTTACGGCGGACGAGCTTACAATTCTCGCACATCCGCTTGACGCTGGCTCTGACTTTCATCGAATGGATCCTCTACGTGGAGAATTCGGAGATTATAAGCGTCTAACCGCCCAAATCTCAAGCGAAGGAAAACAGAATTCTCTCGAATTTGCGAGAGAAGACCTGCAATCAACCTTGGTTTGTTGTGCAAGGACGACCGACTCCCGCAGTCAAGACCACGGGACCATCGTCCGTCATCGCGATACTGTGTTCAAAATGCACGCAGGGGGAAAAATCTTCGGTTTCAACCGTCCAGTAGTCGTCGCAGAGAACAACATCGGGTGTCCCCGCAGTGACCATCGGCTCGATGGCCAACACCAATCCCGGTTCAAGAGCAAAATCGGTCTCGGCTTCCTCGCCATCGACAACACTGGGAACCTGCGGGTCTTCGTGCATTTCCCGCCCAATTCCGTGTCCGACAAAATCTTCAATCAAACAAAAACCAGCACGCGAGACTTGCTGCGATACGATCCGGGCCACTTCGAACCACGTCGCCTGCCGCGGCAGTTCGTTTATCGATGACCACAAAGCCGCCTCACCAACACGCAGCAGATCGGCCTTCGCGGCGTCCATTTTGCCGACAGGATACGTCCAGGCGGCATCGGCACACCAACCGTTCAGCCGGCAACCGGTATCAAAACTGACGATGTCTCCCTCGCAAATCGTGCGTTCGCCGGGAATTCCATGGACGACTTCTTCGTTGACGGAAATGCAAGAGACGGCCGGAAATGGAACTTCTCCCGGATATCCCTTAAACAGGGGGGTCGCCCCGCGCTCGTTGAATAAGGCTTCAACGGCGGCATCCAGTTCGGCCGTCGTTACACCAGGAGCGAGCATCTCTTCGATGAGATGATGCGCATCGGCAACCACCTCGCCGGCGAGACGCATCAATTCGATTTCGTCTGGTGTCTTCAGAACAATCATGAAACCGGTCGGTGAATGTGCCACCGAAGTGGTTAAGAGACTAAAACCGCGGCAAAAAAACTACCGCTGAGACTTCGATCCACCGGAACGCAGCGACGTGAATTCTGCGGGAATTCGCCGTTACTCTTCTGCTTCCAACAGGCCGGAATAGTTACGCATGACGAGATGGCTGTCGATCTTCTGAACCAGATCGAGCGCAACCGACACCACAATCAGCAGTCCGGTACCGCCATAAAAACTGGCGATTAGGAAGTCAATCCCCATCGACATTGCGATAATTGTGGGAATGACGGCCACAAGCGCCAAGAACGCCGCACCCACATAGGTGATGCGAACCATAACCGATTCCAGATAACTGGCAGTCCGCGCTCCAGGACGATAGCCCGGGATGAAACTGCCGTAGTCTTTCAGGTTTTCTGCCATGTCTTTCGGGTTAAACGTAATCGCCGTCCAGAAGTAGCAGAAGAAGTAGATCAGGCCGATGTAGCACAGGTTATAAACGAATCCTCGATCAGCACCGAAAACCCGAGACATACTATCCATACTTCCGGACCACCACTGGTAAAACCCACCCGCATCACCTTCAAAGGGCCACCAGTTCGCGGCTTGCTGGAAGATGAACATCGGGAACATCAACAGGCTGGACGCAAAGATGATCGGCATCACGCCGGCTTGATTGACCCGCAACGGAAGCGACTGCCGCTGTCCACCCATCACCCGTCGTCCACGGACGTGCTTTGCGCTCTGAATAGGAATTCGGCGCTGCCCCTGGGTGATCGCGATGATCCAGATCACAACGCCGACGAACAGACAGGCAAGCATCAATAACTTTACCGGATCGACAGCCCCCGATGCACTTCCGCCGAGTGCCACACCGTTGGTAAAGGCGGGGGCGATAAGTGATTGGGCCGCCGCAGGCATTCGTGCCAGAATTCCCGCCATAATCAGCAGCGAAATCCCGTTGCCAATGCCGTAGGCATCGACCTGCTCGCCGATCCACATAAGAAACAGCGTGCCGGTGGTCATCACGACCGTGCAAACCATGTGAAACGCGAACGTGTCGTACTCTTTGAGGATCCAACCGCCTCCAGCCTGGCCGAAGCCGCCGGAAATTGCCTTAATCCAGAAGTAACTTTGCACGAGGCAAATCAGGACCGTCGCATAACGGGTATATTCGTTGATCTTTCTCCGCCCCGCCTCACCTTCCTTCTGTAGCTTTTCGAGCGGCGGATAGACGCTGCCCAAAAGCTGGAAGATAATCGACGCGGAGATATAGGGCATAATGCCCAAGCCGAAGATTGTGCTGTTGCCAATGTTCGACGCCGAGAACAGCGACACCATTTGGATCAGCGATCCCAGCCCGCCACCGCCACGCAATTTTTCGATGCTGGCGTTCATCACTTCCTGGTCGATGAACGGCAACGGGATTGCAAATCCCATGCGGTAAACGGCCAGCAGAAACAATGTCAGCAGAATTTTCTGCCGCAATTCCGGAATTTTGAAGACCGTAAAGAGTTTTGAAAGCATTGCCGAAGAGTCCCTGTTCGACGTCGGTTGCGGTCATTGGGACCGAAGACGGCCGTGGCTGATCCTTTAGTTGGCCGAAATGCGTTCGACTGTTCCCCCAGCCGCAACGATTTTTTCTTCGGCACTGGCGGAGAACCCGTGGATAGTCACGGTCAATTTCTTGGTCAGTTCGCCGTTACCCAGAATCTTAATAACGTCAAACGTGCCTTTTGCCAACCCTTTTTCGGCTAGCGACTCCGGACTCACCGTATCGCCGGCTTCGAATGCCTTGTCGAGCGTATCGAGATTGAAGATCAACGTCTTCGCGGCAAAACGGGCGTTACTGAATCCGCGCTTAGCAATTCGCCGCGCCAACGGCATCTGCCCGCCTTCGTAACCGATTCTGCGAGACGAGCCGGAACGGCTGTAGTAGCCCTTGTGTCCGCGGCCGCTGGTCTTGCCGTGACCCGAACCGGGACCTCGGCCGATACGCTTACGGTCGCGGTTTTTGTGAATTCCCTGATGGACATCGCTTAAAATCATCCGACTTCGACTCCCCTGAGCCGCGCGACCATATCTCGTGTCCGCAGCTGGCTCAGCGCATCAAACGTTGCTTTGACCAGATTGATTGGATTGTTCGATCCGTAACTCTTGGTGAGAATGTCGGTGTAGCCGGCCGATTCGACGACTGCCCGCACACATTCTCCGGCAATAATTCCTGTACCAGGCCGTGCCGGCAAAAGCAGCACGCGCGCCGCCCGAAAGCGACCAATGACCTGGTGCGGAATGGTCGTTTCACTAATGGGAAACTCAACCATACTGCGGTTGGCGACTTTTACGGCTTTTTCAACCGCCAGGGGAACTTCGATGGCTTTGCCATACCCCCAACCGACCCGCCCTTTTTTATCCCCAACGACAACCATAGCCGTAAAACTGAATCGCCGGCCGCCTTTCACCACGCATGCACATCGCCTGATCTGCACAACGCTTTCGGGATTGTCGCCTCGTCCGTCACTCGCCACGTTGGTCTTCTCCCCAATTCACAGCAGAGCGCCTCCCGAGGCGTCTTCGTGAATACTCTATTGAGAACTTAAAACTCCAGGCCCGCTTGGCGGGCTGCTGTTGCTAATGCCGCAACGCGGCCATGATACCTATTGTTGCCCCGATCGAACACCACCTGTCGAATTCCTTTTTCGACGGCTCGTTCGGCCAGCAGTTTTCCAACGGCCTCGGCGGCTGCTTTGTTGCCACCGGCGCCCCCGCCGTTCAGTTCTTTTTCGACGGTTGCCGCAGACGCCAATGTCTGCCCCAGCGCGTCATCAATTATCTGGGCATAAATGTGCTTATTGCTGCGGTAGACCGAAAGCCGCGGGCGGCCATGCGCCGAGCGACGTACTCGGTTGCCGATCCGCAATCCTCGGCGATTCCGCCGCTTCGCAATTCGTTTTAATACCTTCATTGTTCCATCTGGCTCTACACGAGTGTCTACTTGTTATCGTCGCCTACCGGGTTGTCAGCTCGCCAGGAACCGCCAACTCGCCCCCAAGCCCTGCTTAAGGACACAATAATTCTAGCCGCCGCTGGCGAATGCCTTGCCCGCCTTGCGTCGAACGTGTTCGTCCTGGTAACGAATCCCCTTGCCCTTGTACGGTTCCGGAGGCCGCACCGCGCGAATGTTTGCCGCAAATTGACCGACCGCATGCTTGTCGACGCTTTTCAGCACAACGTGCGTCGGATCGGCAGTCTCGCAATTGACGATATCGGGAATGGCCAACTCCACGGTGTTGGCATAGCCGACCTGAAGACGCAAATTTTTCCCCTGGATTGTCGCGTTATAACCGACGCCGACAATTTCCAGCCGTTTTTCAAACGGTGTGGAAACGCCGCAAACCATGTTGTTAATCAAGCTCCGCGTCAACCCATGCAGTGCGCGGTTTTGACGATGATCGTTTGGCCGCGTCACACAGACCTGTCGTGCATCGTTGTCGTATTCGACCGTCATGTTGGGATGCCAGGCAAACGACAGTTCGCCGTGCTTCCCCTTGACGACGATCGTTCCACCCTGAATGGCGACATCAACGCCGCTCTCGATGGGGATCGGTTTTTTACCAATTCTGGACATTGCTCAGTCAATCTCTCGATAAAACAGGCCACAGGTCTCAATGCCGCACACCCTCACGCTGCTACCACACTGTGCAGAGCACCTCACCACCGACGCCCTTGGAACGGGCTTCGCGATTGCTCAAAACGCCCTGGCTCGTGGAAAGAATCGAAACTCCCAGACCCTGCAGTACCTCAGGTGTGCTGCGGACGCCACAATAGACGCGACAGCCCGGCTTACTTGTTCGCTGGATGTGCTGAATCACCAGTTCGCCGTTCGGACCATATTTCAGGTTCAATCGCAAGACGTTCTGTGGTGATTGCTCGACGACCTCGAAGTCCCAGATGTACCCTTCGCGTTGAAGCGCTTCGGCTATGCCGACCTTCACTTTCGACGACGGCATATCAACGGACGGCATCTCAATCGAAACCGCGTTGCGGATCCGAGTCAGCATGTCTGCAATGGGATCGGTCATCATAATTCGAAAATTCCTGTGGCGAATCGATTACTGTGGGGCAAGGCTCGCTACCGTCGGCACACGCCGAAACGGCCAATCGCGTTACCAACTCGCCTTTCTTGCACCCGGCACAAGGCCGTCCAGACAGAGGTCGCGAAAACAGATGCGACACACCTTAAACTTGCGATAGACCGCTCGCGGCCGACCACACAACTGGCAACGACGCTCGCTTCGTGAGCTGAACTTCGGCGTCCGATTCGCCTTTTCAATCTTTGCCTTACTTGCCATTATTCTCGTTTCAACTCCAGCGCGACCGGCTCGTGATTCGTTCGAGAACGACAGTCGATCTCAACACGACATTTAGCCCGAAGGCATCTATCCTTTTGTTCGTTTTTTCAAAGCGTCTTCAGATTTCGCGACACGACGAAGCATGCGCGTTTTGCAGCATCAATCGGGCTGCAACGGCATGCCAAACTCTCGCAACAACACGCGGCCTTCATCATCGGTTTGTGCCGTGGAAACAATCGTGATGTTCATTCCCTGAGTGTTCTTCACCGAGTCTGGATTGACTTCGGGAAAAACCATCTGCTCGCTCAAACCCAAACTGTAATTTCCGCGGCCATCGAATGCCTTTGGATTCAAGCCGCGAAAGTCGCGGACACGAGGCAAAACCAGCGTGATCAATCGATCGAGAAACTCGTACATCCGGTGTCCCCGCAGTGTCACGCGGCAACCCACTTCGTTCCCCTCGCGAAGCTTAAACGCAGCGACCGATTTGCGGGCACGGGTAATCTGTGGCTTCTGTCCAGTGAGCACTGCCAAGTGCTGCGTCACCTCTTCGAGAATCTTACGGTCCTGAACGGCCTGCCCAACCCCCATGTTGACAACAATTTTCTGCAATCGCGGAAGCGAATGGATATTGTCGCGCCCCAGCTTCTCTTTGAGTGCGGGAACGACTTCACTTCGGTATTGTTCGAGCAGCCTGACCATGATATTAACGCACGCCGATTTAGTTGTTCTGAGAAACTGAATTCAATTCACTGTCGTGTCTTCGGGTGAGTACGCCTAAGACTTTGCGGCGCGGCTCTCTTTTGCCGGGCTGACTGCGCCAAGCGACTGACTGCAGGATCGGCAAAACCGCTCTTTTGCACCGTCGTCGCTATAACGATATCCAACACGCACACCACGGCTGCATGCGCCACAGTAAAGCATGACATTTGAGCTGTCAATCGGCATCTCAAGGTTCAATCGCCCGCCCTGCGGACTCTTGGGATGACCGCGACGAACGTGCTTCAACACGCGATTGGCCCCCTCAACAACAACCTTTCGGCCGCCATCGAGAACTTGCGTCACGCGCCGCGGTGCCTGAGCCGCATCTTCGCCAGTGGTGATGACAACAGAGTCACCGCGTCGAATCTTCATCGTTCAGACTACCTCACTTGCCAGGCTGATAATTTTCATAAAATTTCGGCTCCGCAGCTCGCGAGCAACAGCACCGAAGATTCGCGATCCGCGCGGGTTTCCATCGCCGTCGATCAACACAATAGCATTCGTGTCGAAGCGGACGTAACTGCCATCGGAACGGCGTGTTTCTTTTCGACAGCGAACAATAACGCCCCGAACCACTTCGCCCTTCTTGACCGGACTGCCCGGACTTGCCTTTTGTACGCTGACGACAATGATGTCACCCAAGCTGGCGAACCGCCGCTTTGAGCCACCAAGCACCTTAATACACCGCACCAACTTCGCGCCCGAGTTATCGGCGACGTCGAGAGTTGTTTGCATTTGAATCATGAGAAGACCTGACTATTACTCGCCCGTAAAACTACTCGCTCGCAGAATCCGTAGCTTCTTCGGTTGCTGTATCCAGATTGTCATCCTGCGGCTTCAACTCTGCCCCCGCCAGTACCGGCGACTTCACAACCCGCACAAGATCCCACCGCTTTGTCTTTGATCGCGGACGACATTCGATAATTTCGACAGTGTCTCCCGTATGGGCGACATTTTCTTCGTCATGAACGTGACAAACGGTGCGACCCCGTACGATTTTGCCGTACATCGGATGCGCAAACCGCCGCTCGATTTCCACGCGAAGCGACTTGTTCATTTTGTCGCTGGTGACAACACCCACCAGTTTTCTCTTCATCTGTTTCCGCCTTCACTGCCGCTAAAAATTGCTGCCAATCCAGCCCAAATCAACTACACCCTGACCAATTATGCCTCAGCGTCAGCTGTGGCTGCACTTAACTCTCGCTCACGCTGTATTGTCAGCACGCGAGCAATATCGCGACGCAGTCGCCTCAAGTTGCCCGGTGCATCCAGCCGTTCCGTTGCTGCCTGAAATCGCAGGCGGAACAACTCGTCGCGCGTGTCGCGCAACGCGAACGCCAACTGCTCGTCATTCATTTCTCGTAATTCCGCAGCCGTTGACATCGCTCAATTCTCGCTATCTGCCTGCCTGTCGATCTGCCGCACAATGACCGACGATCGGATCTCAATTCAAATCGTCGGGCGACGCCCAAGGAGCCTCACCTTCAGCGGTAGCTTGTATGCCACCCGAGCGAAACACTCTCGGGCTGCATCTTCGCCAACTCCCGCCAACTCAAACAAAACCGTTCCCGGCTTAACAACGGCGACCCAGTGATCCGGCTCGCCCTTACCTTTACCCATCCGCGTTTCCAATGGCCGCGACGTTACCGACTTTTGCGGGAAAATGCGAATATACAACTTCCCCTCACCGCGTATATATTGCGTAGCAGCAATTCGACACGCCTCAATCGTCGATGCGG
This sequence comes from Planctomycetaceae bacterium, assembly GCA_018699955.1. Classification (GTDB taxonomy): domain Bacteria; phylum Planctomycetota; class Planctomycetia; order Planctomycetales; family Planctomycetaceae; genus JABISG01. The sequence continues at coordinate 36,657 of JABISG010000036.1, read as the reverse complement.
AAATATGTCCCGGCTCCAGAGACTGTAAGCCCCAGTCGCCAAAGACAACGGTATTTCCCCGCGTCGCGTTACCTTTTATGCGTCTTCTTTGGCTTTTGCGGTGCTTGACCCGCTTGGGCATTAGCGCCATCGCCACTCTCCTCGTCCGCATAGTCCCCGAGGTCAATCCAGACTTTTACGCCGATTGAACCCTGGGTCGTATTTGCCACAGTAAAACCATAATCAATGTGCCGCCGCAAAGTTGACAGAGGGATCGACCCCCGACTTGCCTTTTCCTTGCGGGACATTTCCGATCCGCCCAATCGCCCCGACAGCTCAACCTTAATGCCGTACACGCCGGCATCCATCACCTGATCCAGCGTCCGCTTGATCGTCCGGCGAAAGCTGCCTCGCTTGGAGAGCTGCTGGGCAATATCCTCAGAAACCAAAACCGCACTGCGGTTCGGGTTATTCACTTCAACAATCTTCAATTCCATGCGCCGGCCGGTCAACTCTTCCAACTCCGACTTCAGCCGATCGACTTCCTGCCCCTTGCGACCAATAATGATTCCCGGCCGAGCCGTATGAAGGTGAACCACCACCTGGTCGCGTGTGCGTTCGACGACAATTTTCGAGATGCCGGCAAACTTGTATTTTGTCTTGATGAACTTCCGCAGCTTGAAGTCTTCGACCAACAGGGAGCCGAATTCCTTCTTCGACGCGTACCAGCGGCTGCGCCAATCTTCTGTGATACCAATCCGGAAGCCGGTCGGTCGAACTTTCTGACCCATAATCCCGCTAGTCCTTGTATTTAACTCGTCTCGCTGCCGTCATTGCTGCCTGCAAAACGTCAGGCGAGTTCTGGAGCTTCTAACGCAACGTGAATATGCGATGTTCGACGACGAATGGTAAAAGCCATTCCCCGTGCCCGCGGACGAATCCGCTTGAACATCGGGCCGCCATCGACCCTTGCTTCCACAATCTTCAGTTTCTCGACATTGCGAACCTGCCGCTCTTCAGCATTGGCAATCACACTGCGAAGCACTTTTTCCAACATGCGGGCCCCTCGGTTCGGCACGTACCGTAACGTGTCCAAGCCTTCGGCAGCCGTCTGACCAAGAATCACTTCCGTAAACGGACGGACTTTCGTCGGCGAGATCCTCGCATATCGATGACAGGCACGAACCAACGCCATCACACAAACTCCCCATTCTCCGGCTGATCCACGAAACTGCGTTCGTGTCTCGACAATTATCGTTTTCCTCTGGCCCCGTGGCCACGAAACGTTCGCGTTGGAGCAAACTCCCCAAGCTTGTGACCAATCATCTCTTCGGTCACATAGACCGTAATGTGAGCTCGGCCATTGTGAACCAAAAACGTATGGCCGATGAATTCCGGTGCAATCGTCGATCGCCGCGCCCAGGTCTTAATTGGCTCACGACTTCCAGACGAATCACGCTGCGCAATCTTTTTCAGCAGCTTTTCATCAACATACGGGCCCTTTTTCAGTGACCGTCCCATAATTTTCGCCTGACTGAGAATCTGCCAATTTTAACGTTTAAAAACTGTCCAAACTAAACCACGAAGCCAATCAGGTCTTCAATGTTCCGTATCGCCTGGACTTCCTACGGCGAATGATCGCCTTCGACGACGCCTTGCGGCGTTTTCGTGTGTGCCCACCCTTTGCGAGCTTTCCGGTTGGACTACATGGATGCCGCCCACCGGCACTCCGGCCTTCACCGCCACCCATCGGGTGAGCCACCGGATTCATCGCCGTCCCCCGAACGTGTGGTCGCCGGCCCATCCATCGCTTCCGGCCAGCCTTCCCGAGGACAATGCTGCTATGTTCTGAGTTTCCGATCTCGCCGATTGTTGCGCGGCAGTTACTCGGCAGCCGCCGAACCTCACCCGAAGGCAACGTGATCTGTGCCCATCGCCCTTCGCGTGCGTTGATCACGGCTGACGTCCCGGCACTGCGGCAAAGCTGACCGCCGCGTCCAGGCTGCATCTCAATGTTATGAATCGTTGTTCCGGGCGGAATCTTTCCGAGCGGCATCGCATTGCCAACCACCGGCTCAACATCCGGACCACTCACCACCTGGTCTCCAGCCGTCAAACCCTGTGGGGCAAGAATATACCGCTTTTCGCCGTCCGCGTAAAACAACAACGCAATTCTCGCCGACCGATTCGGGTCATATTCGATTGCTGCCACACGCGCCGGAATCGCATCCTTGTTTCGCTTGAAGTCAATCGTGCGATACAACCGCTTGTGACCGCCGCCACGATGCCTGGAGGTAATTTTACCCTGATTGTTGCGGCCACCCTTTTTCTTGGCGCGCGATGTGAGCGACTTCTCGGGCTGCCGCTTGCGATCGGTGATTTCCGCGAAATCGCTGACCGTCGCCCCGCGTCGCCCGGGTGTTACTGGTTTGTAGTGCCGAATGCCCATCGTTTTCCAACCTGTCTCGCTCGCCTGCCGCTATGAAATTCAATCTCCCGGTCAACCCCTCGGCCGATGGGCAAGACCTAAAAGAACGCAATCCGGTCCTCATCGTGCAGCTGAACGATCGCCTTTTTCCAATCTTTTGTGCGACCCATTGCCGCCCGATGGCGTCGAGGCTTGCCCTGCCGGTTCTGCGTTCTCGTCTTCACGACCCGCACGTCCCACAGAGCCTCAACAGCCCGCTTGATGTCCGTCTTTGTCGCCTGCTGACTGACGGCAAAGGTATATGAGTTGTAGTGCTCGGAAAGGTGTGTCCCCTTCTCCGTCACCAACGGACGCAGAATCACCTGGTACGGCTCCAGGGCCACGCCAGTCTGCTTTTCGCTTTTCGTTGTATTGTTTTTGCCAGCCATCGCCATTCCCGATCAACACCCAACCCAGCAATCAGCCCTAAGATGCGACATCTGCGGACGACACGCCACGCAAACGATCCAGGGCTTCCCTCGTTACAAGCAACTGCTTCTGATGCAAAAGGCCGTACGCGTTCAACTCAGCAGCCGACGACACTTCAATTCCAGGAATATTTCGCGACGACCTCAAAATGTTCGCGTCATAACCATCAATCGCCAGCAGGCACGTCGTCTCCGACACGCCCAGCGACTTCAGCATATCGGCAACAGCCCGCGTCTTCGGGGCATCAAACTTCAGCCCGTCAAGCACTGTTGCCTCGCCGTCAATAAACTTACTGAGCAACGCCATTCGTGTCGCAAGTCGCACCGCCTTCTTAGGCAGGCGATAGCTCCAGTCGAGCGGTCGCTTGGCAAAGGCATGGCCCCCACCACGACGAACCGGCGTCCTTGCACTTCCCGCACGAGCGCGACCCGTCCCCTTTTGGCGATACAACTTAGCCGTGCTACCCCTTACCTGGCCGCGCGACTTCGTCTTCACCGTGCCAACACGGCGATTCGCCTCATACATGACAACAACGTCATGCAGCAACTGTTTGTTAATTGAGCCGGCCAGTTCGGCAGGATCAAATTCATACGTCCCGACGTCGTTACCCGACTGATCGCGAACCGGTACAGATATCATCGTTCAGAATCCACGCTGCTCAACACTAGAAGCCTCGGCCACGCCACCGTAGCGGCAACCGCCCCAACCGTCAGGCCTTACCTCGGCCAGTTCGGCGATTTGTATGCCGAATAATCAACTCGCCACCGTTCGGGCCGGGGACTGCTCCCCTAACCAACAGCAGATTGCTCTCCCCATCAACACGAACCACCTTGAGGTGGCGAATCGTGCGGTGAGCATTGCCGTATCGACCCGGCATCTTCGTACCCCGCAGGACCCTCGCCGGATCGGCACTCATGCCAATAGAACCACCATGCCGATGCACACGCTTCACGCCATGACTGGCTCGCTGGCCAGCAAAATTATGACGCTTCATCACACCAGCAAATCCGCGACCCTTGCTCACGCCTATCACATCAACAAACGGAACATCAGCAAAAACACCAACCCCAAGCTCCTGACCGACACTCAAGCCGTGCTCCTCGCCGTCGGTGCGAAACTCACGCACAAACCGCTTTGGCTCACAGTCCGCTTTCGGCAGCGACTCGCCACCGGCAGCAACAACCCGCTTCTGCCGCTTACTGCCCAACGCAACCACATGGCCACGCTCACTTCGGCTGGCAAGACGCCTGGGCTTGTCACCAAACCCCAACTGAACCGCCTCGTAGCCATCGGACTCAATGGACCGCAACTGCAACACAACGCACGGACCGGCCTCTATGACCGTGACGGGAATCAAGTCGCCCGCCTCGTCGTACACTTGCGTCATTCCAACCTTGCGGCCGAGCATTCCGACTGGCATCAATCTGCCTCTTTCTTCCAGTTACCGCAAGGCAACAAGCCCCGCCGGCGCATCTGTTTCCTGCAAATTCACCCGAAAAGGCACAACCGCCCACCCCGGCTCACACCTCGCGAACATCAACCACGAGCTGGCAATGCATCCGCTCGACCAACAACGCCGCCCGAAAATCTCCGTCAACCTTCGCCGGCAATTGCCTTAATCTTGATATCCACCCCCGCCGGCAACGACAGCTTGTTCAGAGCGTCGATAGTTTTTCCGGTTGGCTGGACGATATCAATCAACCGCTTGTGAGTGCGGATTTCAAACTGCTCTCGCGACTTCTTGTCGATGTGCGGACTCCGCAGCACCGTATATCGCTCGATCCTTGTCGGTAGCGGTATGGGGCCATGCACAATCGCCCCAGTCCTCTTTGCCGTTCCGACAATGTCGGTTGCCGACTGATCGAGTACCGAGTGATCGTATGCTTCCATGCGGATTCGAATCCGCTCTTGACTTGCCCCTGCCACTCCAACTGACCCTTCTCAAAAGATTTACGTCAAGGCCGCGCACTGCCCAGACAGTGCGGGAAGCCAGATATAGTAGTGAGGCCCCCGGGATTTGTCAACGAACGGGCGAACGACTTTCCATAGATTCTAACGATTTACAAAATAGGTCGGGCTTTCGTCGCAAAATGACGCGTAGTCGCAGAGAAAAGTACGAGCGAACCCACCTGCGACTTCGCAATTCGGCTCCAGAAGTCATTCAAAAACGAAAAAAACTTGTCCTGGTCGTCAAGCCAGCATTTCCTTGAGCACATCGGGTGGGGCTTCGTCATATTTCAACGGCTCCATCGCATAAGATGCCCGCCCTTGAGACAGGCTGCGAACCTGGGTCGAATAGCCAAACATCTGGGCCAAGGCGACATGCGCTTCCAGCACACAGAGATCGCCCCTGCGTTCCGAGCTGACAATCATCGCTCGCCGCACATTCAAATCGGCTTGGATGTTGCCGAGAAAGTCATCTGGCGAGACGACTTCCAACTTCATGATTGGTTCAAGCAACACAACTCCCGCTTTGTCGAGTGCGGTGCGAACAGCTTCGCCTGCCGCCGCTTCGATTGCAAACTCGGTTGTCTCGCCTTCCCGATAATCCACATCGAGAATTGTCAGCCTGACTTTCATTAGCGGGAAGCCCACCAGGCCGCCAGCGCGGGCACCGTCGAGTACGGAGAATTCCAGCAGCTTATTCAGTTCCGCCGACAGCGTTCCCGGTTTCAGGCGATTCACCAACGTCAGCGACTCGTCACCGTCGAACGGCTCGACACACAATTTCACTCGCGCAAATTGCGTGGCACCTTGAGATTGGCGGTTGAAGGTCGCTTCCGCCTCGGCTTTCGACCGCACCGTCTCCCGGTAGCTCACACGGGGCTTGTGGACGCGAACCTGCAGACCAAACTCCCGCTGCAATCGCCCGCGCAACACCTCCAGGTGCAATTCCCCCATACCGCTGATAATTGTCTGCCCGGTCTCTTTGCTGACGCGAGCCGTAAATGTCGGGTCCTGCCTCTCAAGACGCTTAAGGGTTTCTTCCAGCTTCTTTCGCTCGGCGTTCGACTCCGGCTCGACAGCCATCGAGATGACCGTTTCGGGAAATGTAATTCCCTCCAACAAAATCGGACGGTGGGCATCGCATAGTGTGTCACCGGTGGCCGCCTCCTTCGGCCCGATCACGCCCACGATATCGCCCGCTCCAACCTGATCGGTCTCGATCTTTTCGCGGGAATCGGCCTGCACCCGCCATAATTGGCTGATGAGTTCTTTCTTGCCCGTCCGTGCATTGAGCTGTCGCGACCCACTTTTCAACACGCCTGAGTAGACGCGAACATAGCAGAGGTCGGCGTGCTTGTCGGCCACCACCTTGAATACGAGGGCACACAGTGGATCGTCGGCTTTGGGGCGGCGAACCTCGATCTTGCCCTGCTTCTTCGGGTTGGGATTGCTGCCTTCAACAGCGGGTCGTTCTGCCGGGTGCGGCAGGTAGCGCACGACCGCGTCGAGAACCGGCTGGACGCCGATGTAATCCAGTGCGGAGCCACAAAACGTGGGCTGCAACTGTCCCTGGATTGCGCCGAGTCGCAGCAGTTCGTGAATCTTGTCGCTTTCCACGTCCACTTCTTCGATGACAGCCAGCATGACGTCGTCGTCGAGTTCGGCAATCGTTTCGAGAAGTTTCTGTCGCCACCGATCGGCTTCGTCCCGCATCGACTCGGGAATCTCTTCGGTGCGGAGATTCTTGCCTTGGCTTTCTGAGTCGAAGTAAATCGCCCGCATTTCGATCAGGTCGATGATGCCGGAGAGGGCATTCGGGTCGGGAGCTGAACCGGCTCCGATGGGAATCTGCACGGCAACCGGATGAGCGCCGAGCCGCTCCTTGATTTCATTGAATGTCCGTTCGAAGTCTGCCCCGATACGGTCCATCTTGTTGATGAAACATATCCGGGGTACGCGATACTTGTCTGCTTGCCGCCAGACAGTTTCGCTTTGCGCTTCCACGCCTTCCCGAGCACTGAAAACGACGACTGCGCCATCGAGAACCCGCAGGCTCCGCTCGACTTCGGCCGTGAAATCGACGTGACCGGGCGTGTCGATGATGTTGATCGTCGCATCCTGCCAATGGCAGGTGATGGCAGCCGAGTAGATCGTAATCCCGCGGCGCGACTCTTCCTCGTCGAAGTCGGTCACCGTCGTGCCGTCATCCACGTTTCCCATCCGATGAGATGCGCCCGTATAGAAGAGCACGCGTTCGGTGGTGGTCGTCTTGCCGGCATCTATGTGGGCCACGATGCCGATGTTGCGGATGGATTCAATCGGAATGGACATGGTTGATCCAGTCTAGAGCGGAGAGCCGAGAGTTCAGAGCCAAGCCAGTGGCGGCGAAGCCGCTCACTTTTTGCTCTCGACTCTCGGCTCCCGACTCTTGACCCTCCATGTAAAGAAAAAGCGACGCTGCAATGGTGAGTCCTTGCCGGACCGCCGTTGCCGCGTCGCGTGTTGTCTTGCTGTGGCTTACCAGGCGAAATGTGCAAATGCCTTGTTCGCATCGGCCATGCGATGCACGTTATCGCGAGTCGTCATTGCCGTTCCTTCACGACGGAAGGCGTTGAGAAGTTCATCTGCCAGACTCAAATGGATCTGCCGCCCCTTCTTCCCGCGACAGGCCGCAAGAATCCAGCGAATGGCCAGTGTTTGCTGACGCTTCGAACTGACCGGCGTTGGCACCTGATAGGTGGCACCACCGACCCGCTTCGAGCGAACTTCAATCGACGGCTTCACATTCTCGAGAGCGCGCGTGAAAACTTCGATCGCCTCGTCGTCTGGGTAGCGTTTTTTGATTTCGCTGAGTGCCCCATAAAAAATCCGCTGCGCGACGCTTTTCTTTCCGTCAAGCATCAGGCAGTTAATAAACTTCGACGCCAACAACGAGCCGTAAATCGCATCCGGCTTCAGTTGCTCCTGGCTGGCTGTGAATCGTTTTCCCATTTTTCCTTGTCTTTCGTCGGCACTGAAGTGCTGATTGGCCGAGGCTCGTTAGTTCGCTGTCTTTTCAAAACGGAGACTTCGTGAGGCTCACCAGTGCGAGTCCCCTGCCAAAGGGGATGCTGAGAGCTTCAAAACCTCACTCAATTTGGCGTCTCGAATGACTAAAATCAGCCATCCGCGATTGGCAAACATCTACTTGGGCTTCTTGACGCTATTTAGGTTTCTTGGCACCGTAACGGCTACGTGCCTGACGACGGTCGGACACGCCCAGCGTATCGAGTACGCCGCGAACGACCTTATAGCGAACGCCCGGCAAGTCGCGAACACGACCACCGCGGACGAGCACGATTGAGTGCTCCTGCAGGTTGTGTCCTTCACCCGGGATGTATGCGGTGATTTCCTTGCCGTTCGAGAGCCGCACACGTGCCACCTTCCGCAACGCGGAATTCGGCTTTTTGGGCGTAACGGTTTTCACGTTCAGGCAGACGCCCCGCTTCTGCGGGCAACCTTCCAACAGCGGCGTCTTGCTTTTCGCCTTCTGTTGTTTTCGCGGTTTACGAACGAGTTGATTCCTGGTTGGCATACGTATTGTCCGGTTCTGTCCCGTTTCTGGCTTTCAATCTGAACAGTCACTCAACGCCACCCTGAGATCGCGATCGCACGAACAAAATGCTCGTTGCGCGAATCACAGAATTTCGTAGAACGTTGCACTCTATCGCCGACATCCAGAATCGTCAAGTACGTCGAGCATTCATCCGCCAAGTGGTGAATTGCTGTCTCGACCGTGACTACAGCGATTCCGTTTCCTTCTCCTGGGCAATTTCACTGCCACTTTGCTCGGAATTTTCGGCGACCGGGGCGCCGTTGCCCTGTCCACCTTCCGATTCACTTTTTTCGGCAGTCGCCCCGACCGGCTCATTCAACAAATCGAGCCTTGCGAGACGAATCCGCTCTTTTTCAGCCTGCAATTCCATGAGTGCTTCGGGACGAATTCGCACCTCGGCCTCTTGGTGTGTGTGGAATCCGGTTCCGGCGGGTACGAGGTGTCCGAGAATGACGTTCTCCTTCAACCCCAACAGTGGATCGGACTTGCCTGCCAACGCCGCCTCGGTTAGCACCTTGGTCGTTTCCTGGAAACTCGCTGCCGAAATGAAGCTTTCGCTCTGGACGGCCGCTTTGGTGATACCCAAAAGCTGTGTTGATGCAGACGCGGGTCTGGGCCGCGCACCCTTGGCGGGCTGCTGTCCAGCCGCCTCAACTTCGGCGTTAACCGCCTCAAAGGCGTCTTTCGGAACGATATCGCCTTCGTGGAATTCTGTGTCGCCTGGGTCAGTCACTTTGACGCATTCCGCCAACCGCCGGTTCAAATTGCGGAACAAGAACTTGTCGATGACGACGCCGGGCAACGCATCGGTATCGCCGACGTCCTCGATCCGTAGCTTGCGAAGCATTTGTGCGATCACAAGTTCCGGATGCTTGTCGTCGATTTCGACGCCTTGTGCACGGTAAACGTTTTGAATTTCATGCAAGAGGTACTGTTGCACCGCCTCGTTTCCGCTGACGCGGAGAATGTCGTGCGGCACCAATGGTCCACGAACCAGGGCATCGCCCGAGATCACCCGGTCGCCGGCATGAACCAGCAACTGCTTACCGTGCGGAATGACGTGTTCGACCTCGGTCCCATCGTCGGCGCGGACAATAACGATTCGCTTTCCACGTTTTCTCTCGGGAACGAACTCCACCTCACCGTCGATTTCGGCGATGACCGCCGGGTCTTTAGGACGCCGGGCCTCGAATAATTCCGTCACACGGGGCAGACCACCGGTGATGTCCTGTGTACCAGCTGCTTCCCGCGGCGTCTTGGCGACGATGGTTCCCGCCGCAATCTGCGAGCCTTCTTCGGCCTCGATCCCAGCACCTTCAGGCAGGTAGTAGAAGTCGAGAATCTTGCCGGTGGCATCTTCCAGCACAATCTGTGGATGCAGGTCGCCTTTGTGTTCGATGATCGTTCGCCGTTCGAATCCACTGGGGTCCGATTCGGTTTTCATCGAGCGTCCTTCAACGCAGTCTTCCCAGCGGACGCGACCGCCCACTTCCGCCAGAATCGGCACCGAGTGCGGATCCCACTGGCAAATGATCTGGCCTTCTTCCACCTCGTCGTTCTCTGAGACCAGCAGAGTGGCACCGTTGGGGACCACGTACTTTTCAAGCTCGCGATCTTTGGGATCGACGATGATGACTTCGCCATTCCGTGCCAACACAACGTTGCGGCCTTCGGAATTCTGCACACTACGGATACGGGCAAACTTGATCTTCCCCGTTCGGCGTGACTTGATGTCGCTTTCTTCAACATCGCGTGAGGCCGTGCCACCGATGTGGAACGTCCGCATGGTCAGTTGGGTACCCGGCTCACCGATGCTCTGGGCGGCGATAATACCGACGGCCAACCCGTCTTCGGCAAGCGAACCCGACGAGAGATCCATTCCATAGCAGAGCTTGCAGACACCCAGCTCCGCTTCACACGTCATCGGGCTGCGTACCTGAATCTTCTCCAGCCCCATTTGTTCGATCTTGCGAGCGATTTCGATCGTGATCAATTCGTCTTCACGGACGATGACCTCATCGGTGATGGGATTCACAATATTTGTGCGGCTGACACGACCCCGGATGGCGTCGGCCAGATTCACTTCCACCTTTTCACCGCGGTAAACGACACCACGGGTGATCCCCTTGGTCGTTTCGCAATCGAGGGTGGTGATCACCATGTTCTGGCAGATGTCCGCCAGTTTGCGAGTCAGGTAACCGCTATCGGCAGTCTTGAGCGCGGTATCGGCCAGACCTTTGCGTGCACCGTGCGTTGAACTGAAGTATTCCAACACCGAAAGGCCTTCGCGGAAATTCGCTTTGATCGGCGTTTCGATAATCTCGCCTGACGGCTTCGCCATCAGACCACGCATGCCAGCCAGCTGCCGCATCTGTTCGACACCACCACGAGCACCCGAATTCGCCATGAGAAAGATCGGATTGACGTACGCACCGTCGCGGAAGTCGTGCTCCAGCTCGTACATCATGTCCTTGGTGATCTGCTCGCGGGTATGCGTCCAGGTATCGAGTACGGTGTTGTATCGCTCCTGATTCGTAATCACACCCCGCTCGAAGAGTTTCTGCTGCTTCAGCACCTTCTTTTCGGCCTCGGCAATCTGGCCTTCCTTCTGTTTCGGCGTCTTCAGGTCGCTGGTGGCAAACGACATACCGCTGGCAGTCGCCTCGACGAAGCCCGTTTCTTTCATGGTATCGAGCAGGTGAATCGTCGCCCGCCGACCCAGAACTTGATAACAGTCGGAAATGACGTTCGCCAGATCCTTGCTCTTCATCGTTATGTTGTAGAACGACATCTCTTTGGGCAGAGTATCGTTGAACATGATGCGGCCGACCGTCGTTTCAATCAGGCCGCCCTGCTTGAACGTCTCAGCACCTTCGCCAACCACTATTTTTTCCCGCGGCAGGCGAACCTTGACTCGCGTATGGCGAACCACTTTGCCCTGGGCAAATGCCAGATGCACCTCCGGAATGGATGCAAAGACCATGCCTTCACCGGGGCGACCAGGTTTCGACATCGTCATGTAGTAGCAACCCATGACGATGTCCTGCGACGCACTAATAATCGGCTGGCCGTTGGCCGGGCTGAAAATGTTGTTGGTCGACATCATCAACGTCGTTGCTTCCACCTGTGCTTCAATCGAAAGCGGCAAGTGGACGGCCATCTGGTCGCCGTCAAAGTCGGCATTGAAGCCGCGGCAAACCAGCGGATGCACCTTGATGGCGTTTCCTTCAATCAGGATCGGCTCGAACGCCTGGATTCCCATGCGGTGCAGCGTTGGTGCTCGGTTGAGCATCACAGGGTGATTCGTAATGACCTCGTCGAGAATGTCCCACACATCTTCGTCGCGGCGTTCCAGCATCCGCTTCGCGCTCTTGATGGTGTCGGCATGCCCCAACTCCTTCAAACGCCGAATCACAAACGGCTGGAACAACTCCAACGCAATCTTCTTGGGCAGACCGCACTGGTGCAGCTTCAATTCCGGCCCGACCACGATCACGCTCCGTGCCGAATAATCGACACGTTTACCCAACAGGTTCTCACGAAACCGACCTTGCTTGCCCTTGATCATGTCGGTCAGAGACTTGAGCGGGCGGTTCGACGAACCCAACACGGGACGCTTGCAGCGGTTGTTGTCGAATAACGCATCGACCGACTGCTGCAGCATCCGCTTTTCGTTGCGGACAATGACTTCCGGCGCGTTTAGATCGACCAGCTTCTTCAGCCGGTTGTTGCGATTGATGATCCGGCGGTACAGGTCGTTCAGGTCGCTGGTGGCGAAGTTGCCCGAGTCGAGCAGCACGAGCGGACGCAAATCCGGCGGGATCACCGGGACGACATCAAGCACCATCCATTCCGGTTTATTGTCGCTGTCACGCAGCGCTTCGATAATTTTCAGCCGCTTGATGAGATCCTTCGCCTTCTGCTGGCTGCCGGTCTCGCGCAGTTCCACGCGCAACGTCCGTGACAATTCGACAAGCTTGAGTTGCATCAGCAACTTCTTGACCGCCTCGGCGCCCATGTCGATTTCAAAGGAATCGGCACCGTATTTGTCAGCCGCCTGTCGCGCCTCGTCCTCGGTCAGCAATTGACACGGCCGCAACGGCGTATCGCCGGGATCGATGACGACGTAATCCTGGAAGTAAACGACCTTCTCAAGCGAGGTGGTCTTCATGTTCAAGAGCGCGCCCAATCGACTGGGCATTGACTTGAAGAACCAGATGTGGACCACCGGGGCGGCCAATTCGATGTGGCCCATCCGCTTCCGCCGCACACGACTATGCGTCACTTTGACGCCGCAGCGGTCGCAGATCATCCCTTTGTATTTCATGCCACGGTACTTGCCGCAGCCGCATTCCCAGTCCTTTTCCGGACCAAAAATCCGTTCGCAGAACAAACCGTCCCGCTCGGGACGGTAGGTGCGGTAATTGATCGTCTCCGGCTTCTTGACTTCGCCGAACGACCAACCACGAATATCGTGCGGGCTGGCCAGCCCGATTTTCACTGAGCCGTAATCGTTTACGCGGTCATACGTCGTTTCAGCAACGCTCACGTCGGGCTCCTTTTCGGAATATCCGAAAACTCAACACTATTGTTCTAATCTGCGGCCAATGGCCGACACCGTACCAGTCTCGCCAAATCATTCGACAGTCAGTCGCCCTTGGCCTCGCGACAGAAAATCTGCCTGCGAGTCCACTGCGAAGACTACCTCGCCTTTCGACTACCCCATCGCCTTTTCCAACTGCAGATTCAGGCACAGGCCGCGAATCTCGTTGTTCAATACGTCGAAGCTGGCCGGCGTCCCCGCCTCCAGGGTGTTTTCACCCTTGACCATCGATTCGTAAATCTTCGTCCGCCCTTCAACATCGTCGCTCTTCACCGTCAACAGTTCCTGCAGAACGTAGGCAGCCCCGTAGGCTTCCAACGCCCACACTTCCATTTCACCAAACCGCTGCCCACCAAACCGGGCCTTGCCGCCCAATGGCTGCTGCGTGATAAGCGAGTACGGTCCTGTCGCCCGAGCGTGAACTTTATCGTCCACCAAGTGGTGCAACTTCAGCATGTAGATTTCGCCAACGGTCACCTTTTGCTCCAACCGCTCGCCGGTGTGTCCGTCGAAAAGGACAGACTTGCCATCGGTCGGCAGCCCGGCTTCATCCAGGCACTTGCCAATCGACTTTTCTGCAGCCCCATCAAATACGGGGCAAACTGCCCGGAATCCGAGTTTGGCCGCAGCCCAGCCGAGATGCGTTTCGAGAATCTGGCCGACGTTCATCCGACTCGGCACGCCGAGTGGATTCAGAATGATATCGACCGGTGTGCCATCTTCCAGAAACGGCATGTCCTCGATCGGCAACACTTTGGAGATAACACCCTTGTTGCCGTGACGGCCGGCCATCTTGTCACCGACCGAAATCTGACGCTTCGAAGCGACGTAGACTTTGACCATCTGCAGCACACCGCTGGGAAGTTCGTCTCCCCGCTTCATACTGTTAAGAGCCTGATCGCGTTCGTCGAGCACATCTTCAACCAGCTCCCACTCGTCCTTAATAGTCTTTCGGCAGGCTGAGAGTTTCTGCGGGCTGCGGATGTCAAGTTGCTCAAACGTTGCGAGGAATTTCTCGGCATACTCTGCGACGAATGCCTCATCTTCGATTTGCCGAATCTGACGCCCATCGTCGTCTTCCAGATGACGGTCAAGCACTTTTTCAAACGACTGAAGAAACGTTTGAAATGCAGCGGCGACCGACTCGTTGCCCTTCTTTTCGACCTTCTTCAAATCCGATTCAAACTTGCGGCGGTCGAGATCGGAGAGACTCATGCGGCGGGAGAATTTCTCAGTGTGAATCACAATCCCCGCGACACCACTCGTCACCTCGAGAGACTCGTTCTTCACATCTTCACCGGCCCGCCCAAAAATGGCGTGCAGCAGCTTCTCTTCCGGTGTCAACTCCGACTTCGCTTTGGGCGAAACTTTTCCGACCAAAATGGAACCGGCGGAAACTCGCGTACCTACACGGACGATGCCATCCTCATCGAGGTGGGCAAGGGCCTTTTCGCTGACGTTGGGAATATCACGCGTGAACTCTTCCCGGCCAAGCTTGGTTTCCCGCACCTCAACATCGAACTCGTCGATGTGAATCGACGTGTAGACGTCTTCTTTGACGAGCCGCTCAGAGAGGATGATCGCGTCCTCAAAGTTGTAGCCCTTCCAGGACATGAAGGCGACCAGCACGTTGCGGCCAAGCGCCAATTGGCCCTTGTCGGTCGCGGCCGTGTCGCAAAGCAATTCGCCCTTTTTGACGCGTTGCCCCATTTTGACAACCGGCTTCTGATTCAGACAGGTCCGCTCGTTCAACCCGGTGAACTTTCGAAGCGGATATCGCTTGCCTTCCACCTCGATAACGGTCGCATCCACATAGGTGACCTTGCCCGAACGATCGGCACGCAGCAACATTCCGGAGTTCTGAGCAACGACCTCTTCCATCCCTGTCCCAACGAGTGGGGCCTCGGTGATCAACAGCGGCACCGCCTGCCGCTGCATGTTCGATCCCATCAATGCCCGGTTGGCATCGTCGTGTTCGAGAAACGGAATCAACGCGGCCGAGATGCCGACCATCTGGCTCGGATCGATATCGATGTATTCAACCTGGTCGTCGCTGATCCAGATCACATCGTTGAGGTACCGGGCCAGAACCCGACCGTCGGACAACTTGCCGTTGACCGCCGGCGTATCAGCGGGAACCACATGCACGTGCGATTCTTCGTCGGCCCGAAGCCATTCGACCTCATCGGTAATCTTGCCTTTGACCACTTTGCGATACGGCGTGATCAGAAATCCGTAATCGTCCACCTTGGCAAAAATGCTCAGACTGGAAATGAGACCGATGTTTGTCCCTTCCGGCGTCTCAATGGGGCAGATGCGACCGTAGTGGGAAATGTGAACGTCGCGAACTTCAAACCCTGCCCGCTTGCGGTTCAGGCCGCCCGGTCCCAATGCACTCAGCCGCCGTTCGTGCGTCAACATCGACAATGGATTCGTCTGGTCGACAACTTGCGACAGCTCGCTACGGCCGAAGAAGTAGTCAATGGCTGCCGAAACGCTCTTGGGATTAATCAGCGTCCGCGGCGTCATCTCCTCCATGTCTTTCAGGCTCATCCGCTCCTGCACTGTTCGCCGGAGCTTGAGAAACCCTTTTCGGATTTCATCCGCCGCCAGTTCGTCAATCGTTCGCAATCGACGGTTGCCGAGGTTGTCGATGTCGTCGACGCGGGCTGTCGGATCACTTCCCCGCAACCGCATTAAATAGCGAATGGCGTTGACGAAGTCTTCCGGTCGCAACGTCATTTCTGAATCGGGAATTGTCTGGTCAAACTTGCGATTGATTCGGAACCGCCCAACGCGACCCAGCCGGTAGCGATTCACATCAAAAAACTTCTCGCGGAACAGGTCGCCCGCTTTCTCCAACGCCGGCGGATTACCGGGACGCAGCCGTTGGTAGATGCGAAGCAACGCTTCCTGGTGAGTGGATGTGTTATCTTCCGTGACACTGTTCATCGCCAACAGGTCGTTCCTGGCATCGATGACCGGCACACTCTTGATGCCCGAGGCGACGATTTCCTCAGCCAAAGCCTCGGTGATCGGTTCACCGCACTCGACAATGATCTCGCCACAACGCGCGTGCTTGGGCTCATAAATGACATCGTCGGCAGCAATCTTGTCCTTGAATTTTTCGGCACCGCCGCGAGTGACCTTGATCGTTTCCACGTCGTAGAAAAGCTCGACCAGCGAGGCGTCGGTTGAGTACTCCGGGTCCATCGCCCGCAGCAGCGTCATCGCCGAGAATTTTCCGCTCTGATCGATGCGGACCTGCAAGGTATCCTTTTTAGCGACAACCAGCTCGATCCAGCTTCCCCGTTCGGGAATCACGCGGCAGGAGTAACTCTTCCGCTCGCCCGGCTCCGAATTGAGAACGAAGTCAACGCCCGGCGAGCGATGCAACTGGCTGACAACAACTCGCTCAGCCCCGTTGATGATGAATTCACCGCCGCCGATCATGATCGGCATGTCACCCAGATACACCTCTTCTTCAATGGGCTGCTCTTTCACCAAACGCAGCCAAACCCGGAAGGGCCGGCCGTACGTCAAACGCAGCTGGCGACACTCAACGGGCGAATAACGCGGCTTGCCCAATTCGTACTTGACGTACTCCATGCGGTGTTGGCCGCCGTAACTCTCGATCGGGAAGATCTCGCGAAGAACCCCTTCGAGCCCTTCATCCCTGCGGCTCTTGGAATCGCGACCAACCTGCAAAAACCGAGCCATCGCATCGGTTTGAATGCACGTCAGGTCATTCAGCTCAACCTCGTCCTGCGATGCGCCGTAATTGCGGACGGTGTCAACCTGAATGGTTCGAGTGGCTGGAATAGGCATGTATCGACTCCGTACGGGCAGATGCTAGCTAGAGAGCGTACAGTGAAATGGCCGACTCGGCGGCGCGATTCTTGATCGTGAGAGACTGAGAGAGACGTCACATTTTCCGGCCTGGCTGACGAGCGCGACGCGAGACGGCAGCAAGACAGGTGGCCGTGAGACACTGGCGGACCCACGACGGATTCCTGGAGAACAAAACCGACTGCAAAGGCAGTGTGAACTCGTCAAAACAATCGCCCGAATTGGCCAGAGTTTTCGTGCCAGATGAAGCAAGCCAATGGCTGGAACAACATTAGCCCAACAACCAGAACAGTGGAGGCATTCGGCCAACAACGCAAAAGGAGCCGACCGACACAGCGTCATCGCGGAACAACCGAAGGTGAGCCTGCCAACCACCGGCCGCCAGAACTCGCCCAACCACAGGTTCACACCGGGAGATCTTGCCCATCGCAACCCCCTATTGCACCCGTGGGTGAGCGTACCCAAAAGCAGCCGCCACCCAGCCCACAAACGACCGGCCCAAGCAGGCCAGCCGCCACCCTCGTTTGCGACTTGACAAGGAGTCGATAGACCCCCCGCTTCGTCACTTAATTTCGACCGACCCGCCTGCAGCTTCAACTTCTTCCTTGAGTTTCTCCGCATCCTCTTTCGAGATGCCTTCCTTGATCGGCTTGGGGGCACCTTCGACAAGGTCTTTCGCTTCCTTCAGACCCAAAGCCGTCGCTCCACGGACAACCTTAATGACCGCAATCTTCTTGTCGCCGAATCCGGTCAGAATGACATCAAACTCGGTCTTCTCCTCGGCAGGCCCAGCGTCACCACCACCTCCAGGGCCAGCCACCATCACGGCGCCACCACTGGCCGGCTCGATGCCGTGCTCCTGCTCCAGATAATCAACAAGCTTTTTCGCTTCCAGCAACGTCAGGCCGACAAGCTTGTCGCCGATTTCTTTGGTGGCGGAATCGAATTCCATCGTAGCCTCTGCAGTTGACATTTCGTTCTTCCCTTTCACGTCGAATTGGCCGGAAGACAAACCCGGCCCTATATTTTTGTAATTACGCTGAAACTTTATGCATGAACTATGTTGCGCGGCAACTCGCGGCGACTACTCGCCCTCTTCCGCTGCCGGCTCCGCTGCTTCGCCGGCCCCACCTTCGCCTTCTGATATCTTTTCGACCTGACTGGCGAGCATCGCCCCTGGCCCGGTCAGTGCCGCCGCCAACTTGGCTCCTGGACTCAACAGCATGCCAGACAACTTACTGAGCAACTCGTCTCGGCTGAGGCTCTTGCTCAGCGACTCGACGCCGGCCGCATCGAGGGTTTCCCCTTCGCACGAACCACCCTTAACTTCTAACTCGCTGACATCCTTGGCCCACTTGGCAATCTCCTTGGAGAGATCGACAATATCCTGGCCACCCCAAACCAGCGTCGATGGCCCTGCGAGCAGCGAATCGAGCGATGTCACGCCGACGTCATTGAGCGCTCTGCGTGCCAAAGTGTTCTGCACAGTCAGTACGCCAATACCCTTCTCACGCAACGCGAGGCGAAATCGATTCGCCGTGTTCGCATCGAGCTTCGACGAATCGATCAGCAGAATGTCACGGTTTTCGCCGATCTGCTCCCGAATCGTATCGATTAACATTCCCTTGACGCGCTTACTCATGATTTCCAACCAGTCACTTTTGCCCGACCAACCTGACCTCACCGGCCCTAAAGACCGCACCACACCGCAAGACACCGCCCGTCAGACAGCAACCGAAATACCGGGTGTCATCGTACCCGAGAGGGCAATATTGCGAACGTAAACGCCCTTGGCCGACGTTGGCCTGAGCGAATCCACCAACTTCAACAGAGCCTCAATATTCTCTTGCAACTGCGACTCCTCAAACGACATTTTACCCACGACACAATGCACGTTTCCGCCGTCGTCGCAACGAAATTCAACCTTACCAGCCCGATACTCCTGAACGGTCTTGGCCACTTCCTGAGTCACCGTGCCAGCGCGAGGCGAAGGCATCAAGCCGCGCGGCCCAAGCACACGACCCAACGGCCCAACCACACCCATCATGTCGGGGGTAGCAATCGCGACATCGAAATCGATCCACCCGTCTTTGATTTTGTCGGCCAACTCTTTACCGCCAACAAAGTCCGCCCCAGCCTCCTCGGCAACTGCAACGTTGTCACCCTGGGCAAAAACCAGGACGCGTTGCGTTTTTCCAATGCCGTGTGGCAGGACAATTGAACCACGGACAATCTGGTCAGCCTGCTTCGGGTCAACACCCAATCGAATCGACAGCTCGACCGACTGATCGAACTTGAACGGCTTAACCCCCTTGGGGAGGGACGACTCCAACCCCTTGAGCGCGCCAACCGCAGTCGATAAATCGACCGCGCCCAATTCATCCACCTGTTTCTGATAGTGCGTGAATCGCTTTGATTGTTTCGCCATCGAATTAATACGTCTACTTTATGTTTGTTTGCTTGCCTGCCCGCCGAACCAACAACAGCCGCTGCCGCTCAGCACAACCAACCCCACCGAACCAGACTCAATCAACCACTTCCAGCCCCATACTGCGAGCCGTTCCGGCAATGATTTTGGCCGCTTGGTCGATGCAGGTGGTGTTAAGATCTTCAAACTTCGTTTTGGCGATCGCCTTCAACTGGTCGGTGGTCACAACCCCAACCTTTTCCGCCTTCGGACTGCCCGAGCCTTTAGCTATTTGTGCCGCCTGCTTGAGCAACACCGCAGCCGGCGGGCTTTTTACGATAAAGTCGAACGAGCGGTCGTTATAGACCGTAATCACCACCGGCACAGTTGTGCCCGACAGCTCTTTCGTTCGGTCATTAAACTGCTGGACGAACTGCCCGATATTGACACCGTGCGGACCGAGCGCGGTCCCCACAGGTGGAGCCGGAGTCGCCTGCCCACCAGTCACCTGGACCTTAATCTGTGTAACAACTTGTTTCGCCATCCTGCTGCTTCACTTCCCGATTTGAATGTCGCTGAATTCGCAAGAACCCAGACAGAACAATCTGGATTCTTGCGAATCCAGCTACCCGCCAAACAGACGCCGGCGCCCGATTAAACCTTTTCAACTTCCCAGTACTCAAGCTCGACCGGAGTCGATCGACCAAAGATTTCGATCAATACGGAAACCTTGCCGTGCTCCTCGTCGATCGCTTCAATCGTTCCCTCGAAGCTCTCGAACGCCCCCTCTTTGATTTTGACTGCCTCACCTCGCGACAGGTCAATCTTCACCTTAGCTGGCTCCGCCTCGGCATCGTCCGTCTTCACATCGCCGAGCATTCGCTCGACCTCGGACGGCAGCATGGCAATCGGCTTCCCGGCCGCACCGGTAAAATCGCCGACACCACTCGTATCACGAACGAGGTACCACGTCTCGTCATTAAGCTCCATGTGTACCATGATGTAACCAGGGTACAATTTTCGGTGTGTGATCCGCTTCTTTCCGCCCTTTGTCTCGGCGACCCGTTCCGTTGGAATGATCACCTCGACCTCGCCATCGTCCGTTTGGCCAAAATGCTCTTCCAAGCCATCTCGCTTAATCCGGCGAATGAGCGTCTCGCGAATCGACTTCTCGCGATTGCTCTGCACCTTCAGCACGTACCAATCGAACGAATTCGCCGAGCCAGCACCACCCGACGCCGAACCGCTATCACCCGACTCAGAACCACCACCGGATGCGGAACCGCCACCCCCCGATGTTGGCGCACCGGCATCGCCACCCGCCGGGTTGGCAGGTTGCGGGTCAGCGGACGCTGTCTGGTCATCCATTACAGGCCTCTACCTCTACCGTCCACAGCCGTTGAATTGGAGGATGAAAGAAAGCAGGCTCTCGCGAAACTTCGCGACACACTGCACCGCCCTTTAGCCTGGTGGTACCACAACACAAACGGCACAACCACAAGCCTAATTAGAAAAACACGACCCGCCCCACTCGGTGGAAATCCGGCTGAACCGCCCATCATGGACTTTTCTGCCAGATTTTTCAAGAAACGCGGCAAGAGAATCTGCTTGATTTTGTCGAAGTTTGTAGATTCCGCACAATCCACGACGCAAAACCGCCCAAAAGACATCGCCCAACCAGTCCAATCGCCGCGAACACCACCTCGCCTACGAACTGGCGATCCGCAAGAAGCCAACCAGCTCGAAGAAGAACTTCCAGAATACATCGTAAGCGAGCAACATGAAGCCAAGCAGGAACATGGTTGAAACAACAACCGCAGTTGATCGATAAAGCTCCGGCCTGCCGGGCCAGGACACTTTGTCCATTTCGGCTTCGACGGAGATCAGAAAGTCAGCAAATCGCGGAAAATTCACCGCACGAAACACCAGCCACAGACCAATCGCACAAAGCAGAACGGGAATTCCGATGGAAATGCCGACCGCTCGCCGACTTTGGCCTCGCGGTTGTGAGACTCGCACCCCTGCCCCGTACTGCGATTCAATGTCGCTGGCAAACCCTGCAGCACTCACCTTCATCTCGTCGACGAGACCTTGGTCTGTTGAAAAATTCCTGCTGGTCGAAAAGTGGAACTCCCGCTCCTGAAAACGGCGCCCATCCGTCACGACAGCCAGTGTCCCGTTGTGAGCTTCCGCGAGCGATTGCAGTTTGGTGTCTCGCCCCGCGTCAGCCTCGCCGCCCACGTAGCGAGCAGTCATTGTCAGGTACGAGTTGGCATAGCTTGACAATGGCCCCTTTGAAAGCGTGTACGTTCCAAAGAAGATCAAGATAGACGCCGCGACCGCCGTCAGTTGGCGAACCAATCGCCCCTGATTGCGCTTATAAAGACTGAACTTAAACAGCCCAGCCCGAAACGATGAGTCGTTCTGTGACTTTGCCATAACGATCCGTCGAAAGATGCAGAAGAGAGGGGTGCGAGAGGAACGCTACGCCCGCAGCCATTTGATAGCGCCCGCCGAAGGCAACGGACAGCACACGCAACAAGAAGTACCCGCCAACAGGTCAACCTGGTTTATCGAATCCAAACGGGAGCACGGGCGGAGGGACTTGAACCCCCAACCGCCGGATTTGGAATCCGGTGCTCTGCCAATTGAGCTACACCCGTCGGACGCACACAACTCACAACCCAACAATCACTTCTTACGCGACTCCTTGTGGACCGTATGCTTTCGCAACTTCGGGCAATACTTGCGCAACTCCAAACGCTCTGTCCCCCGGGTCTCTTTTTGCACGCGGTAATTGCGCAACCCGGTCTCTGTGCATTCGAGCCAAACGTATTCGCGAGCCATGCGGCACCTTCACCATAACTTTTGCAATTTTTCGCACCAACCCAGCGTCCCGCCAACCGCGGAACGCACCTCACACCGACTGCGACTACTCAACCACCTTCGTCACAACGCCGGAACCAACAGTTCGGCCGCCCTCGCGAATCGCGAAACGGCTTCCTTCGACAATCGCGACCGGCTTGCCAAGCTCAACCTCAAGCGCGACGTTGTCGCCAGGCATGCACATCTCGGCGCCACCCATCAGGTTTGCGGAGCCCGTCACGTCGGTTGTGCGGAAGTAGAACTGGGGACGATACCCGCTAAAGAACGGCGTGTGTCGCCCGCCCTCATCTTTACTCAGCACGTAAACTTCACATTCAAACTTCGTGTGAGGCGTGATCGACCCCGGCTTTGCCAGAACCTGCCCACGCTCAACCTCTTCTTTCTTGACGCCACGAAGCAGAATGCCGACATTGTCACCAGCCATTCCCTCGTCGAGCAGCTTGTTGAACATCTCAACGCCAGTGCAAGTGGTCTCCTGCGTGTCACGCAAGCCGATAATCTGCACCTTCTCGCCAACCTTAACGATTCCCTGCTCAATCCGGCCGGTAACGACCGTGCCGCGACCTTCAATCGAAAACACGTCTTCGATCGCCATCAGGAACGGCTTATCCGCTTCCCGCGCGGGCTCGGGGATGTACGAATCGAGCGCTTCCATCAACTCGCCAATACAGGCATTGGCGGTCTCGTCGTCCGGGGTGTCGAGCGCGGGCTTGGCAGCCCCACGAACCATCGGAATATCATCGCCGGGAAAATCGTACTTGGTCAACAATTCCCGAACTTCCATGTCAACAAGCTCGAGCAGCTCCTCATCATCGACGAGGTCACACTTATTGAGAAATACGACCAGCTTGGGGACGTTCACCTGACGGGCAAGCAGGATGTGCTCGCGAGTCTGAGGCATCGGGCCATCAGCTGCCGACACGACCAGGATCGCACCGTCCATCTGGGCGGCACCGGTGATCATGTTCTTAATATAGTCGGCGTGCCCCGGGCAATCGATGTGGGCGTAGTGCCGAGTGTCCGACTCGTACTCAACATGACTTACGGCAATAGTCACAGTCTTGGTGGCATCGCGAACCGTACCACCCTTGGCGATATCGGCATAGCTTTTGAATTCAGCCAACCCCTTGGTCTGCTGCACGGCCAAGATCGAGGCAGTCAACGTGGTCTTGCCGTGATCGATGTGCCCGATTGTTCCAACATTGACGTGCGGCTTGGTCCGCTTGAAGACTTCCTTAGCCATTTCTCAAATCTCTCCTCGTTGCTCGAGCTGCCGCAGCGACTCGTGACCAAAAACCGCACGCCCCACGCGAGGCGAAAGCTGTCGGTTTTCGGCCGAAGCCACCAAACAGACACGACTCTGTTTCAATCTGTTCTAATTCGAAGAATCCAATTTATCCACTCAAACTCAACGACTGCCGCCGAGGCCCAGCCAAAAGCTGCTGATGGGACTCGAACCCATGACCTCGTCCTTACCAAGGACGCGCTCTACCAACTGAGCTACAGCAGCAACCAAATTCACGTTGACTGCCTAACGCTCGGCCAACCCACTACTCCACAAGCAAAGCGGGCGATGGGAATCGAACCCACACAACCAGCTTGGAAGGCTGGGGCTCTACCGTTGAGCTACGCCCGCAACTCTAATCAGCTGTTTTAACTTCCAGCCCCCGCAACATCCTGCACTCAAAACAACAACCAAACCACAAATGGGGGAAGCAGGATTCGAACCTGCGAAGGCTGTGCCACCAGATTTACAGTCTGGCCCCTTTGACCGCTCAGGAATTCCCCCCAATAGGCACTGGCCATCGGCCGGCACCGCAAATGCCTCCGTGGCATGCCGCCGCTGGAGGATCGCCCACGCCGCCCGACTGCCGGCACGGACACATCCATTGAGCTAGCGGTGGGACTCGAACCCACAACCTCCGGTTTACAAAACCGGGGCTCTGCCAATTGAGCTACGCTAGCGAAACTGGCTGTTCCGCAATAGGTTGCTCAATATAACATCCAACACCTGCCTTGCAAGGGAGAAACGAAGACTGCCCGCAAGAAATCCACAACTTCAACACCAACGCAAGCACGCTGGCCGTAAGCGATTCGACACCGCCCCCGAAGTTGTCCACCCGCCCATTGCCAGCACAAGCCACCTGCGATTGGACACGACGAAATCGGAATGGGTTCGCCCGATGAACCTCCCTGGGGAACCACCAGCAGGCAAGCAAAACAGCCCGGCACAAGTGTGCCGGGCTGTTTTGTACTGACTTCGTTCAAATTGGGCGATCCGCCGAAACAAATGCCCGGCCGTCAAACGCCGGGAATATCCAGTTTCTCCGTTTGCGCAATCTGCCGCAGCTTACGCAAAGCCCGCGCTTCCAACTGGCGAATCCGCTCCTTCGTCACTCCGAATTGTTGCCCAACCTGTTCAAGCGTCTGTGGTTCCGCTCCTTCGCTGAGGCCAAAGCGATACAGAATGATGTCCTTTTCGCGGTTGTCCAGCTGGTTCAAAATCCCCATCAACGCCAGCCGCTGCTTGCGGTTGACCAATTCTTCCTGGAACTGGTTGCTACGGGTATCGGTCGAAAGCTGAAACACCTCCTCTTTGCCCGTCCGAAAGCGATCGAGCCGCGTATGTTCGGCTGGAATCGAGCGAGCAAAATTCTTCATAATCGCCCACGTCGAGTAGGTCGAGAACTTATTACCCTTCAGGTAATCGAACTTTTCGATTGCCCGCAGCAACGACATATTGCCGTCGCTGACCATCTCAAAAAAGTTGACATTCGGCTTGAGGTGACGCTTGGCGATCGAAACCACTAACCGCAAGTTGCTGCGAATCAGGAAGTTTTTCACTGAAACACTCTCGTCAAGCAGCCGCTCGATCTCGTCCATCTCCTTCGACTTGGGATGCGCAGTATCGAGCGATTCACGACATTTCGCTGCCCGATATTTCAGGTAATTCATCTTTCGGAAGTAGTATCCTTCCTCTTCACGCGTCAGCAGCGCCATGGAATACAGGCTTGCCAGGTAGGGCGGCAAACCGGGAGGTGTCTTCACGCGCGACTTCTTCTTCTCGACTTCCGGCGGCGGGCCGAGAATCTCCTGCTCGGCGTTCGGCAGCCGAAATTCGGGGCTATCCATGAAGTCAATCGGCTGTTCCAGCAACCGCTGAGCCCGCACTTCCGCAACAATCCGGTAGATGCTGGACTTCGTGCGGCAATACTGCCGGGCCAACTCTTCAGCCGGCACACCGCGACGATGGCTGCGGAAGATCTCCTTCTTCTGCTCGTCGGAGAGAATGACACCAGCCATCGGAAAGACCGCCAGTTCCGGGTGCTTGCGATCAAAATTCTTGAGCGTGTAACGAATCGTCTCGGGAGATCGCCCCAATTTACGAGCCAAACGGCGACTGATGTCGGCCGGACACCCGCCATAGCGTGCCAACCGTCGAGCGCGACGCACAATCTCCTCTCGCTCCAACTCCGACAATTGGCTGAAGCGACTGCTCCGGTTCACTTCGTCGGCATGTAGCGAAACAAAGCGATCAACCGTCGATTTCAGGAAACCAATCCGCATCCGGTTGCCGAACTTGAACCGCCGGCTGACCAAACCGCGGTTTCGCCAGCGATCAACCGTCTTTGTTGACACCTTGTACTGCTGGCTCACGTCTCGGACGGTCAAAACAGGCTCGTCAACATTTTCGACCGGGATTTCCGCGCTGGCCGAGAGATCCTCGACAAAGCACCGCAAATCGTGGACCGCTTCCTCGCCCGAGAGAACGAGGTCGGGATACATTTCCGGCTTGTATTCCGTAATGCTTTCGCAAATGTCCCGATAGGGATACTTCCCACGGGGGTCAATCTCAGCAAGTAACGACTCGGCCTTTTCGATCTGCTTCAGCCGGGCATCGCGCGGCGCATACCGAACCTGCTGATCCGTCAGTTCCTTCATTACCGGGTTGCGATACTCTGACATGGTGCCTGCTCCTTTTCCCGACTGAATTCAACGTCGGCCCTGCCGTTGTTTGTTCGGGAAGATTGTCCCTTTCGTCATGAACGGATGGTTTGACACTGCTGCTCTCGCCTTCTGGCTATTCGCCACAGCGGCGGTTTCATTGGGTGTGATCTGCTTGCTTTCCCAAACAGGCCGCCCAACAATCGCCTCGGCGAGTTCCCCTACATGTTATTACGCATTTTTAAGACGTTTTGTGCCACAAAAAAGTTCGCGCACGAACGATTTTTTCAAAAAAGCCCCGCCGAAGACATGATAACTTGAACACATCTATTTCGGGTTCACGACACACGATACTCCGTAAGGCATTTCATAACAACATGTTACGAACAGGAACAGGCTGTCTGGATACGTGCTGGTTGACTTGCTGTATCGCTCGCGCAAACGAAGGGAACTGCTACCGAGTCCAGATGGCGGCACCAATGGATGATCGTTTCCGACCCTACGCGCTGCCATCATGCAGACGCAGACAACGCGGCGCACCGTCTACGCAATTGGGAATCTTGCCTGGTCGGGCCACAATTCGTGTGGGGCAGATTAGCCAAAGAAACGGCGAGGAGTGTTAGACTGCCACCTTCAGATAGCCGGCAATCGCGATGATGATGGCGGCCAGCGTGAGATTCAGCCCCATCCAGAAGCCGGACTTCTTCCGCAGTCCCTCCAGACCCTTGGCCCGACCGGACAATGCCGAGGCGAGAAAGAAGACCACCATTGCCAGGATGATCTTTATGCCAATCAGTGAGTGGTACAACGACTTGTGCTCTTCCAATCGGGGCTTGTCTTTCAGCACGAAAAAGAAGTTGGCGATACCGCTTAGCAGCAGCAGCAGGATGGCGATCCCGACAATCTTCCGCCAGTTGCCCATCACGCGTTCGCGGAGACTGTTGTGGACATCTTCGGGAAGTTCTTTGGCCGCCGGCATGAGCGCGAACCGCATGAACACGGTTCCCCCCACCAACACCACCGCCGCCCCAACATGTGCCCAGCGAGACAAGATTGCCACAATGTCCATGTTCCACTCGTTTCTTTGCCTGAATGCCGACGTGCGACAGAAAACATCGTCAACGGGATGATCGTTGGCGTGGTGAGTAAATGCAAGTCAGCCTGCGGGGATTCGCAGGTGGTGGTTCCGCCGGGCTGCAACCCGATGGCTTTGGTGAGTTGGTTGGCCGAGTTGAGTGTGAATGATGTGACCGACTGCGTGCGGGGAATTCGCTATTTCACCGGAGAGACACGCCGATCTATACTTCTCTTTCAGAACTTTCAGACCAAAAAGGCGGCCAGCGAACACCTCAATGGAGTGAGTATCGTGGAGCAGCAACTTGTTGGTGCCAATTGCCCGGTTTGTGAGAAACGCATTGCGGTTGCCCTCGACGCGCGGGAGTGCGAACTCTGTGCCTTCCCCGTACATAAGACGTGCTACGACAGCTATGATCCAGCCGAGCGTGGTGACGCTTGCCCGAAGTGTGGAGCCGGTCGAAATCGGGCGGCAGGATATGTGGCGCCGGAAATTTCACCCGCCGGTCCCGAGTCACTCAACAGCGCCGACAGCAAAATCCAGCAATCTGCCGGCAAGAGTGCTCCGCCGCAACAGGTGAGCCGTCTGCTGCCAGACTATCGTTCCCTTGGCGATCCGCTGCGGAAACTGCGGAAGTTCATCGGTTGGACCGTGCTGTTGTGGACGTTGGCCGCCCTCGGTTTGTGGTTCGGCGCGCAGGGGGCCGCTTCGGAATTCTTCGGCAATGTCGGCGATGAGATTCTTTTCGGCGAGGACAACTTCACGTCATTCTTTATCTTCGGAACTGTTTTCTTCCTGCCGCCGCTGATGTTTCTCTGGCTCATACTGCCCAACAGAACAACCAACGCGTTCTATTTGCGATCGTTCAAGAACGATGCAGCAACCCTGCCGGTTCGTGTCGCCGCGCAAGCGGCATTGGGGAAGGGATTTCGGCTCTCTGGAATTCGCAACCCTCGAATTAGACTGTCGCCCATTCATCGACTGCTGGGGAACTTCCTGGGAATCACAATTTTCATTTTCCGTTATTCCAGCCCGAAGTACATGAACCTTGAAGCGGGGGCCGACTGGAAAACGCGACTCGCTGTCTCGCTTGGCCAGTCGCGTTGTTCGCTGATCGACCTCACTGACATCACGCCGTTCGTCAGCGAGGAAATCCGGCTGACGTATCATTGTCTCGGTCCCGAGCGTGTACTTTTCGTGACGAACAGCACACGGAGCGAAGCCGAGTGGCGGGAAGACATCGAGCAAGCCCTTGGCATCCCCTGCGACAAGAGCGCTTTCCAAATCTCGAACTGGAAAAACACTAAGGCGGGGCGACAGGCGTTACGTCGTGACGTTCAGGCGTTTCGAGACCAATTGCCGATGGGTGATGCCGGTTTGAATATGCCGGGTGCGGCATTGCTCGATTCCACAGCCGACGGCGACGACGCTGCGCCGGAGCATGGTTGGTGGTCGTGGTGGGGGACGGAGATTATTGGTTTTCTGGTCGCCGCCGCGCTTGTCGTCATTGCCCCGGCAGCCATGCCGGAAATTATCGACGGGGTGGTGCCGTTCCTGATGGTCTTTGGGGTGGCACTCCTCGTTTATCTGCTCGTTGCCTTGCTGCAATTTCTCATCGACTGCGGCTCTCGATCGAAGCGGATGATCGCGTCGGCGTTTCTTTCCCATGTGGTGTTACTCGCCGGCGGATTCGGGTTTCTGGTCTGGCAAGCCGTCGCCGAGGTGCGACAGCAGGCACTGCAGGCGCGTTCGCGAATGGAGCAGCGGGAAATGATGATGTTACTCAACTACTTCAGGTCGTCATGGAGACCAAGAACGCCGCCGCCGTCGGACGGCAGCAATGTCGAAGAGTTCCAGCAGTATTTCAGCGCCTGCCGTTCGAAGACCGACGACAACATCGAAGCCGAATTGAAACGACTCGGTCTGGATCTTCGCCAGATGGATGCCCGCGAAGCACTTGTGTTCTGGCTGGGGGGTGTTCCTCGTCCTGTCGGATCGAAAACGCTTGCGTTGTACGGCGATGACCAGACGCATCCGCTACGCTTGGATCAGGGTGAGATCCCCGAATCGCTGTACGAATTCGACACCGAACGGCTGCACGACTCCGACAACGACGGCTGGCTCGAATACGAGTCGATGACGCCATCCAGAAACTTTTTTCTGGATGGAGGATTCGTAAGAATTGAGGGCCAAGGCACGGCGGAGTGATGTCGTCCTGTGATCGCCGTCGGCTCTTTCATTCAGAAAAACGCTCCGGCAATTCGTTGACCGCCCCTTATGGTTTTGAGCGACTCCTCCGCCC
Source organism: Planctomycetaceae bacterium (assembly GCA_018699955.1). Taxonomy (GTDB): domain Bacteria; phylum Planctomycetota; class Planctomycetia; order Planctomycetales; family Planctomycetaceae; genus JABISG01. The sequence goes on along the minus strand of JABISG010000036.1, from coordinate 7,173 downwards.
CTTTTGCTTCGGCGAGGGCGGCGGGCTTGGTGGTTGTCCGGCGCCGCTCGGTAGTTCGGGATCAGGCTTTTTCTTGCTCTTCGGCCTACGTCTGGGGGGCTTGGGTCCGGGGCCAACGGGTGGCTCGCTGTCGGTTAGCGGAAGAACCTCGAAGTCGGTAAATTTTGTGTCCCGCATGTCGAAGTCGATGAGATTGAAATCTCGATAACGTGTTGAACGCAGAGTGGCCACGATCCTTCCATCGACCTGAACGGAGATGACATCGCCCTTCCGCGCCACTTGAAAACCAATAAATCGGCTTTCCGAGGCAAGCGGAATAGGGTCGCTGCCCGGAAATATTAACCGAGCCGTCGCCCCCCCGCTCCGCGAGAGGCGGCTCCGTAACTTCGCAGCGACCCGTGCATCCGAAACGTCCAATCCCCGGAACCCCCCCAAAGAGGCGACTCCGCCAGCGATGAATCCCAACGGGAGGTCTCCCGCGTCGCCTGTTCCCCGCATTCGCATTTGAAACGCACAAGCAGACTGCAGTTTCTCCATCCGATAGCGAACGACGAAGTCACCACGAATTTCACAATCCGCGAATTGCAAGCGAGCATGCGTGGCATCCTTGCCTGGGTAGAGTTTCCAGCCTTCCGGAACGCTCTTAGGCTTGAGGTCCAGAACGTGAGGTTGCGTCACCCCTTCCTTGTCGCTATGTCGATTTCTATGGTCCTCCAATTGTCCCAGTTTCAGGCGGGACAAACTCACACGCTGATCTGCAGCAGTACCAACAGTGCTGACGAAGCGAATACCACGAAACCGTTTGAAACGAGTCGTTGAAAACGAAACTCCGCCAGTCTGCATGACACCGGGAGTCGAATTTCCACCAGAGTCCTCCTGGTAACCCTCCTGGTAACACTCATCGGCTTCCCCATCGAGTACAAGTCGACTGCCATCGCGCCCCCCACCGATTCGACCGAACAAACCGACTGACTTACCACCCAATGCGAAACCGTCCATTGATAAATAGTAATCATTCCCCCATCTCTCCAAGCGGAATTGGGCTGGAGAAAACTGCAGTGCCTCCACCAACTCCTCTGTATCCTCTTCATCATCCGGAACGGTGACGATCCAGTTGCCGCTTTTGGGAGTCACTTCAATATCTAAATCCGGCCCGCGATCGCCGAGAAGTGTGAGAGTGAATTGTGATTCGTGCGGGTCGAGCAAATCGAGTTGGACGAAGAAATCGCCATCGATCTTGAATTCCGGCGATGTCACTTGCGTAATACCTGCCTGCGCCGAGGAAATTGCCCGCAATCCGTGAACCTCAATGATCCGCATCGCCGCATCGCCAGTCCAGCCAGTCGGAAGACTGCCAATCGGCGGTGTTTCCAAGTCCATCTGGTAAGAGGGGGTGACGCCGCCAACAACGTGGCAGCCGGTAAGAACTCTTTCGATTGACGACACACCGGTAAAGGAGAATCTGGTTGAACTTGTATTGAGTCCCTTGAGCGATTTCATCGAAATCAGAACGGGAATCGACGCATCGGACAAGCCCGTTCCGCGAAGTGACAAGACCTGCAGCGACGATAACGCCTTCAACTGGGCAATGCCCGCGTCGCTGATTTTCCGATTCCCGCTCAAGTCGAGTTCCCTGATCCCTACCAGTGAAGCGATCGCCGCCGCCGCAGAATCGTCCAGGTTGGCATTCGTCAGCGACAGCGTTTCGATTTTCTTCAGCTCGGAGATGAGAGACCAATCGGCCACATTCCCGCAGGGACCATCGGAAATGAGATGGGCAAATTGTGGCAATTGGCTGAGCGCATCCAGCCCACCATCGCTGAGCTGATCCCCGTCGAGAATCAGTGATTTCAGGTTAGGCAACCCTTTGAGCTCGACCAATCCAGCAGAAGTCACGCGTGACGCCCGCAAGTCGAGGCTGTCAAGCGAACTGACTTGTGCGACCTGTTTCAATTCCGCGTTGCCAATCTGAGACTCCTCGAACGAGAGTTTCTTCAGCTTGACGCCGTTCGCGAGTAACGCCGCAACCTCATCGTCCAGAGGTTGTTGCTTCGGGAAGACCGCGCCGACAACGTAATACCTCGTCACCGGCAGGCTGATCGAATCCAGAATCGGCCGCTCCTCGCCGTTCGGTAATTCGATGTCGATCGTACCGCCGTTGCTCAACACCCACTCAGCCAATTCCCGCTGTTTTGGATCGACAAATGGATCGTGGCGAATATCACAACCGCTCAGTGCCGACTTCAACGCAGTCAGCGATTTCTCGCCAAGCTTCGTCGATGTCACCGTCAATGTGTTGAGCGATTTCATTTGCTCCAGCAAGTCGAACGATGCGTCGGTGATCGCTGTCTGATCCAACGACAATACTGACAGATTCTTCAGACGCAGCAAATGGACGATGCCGACATCTGTAATCTGAGTCTGATTGAGTGACAACTCCTCAAGACCGGCGATGTCGGCAAACTCGGCTAGACCACTGTCGGTGAGGTTGGAACCGTTCAGGTCGAGGGAGTGCAGTCCGTCCAATTGGTTAATAGCAGCGATTGCCTGACTACTGACTTCGCAATTGCGCAGACTCAATGTCGTCAGCGCTGCGAGTTCTGTGAGATCGTCGAAATCGAAAGTGCTGCCGGCATTCACGTCGGCAATGACGCCGACATCGGCAAAGGAGACGCCAGTGACCGCGAAACGAACGGTCGGCAGATCACCTTCCGCGCTGATCTCCTGGGATGAATTGCCTGCCAGGATCGTAACTGTTCCGCTCGACGCAACGACGCTCTTGGCAGTCGGCAACTCGAAAATCCGGAAGAATGCTTCACCGATGTCGAGACTCACCGTCTGCTTCTGGCCGGTTTCGACCGTGATCGATTGATCGATGAGCGTCAGATCGCCCCGTTTGACGTACAGCAAATGATGGCCGACATCTAAAGGCAAAGGCTTCAACGCATCGCTGCGAGACAGCGGCCGAGTATCAATCGAAATCGTAATCGAGTCGTCTGTCGGCAGGTCCACAATCTCCAATTGGACTTCGCCGCCACGGCCGAGATATGTGACGATTCCGTAAACACCAAACGCCCCGCCACCCAGCACCAACACAAGGGCTGCCATCAACAGGTATGTTTTGATTGAAGAGGGTTTTTCCTCGGCGGTCTGCGGCGGTGATTCCCGTTCAATTGCCTGCGACGTTTTGTTTTCGCTCGCCGGCCGCTTTTTCCTCTTTCGCTGTGAAACGACCGTCGGATCCTTCGATACCGGGCGCTTGGGCGTGCTCGGTTTTTTCTTCCCCGCAGCAACATCTTTCGCAGTTCGCTTTTCCGTTGGCACCGACGATGCCGGCGCCTTGAGATATCCGCGGAATGCGTCGGCCAATTGCTTCATCGACTGATAGCGGTCTTCCGGCTTCTTGGCCATCGCCTTCAGGCAGATCTTCTCCAATCGGGAATCGACGTTGTCCCGTTCGGCCGACGGCGGAACCGGTTCGGTGTTCAAGACCTGTGCCAACACAGCCATCAATGGGCCGGTAAATGGAACGTCGCCCGCCAACAGCTCGTACAGAATGACGCCCAGACTGTAGACGTCGGCCAATGGGCCAACCTCCGCTCCATCGCCGGCTGCCTGCTCGGGTGCCATGTACGCCGGCGTGCCAAGAATCGTGCCTTCGCGTGTCAGTTTGGCGTCGCCATCGTCGGCACGCTGTGCCAGGCCGAAGTCCATCACGATCGGCTCCTGCCGTTCCTGCTCGATCATGATGTTGGCGGGTTTCAGGTCGCGATGAACGATTCCCTTGCCATGAGCCGCCTGAAGCGCCAACGCAACTTTACGCAATTGACCGGCAATTACGCGCGGCGTCAGTCCCTTCGATTCTTGAACGAATTCCGAAAGAGGACACCCATCGACGAATGCCATCACAATATAGTTCTGCCCTTCGGCCTCACCGACGTCGTAAACCGGACAGATATTGGGATGAGTTATCGTCGCCGACGCTTGCGCTTCCCGAAAGAATCGTTCAATGGCCGACTGGTTCCCCAGGACTCCCTCGCGCGGTACTTTGACTGCGACTTTGCGTTTGAGTTGCGAATCGACCGCAAGATAGACCGTGCCGAACGCCCCTTCGCCCAGCACTTTCTCCACTTCATAACGTCCGAACGACTTCGGATGGGAAGGAGAGTCTTCGGTTCGCTTTGACTTCGCAGGGACCGGCTGACCGTCGGCGGCAATGGTTTCCGCGGCATCTTGTGTCCGTTCAGCCGTCTGCTTCTCTGCGGCTGCGGCACCCTCATCAGATTCGGACGAACCCGATGCCAGCTTGTAGGACTCCGATTCCGCTTGCGAAGACCGCTCGTCGTTATCCACAGCGAAGACCTCATTGAGGCTGACCGAGAAACCGACCGGCGAACGTCAGTCGGCAGAGCTAATCGACTTCGCACCGATTATAGCCGTTGGACAAGTGTTGGGCAGGTGTCAAACAACAAAAACGCATGAACGGAACAGAATCATCAGCGGCATTCCGATCGATGCCGTTTCTATTCCGGCCGCTTGAATTCACTCTCGTCCAACTGCTTCGGAAAAGTCACGTTCTTGGGATTCGATTCGACGAACTTCTTGCCGTCCCGAAAGATCGTCATCTTCGAGGGATGCAGAACGCCGTCGAACTTCTTGTATTCATGGAAGATCGTCTCGTCGGTCACTTCCTTGAAGCCGAGTTCCTGAGCCTTCATCAGGTGTTTGACCTTCTTCATCAACCCGGTCTTTTTGCTGAAGTGCATGGTGACGGTCGGCATGCCTTCGTGGTCGATCTTGATTCCAACACACTCTTCACCCTCCACGGATTCCGGCTCTGCTTTACTCAGCTTGAATTTCTTGTTCGGCTTTTGCAGGGGAATGAGCGACGTGGCGTAGGTGACCAGCATGCCCTTTTTCGCCACTTCGAGCGCATCGCCGTCGAGGTCGATCGTCATACCCATCACCGAAATCCAGGCCTGATTCTTGGCGGTGACGCTGAGGAAGGCATCCTGGATTTCCATCCGATGCCGACCGGGACTGCCGTACTCGGTAACGTATCGTCCGGTGTAAGGCACGCCGTTACCCATGCCGTAATACGTTCCTTCGTCCTCGAGGATCGTGTTGCGCGTCTTGTTCAGCGCCTTTGTGCCTCCAATGGCTTTAATGGCGCGATCGATCAACTGCTGCGGCTTGGCCACATCATCCTGAGCAGCCAACGGCCCAGCCAACATCGGCAACAACAAAAACGGCAATGCGAGACAGGCGGAGAGTTTCATCGTTCATTCCTCTTTAACGTATCCGGAATCGGCAACAAGAAAGGACAGCTCACCAAAAGTGTACCAAAGCGCGGCGGCGACTTCAGCAAGAAAACGTGGTGAGGATGTGCGGAGTTGACGATTCATCGCGGCGCGCATGCAAATTGTCACGAACGCCGATTTCATCAGTGACAGCAAAGGCCAGTTGAGCGCGATGAAAGTTCGAGGGATCGTAGTGACCGCATTCATGCGGTTCCGACGGGGCAAAAGCGGAGTGGACGCGTCGCAAGGAGCGAAACGTAGCGAAAACGCGGTTGCATGCGTAGGACGTCACGCTTCAGCCCGACCTGCCCGGCTGCTCGCTGCTGCAATTCGGTCAATCCACGACCCACAATAGCACGCCTGTCAAATCACGAGAATTTCAACAGGCTGCTAACGCACGACAAATCCGCATGTTTCTCTGTCGAGATGTTTCTTGGCAACTCTTTGTGGTACTGATTACTCCGTGACCACTCTTTAATTGAGCGAGCCCGATTGAGAGAAAGGCGCGGGGGATGCACAAGAATTGGAAGCAGGCAGGGACAAACAGAAGCCCGGGGCAGGGCTCAGGTCAGACACATACCATCAACAAGCGGACCGTCGAGTTCCGACGCGTTTGTGAACACTGCGGCTGTCAATTCATCGATGTTTACGACCTGTTTGCTACAACCGTGGAAGGTATACCTGGCCTTGTTGGGCAGGTACCTGTTGAAGATCAGTTAGGCAACGCCTACCGTCAAGCCGAGGAAGAATCCTATGACCAGTGTCCCGAATGCCTGAAATTTTCAGAGCCCTTTAGAGAACGGGAGTTTCCAACCGGATATCGGGAGAGATTGCTCGGAGAAGCTCGCGTTTCAAACCCGTTGGTAAAACTTGGTTGCCTCGCCCCGTTTGTCTTTGGAGGGATCCTCTTCATAATCATCGGGTATGAGAGTATTGGCAATCCTGAAATGCCCGGGCAAAACTTCTTCATGAGCGTATTTATATTTGCCGTGATATTTCTTGCATTTGCCTTCTACGCAATCAAGAGTGTTTACGCGAACGTCAAGAGTGACGTGAAGATTTCGAGTCTGCGAACACTCGGGAGAGTACTCGACAACATCCCCGACGGGGTCGTCGAATCGATCTGTCAGAAAGACTGGAAAAGGTATCAAGAAAAATGGAATGCGATTTCTCAAAAGCTTCAAAAGGGGTACATCCCTGAGCCAGGTTACCGTCCCGCCGAGTTCTTGCAGGGCTGGTTTTCCAAATATCGTGTCCTTCTTGAGAATGAGTTGGCGTCCCTGTCTAAGACCGAAGAGACAAAGCCCAAGAGCCAGGCACCTACTGATGCTGACTTTGAGACACTACTTAATGTCTGGTGCTGTATGTTGGTCGCAGATCGCAAAGCATCGAAGGCAGAACGCAAAAAGCTGCATGAGTTGCTGAATCGTTCCGGAGTCTCTTGGGATACCACAGAGTGTGATCGGCGCATGAAGGAGTTCTTCGAACGAGTCAAATCGAACGGTCTAAAACACGTACTTGACGAAACCTGCGAAGCGGTACGCGGCATTACCGATTCTCATCTGCGGTCTTCTATAATTGTCGGACTTGACGAGATCGCGGAAGCGGACGGAACGATTCACCAAGGCGAGTCGGCGGTTCGTACTCGGATCGTTGCTGTACTTAAGAGAGATTGAACGAAAGTGATGTAGGTCAGGCTAAAGCCTGACGGCTTACGCGTTCCAATGCACAATCCCACGCCGCTCACCCAATCACGTCCCAAATCGGTTCGTCGCCGTGGGCGATGCGGACTTCCGTAACCCGACTCTGCGACTTGTTGAGTCGCAGCTGGTTTCGCCGAGATGGGAAGACTCAATCGGCCGATACCGGCGCC
>JABISG010000037.1 GCA_018699955.1 Planctomycetaceae bacterium | reverse complement strand
TGGACTACGAGACCCCCGCCGCATATGCGGCCCGTTCTGTTCAACAGGACTTCGCTACGCTGCGCCCTGTTGAACAGAACGTGTTACCTGAACCCCGATTCTCTCACTGAGGGTGGTACAAAGATCGGGGGTAGGCCAGTCATTCCAGAGCCGACACTGAACTTCGTCCGTTCCAATTACGAGAAGGCGATCCGGGAGAAGGAAGTCACGAGCTGGGAAGAAATAACCCAATATCCGTCCGGCACCAAAACGGGCATTGTGAGCATAGCCCCAGTTTTTGATGACAACGGGAACTGCACCCACTTGGTGGGGTCGGTTCAAGACATCACCGAGCGAGAGCAGGCGAAAGAGGGACTCCAACAAGCGCACGATGAACTGGAGCGGCGTGTTGAGGAACGTACTGCGGAACTGTCGGCCGTGAATGACAATCTGAGAAAGGAAATCGACGAGCGCAAACGGGCCGAAGAAGAGTTGCGGCTGTCCGCCGAAGTCATGGAGAACATCGCCGAAGGGGTGGGCCTGGTACGCGTTTCCGACGGCACAATCGTCTATACAAATCCCAGGTACGAGCGGATTTTCGGGTATGAAAAGGGAGAACTGATCGGGAAGCACGTTTCAGCGTTGAATGCAGACGGAGATCAAGATCCACAGGAGACCGCGGAGAGGATTAGCGCTACACTCGTGCAAGACGGAGCGTGGTCCGGCGAAGTCCACAACGTACGGAAAGATGGTACGGCGTTCTGGAGTCACGCGACCGTCTCATCCTTTGAACATCCCGATTTTGGCGATGTTTGGGTCGGCGTTATGCAGGACATCACCGAGCGAAAACGCGCCGAAGATGCGCTGCGGCAAAGCGAGCAGAGATTCCGTCGCGTGTTTGAAGAAGGGCCGATTGGAATCGCTCTGGTTGGAGTCGATTTTCGGATTATCGAAGTGAATCCCGTTCTTTGCCAGATGTTGGGGTATTCGGAAGAGGAATTCTTGACGATCGGCACTGCGGATATTACCCAGGCGGACGATGTCGCAAAGGATCTTGCCCTTGCGGAGAAGTTGATGTCGGGTGATATCCCGATGCTTCAACTCGATAAACGTTACATCAGAAAAAACGGTGAGCATGTTTGGGGGAAGCTCACGGCTTCACTCGTTCATAACGAGGACGGTATGCCAGTCTATGCGATCTGCTTGGTGGAGGACGTCACCGAGCGCAAACGCGCCGAAGAGCAATTGCGGCTGTCGGCCGAAATTGCACGGAACATGGCGGAAGGGGTCATTCTGGTTCGCAATGCTGATGGCGTCATCGTGTACACGAATCCGCGATTCAATGAGATGTTCGGGTATAAAACGGGTGAATTGGTCGGCCAGAGAGTTGCTATTCTGAACGAGTACGCCGAACGGTCTCCGGAAGAAACGGCAGCCGAGATCATCTCAACCATTGAGGAACACGGCGGCTGGAGTGGCGAAATTCAGAATGTGAGGAAGAACGGCGAGCCGTTCTGGAGTTGGGCATCCGTTTCCAAATACGAGCATCCACAACATGGAAGCGTCTGCGTTTCGGTGCAGAACGACATCACGGAACGAAAACGCGCCGAAGAGCAATTACGGCTGTCGTCCGAAATTACACGGAACATGGCGGAAGGGGTGAATCTGGTACGCCTTTCCGACGGAGCCATCGTCTTCACGAATCCGCGGTTCGATAAGATGTTCGGCTACGAAGCCGGAGAGTTGATCGGCCAACACGTCACTGTGCTGAATGACAAGAGCGCCAGGAATCCGGAAGAAATCGCCGGCGAAATTATCTCCACCGTCGATGAAGTCGGTGTCTGGAACGGTGAAGTTCAGAATGTGAGGAAGAACGGAGAGGCGTTCTGGAGTCTGGCAACCGTTTCCAAGTACGATCATCCGCAACACGGAACCGTCTGTGTTACGGTGCAGAACGACATCACCGAACGAAAACAGGCCGAAAACACGATTCGTGAGAGCCGCGACCTTCTCACGACGATCATCGAAAGTTCCACAGATGCGATCTTCGCCAAGGACTTGGAAGGCCGCTTTTACCTGCTGAATTCAGCGGGTGCATCCCTGTTCAATGCGTCTGTCTCCGAGGCAATCGGCAAGACGGACTACGACTTCATGTCGCAGGAAGAGGCCGATCGAGTGACGGAGCGCGACCGTCATGTGATCGAGCGAGAAGAGTCTCTCATGGTCGAGGAGGTCTTCGGTCCGGCTGGAAGCCAAATGACTCTTCTGACGAACAAGGCTCCACTGCAGGACGCCCAGGGAAGGGTCGTCGGCGTGGTTGGTCTTGCTCGTGACATCACCGAACGCAAACGAGCGGAAGAGGATGCGCGGAAACACCGGGACGAGTTGGCGCATGTGTCAAGAGTCAGCACGATGGGTGAGATGGCGACCGGCGTCGCCCACGAACTCAACCAGCCGCTCGCTGCAATTGCAACGTACAGCTTTATAGCAAGAGCAGCCCTCGATCAACCCATTTCAAATCCCCATGAGCTTCGAGAAACTCTCAACAAGTTGGAGGACCAGGCGATCCGAGCAGGCGACATCGTGCGGCGCCTTCGGAAGTTTCTGGGAAAGACCGAGTCTGTGCGAGCGCCCGCCGATCTTAACGCGCTCGTCCAAACTGTGGCCAAGTTTGTCGATCCGGACATCCAACAGGCTGAGGCCGAGCTGGTATTAGAGTTTGACGAGGTGTCTCCGACCGTTCTGGCCGACGAAATCCAACTCCAACAAGTCGTGGTGAATCTGATCAGGAATGCCATTGACGCGATGCGGGAGACGCCAGCCGACCAACGCAAGGTCACTATTTCGAGCCGAATTCGCGAAGACGGCCTGGCTGAAGTGGTCGTGATCGATGCGGGCCAAGGTCTCACCCAGGACGATTTGGAGCAGGTCTTCGATGCCTTCTATTCGACAAAGCAAGAGGGCATGGGGATGGGATTGGCAATCAGCCGATCCATCGTCGAAGCACACGGCGGAAAACTGTGGGCAGAACCAAACTCCGGTGCCGGTGTAACATTCGGATTCACCATTCCGCAGGAGTGACGGTCGTGGCCGGTGATTCACGGCAGACAGACTTGCGACATCGCGTTCGATGATGGACGCATATTGGCCCGCCGTCTCGCACCATGAGCTGGAGTTTGGGATTCGTGTCAGTGAAGCGGAATGAAAGCGAATCCATCCAACTGACGGTTAACATTCACGGTCAGCGCAGACACCGCGATGCGGACTTCACCTGCAACGTCTTCTTGCCGACCACCTTTATGCATCAGTGACTGGCCACAAACGAGGATTTCGACTCCGGCTTCCTTGAGCTTCTTGAACAGAGGGATGTTGGGATTCCGGTCGACTTGCCACTGCTTAGCGTATGACTCGTTGTTTAAAGCAGCCAGGGTTGCCTTACCGTGCAGAATGACGGTGAACCTCACGTTTGCTGGCCGCTTGCCCGCCCCGGCGTAGATGTTGACGAAGCGCGCGACCTTCTCGATCGCCGGGTTGATCTCTTTCGGCGATCCACCGGCGGTGATATCGACACAGATCTTGGAGCCGTCACGAGGTTGGTCGACCGCATCCGGCAACTGCACGACCTTGCCGTGCCCCTTGATTCGCGGAAACGTGAATCCCGCAGATGAATCGAACGTGTCCGATTCGCCAGCCTGTGACACCCAACCGAATGCAGCCAACGTGATGCACGACAGGGCGAGTGCGCTGACCATTGTCTTTCTGACATTCATAGTGGATTTCCTTCGTGACTCGTTTGTTATTGTTCTCTTCACAGTAGCACAAGACACTGCGTCGATGTGGCAAGCAAGTCAAGGTGTTCGATGAAATTTGCCTGAGGCTGCAGAACACTCGTTCCACGTTTAGCTGGTACGTGTCCAACATTTGCACCACAACTTAATTCTCTCAACTCCCTATGCCGTGCCGCTACTTCTTGTTCGCAGCGCCCCGGACGTGCTTGGCTTTGGTGTCGATCTCTGCCAGCTTGAAACGGACGCTGACGATGGAATTCTTGTTGGGACCGGGACGATATTTTACGTAAGTGCTGGCAACCAGTGTCCCGTCGGGAAGGCACTCCAGGCCGGAATAACCACAGTCGCCAAAGGCGCCATGATGGTGAAGCAACTTGACGCGAAACTGCCCTTTGCGGCCGTGAATGATGTCACCGTATCGGCCGATCCAGGCAACATAATGGCCGACGGTCGGCGACCTTTTGTCCCGGTCGCGGAAGACAACCACCAACCGCCTATCCGGCGCATAGCAAGAGACATGACGGTCGCCGGTCAAGCTCGCCGTCAGTTCTTTGGCTTTCGACCAACTCTTCCCCTCACTATCCGAAACCATCATCAGTGAATTGAGCCGCCGCGAGTTTTCGCGCATCAGGCAGAGCAATTGTTTTCCGTCAGGCGATCGAATCAAGTCAGGTTCGCAGGGAAGTGCGCCGGGAACGTCGCAGACCTGCCGATAGCCCGTCCAGGTCTGCCCCCCGTCGGATGAAACGGCCTGCCAGATCGACATCGATTTTTCATTCAAAGGTGCCGACTTTGGACTGCGTTGAGCAAGCAGCAGATGCTTGCGTCCGCCTTCAATGGGGACGATCACGGTGTTGCCGCCCGGTTTGTAGAGACCATTTGCAGCCATCGGCGTCCATGTTCGGCCCGCGTCGAGCGACATCGACTGATGCAGCGTCCCGCGACCGGCAAACACGAACAGCCGCTCCGTCCCCTTTGTGTCTGTGAGCCGGAAGAGGCAAGGACAGCTACCAATCGATCGCCAGTTCGGTGGTGTCGTCAGTAGGTTGCTCCAGGTCAAACCGCCATCGGTGCTTTTCTTCATCGGCCCGCACTTCCCGCCATGCCCGATCGACCATGTCGCAAACATCGTCTTGTTGTCTTTCATCAGCACGGTCGTGACCTGACCTCGATAGTCGGTTTTTGTTCCCGCAGCGACGATGACCTGGCGATCGGTTTCCTGCGACAGGTCAATGATCGGCAATTTACCTGCCGCTGCTTTCTCACCAGCCCATGCCAGATGAACGTTGAGCGCTGCCGCCATACCAAGCACCGCCAACAACGACCAACGGCAGACAAGCCGGCAGCCTCGTTTCAATGAGAAGCGACTGGCAGTGTGCATGTGGTTGTCCTTTTGATTAGCGGGCTTCTTACAGAGGTGGACAGTTTCGTCAAAGATGACCGTAGAAAAGTTTCCCGGGTGATTTATCCGGCTCGGTGATCGCGTTTTGGTGTCACTTCATTTTGTTGTCTCACCCAACTGGCGAAATATTCCGGCGACCATTTGCGGGCAAGATGGAACTCTCTTCGGGCACGGATGCTGTGAGGAGGAGACTCTTCGCCTTCGATGAACGCTTCCGCAGCTTCCAAACTGGGCAGTTCAATAATCCAGGCGCGGTGCCAATCTTGCTGGGGCGAAATAAGCCGAAACCCTTCCAACCTTTTTACCCCGCACTGTTCGGAAACCTTCTTCATCGGGGAGATGTATTGTGCATCGCCCGGTTCTTCCGCTTCACGCGCTAAGGCCTCAGAACGATGGCGGGCAAACATGATGACGATGATGCTCTCCCGATTGGCGTGTAGGTCAGGGATGATGTGCGGATCGGCATCGAGCGGAACCGTCGGCGGCGCCGGATCGGTAACCCACGTTGAAAAGACATCGGGCTGGAATTTTCGGGAAAGGTGGTATTCGTAATACCCGTAAAGCCCGTAGGGGGGAGCCATCTCGGCCTGAATCCAATGCTCGGCCCCTTCCATCGTGGGAAACTCGATGAGCCAAAACCGCTGCCAAACATCCTGCGGTCCGATGAGGTGAAATCCTTCCAGCCGCGTCATGCCGTACTGGTCTGCAACAGAAAGCATGAGGTCCACATGCGTTTGGGAGAAATCGTCTCGCTGCTTGTCAGTCAGCTGGTACCACGAAGGCAGCCGACCGCCTTTGAAAAGAATGACGATGCTGTTCGTGTCTTGGTCGGGCATGGCCGTTCCTCCCGTCATCTGTTTGGTTACGGCTTTGAATCTTGTCGCGGCAACTTCCAGCGAACCACGTTGCTCTGCTTCGTCTGATTTGTTTACCTTCTGACTGTTTTCTTCAGCGTTCATAAGAACAATCTGGAAACAGGTTAGTCCATCAATCGAGGATTGTACTGTCGAGGGCCGGCTCGATAACCGGTGTATTCCGATTTGTTGAATGGTTTCGGCGAATAGATGTAGATGTCTTTGGCGGTGGGATCCCAAATCACCAGTTCTTCGCGGCGGTCACCACACAGGTTGGCAGGAATCATGTGGTGAAAACCCATGCGATGAAAATCATTGCCATTGGGTGGAGGCAGGCCCGGTAACTGCCAACCGCGCCGCTGCTTGACATCCCATAGCCAACTGCCGTTGTAGAGTAATGCAGGTTTGTCCGGCCCATTCCAAAAGACCGATTCCATGCCGACGTTGGTCGGAGAGAAATTCAACTTGAAACGATCCACAATCGTGCCACTGTCGCTGCTCACCACACAGACGTCGGTCTTGTGGCCGTTGTAGCGAATAATCATTTCCGGCCCTTTACCATCGGCGAGAAAATCGGCAACGCGAACCTCCTGACCGTGCGGCACCAATTGTCTTCCCAGACCGACAATGGTCCGACCGCGGTGGTCCATCACGTGACCAAAACCAGAACAGATGGCCCGCATCTGTCCATTGTCCCATTCGGTGATCGCAACCGAATCCATGTTGTCGCCTAGTTTGTTCTCCCATAGCGGTTTCCCGTCATGGTCGATCACGAAATATCCGCCGTTGAGTTCGTCGCGACCATCGCCGTCGATGTCACCCACCGAGGGAATATAGGCGGGGCACTGGCTATAACGAGTCCACTTGGTCTGATAGGTCCATAAAACATCCAACCGCTCGTCGAGTGCGACATAGGTGTCGCCCAGTTTGACCACAACATCACGAGGGGCGTTGGTTCCTCGAAAATTGGCGATCAGCAAGCGTTGATGAATCCAATTCGCACCGACCGGGTCTTTTCGACGGCGCTCGGTAATGGCCTTCGGAGCGGCCTGCCTGAGAACTTTGCCGGTACGGCCGTCACGAATCTGCACCACCACATCGGCCAACGATTGCCAATCGGCTTTGATGGCAGGATCGGGGCGATGCCAGAAACAAATCACTTCGGCGGCACGATCGCCCAGCATGTCGTGAATCGCCACCGACATCGGCCGTGAAGGCTGATTGCCCCCTTTGCCCGCCTGCCAGAGTGGTTTGCCTTCGATATCAAACGCCCCTAAGAACGCCGGCTTGACTCCGCCGACATGGGCACCGCTGGGGGCGCCGTGATTGCAGCGATAGACGAGAAAATCGCAACGACCATCGCCGTCCAAATCGCCGATGCGAATGTCGCCACCAAACGTTCGCTTTCCAACCGTTGCCAGAAACTGCTTGGGAATCGCAACCTTGCGATACAACAAAGCATCTTTGCGGGCCGGCGCATGTTGTAACCGAGGATCGGCCGCTTCCGTTGGTGCAGCGAATAGCCCGATCCCAATCAACATCAGTCCTGCGCTGGTAACAACAAACGTTCTAGCCATTCGCATCGATGTTCGCCCTTTCAAATTGCAACTGTTGAAAACCTATCCGGTCCGAAACATCTCTGCGGAAGTCGCGCCGGCGATGCGCCAGACGCCGCGCTCATCTTGGGCCGTTCCGTCACACGCCTCATAGAACATGCGGTAACGTGGCGCCTGTCCGTCGCGATCGGGCAGGCGGATGACGCACATTTCTGAACACTTCGCCGCGTCCCATCGTTCTGTACCGGGGGAGACAATCGGCTCTGCCTGTTTCTCCCATTGCAAGCCGTCTTGAGAGAATGCACCCAGAACAAAGGCCCGATTCGCGGCGCTGTATCCCGCGTAATACATGCGAAAACCGACGCCCTCAATCCGCAGGATCTCCGGAGCAAAAGCAACGAGACTATCGTAAGAGTGGCCTGGAGCGATACGCACACCAGGTTCTCGATGAAATGTGAGGCCACCATCATCCGACAGTGCGCTGATTATCCCCGTGCCACGTTCACAACAAAACAGTCGGCAGCGACCTTCATCCAAAAAGAGAATTCTGGGGGCCGAGTAATAGCCTCCATCGGCTCCAAACCTCACTCCCGTTTCCGGCGCCCAGAGCAGTCCTCCGTCTTCGGACGTTGCACTACGGATCGAGTTCGGCTTTCCCTGCTGGCCACCTGCGCATTCATAATACATTCGCAGTCTGCCGCTTTGGTCAGACGTGGGAACAACTTCCGAGGAAACGACGCGAAAGTCGCCCGCGCCTCCGGCTTGTGGCGTTAGCCGCACGCCCGGCTCGGGAGTCCATGTCGAACCGTCTGACGAGATCGCGCTGAGAATTTGCGACGAGGCATTCCCGTAGTCATTTGCACCGGCGGGAAAGCCGGCGCGCGGCGTGATTTGAGTGTAGTACAATCGGTAGCGGCCATCGGGCAAAGTGATGATTCTTGGCCCAACCACGCCGTACATGCCCGTTCGCTTGGCATTTGTCGGCCACTTTGCTTCGGGCGAAGGATCGGTATCCCCATCAGGCGGTGCATCAATCGCTGCCAGCTCATCTTTCACCCAGGTGGTTCCCGGATCGGTCGGCACCGTCTGTGCCAGCGGTGAGGCGGATGCGGACCGCAACAGGTCGATCATCGTTGCTCCTCACCGTTTCAGGTCTTCCAATGCGATCCGTGACGCGCCGAGATCTTCTTTGTTAATCGAACGATCCCATCAAGCGTACTGTGGTTGTTCATCAATGTCGAACACGATACAAGATGCTCGATCAGGGCGCGTCAATGGCACATGGGTGAAGCAAGGTACGCTGCATGTTATAAGAGAGAAAACGCTCGACAACCGAATCGCATCCGACGGGACCTTCGATGAAACGCCCCCTCTTAATGATGGCACTGTTCGTGGTGACGGTGCCGACATTTCTGCAAGCGGCCGATTCTCCTTTCAATGTGGGGAATAAGGCTCAACTGTTTATCGATAAACTGTTGGTGCGAGATTCTCAGCGTGTCTGGTTGACTCAGCATCAGGGCAAGAAGCATCCGAATAATCCGCTCGTCAAAGCAGACAAACCGTGGGAAGGTTGGCGGATTTCGCTATTCGGCAGTGTCCTCTACGACGAAGAGGAAAAGATTTTCAAGATGTGGTACGGCGGCAGTTGTGGGCAGGGAGGTTACTTTCCCGCCGATAATGTCGGTACGAATTACGCGACGAGTAAAGACGGTATTCACTGGGACAAACCGCTGATTGGGCCTCGCCGTTCACTGAACGGCAAACCGCACAATTCACTGGAAATCGCCGGCGGCAAAGGTTATCTCACTTCGGTGATGAAAGACCCCAGCGACCCCGATCCCCAGCGTCGCTACAAGATGATCGCCTGGACGCACGAAAAACGCCCAGCGAAAGGGGTTGGCTACCGTACCTTTTTCTCGCCCGATGGACTGAACTGGAAACAACATGGCACCCATTTTGCGTCCGGTCCTCATGGCGACGTCGGCGACGTGATAACAGGGTATTGGGATGCGCGTACGAAACAGTATGTCGCGTTTCCCAAACAACATTTTTCGCCTTGGCGGGGGCATACGCGACGACTGTTTTACACCACCACCAGTAAGGATTTCACGAACTGGTCTGATCCGGTATTGTCCTGGAAGACCGACCTTCGCGACGATGCAGGATCGATGGCGAGACTGGACAGGGTTCGCCCGGCACTCGACCGTCCGGACAATCCGAAATTGATGCGGACGGAGTTTTACGGGATCGGTGCCTATTCCGCCGAAAGCTGTACGATCGGCTTTCCTTGGGTTTTGACGGTCAATAACGATGCACGTTACGGCAACCAGGAAGGGCCGCAGGAGGTTCAGCTGGCCGTCTCCCGCGACCTCGTGAATTGGGAACGTCCGTTCCGCACGCCGGTGATTCCACATGGAGATTTGAACGCCTGGGACGCCACCTATCATCAAACCGCCTCGTATGCGATTCGAGTCGGTGACGAAATATGGCTCTACTACGGCGGTGCGAATTACACGCATGGAACGCCGGCATTGTATCGTCCCGATTTGCACCCCGGACGCGGGACGAAATACACGAACAGCATCGGACTGGTGACATGGAAACTTGATCGCTTTGTTTCAATTGATTCGCCGGCCGAAGGAGGAACGCTAACGACGATTTCAATGACATTTTCCGGAAAACGTCTGGTGCTCAACGCAGCTACGAAACAGGGAGGTTCAATCGTCGTGGAACTATGCGACGCCGCGGGACGGCCATTGAAAGACTTTTCACGTTCGGCACCGTTTTCAGGCGACGACATCCGTGCGGAGATCGTTTTTGGAGAGAAGATCGATCTTTCATCATTGGCCGGCCAGCCGATCAGCTTACGGTTTCACATGAAGAACGCAGAACTGTATAGCTTTGCATTTCGAGATTGAACGGATCAGAGGGACCGATCCCAATGGAAAGCTTCCGTCATTCACGTTCCCGCAATGCGAACCAGGCCTGCATCTGGTAGCTGCAGCGGCATTTGGTCGAGCCGTCAGGAACCAGGACCAAACCGCCTGCGGGGATCGCGTTGATCCAGCAACTCGTGCGGATGCCACCGTAGTTTTCGGTGCCGGCTTTACGAGACAGATCCAGGTAGCCCAGCGTACCGCTGCGGAAGAGCATCAGATTGGCGCTTGCCGAGATCTGACCGCAACCGTAAGAACGGTTCAATTCAAAGGGCATCGGCTTGCCCGATTTCAAGTCCCATGCTCCGCCTTGTGCGTAGACGACGTTGTCGTTGATAAGCGGCCGGGTCTTGTAGTCCGCCTTCGCGTTCCACAAACGCTTGCCGGTCGCAGCATCGACAGCCGCAATGCGACTGCCGATCTCGGAGGGTAGCTTAAAGAACCTGTGTCGCACCGCCTGATAATTCATCAGCACGACGCCATGCTGCTCGCTCACCGCCAGCTGCGTGCCGAAAATGTCGTCGGACCGTTTCCAGCGAAGTTTTCCAGTTGCGACGTCCAACGCAACGAGGACACCGGCAGGCTGTTCTTCCGGCTTCAACACCGGTTGATGTTTGCCATCGCGACGCGGATTGGTGATGTGATCGGCTCCGACGAGCGGGCGGTCAATCAGAAACACATGACCGCGACCGATCGCAAGGGTGTTATTGCGGATCGAGTGCTTTGGCCGATACTGCCACTTGATCTTTCCGGTCTTGATATCGACCGCAAACAGTGACACAGATTCCGTAGAAAGTTTGCTGAGTCGGTACCGGGGGCTGACCTTGTGCCGCTCGTTGGCCACGGTGCCGAAAACCGTTTGGTCGCTGTATGCCAGATATCCCCAGTCACGGTTCTTCGCGTCGTCGGACACGGGCGTCTTGTACTCGGCAAGTTGCTTGCCGGTTGTCAGCTCGATGCGGATGCAATGATCGCCGCTTCTTACGAACACGCTATCGTCGCCGATGCAGAAATTACTGCCGGTTTCTCCCACACCGACATCGTGATGGATGCCGTCGTAGTCTCGTAGGTTGTCTTTGAGTTCAAACGTCCACAACGTTCGGCCATTGTACGCGTCGAGTGCGCACAGCCCGTCCACACCACCGACGATCATGACGCCTCGATGGAACAGCGGAGCGGGAGCTTGGCCGTGCCGATTGGGAAGCTCGAAATCGACGTCGCGAAACCAGAACATTTCAAGCGGACCTTTGACGAGCCGATCCGTCGAACAAATTGTGTTGGCCGGGTCAGCGTTCTGATGCGTCCAACTACCCGCGCCTTCCAATTCGCCGCGAACATCAACCGTCATTTCCCCCGGACGTCCGATACAAGTCTTTCCACCGTACGGGCGCTGCAGCCGTCGCAACTCGTTCTTCCTCGGCGAATCGACGACCGCTGTCAGTGAATTTTCCGACACGACAAGATTGGCAAACTGTTTCGGGAAGTGACTGCTATCGGGGTCGGCGCGATGCACGACGATTCGTGTGCCGTAAAGTCCGGTCTTGCCAATCCGGCGGCGTGCGGCAGCGACGAGTTTTTCGTCCGATTCAATCGCGTAGATCTGCAACTTCGTCCGTTTCGCCAATTCCAGCGCAAGTTCGCCCGTTCCGCTGCCAAGGTCCACACAAAAGCCCTCGGTAACGGACGATTTCGGCAGCAGCTTTGGCGTAGTCAACTCCCGTGCGCGGACTCGCTGAAGCAGCGCGATCCGGTGTCGGCACTGATGGTTGTGCGTCTGGATTGCCGTCGAAGCAATAAACCGAGCCGCGGTCGGTGCTGACAATCAGCCTGCCGTTACCGTAGGCCAGACCAAGCGCGCGGCCATCGACTTTGTGGGACCACCACGTGTTTCGCTGTCTCGTGTAGTCGATCGCGCACACTCGGCCATCTTCGCCGCAGACCGCGTCGCTTCCGGTGATGATGAAGTCCAGCACATCGCGTTCGCAACGGACCAACCGAACCTTTTCCGGCAAACGCACCGAAACGAGTTTCCCTTTTCGGTCGCGGCGCTCTTCGTTCTTCCAACGATACTCGGCCAGCGATCGGCCTTCCGCGCGTACGATTCCGTTGGGTGTCCTGGCGATGGAACCCAGTCCGATCTGAGACGCCAGTTCGCCGGTCTTTGCCTCGAAGAGACAGCCCGAATTGAACAAGAATCGGTCGCCGAGCATCGCTCGCGATCCGCCCCGTTGTTGATTCTGTTGCAAATGGTAGTAGAGCAGTTTGCCGTCCGTGCGATTGAAAGCCGCAGGGACGGCCCGTCCGGTCGGGACGAACAGCCGTGCGTCGTCGGCCAGCAGATATCCTTGTGCGGAGACACCGCTCTTGGCTCGTGCTCCGCCGTGCGGCTGATTCATCTCCAGACCGCCGGTGCGATCGTTCGTCCATTTCAAGCTGCCGGATTCGGCATCCAACGCATGCAAAAAGACGCCGTCGCTGGGCCAGATGCCGGCCGCGAAATATACCGTGTCGCCATCGACCACCGGTCCGCCGCGTGCCGGCCAATGAGAAATCACACGTTCGTTGCCCAAAACCTTCCGATCGTCCGGTCCACCGCGATGCTTCCACAACAGTCGGCCATCGTCGAGAGACAGCGCATACATCCACCCGTCGTCGCTGGCAACAAAGACACGATCCCGCCATCCGGCAGGAGCAAACCGAACGGGGCCTTCGGTCAGAAACGTCCACTTCACGCGTCCCGATCGTGCATCGATCGCTACGACTGTGTCGTCCGCGGAACTCCCGAACAGAACCGCATCGCCAATAATGATCGGCTGAAATGCCTGATCGAAGTGCATCCGCTGCGACATCGACCAAGCCGGCCGCGGTGCGTGTACCGTGCGGTGAACCCACCGCAGCTTCACTTGGTTTGGAAACGCTTCGGATGTGTATCCCGACCGGGCTTCATCAGCGCGATACGTGGGCCAGTCGATGGCCAATGCGGTGTTGAAACAACCGAATATCACCAGTGCAGCGACGAAATATCTCATCATTGTCAATATCCTGATGGGGCAAGAGAATCACACCATTGTAGCCCGCCGTGTCGGGGACAACCATCAAGGGAGTTCCTGGCACTTTTCCCATTCCGGAGGCCGATTGCTGCCAGGCGATCCAGCCGAAATTGCGAATTGCCTCTGCCAAACTGCAGAAGGTGTGTCAGTCCGCAGTGAGTCTGTTAATCTCGCGAATTTGCGAGATTGAGGTACCACGCGTAACGCTTTGCCAATAAGCCAGTTGCGGCGATCGCCCGGGGCGGATAAAATAATTGCACGGCTTCGAGCATCTAAATCATTACCAGTTCCACAATATTTCCAACCACGGTCTCCTTCCGCTGTGGAGCGTGTTGCAGGGTAAAACGATTTCTGTAGGGATCTTAACCCAACCTGTCGAATACATATAAGAGGCAATTGTCCGTCAACCTCGTCGAAAGATCGATCATGCTCAGTCGTAGAAACATGCTGCAGGGAATGGCGGCCGGCGTCGGTGCTGCATTTGGTGCTTCGCTTCTTCCGGAACGTCTCCTGGCGTCGCCCACCAGCGGTGGGACGCCAAAGCGAATCATCTTCTTCATGCAGAATCAGGGCTTCGATCCGGCGACCTGTATTCCGGAGGGGATGAACAGCAGCGGCTCGCTGGCGAAAGCCAAACTTCCCGAGCCGATCGAGGCACTCGAACCCTATAAGGAACAACTGCACATCATCAGCGGCCTGCATGGGATGCACACCAGCCCCTCTCACAGCGCCTTCTTCGGCGCGCTCGGTGGCTATCGTGGTAGTGACGGAGTTCCGCCCAGTGCATCGACCATCGATTATGAAATCAGCAAGGTCCTGCCGCAGACGCTGCTGCCTCATCTGTGCATCGGCATGGACTCCATCGAGAACATGACGACCAAGCCCACAATCGCGACACTGTCGGCAAGCGGTGCCGGTCAGCCGATCTTCATGCATTCGAATCCGAATCATCTTTATCAGATGCTGTATGGCGGCATCTCCACGGGCGACATTCGCCTCCAACACGATGCCCGATCGAATCTGTTAAATCAGATCGAAATGCTGGCCGCAAAAAAGGGCCGATCACTTCCGGCCGCGTCCCAACAGCGCTATGGTCAATACGTCCAAGGCTTCAAGAATGTCAACGGTCTACGCGATCGCCTCAACACGGTTGCCGGCCACTTGCGCAAGTTCGCTCCCAAAGTCGATGAACGATACAGCAAGCCGAAATTCGAAACCGACTGGCACGACGTTCTGCTTGACCTCGGCATCTCGGCGCTCAAGTCGGGAATCACCAATACGCTGACCATCGGTTCGGGGCGTGGCGAGATCTTCGGTGCATGGAAGGGACTGGGCGTCGAGCAACAGGGACACAACCTTGGACACATGAAGCAGCCCGACAATCCGATCTGGATCAAGATCCGCCAGTACAACAGCCGTATGCTGGTGAGGATTATGGAAGCGCTGGAGAAAGTGCCCGAAGGCAGTGGCACCATGATGGATAACACGCTGATCGTCTACACCAGCAACAACGCAGACAAACAGCACACCAACGGTGCCAACTGGCCAGTGATGCTGCTGGGCGATTGCGGAGGGATCTTCAAGACCGGTTGCTTCACGCAACTGGACGGCCGGCGCCCCATCAACGCATTGTTTACGTCGCTGTTGCGAGCCGCCGGGCAGAACGTTGATCGCTTCAACATGAACGAAAAACTGGCCAAGAAATTTGACGCCAGTACCGGTCCTCTGAAGGAAGTGCTGGCATGAAAAAGGTCGGTCTTGTTGGGGCAGTCTTGCTCTCGTGGGGTTTGCTGTCCGTAGCAAGTGCCGAGACTTACACGCCCGGCCAGAAGTCCGACAAGGACTACGGCAGTTTTGCGAAGTCGTTTCTCGCCAACTACTGCCTGGACTGTCATGGTGTGGCGGATGCCGAGGGCAATCTCTCGCTCGACGACCTTGGGCCGGTCGATGAAGTCAATTCCGGCGCCTGGAAGGCAGTGTGGGCGCAGGTCACCTTGAAGGAGATGCCGCCTGAAGATGCGGAGCAGCCCAAGGTCGTCGAA
This sequence comes from Planctomycetaceae bacterium, assembly GCA_018699955.1. Taxonomy (GTDB): domain Bacteria; phylum Planctomycetota; class Planctomycetia; order Planctomycetales; family Planctomycetaceae; genus JABISG01. The sequence continues at coordinate 27,936 of JABISG010000037.1, read as the reverse complement.
CGGCTGCAGTTTTCAGACTGGATCGTTGGTGAGCTGACACGAGTCATGCGCGACAAGGGCGGGTTCAAAGCCCACCTTGATCCGACCAAGGGCAACTACGTCGATCACGACCTGCTCTTCGGCCCGCTGCCTGCTGGCATCAAACTTGCGCCAACGTCGTCGCCGTCGCGCATCTGGCGCGTGACCCCGCAGGAACACATCACGCGCCTGAACGAATTAATCAACACCGAGCCGCAGTTCGATCCAAAAAGGCCGGGGCTGCGAACGTATGGCGATGTCGTTCCCACCAATCACGGCGGGGAACTCAAGCTCTACTTCGGCACCGATCGCATCATCAAATGGCAGGGCGGGACGGTTGCCTACGCCACATCGGTCAAGAGTATGCCCGCCATTCTGTCGTCGGCCCGCGATCACGGGCTGGAAAACTACCCCGACTTCTACACGGTCAACAGCGCAGAAGCGACACAGATCATGGGTGTTGCCGATGACATCATTCGCTACATGGCCTACGGACCGCTGAGCATCGCCAACCCGGAACAGATCACCGACGACCCCAACTCCTACGAAATGATAGGTGATATTCGCGGCTTGCCGACTGCCCTGGTCTACAGCACAAAGATTGTGCGTCCGCTGACGCCGATCTATGACCTCATGAAGGACGAGGGCGTCACCGACGAGCGACTGCGTGCTGCGGTGGACAATCTCTTCGAATCGCTGACCTTCCGACCGCCGAGGCAGGACGAATCAGACGCCTACCTCGCGATCGTCAAACAATCCGTCGAGAAACTCGGCAAGGAAGACGGCGCGGTCCTGGGACTGTCATCACTCTTTCTCGATCGGGACGCGCTCTTCCGAACGGAACTGGCTGAGAACGGCAAACCAGATCGCCATGGCCGCGTGTTGCTGCAGGACTGGGAACTGGGGCTCGCGGTCAATCACGCACTGCGATACATCAAGCCGGACGAAGAACTGCGGAAGGCCATCGTGAAAGGGCGGATGCGAAGTCGGGAAGACGTGAAGCGTGAAGTCGAACGGATGCTGGCCGACGACAGCATCCGAAAGCCGCGCATCCTGCGATTCTTCCGCGATTACTTCGACTATGACCGGGGCGGTTACATCTGCAAAGACAACAAGGCGCTGGCAGATACCGGAGTGAGCACGCGGGGAACGTCCCACTATCGTGCCATGTTCGATGCGACTGCGAGCACCGATCGCCTGATTGAACTCATCCTGCAGGATGACAAGGATGTGTTCAAGCAGTTGCTGACGACCGACAAGGTTGTCGCCACCAGGACAGACAACGTCTATTTTGGCAGGAAGAACACCCCGAAAGAGAGACAGGCATCCGTCGCCGCTGCAAGAATAGCGCAGAAGGAGGCAGCGAAGAAAGTTGCGGCTGAACTTGTGACAGCGGAGAAAGCGGTTGCCGAGCTTGAAAATAAGTTGAAGGCGAACCCGGGAGAAGAGCGGACGCAACGGGCGCTAGACCGAAAGAAGAAATCACTCGCGGCCGTTAAGAAGAAGGCAATGGGGGCGAAGAAGAGGAGACGGACGAACGAAAATCACAACGTTGCCCAGGCAAAGCTGTCGGGGCCGAAAATCTACGCCCGCGTGAGTCATCGCAGCTTCGGCAACGGGTCCATGAGACCGGATCGAATTTTGGCCACGGCACCCAAAGGCCAACGCCTGGGCATTTTGACGCATCCGAGTTGGCTCGTTTCACACTCCGATGCCATGGACAATCACGCAATCCTGCGGGGCCGATGGATTCGCGAACGACTGCTGGGCGGCGGCATTCCCGATGTACCCATCACCGTGGATGCGATGTTGCCGGATGAGCCAAACAATACCCTGCGTCATCGCATGCGGGTCACAAGGGAAGCCTATTGCCGGAACTGCCACAAAAAAATGGATCCACTTGGTCTGCCGTTTGAGATGTACAATCACGCGGGCCTGTATCGGGAAACTGAACTCGACAAACCGGTCGATACCACGGGCGAGATCATTGATTCCGGTGATCCCACGCTCGACGGCAAAGTTGCCAACGCCATCGAAATGATTCAGAAGCTCGCGGAAAGCAAACGCGCCGAGCAGGTCTTCGTTCGGCATGCCTTTCGATTCTGGATGGGCCGCAACGAAACCCTCAACGATGCGCCCGTTCTACAGGAAGCGTATCGCGCCTACAAAGACGGCGGCGGCAGCATGAAAGCGCTGCTCACATCGCTGCTCGCGTCCGACGCGTTTCTCTACCGCACAAGGAGTGAGCCGGCGTTGGCCGAAGCAAATTAAGTGCGCTCCAAGTGGCTGAACCGAACTTGCTAGCCTCGGGTCTAGTGGGGAACGCATCAATGAACATCGACCCCGCCGTCGGCTCACAACAATCAAGACAGGAAGACAATTAAGTGACGCGCTGGATACCAATGGCAGTTGCCGGCCTCGTCGCCGTCCTGGCGTCAGCAGCGTTGAGTCAGGATCTCTGGCCGGAGCATCGTGGCCCCCAGCGAAACTATCACCTGACCACGACGACGGAGTATCCAACGAAATGGAGTGTGGCCAGCGACGAGAACATCCGCTGGAAAATGCCGCTGCCGGAAACGGGCCATAGTGGCATTGCTGCCTGGGGTGACAAGCTCTTTCTAACCTGCTTCCGAAAACTCACGGCTGAGGACATCGGCAAGAAAGGCACCTGGGTTTCGGAAACCTGCGGCTATTGTCTCGCTGCTGATACCGGAAAGATTCTCTGGAGTTGTGATCTGCCGGGTCAACGGCCGAACCAGGTCAACGGCACCTTCACCGATTCGACGACGCCAACGCCGGTGACTGATGGCAAGCATGTCTGGTTCGTAAACGCCGGCGGCTACATGGCCTGTCATACCATGGACGGCCGGCGCGTCTGGGGGAAGGAATTCGAGGTTCGTACGAAGCACTCGGCAAAACAGTTTCAGCCGTTCCTGCATGAGGGGAACCTCTACTACGCAATGCTGCGGGACGCGAGTGATAAAAAACGCCGCCCGCAGAAGGCCATCGATTACGACAAGAACAGCAAGACCGGCTGGCCATGGATGTATGTTCGATGCTTCGATGCACTGTCCGGAAAGCCCACCGGAATCATCCCGGAAGGCATTACCGTTCACAGCAAGGGCGCTCTCGGAGTGTTGAATGGCGAGACGGTGTTGCTGCACGCCAAGGGCGGCGGTCATAGTCCTCCGGAAAAGTCGTACGGGATTGGTCTTTCCCGGCTGAACGCTGCGCACGACCTGATTTGGGAAAGGCCGGGACTCTACTTTGAAGGCACGCACTTTGTTGACCAAAAGTACGCCTATTGCTTCGACAAGAACGATTTCGTTGTTCTTGCTCTTGCAACTGGCAAGACCGTCAAGCGAATCCGCATTCGCGACACCGGCAGCGTCATCGCGTTCGACGACACCAGCGGCCGCTACAAAAAGTCAACTGATGTTTCAACATGGAAACCACGGCATCTGCTGACGCACCGCACGAACATCGGTGTCGGTCGGTATCACTTCTTCATGGGCGGCCGGCCGGGCATCCTCGGTCGGATCGACGTAGAGACAGGCGAAGTCTGTTACCTGCAAGTACCAGTTCAGGTCGTTGTCGAGAACGGCGGGAAGAAATTCTCATGGAGTGAATTCCAGTCCGGTGACGATACGGGCTCCGGCTTTGTTGTCAAAGGCGACCGGCGCCGCCTGAGCCACGGTTTCGGACACATTTCTGCCGCCACGCCGATCGTCCTGAATAATCACATCTACTTTTCCACGGTTCTCGGCACGGTCTACGTCGTCGATGCGACCGCCGAGCGCTTTGACGAGACTGCGCTGGTGGCGGTCAACGATCTTGGCCTTCCGGGGAAGACGTGGACATTGAGCCCATTCACAGCCGCCAACGGACATCTGTATCAGCGCACCAGCAGAGAGATCATCTGCATTGGAGATGGACGTTGAGTCGGACGTAAACCGTACCCGCGATTTCTGCAGAGGTGTTCAAGACCGACGCGGGTTCCGCCGTTAGCAAACTGCCGTCGGTTGGACAAACTGACGCGGCTTAGCGTTGCGTTCAACTGCAAGCGGTGAAGCAGACCTCGGCAGATTCGTCCCAACTGACCGAAGCCAGCAAACCCCAAGCGGCTTCGAGCAAGAGATCACGGACCTACCGAAAACTCGTGGGGACGCCGTTTGATTCCTCGGACGTGCCGTAATTCTACCGTATTCGCGGACTCCCCTCGCGCAAGGGGAACCCATACCATTTCGCGGAATCACCCTCAACGGGATGATTCCGACTGGAAATACGGACCCGCACAATTTTTGCATATCACTGCAACATTGTTGCATATCACAACACTCGACACCGTTGTACGCTACGCTTCAATCGGCGTGAACCCTATTCGAAGTTCTGTCAAAACCCTCTGTTGGCTCACAACACCCTTTGTTTCTAAGTGCAGAGTTCGCCCACAACCAGGTTTTGACGGAGCCTCTCGTAACTTCAGTCTCTCAAGAGGCGAGGCACTACAAATGCGCAACACTTCCCTGAATGGGGCATTGCCCTCGTTGATTATTCTTACGCTTGCTTTCTTTGTGACAGGCTGTGGCCAGGGCGGCGCAGATGTCGCAAAACTCGAAGCGGAGAAAGGTGAGCTGAAGGCGCAGATCGCTGCGCTGAAGGGCGAGACGGCAAGCGAGCCTGACGTGCACGAAGGCGGGTCTCAGCAGATAAGTGGGGAAGGTGACTTAGAATTCAAAGGCAAGATTGCCAAAAGGTACGAGGACTCCGTCGAATGGTGGGCGAACAAAAAACGTCCGCCGAAGGACGCGCCCAACGTGATCATCTTTCTCTTGGACGACACCGGTTTTGCGCAGATCGGTTCGTTTGGCGGTCTGGTCAAGACGCCGAACATCGACAAGCTCGCTGCGGGGGGATTGCGTTACAACAATTTCCACACGACATCGCTGTGCTCGCCGTCGCGCGCGACTTTGATGGCAGGACGCAATCCGCACACGATCGGATTGGGCAGCCACGCGCTCACCGCGATGGGCTTTCCTGGCTACAATGCGATCGTTCCCCCAACGGCCAAGTCGGTCGCCAACTATCTTGAAGGGGCGGGCTACGTCAACTACGCGATTGGCAAGTGGGATCATACACCGCTTTACGAAGTCTCTCAGATCGGTCCTTTCGATCGTTGGCCAAGCGACGAAGGCTTCGCGCACTCCTACTGTTTCATGGCTGCGGACGTCCATCAGTTCATTCCCGTGCTGTGGGATGACCATCACCCCGAGCCCTATCGAACGACCGAACATCTCGACAAGGATCTGGCAGACCGGGCCAATCAGTGGATTACCGGACATAAGTCGCTCGATAAAGACCTGCCTTTCATGATGCTCTGGGCTTCCGGATCGATGCACTCGCCGCACCACGCGCCCGACCATTACCTCGATAAGTACAAAGGCAAGTTCGATCAGGGGTGGGACAAGACCCGCGAAATGATCCTCGCGAATCAGCTGCAGCTCGGCATCGTGCCGGCCAACACGAAACTCAGCGGTCGAATCAAGGAAATCCCAGCCTGGGATTCTCTCGACGATGACCACAAGAAACTGTACACACGCCAGATGGAGGTCTTCGCGGCGCAGCTTGAGTACTGCGACGCCCAGATTGGGACTGTCATCGACACTTTGGAGCGCATTGGCGAACTGGATAACACGCTGATTTTCGTGACATCCGACAACGGCGCCAGCGGTGAAGGTGGTCTGGCCGGCACTTTCAACGAGACCTATGTCTTGAACGGTATGCAGACACCGTTCGACGCCAACATGCGGCACCTGGACCATTGGGGCCAGGCGGATACCTACCCGCACTACCACGCGGGATGGGCCATGGCCGGCAACACGCCATTCCCCTACTTCAAACAAAGCTCGCATCGCGGCGGTCAGGCGGATGCCCTCGTCGTTCATTGGCCAAACGGAATCAAAGCCAAAGGAGAAATTCGCAGCCAATATCACCACATCTCCGACATCGCACCGACTATTCTGAAGGCCGCCGGTGTCGAAGTACCCGAGCAGTACCACGGCGTGAAGCAGCAGCCGTTGACCGGTGTGGCGATGAACTACTCATTCGACAACCCGGATGCACCCAACGCGAAGAAGGTGCAGTATTACGAGATGTTCGGCAACCGAGCGATCTGGGCCGACGGCTGGAAAGCGGTGACGTTACACGGCCATCGAATGCCTTGGGTCGTCAATTCCGTCACCCCATTTGAGGATGATGTGTGGGAACTCTACAACGTCGCCGAGGACTTCTCGGAGAGCACCGATCTTGCCGAGGAGCACCCGAAGAAACTAGAGGAACTCAAGAAGCTCTGGGACGAAGAAGCAGTCAAGAACAACGTCTACCCGCTCTACGATGACATGATAAAGCGAATGGCCAATATCAATAACATCCTGTTCGGCGACCAGAAAGAGTTCGTCTACTTCGCGCCGGGTGCCGTTCGGATTGCCGAGAAAGCCTCGGTCCCAGTTAAGAACCGCTCCCACAAGATCGAGACCACAATTGACCTTAAGGGTGGGGAAGAGGGCGTGATCGTTTCATGCGGCGGAATGACCGGCGGATATTCGATGTACGTCAAAAACGGCAAACTGCACTTCGACTACAACTTCCTGGATGGCGTTCACTATCACCTGACTTCCGAACAACTGCCCAAAGGCAAAACCGAACTGAAGTTCAACTTCATCCTGACAAAGCCATTCGGCGGCACGGGCGAGCTGTATGTGAATGGCGAGAAGGTCGATGAAACCGAGATGCCCAAAATGCACATCAGCACATATTCCCTTGCTGAAACATTCGACGTGGGCATCGACAACGGCACGCAGGTGGACAAGGCGTATGAGGGTAGCCCGTTTCCCTTCACAGGGGATCTTGATCGAGTCACGATCACGTTGACCGATTGAGCACCACGGCCGCGTCGCGGTTTCGAATGGCAACCGCGAGGTGTGAACGAATGCCTGTCATCAGGCGATCGTTGCTTCCAATCTTCGTACTGGGGTGGACCCTGCTGTCCGGGATTCAACCGATGGTTGCCACCGAACGGCAGTTCTGGAGATAATCGACGATGCAAAAAACCCAAGCGGTTGACCCGAAGTTTAAGAGCGTCCTCGGATAGATGCGCTCATGTGTTGACCGTAGCGATAAGGAACTCGACCTCAGGGATGTGTGTTGAGTGTTCGCCTTGTCGATTACCGGGCTCTTTCCGGCGCACAGGTTTCCGTCGAACACCCAGTCAGCATCATCCGATCCCGCAATCTTTCTCATCTGGCGCAATCTTCGCTATCGATACAGGCCGTTGATTGGCACTCCCGCGCTGACCGATTGTCACGGCAATTACAATTGGTAGATCAATGAGTCGGCCGAGCGGTCGTGGTTGATCACATAGGGCTTCATCGTTGCGGTTCGTCCGGCCGATGCAATTGATGAGGTCCCCGAATCCGGTTCGGCTTCATCCATTCAAAGTCTCCCCTCCGCTCACTTCTCCAAATCCAACGAGGCGCCGGATGCGTACTTTAATCGTTTTGCTTGCGATCAATGTCTCGGTGCTGGCCGGAAACGTCTACGGTCAAAATGACTTGCTTGAACCGGCACCGCCCGCATCCCCAACCGAACCAAGCACGGCTGAGGCCGTCGATCGTGTGTTTGGCAAAAGCGAGCCGTGGATCGCAACGGCGGCAACTGAGCTGACCGAAAATACCGGCGATGTCAGCGCACCCTGCTACCAGTTGGATTCGTGCTACGAAGACAGTTGCTGCAATGATCTCTGGACACGCCAAACTTTGACCAATGGATTTTGGGGAGCCCAAAGTGCATTGGCCCAGCGCGGCATTTTTTACAAGGCTTCAGTGACGCAGTTCTACCAGGGAGTGACCAGTGGCGGAGCTGAGCAGACGGATCGGTACGGCGGCAAACTCGACCAGTACTTGATCTTCGACGGTGGAACACTCGGCCTGTGGGACGGCTTGAAACTCATCATGCACACCGAAACCGCCTTCGGCGAAAATTCGATCTTCGACGCGACGGGTCTGGCTCCGGTCAACATGGCATTCCTCACTCCCAGAGTGAACGAACACGTTACAGCCATCACGAACTTTCAGTTCGAGCAAGATCTGGGGGGGAGGTTGGGCGGCCACCATCGGCAGGATCAACACCACCGACTTGTGGAGTGTTCTCTACCCGAAGTACGGCGGCGGACTGGACGGCTTCATGAACACGTCCATGATGGTGCCGTTGAATACCGTTCCGACACTTCCACTCATTTTTAATGCAGCAGGCGTGATCAAGGCGGGTGAGCGCGGAGTTGAGGCCGCGGCGCTGATTGTGGACCCCGAGAATATTCCCACAACCAGCAATCTGGATAATCTCTTCGACAACAGTTCCACGATTGTTGGGGTCGGGAGAATCTATACCGACTTCGGTTGCCTGCCCGGTTCGCATACGGTTCTGGGGACATATGCCACGGGAGATTACACGTCATTCGACAGGAATGGTTGGTCCTTCCAACCGGGGCAAGGACTCGTGGCCGCAGAGAGTACCGGTTCGTGGATGGCGTCCTATATCCTCCAGCAGACACTCTGGAGGGATCCCTGCGATGAGAGACGGAGCATTGACCTGTCCAGTACTTGGGGTTTCTCCGATCCTGAAACGAGCCCTTACGAATGGACCGCCAACGTATCAATGGAAGGGTACGGTCTCGTCCGCGGCCGTGAAGATGACAGGATGGGAGCCGGCTATTTCTACATGGGGCTCAGCGACGAGTTCAAAAACCTGCTGCCGATCCTCGCACTCGACGATCTGCAGGGAATGGAAATCTACTACAACGCCGCTGTGACACCGTGGTTTCACTTGACGGCGGATCTGCAAATCGTCGAGCCGGCTTTGGGCAGACGCGACACTGCGGTCGTGCTCGGCCTGCGGGGCAAGATCGATCTGTAACGGCTCCGGGAGCCTCAGGATCTCATACGTATTGCGGGACGTGCCAAGATTCGATCCTATTCGCGGATTCCCCTCGCGCAAGGGGAACCCATACCATTTCGCGGAATCACCCTCGACCGGATGATTCCGATTGGGAAGGCATTCAACATGCACGTTTTAGCCAAGGTTTTCAGAACTTGACATTCACTCGTTTCGTGCTGCAGAATGTTCTTCGTTATGCGGTGAACCGTATCTCCCCAATCATGAACACGATTTGCTAAATCGTTAAACAGCCTGACAACAAGTTGATGCAATCGCAGGGAAAAATGTTGAAGCACATCGCACTCATTGTCATCACGCTAGTACTGACATCGTTTTCGGTAGCAGAGGATCAGTTGGTTTCTCCAATTCCGGCAAGTCATGTCGGACCGCCAAAGCCACTTCACGCAGTAACGAATCGCGCGTTCCAGGGCATTCCGAGCATGGCCGTTTCGCCGGGCGGACGATTGTGGGCGACGTGGTATGCCGGGATAACTCCGCGAGAAGATCACAACAACTACGTCGTGCTCAGCACCAGTGGCGATGGCGGAAAGAGCTGGAAAGAGGTGCTGATTGTCGATCCGGACGAGGGCGGACCGGTGCGAGCTTTCGATCCGGAACTCTGGGTCGCACCGGATGGCAAGCTTCGTCTCATCTGGGCACAAGGACCCAAAAACGCTCTTGCCAACGTGTGGTCTCTGAAGATCGAAGATCCGGAATCGGAGCAGCCGACGTACGCTAAGCCCGAACACATCACGGCCGGGGTTATGATGTGCAAACCAGTGGTGCTTTCCACCGGCGAATGGGTTCTGCCCGTTTCAACCTGGATCAAGACCGCGAAAAGCGCCCGCATGGTTGTATCGACGGATCGAGGCGCGACGTGGAGCGTTCGCGGTGCGTGCCACGTACCCAAGAAGATTCGCGAATACGACGAGCACATGTTTATTGAACGCAAGGATGGTTCACTCTGGTTGCTGGCACGCACCCGCAACGGCATCGGTGAAAGCGTATCGACCGACCGTGGCGTCAGTTGGCCTGACCTGAAACTCTCAACGACAATCGTGGCCCCCACCGCGAGATTCTTCATCCGCCGCCTAAGCTCCGGCAACTTGCTGCTCGTTAAGCACGGCCCCCTCACCAAACGCATTGGTCGATCCCATCTGACTGCGTACCTTTCCACCGATGACGGGAAAACCTGGAATGGCGGCCTGCTATTGGATGAGCGTAACGGCGTATCGTATCCCGATGGTCAACAAACTGCGGATGGCATCATTCGTATCGTTTACGATTTCAGTAGAACCCGTTCACGACATATCTTGATGGCAAGTTTTCGCGAGGAAGATGTTTCCGCCGGCAAACCGATGACAGACGCCGTGAAGCTGCGTCAACTGGTCAGCAACGCGTCAGGTGGTGTCGAAAAGAAAAAGACTCCGTCGCCCGGTCCGTAATATCACAAGCTACTTCACACTCTTCGTCCAGATCGTCAGGTCTTCGAGGCGTTTCTCCGTGGAACGCGGGAGGAAGAAGCTTAGGAGATACCCCACGATGAGAAGAAAGACGTGTGGAATAACCCCGATCCAGAACTGATTGGGAAGATGGTCAGCTAAGTAGGGAAAACTTTCTTGCCCCCACTCGGAAGCCAGAACGACCCAGCCCCCGACGAGAAGAACCGTGAGCAGGGTGGCGATTAACGCGGCTTTTGAGCCGACACGGACGGTCATGAACCCCAACAGAAAAAGGCTCAACAGACCCGCGCTCACAATTGGATAAACTATGGTCTGGAGGTCCATCAGAGTGTCGGTTCGCATGAAGTGAATCAACAACGCCACTCCAATCATAATCAGAGAGAACAGGACGGAGAACCAGCGCCCGATGAGAAGGTAGTGTCGATCGTTGCCGGAAGAAGGGCGGAACCGGCGATAGAAGTCGGTCGTCACAGTCGCGGCAGACGCATTGATGCTGGAGTCCAACGTCGACATTGCGGCTGCCAGCACACCTGAGATGACAAACCCGGCCACGCCGGCGGGGACCTGCGTGAGAATGAAGTAAGGAAAGATCTCTTCCGGTTTTGCTGACGCCAACGCCGGATCGGGGAAGTGTTTATACAAGACGTAAAGTGCCGTACCGACAAATGCGAAATAAAGCCAGACCGGAATGGTCAGGGCCGTCCCCAACACGAATCCTCGCCGCGCTTCGCGGTCGGTCTTCATGGCCAGATAGCGCTGGACCATGCTCTGATCGGTGCAGACGATTTGCAGAAACTGGAACTGGTAGACGAGGATGATGACCCACACCGTCTTCTCATCGAAAACCAGCGCAGTGCTGCCGACGGAGAATTTTCCGTCCGCATAGGCTTCGGTGAAGATTTGGCTGAATCCACCTGGAAGCAAACCGGCGATGATCGGCGTGCAGATGAGGCCGCCCGCGATGAGCGCCAAACCTTGAAGAACGTCGGTGTAAATGACGGCCTCAAGACCTCCTGCGATTGTGTATGCGGCCACGAGAATTCCGAGGGCGCAAATGACGTAGGGCAGTTCGAAGCCGCTCATTCGTTGAATCGCGAGACTCACGGCATAGAGAATAATCCCAGCGCGAAATATGTGATAAAACAGAAACGCGACAGCACCATAGACTCGTGCCCAAGTGCCGAACCGCAATTCGAGGTACTCGTACGCAGTGCGGACATGCCCTCGGCGAAAGAAGGGCATGAACACCAAGTACGCGACGGCAGCAGGGATGAAGTAGAGAACGTGTGCCGGCATGTACAGCCAGTTGTCCTTAAATGTCGCGGCAGGCATCGCAAGAAACGTCATCGAGCTGACAATCGTCGCCATCATCGAGAACGCAACAATCCAGCCCGGCATACTCCGGTTGGCGAGAAAGTAGCCGTCTGCGGAGCGCGTCTTGCGAGCGCAGTAGACGCCGATAGCGACCATGATGCACAGATTGATTGCGATCACCAGCAGATCCTGCCAGCGTGCCAGATTGCCGTCGGGCATTTAAGAATTACCTCCCGCGAAGGGCGTAGCTGCGAAGACCGACCAAACGTTCAATACAGACCCAAATCATTGTGTCCGCCATCTGAATGTATCGAGATTGTGGTCAAATCGAAAGATCGTCCCAAAGACCCGTGGCGGCTGGCACACACCGAAAACAATTACCGAGTTCAAATCCTGTCGCCTCATTCGCGGCAATCGATTTTGGATGAACGAACCAGGTGACCTCGATCAAAGGTGGCCAAAACGTGTTCCGAGAAATCCTATTGGCGAGCCATTTGTGCCGATCCATTAGGACCGACATCACTGTGGCATATTTCCTGCTGCTGCCGACAGTAGTACGCTCCGATGACAATCCCAGCAGTAGAAAGTGGAATCAGCGCAGCCCACATCCACACCGGAGTTGTGTTGCGGATTTGCGGTTGCGTCGATGCCCAACAGAATGCCAATGATTGGATCGCGGCCAGGGCGATGCCGTGATACAGTTGAGCGTACCCAGCAACTCTGGCGGCAAGAAATCCTCCAGCGAAGGCGCCAATGCCGTTGTAGATAAGCTTCGCTATCAGAAGCCAAGTCTGGTTCCGAATGGTGAAATAGACTTCGGGGTCAGTCGTAATGCGTCCGTTGGCAGCTGTGACCAACGCGAATTCGACGCTTTCGACGACCATTGAAATTAGGAAAAGTCCTAAGGCGAGCGCAAAGTTGCCGGAACCTTCGGAATAGTTCGATATCGTTCGGCAGTGCCGCCTCGCCGAGATCATCCCAGTCGATACCAAGCTTTTCGTATCGTTCGGCCAGTTCCTGAAACAACCCGTTGCCAATGGCCTGATTAGCTTCGCGAAAGAACTGGGCGTAGAGTGGCCGAGTCAACCCACCTCCGGTTCCGTAATGGATATAGGAGTACATTGATGTCAAATCGCTGGGGATTGATCCCGAAAACATCGGTGCCGTTGGCGGTTCGGCAGGCGGTCACCTCGTCGGCTTGATGGCGACCGGACACGATGTCGCTGGCTTACAGGGAGATGGTGGCAATCCCGGCGTTTCTTCAAAACTGCAGGCCGCAATTGTGATGGCTGGCCCCATGGGAATGATTACCGGCTCCGTCGCGGATCGATCCCGCAATCAGTCAAGAATTTCAAACAGCAACAAGTGGCCGGGGAAGACCATTGACGAGGCCCCCGATCTCTACCGACTGGCAGACGGGTAGGTGCATATTTCCGAGGGGGATTGGCCAATCCTGTTCATGGTTGGCGAACACGACAAACCAGAGCGAAATGCGCCGTGCCGCAAGAAGCTGAAGTCAGGTGGCATCAACAGCGAATTCAACATCTACAAGGATGGCAAGCAGGGCTGCTGGAACCGTCTATCTTGGTTCAATGAAATGGCAGCCGACATGGACGCCTTTTTTCGCAACAAACTGCGATAGGAGTGTTTGTCTATTTCAAACGGAAGCGGAATCCTGCTCGCGCAGACTAACCGCCAAACGGGCTGCAGTATGATTCGCGAATCAGGCAGGATCGAAAACGAACTGGCTTACCTCGGCGAATTGAGTCGAGCCAACCTTTCCGCCTGCTGTCGATGCTTCATTGCCAGATCCGGCCTGCCGGTTCTCGCATAGGTTTCGGCCAGCATGGCGTGAATTTTCGGACGGTCTGATCGAATGGCCAATGCCTTCTTAAACGCGAGTATGGCTCCTTCCGGATTATTGTTAAGTGCGCGGCATTCTCCCAGCGTTCGCCAGTCGACGTCGTCCATGCGCAGTTCGGTCAGTTGCTGAAACATCGATTCGGCATCCCGGGAATTGTGAGCCTGGAGCAATGTGTCACCCAGAACTATCAGTATATTGACTCTCGCAACTGTTGGGATTTCTTTCTTCGAGAGCGTTTCCCTGGCCAGATTGAAACTTCCGTCCATCCTTTGTTCCCAAAGCAAACGGGCCAGACTTGATGTCACATCCGCGTCTCGAATTCCTGCGTCGTAGGCGCGGGCGAGAAGCCGAAAGGCCTTGTCGCGGTGCGAGTCACGCTTACGACCTCTGGAAAGGTCCGACGATTCGAGGTACGCCAAGCCAAGACAACGGTCGCGATCAAGCTGTGACATCCGAGAGACATCACCGACCGGCTTCAGGTTGACGTCGGCGAGTCGCTTGGGCGAGTATTCCATGGCGTGCTCTAGCCCAATGCGGTGGTGCGTAAATGCGAAATGGGGAATCTCTGTATCGACACGAGGCATGTGGCAGGAAACGCAGTCGTTTTGGGGGCTTCTTGCGAGCCGCTGCGAATCCGGCAGTTGGCAGCCTTCATCACCATCGTGACAGGACACGCATTTGGATCGGTAGTACCCAATACGTTCTGGATTTGTCGGCTTGTCGTGCGGATTGTGGCAGGTTGTGCATGTCAGGTCTGTCGATTGGGTGTAACAACGACTGCGACGCATCTGTTCGAAGTGGCCGGTGACTTTCATTCGTGAATCGGGATCGTCCAGACGATAGTCGATTCGAAAGTCGGTTAGGGGCAATCCGGGCCTGAATTCATTGAGTTGCCTTCCGCGAACATAAACCGTTGCCGCACCCCGTAGATGGCAGCGAGCACAGATCGCTTCATTCAGCGTTCTCGAGAGTGTTCCCGGATGGACAATCGTAAGGTCCGGCTCTTTTTCGTCTGCGTTGTTCTGGTTCCGGTGCGCGACATGTAGCGAACCGGGGCCATGACAACTCTCGCAGCCGATTTTCTGTTCGTGAAATTTGAGTCGATAAGGACTCTCACCTTTCGGTTCCACGCGTCCTGCATGGCAGTTAATACATCCTTGGTCAATGGGGCGAGAAAAACTCGAGTGAGTTGGGCGGTCATAGCCGGGTGAAAGTCCCCACGACTTTTTCGCGGCATACCACGTGATGGGAGACTCAAACAAATATCCCTCAGTTTTGATGAGATAGCTACGGGAATGATGGCCCGACCCGATTGTGTAAGCGATCGGATGATCCGCCAGGACAACTTCGTCTGGCCCGTCGAGGATGAACTCCCGATGACGGAGTTTCCCGTCCTTCCGGTACACCTGATAAGTTCTGCCTGATTTCTCATGCAGAAATGTCACGTCAGGGGGTTCCTCGGCCACGTTTACGTCGCCCAACGCTCGGCTGTGAGCTGTTCTCAGGAACGACTGGTTTTCATCGTCGTGGCACTCCACACAGGTCTGGCTGCCGACGTAGCCGGCTTTCGATGACGTGTTCAGATAGGGGCTGTTCGATAGGATCGGTGGGGGCGGCGTTTGTGGCGAATGTTGCCTGGTTTCGCGAGACGAAGGGGGAAGGGGCTCGTGTGAATTCCGAAGGGCAGTCCACACGCCACCTGAAGCCAGTGCGACAACCAGGAACACGAGCACGAACTGCCTACGCTTGCGAAAATCGGGCATTCTTACGGCCAACACCTCTCCAATGTCCGGCTTGCAGCTGCCGCACACGATTCATCGATTGTCAGGGTTGCCCTCTTCAGGGGGGTGCCACACTGTGGAATTCACGGGGTGGAAAAGATCCCAAGCGGCGGCATCAGAAATGATACCATGCAACTGGGTCAGTTCCTTGCCTTTCAGCGGTCCACTCTCAGCGACTCCCGTCAGAAAATTCCAGTGCGATCCCGTTTCACGGTCGTTAAGCTCATCGGGAGAGCCTTCAAACGTCAGCGTCTTTCCGTCGACGGTCCGATTGTAGATCACTGCGGTGTAGGTGGGGCGATGGAAAAGGACTAACACGGGCAGTTTGCCGAACATGTCGTTGACGACGGGATGATCGTGCAAAAGTGAAATATCCCACGTTCGCGCGCGTCCATCCTGGCTCAAACCGATGACGTGCCCTCGGTCACGGTCCATGTCGGCAAGCACGTACATTGGGGATGTACGAGGCATGATGCAGACCGTCGTCTCTGGATGCTCCGACTTCCACGATTTCCAACTTGTCATCACCGACGGGATCGGTACTAGTTTCTCTCCCTGTAACGGGCCTCTCATCGCCTCACCGATCATATGCGCCCACGAGCTTTCCGACTCACTGTCGGTCATCACCAGGCTCCCCTCCCACAGCTTGCCGGAGACGCCCAGCGTCAATGTGCGGCCGTTGACTTTTCTGGCATACACGATGCCATTGTGGCAGAGATGTCACCAAGTGGCCGCAATCGCGCGACCTCCCAAGGTGTCGTTGATCACTTCCCGCTCTGGGCCGGTCATCATATTCAAGGGATACGCGCGCGCTTCGCCGTTGATTTCTACGGCGAGAACCATCTCGTCGTCGTCAACTTTGCCGACCGCCTGCTTTACCGAAAGAAACTGAAAGTCCTTGACGATTGGCGGCCTGGGTACGACTTGCACGGGATAGAAACTTTTGGGGCTGGGCGGGTTGTCGAAGCCGAGCGCGTGCTCTTCCATTTCGTGCAATAAAGCCACAGCAGCTTGGCGCTTCCGATAATCCACGCCCCAGGAGATCAGATACGCCGCGCAGCCGGCAGCCAGAATTGCGACCGACACGAGCAATAAAGCTCGTTTGAGGGAGTAAGGTTTCGGCTGCCTGAGGGTTTTGTTCTCGGGTAGCTCCTGAGCCGATGTCATGGTATTTGCTCCGCAAAATCCGGCGGAATAAAGCCCACAACCGCCGGTCAACTCACGAATCGGGAGCAAATCACGAAATTCTTGAAAAACCGCGAGGTCAATTGCTCGCCGCGAGCGTAAAATCCGCGCCGCCTTCAGGCATGGTAATCCTCAAGATAGACTTCTCAGAGTCACTATGTTTTGGGGAACAAGTTGACCCTCGTTCCCTTCGATGGACTCGCTCTCCGCTGTTTCCAACTGACCGGCGTCCTATTTTCGCCTTTACGACTGCAGGGCGATTGCCTCAAAAAACCAGCTATTTCGAGGTCAGTTTGAAGTCTGAGGAATCGGTTCCCCCTGCAACCACGGTGACCTTGAGTATCGACTGGTCGATATCACTGTATTTTTGGGGAATCTGTTCGCCCGAAACACTCTCCTTGGTTCCAACTGCAGCAGGGTCCGCTGCACCAAGCTGGCCTGCGTCCATTCCATCTTCTTCGTCTTGCGAAAAGTCGTCCCCTCCTTCGATCTTACTGACGGTGACGATGTTTTCTCCCAATGCGGCCCCCTGTGGCAAAGTATATCTTCCTTCGCTATCAGTCTGACCGGACGTCGAAAACTCCTCAGTCGTGTAGCTAACCAAGGCCCCCCCCAACGGAGATCCGTCAAGAGTGATAACGCCGGAAACGTCCGCTGTTTCAGGCATTTCCCTTTCACCACCGCCACAGCCCAGCAGAAGACAAAGAGAGAACGCAACCAAAAAAATCTTCACCATTCTATCCTCATTTATGTCTCTACGAAGCAATTTCAGGCCAAACCCTCCCTTCAATACGTGAAGGGAGGGAGCGAAATCGCGTTGACTTTCCCGGGTAAAATTCAACGATTCCAAGAACGTCGAATCAGAACGGCCCGACCACGCCAGTGTCTCGAATGTAGTTCACTTGACAGAAAGTAAAATAATCCATGTTTTCGCTCAGGAATCTCACACTTCCGTCCGCCAGGACGAACTGAGCACCACCGGTATGCGAACTATTGAAGACCCAGGCATAGGATTTTCCATCAGCTCGGCCTCCATACGCGGAATTGATATGCCAGTCACGCCCCCAGCCAGCCCAGTTTGGACGGCTACGGTATGACGCGTTTGTCATCCATGCGCCGCCCCCAGCCACCACACGGCCATGGCAGCAAGTGTGGGTTCCGTTGAGCGTCCAGGGACCATAGTGAGTGGATGTCTTTACGCCAACGCCGCCGTGGGATTCTCCAACAAGAACCGTGTTGCTCGTGCCGTCGGTGATTTGCGAAATTTTCGCAGCCCCATTGTTGCCAAAGGCCCCAAGCCTCTCTATTTCGTAGCCTCTCATGTAAGAAGTGTAATTAGCGTCGTAGTCGGTGTGGTAGCCCACCGCAAACAGGTAACTCGACCTTTTGGCATTACGTCGACTGTAGAAGGTACTGCTCCCGGGGTTATAATTCTCCGACTGCCCGGAGTTGGGATCCGACGGACACTCAAACACAGCCACATTCATACTGTTCACTGTGGCATTTCTATTTAAGTTGTCGTTGGGGGTGGCGCCGCCGGCGCGTGGGTTCGAACTGCTTCCTCCACCGTTGAAATCCCACTGGCTGTAGGCCGCACCCCCGTCCAGGTGGGGCATCATCAGCAACCAGCCGGTCGTGTTTCGCGTAGGGCCATTTACGCTGTTGCCCCCAGTGTAACGACCAGAGTTGACCAACGCCGGGGGAAAGACCCCGTGGGTTTCGTGGTAGTTGTGCAGCGCCAATCCCATTTGCTTCAGATTATTCTTGCACGTTGAACGACGTGCCGCCTCACGTGCTTGTTGCACGGCAGGGAGCAACAAAGCAATCAGAATCGCAATAATTGCAATCACAACCAACAGCTCGATTAACGTAAATCCGCGCTTTCTCCTAGCCAATCGTCTCATGACATGCACTCCCAGATTTTCGAGACAAAGTTATGAAGACAGAATGCCTTCGACAGAACGAGAACACCAAGTGACACCGGTCAAGCAATAAAAATTGCGCAGACACAAAAATCCCCATCTCTGATTGAGAGGATGGTATTGAAATTGGATCTGGAAGAATTTAACCACCGAATAATTGTGCGCTTTGACTGCGAACGGTAACGACCTTCCGACGGATCCAGGACTCTGATCCCTTGAGAAGGCATTCAGCCACACTGGTCACGCTACACAGGCACAAATCAGCGGTCAACAAAAAAACCGAAAAGAAACACGTTTTTTGCAAATTTTTTAATGGGCTGTCCTCACGATATTGTGCAGTAATTCGGTGTGGTGCATGTGGTCTGCGAGCAAGAAACAGGGGGCTGTGATCGGCGCGTCGTCGTCGTAGGGTGAGCGCGCGAAGACTCAACTCAAAGCGTCGGTCCTCATTCTCATGCCCGAATCGCAGTGTACGCTCCTTCGGCATGGGCTGCAGAATTGCTTCAACGCGCCGTGGCAAACAGCGGCGTTAAGCCGACTTGCGGGTGAAGATCCAATCGTCGGTCGAGTTGGTAGGTTTGCACGACAAGAAACGTCTCGCGATTGGCGGCGTCGGTGTGATCTCCATTCCCTGAAGACAAAAATCACTATCGAGCCCAGCCTCGTCAATCCCACGGCCACCGATTGCCGGAAACTTGACCGACTCAACCAGCGACTTCGCTTTTTTCCAGCGCTCATCCCAGAGGAATTGTCGAAAACCGGGCAACACGAGAAGGCGAAAATGCACAAGTCACTTGGAAACTGGCTGTACCGATTCCAAGACCGGTGACGTCAGAATCTGTGGATTGACTTACCGTCGCAGTCTTCGCTGCGATCTACGCCTTGCGCTGGTTTTCTGACGTCAGCTTTTCGAGAGCAGACAATTGCAAATCGATACGCTGTTGGAACTCGCTGTTGATTTGCCTCCCACCGAAGCGGACCTCGTAAAACGAATCGACGAGATCGCCCGGCACGCGTTCGAGGCCCGCGGCAGAGAGTTCCGCGTGAAACGTGCCATCAAGTGCAGCCAGAAACTCGCGTTCCGTTTCCGACTCGCCACGGACAAGCCCCACGGCACGGCAGAGCGTTCGGAATCGCTCATAGAAATCGACCCGGATCTGCTCGGCGGTTCTATCTTGCCGACCGCGAGATTGCGCTGTTCCGCGCGACTTCCACAACTTACGGACAGACCACACGATGAGAAGGTTGCTGGAGAGGATGATTGCGGTTGCCAGTCCCCCCTGCCAACTGAACCAGTTCTTCGGCGATGCGAGAAACTCGCGTATCGAACCACGGCTGCCGCCAGCCGCGGCTTCGTCGCCCTTGACAGAGGCCCAGGTCGCATCCCACTTGTTCTTCAGCGGGCCATAGAAATGTTCTTGCTGCTTATCGACATCCATCGAAACAAAACTCGCCGACCATTGTTCCTTGAGCAAGTTGAGCAGGTCGGTCCACGAAAGAACCGTGGGTGCCAGGCCGGCAACACTCTCCGAGCGAGCGTCGGCCGGCGTCGCATCGAGAGTGACCCAACCGTTGTCGATGAGTGCCTCGACCCAGGCGTGCGCATGGCGTTGCTCGACGTAGAATTCCCCCGTCAGGCGATTCACGCCCCCTCCTTTGAAACCGTTGACAAGTCGCGACGGAATCTCGACGGCCCGCAGCATCAACGCCAGCGCGGTTGCGTAATACTCGCAATGTCCCTCTTTGCGGTTGAACAGAAAATCCTCAACGGGATCGTCGCCGGCTTTGACGACAGACGAATCGAGGGAATAGGTGTAATCACCCGAATCTCGCAGATGTGATTCGATCCGCCGCGCCATTTCTCGTTTGCTCGGTTGCTTGCCCGATTCAGGATCATAGCCGGCAACTTGCCGAGCCAGCGACTGCAGTCGCGAGAGTCGTCCGTCTTCGTTGGGAAGGTGTCGGCATTGCTCGACCATTTGGTTGAACCGACGTTCGCTGCCTTCGTCGGACACAGGAATGACCGGCGGGCCTGTTGTGGTAACCGACGGCGGAGATCGGGTGGTGTATTCTACGGCCTTTGAATCGGGCTGCTGGAACGTGGCGCTGAATGGTCGATAGGCGACGACGCGTTTACGTCCCCGGATTCGGCAGTCCCTGGCCGGATGCATAACGAAAAGGTGTGTGGTATTTGTGAGTGTCAGTCGGAATTCCTGCCGCACCAGTTGAGATTGAATCCGCCGTGCTACCTGCTTGTCCGGTTCGGCGCCCATTCTTCCAGCTTCCCATCTCCCGTTTTCATAAGTCCCCAGCACAGCACCGCGGAAGAGGGGTTCAACGTGGCCCAGGCCGTTGGCGTATTCAATGACGTCCAGCTCGTTGTCGTCCCGATCGAAAATGCGGAGAAACAGCACGCGTTCGTTGCTTTCGAGAATCTGGCCCATCGAGCCCAACTGAACCTCTTCGCTGAACCCGGTCAGTCGAGGAGCCAAGCTATCAACGGCCCCACGGCGAACCGACGGCAGTTGACCAATCCAGAAACGAGGGACCAGCAGAAAGAAAAACAATGCCACGCCGATAGACGCCAGAGCCGTTCCGATCGTACCCATGACGAAACGGAAATCGACCCGCTGCTGCAACCATCCGCGCGTGTTGTTTTCCCAGACAACATGCGATGGCTGCAAAATCGACATGACACTCAATTCGACTCCGTGCGGATTAACAACTGCGGGGCCGGCGACAGACGACGAAGCCACAGCGGATTCTGCCGGCCGCTTCAATTCCTGCCGGGCCAAATGCAGCGTGAACAACGACAGCGTCCAGATGGCTGCGAACAAGTAGGCGATTAACAGAAACCCATACGTTCCCGATTCGGTGAGTACCGAACCGACGGCAACCTGCAGCAGGCTGAGCGCAAACATCCACCAGTAATGTTTGGTCGTCTTTTGTTGAAACAACACGATCCACATGAGGTAGATGAGAAGATGCGTTCCAGACACCAACCGTGCCAGCATGACGGATTCCACATCAGCGATCATCTCGCCTCGCAGCCACTCACCGCCGGAAAAAAACAACGCGATCAAGGCGAGTATATTGGCACCAAGATTTGGCAGTACCCACTTCTGCCGCTGTACGGTCAGAAAGTAGGCCAATGCGGCGAGGGGAACCGTCAGAATGTTTGGGAACATCTCCCCTTCGGAAGTTGCGAGCATCAGGGCCGACAGTGTCGCCAATACGAAGACGCTGCGGCAAAATAAAATCGAAACGTCAAACACCAGTGGTCACCGTTCCCGGGAAGTTCCATACCGAATCGTAACGGGGCCGAACCACAACGGGACAGAGTTGACCCGATTGGTCGGCGGGGGTGACTTTATGATACGGACAGAGCATCAACTGTGCGAGTCCTTTTCAGTCGAAGTGGGGACGTCGTTCACTTTAATTACGACAGTGGTGATGTCATCTTCCTGCGGTGAGATTTGCGTGAATGCACGAACGGCGTGAAAGAGGTTGTTAACGATTTCGAAAGCGGAGCCGTTCTGATAGATGCGGACCAAATCGATTGCGCGCTGTAAGCCAAACAGACTGCCGTCCGGCGAACGGGCCTCTGTGATCCCGTCGGTCGTCAGCAGCACCACATCGCCAGGTTGCAGGTCCACCGGTTCGGCGCATAGAAACTTGGCATCGGCAACGAGTCCCAACGGAAAGCCCGTGCTGCCGAGAGTGGCGCGAATGTCTCCCGCGCTATTGACGACGCAACCGGCGTGGCCGGCGCTGGTGTACGATAGCTGTCGCGTTTGGGGGTCCAGCCGGGCAAGCAGCAGGGTCATAAAATGTTCCTGCGGCGTCGCCTCGTACAGGATCCGATTGATGCCGGCCAGGATTTCTGAAATGTCCTTTTGCTCGACGATGAGTGTATGCAGGCAGGTGCGGGCTTGTGCCATCAGCAGTGCCGGACCAACACCATGACCGCAGGCGTCTCCGATGGCGATTGTCAGCGAGGAGTCGGCCATGGGGAAATAATCGAAATAATCGCCGCCGGTGGCATCGGCGGGATAGGCGGCACCGGCGATGTCGAACCCTTTGAAATAGGGGGCGGTGGTTGGGAGCAGTTGCTGCTGAATTCTGCGTGCAATCTCCAATGCCATTTTCGACTTTTGGATTTCCCGTTCGAGCTGCCGTTGCCTGCGGTGTTGTTCGGCATCGAAAATTTCGCGTTCAATTGTGGGGACGAGCCGGCTCAAATTACTTTTCATGATGTAATCGCGGGCACCGTTCCGCATGGCTCTTCTGCCGGCCTCGTCGCTGATGCAACCGGAAACCATCACGAACGGTGTGTCATCCCAGTGCGCGCGCAGCAACTTCAAAGCCCGAATCCCGTTGAATCGCGGCATGTTGTAGTCGCCGATGACGATGTCCCACGGCTGGTTGTTGAGCTTGGCCAGCATGCTGGTTGCCGTGTCCACACGTTCCCAGACCGGGTCGTAACCGCCGCGTCGCACTTCGAGCAGCAACAGTTCGCAGTCGTCTGGTGAATCGTCTACGAGCAGGAGTTTCAGGGGTTTAAGCATTGGTCGATTCCTTCGCTCCGATATTCGAATCTGGCAACGGCAGGCCGTCTTCACGTGAACAAACTGGGGGCCACCCTGAGTCGAGATGGAGGTGGGACGTTCAGATCGAGCCAGTAGAGCAGCACCTGCCGGATCTTTTCGATGAACTCATTGAAATCGACCGGTTTGCGGATGTAACTGTTGGCGCCGGCGCTGTACGCGTCGGCAATGTCCTGCTCGTCATCGGACGACGTGAAGACGATGACCGGGGGAAGGTTCGGCCGGCCGCGGACTCGCTGCAACATCTGCAGCGCCTTGCAGCCGCTCAATTTGGGCAGCTTGAGGTCGAGCAGAATCAGATCGGGCATTTGCCGCGCGTCGCGATGACAGTACTCGCCAACCGCAAAAAGGTAGTCGGCGAGTTTGGCACCGTCGAAAACGGTTTCTACTTTGCAGGGGATGTCGGCTTGTTGGAGCGCCAGTCGAATCAGTTCCCTGTCATCGGGATTGTCTTCGACCAATAAGATTGTTTTGGTATGCATCAGATCCTCCTCGGCTTCAAGGAAGTGTGAAATAGAAAGTTGCTCCCTCATCGACGGCTCCCTCGGCCCAAACGCGACCGCGGTGTCGATGGATGATCCTTTGCACGGTAGCCAGTCCGATTCCGATCCCTTCGAATTCCTCTTGTCCGTGCAGTCTCTGAAACGGGCCGAACAGTTCATCGACAAACGTCATATTGAACCCCGCCCCGTTGTCGCGAACGAAAAACGGTGTTTCGCCGTCGGCCTGTGTCGCACCAAATTCAATCCTGGTGTGCGGCTTGTGTTCGGTAAACTTCCATGCGTTCCACAGCAGGTTTTCCATAGCCGACTGCAACAATTCGGGGTCTCCTTCGACGACGAGACCTTCGGCAATCTTCACCTCAACTTCACGCCCGGAGTCCCTGGCGAGGCAGTCGGCGAGAATGGCCCGTGCCAGTTCGCTGAGATCGACGGATTCTTTGCGCAATTCGATGGCCGTCATGCGCGAGAGATTAAGCATCGCGTCGATCAGTAGTCCCATGTGTTGAACGCCGGTCCGCATCCGATGGAGAAAGTGTTTTCCCTGCTCATCGAGCATCTCGCCGTAGTTGTCCAGCACGGCCGAACTGAAGCCGTCGATGCGCCGCAACGGGGCGCGCAGATCGTGACAAACCGAATAGCTGAACGCTTCCAGCTCTCGGTTGGAGGCCGCGAGTTGCATGGTCCTCTCTTCGACCCGCCGCTCGAGATCGGCATTGAGTTGCCTGATCCGCTGCTCGGCTTGTTTGCGTTTGGTGACATCGCGAAAAATTGCGCGTGTCGTAAGTGGTTTCCCCTTGTCGAACCGGCAATTCGCGTTGCCTTCGACATCGATGCAGCGACCGTCGCGAGCGACGAATACGGTTTCGACGTTGTGCAATTCTTCACCATCGAGTACGCGTCCAAACATCTGTTGACAGTAATCGCGGCAGTTGGGGTGAATGATGTCGAAGATACTTAAGCCGGCGATCTCATCCTCGCTGAATCCGAGGGTCGTTCTCCAAGCGCGGTTCACGTACACAAAGCGGCCTTCGGGCGTCACACTTTGGATCATGTCGTGCGCGTTCTCGAACAGATCGCGGTAGCGTTCCTCGCTTCCACGAAGCGCCGACTCCAGCCGCTTGCGTTCGATTGAGTATTGCAGCGATCGCGCCAACAGGTGGCTATCGACCTGTCCCTTTACCAGGTAATCTTGTGCGCCTTGCCGCATGGCCTGCACCGACAGCTGCGAATCGTCCAGACCGGTGAGTACCACAATCGGAATTGCAGTACCGAGGGTGTCGATGGCCTGAAACGTTGCGATGCCCTGGCTGTCGGGTAGCGAGAGATCCAGGATGATCACATCGACCGCTTTGTCCCTCTGCGAGAGGGACTCGATTGCGATCGAGAGCCGGTCGGCACCTTCCACCTCGAAGCGCACACCGGGCGTATCGGTAAGCAATACCCGAATCAGCCGCGCATCAATGGGATTGTCCTCAATCAGCAGGACTTTGACGAGTTGATCGTCCATATCACTCGCTCAGCGGTAGCTTTTCGATAGTCAATCAGAAATCAGCGATTGTACGAACCACTGAATTGAACTCCTCTAGGTCGATTGGTTTGGTGATGTAGCAACTGGCCTTGAGGCCATAGGGGCCCACTTACCGCCAACGGTTCTTCGAACATCACCTCCCTGGCGGGTGCCAATTTCAAAATGATGTAACGACTCTGTGCAACCTGTTAGCCAACTCGAATCGTGTCCAAACGCGTCAGTTTCCGGCCGCGCGCAGAGTGGGTGTCAAATGACTGCGGGGAAGTCGATCCCATCGCCGGGAAACGGAGGCGGAGATCAATCCCTGTGCCGGTGGGGGCGTTCAAGCCAGAGGCTATGGCGGGAAGGTGGGGAAGCACCGGCAGCGATTTGGCAATCGCCGTCGTACACGTCCAGAGAGCCCGCGGAGTGCTCATGGCTAACGCACCCAAAAAACGGTGTGCGATTGGTTCCAGGCATCTTGCCTACGCAACCAGCAGGGTACTCTGAGCACAAAGAACAAAACGGAACCGACGACCGCAGGAAGTCCGCGAACCTCTCCAGCGAAAAGAACTTCCGTCCAAAAAATGAGAAAGACTACAGCAGGCAGCCAGGAGACCCATTCTCAACATTCCAGCATGTACCCACTGCCCTCCTTGACAGACTCCGGAATCCTATGCACGGGGGTTGTGATGGTCAATTAGTTTTTGAGCGATTTTGCCAAAACGGGTAGGGATAAGCCGCATGCACACACATTTCGTATAATGCCAACGGCATGGCGATGTGGTGCAACCATGAGATCACCCGGCCACCAATATTAAGATTGGGGAATGTTTCCGTCCGGCGCAGGCGATACACTGTATTTCTATGAACGATATCACCCGGATCTTGCAGCGGATGGAAACCGGCGATGCCCGGGCGACCGCCGAATTGCTCCCGTTGGTGTACGATGCATTACGACGGCTTGCAACTCAAAACATGTCGCGCGAAGCGCCCGGCCAAACCATGCAGGCGACGGCACTCGTTCACGAGGCTTATCTGCGACTTGTCGGTTCAGGCAATGAAGATCCCGGTTGGGATCACCGAGGACATTTCTTTTCGGCGGCGGCCGAAGCCATGCGGCGAATTCTCGTCGAAAACGCGCGACGCAAGAATCGGCTCAAACGGGGGGGAGATTTCGCCCGACAGGAACTGGACGACGTTCCCGTGGTTGAGGCCGATATCCGCGAAGACTTGATCGCGCTGGATGACGCCCTCACCAATTTGGCGGCTACCGATCAGCAGGCGGCGGAACTTGTTCAACTCCGTTACTTTTCAGGACTTACAATTCCCGAGGCTGCCAAAGTTCTGGATATTTCTCCGCGATCAGCCGACCGGTTGTGGGCCTACGCGCGGGCGTGGCTGCATCGGGAGATTGAAGGCGGCGAGAACGAAAACGACAATCTTTGAAGATTTCCTGGCGTGATGCTCTGACAGACGGCGCATTCTACAAATAGTCGAGGCGTTTTCTTTTATCACTGTAAGGCCCGGGTTATGAACGAACGAGACATCTTTCTCTCCGCGTTGGACGTTGAAGACCTTTCCGCGAGGAACGACTACCTGCAGAAAGCGTGCGGCGAAGATGCGGAACTGCTGGGGAAGGTACAGGCGCTGTTGGCATCGCACGAAGATGCCAGCCAATTTCTCGGCACGCCGGCCGTTCAGCAAATTGCGGGAGATTCGACGGGTAATGACAATCCGACGGTCGAGACGAATCCGGCGTCGGCAAGCGGCAATCCCAACCTTGCGGCCACCATGGCATTTGACGGTTCCGATTCGGTCGAAGACGGGAGTGAAGAAATGGACGATGAAATTCCGCTCGGCTTCTTGGAACCGTCAACCAATCCCGATTCTTTGGGGCGTTTGGGGCATTACGAAATCCAGGAGGTCATCGGTCGCGGCGCTTTCGGCACGGTGCTGAAAGCGTTCGATGAAAAACTGCATCGCGTGGTCGCCATCAAAGTTCTGGCACCGGAAATGGCGGCGACATCACCCGCCCGCAAACGTTTCTTGCGCGAGGCCCGTTCCTCGGCCGCAGTGCGTCACGAAAACGTCGTCAGCATTTACGCCGTTGAAGACGAGCCGATTCCGTATTTGGTGATGGAATACATTCCCGGGCAGACGCTGCAGGAACGGCTGGACGAGACCGGACCGTTGGACCTGCAAAGCGTCCTGCGACTGGGAAAACAGATCGCCGACGGTTTGGCCGCCGCCCATGCCGAGCAGCTGATTCATCGCGACGTCAAGCCGGGCAACATTCTGCTGGAAACCAGCATCAACGACCATGTGAAGATCACCGACTTCGGACTGGCCCGCACTGCCGACGATGCCAGCATGACGCAAAGCGGCATGATCGCCGGCACGCCGTTGTACATGGCTCCCGAACAGGCGCTCGGCCAGAAGCTCGACACGCGGGCTGACTTATTCAGCTTCGGCAGTGTGCTCTATCAAATGCTCAGCGGCCGTCCCCCGTTCCGTGCACCTTCAACCGTCGCCGTCCTAAAGCGCGTGGCCGACGACGCCCCGCGACCCATTTCTGACATCATCCCCGAGACGCCCGAGTGGGTCTGCCGGCTCATCGGTCATCTGCATGCGAAGAACCCCGACGAGCGTTACGGCTCGGCCAAAGAAGTCAGCGAACTGCTGGGAAATTGTCTCGCCGACGTTCAAGCGGGCCGAACACCGAAAGTCCCGGCACCCATGCAAACTGCGGACGACTCCGCCAGCGTTCCTGAGAAATCTGTT
>JABISG010000099.1 GCA_018699955.1 Planctomycetaceae bacterium | reverse complement strand
TGACTCGCAAAGCGGCCGCCGGCGGAGTGAATCCGGCATTGGTGCTGGTGGTATCGTTTGTCATCCTGATTGCCGCCGGCACAGCATTGTTGATGCTTCCACGTGCACGGGCGGAAACGGCTCCGGTTGACGAAAGCCTGATGGATCGGGCGCGGATCGCATTGTTTACTTCAACCAGCGCCAGTTGTGTGACCGGACTCGTCGTCGTCGATACCGGAGGTGATACGCCCTACTGGAGTCGAACCGGGCAGACGATCATCCTTTGTTTGTTTCAAATCGGCGGACTGGGCATTATGACGTGGGGGGCGCTGTTTGCCGTCATTGCCGGGCGGCAAATGCAGTTGCGCGAAAGTATCACACTCGGTGATATCCTCGAGTCCGAAGGACCCGGCGGCGTTCGCCGTCTGCTGCTGACAATTCTCTGCTTCACGATTGGGGCTGAACTGATCGGCGCGCTGTTGCTTTCGGGGCTGTGGTCCGATCTGCCGTTTGGTGATCGCGTTTTCTACAGCATGTTTCATTCCACCAGCGCGTTCTGCAATGCGGGATTCGCGCTGACCAACGACAGCTTTGTCGGCATGTCGACCCGCTGGCAGGTGTGGGGGGCCTTATCGGGTTTGATCATCACCGGCGGGCTGGGGTTTGCAGTGTTGTACAACATTGCTTTGTTCATCCGGTCGCAGCGGTCGGTCATTCGAACTCGTCCGTTGTTCAATTTTCCGAAAGATCACGTTCGAGTTTCCATCACATCCAAACTGGTCGTCGGTACCACCGTGGCCTTGTTGTTGTTTGGGATGGTTGGCTACTACGTGTTGGAAGCCTTGCCCGGCGCTGAAGGGACGGACTATTCGGTTGACCACGAGGAGAGCAGCGGGCAGCGGATCGCCGATGCATGGTTTCAATCGGTCACGTTTCGCACGGCCGGATTCAACACGGTTGATCACGGCACTCAAAAGCCAGCGACGAAACTCTTTGCCATTCCGTTGATGATCGTCGGCGCTTCGCCCGGTTCGACCGGCGGCGGCGTCAAAACGATTTCCTTTGCGTTGGCCGTATTAGCGCTTGCTTCGGTGCTGCGTGGCCGCAAACGTGTCGAGTTTATGGGGCGTAACATCCCCGACGAGCAAGTCCGTCGCGCACTTGGCATTTTGACTCTGGGAATGTTAATCGTGATGGCGACCACGATCTTACTTGTGTTATTCGAAAGGCAGCCGGAAATGCTGGTCGATCATTTGTATGAAGCCGCCAGCGCGTTCGCGACAGTGGGAGTTTCCACCGGTGTCACACCGCGGCTTTCGCCGCCGTCGCAATTTGTGATAATCGTCACCATGTTTATCGGCCGCGTCGGACCACTCACATTGCTGATGGGTTTGGGCGGTCGTCATGCTGACGCCAGCTACGATTACCCCGATGAACGGGTCACGTTAGGATGAGAAAATGGTGGGTAGTCGGTAGTGGATAGTGGGAAGTGACAATGGCGAGCGGGGGATGTTAACCCCCCGGTGAGTCTCCAGCCCTTGGCATTCGAGTTTTCGCAGGAGTGAATTGTGGTCAAAATCGCAGTGATCGGCTTAGGGCGATTCGGCATGTCGTTGGCGCGTAACCTTCAGAAAAACGGCGCGCAGGTCATCGCCATCGATCGCAATATCAACCTCGTCAACGAAATCAAAGACGACATTGATTTTGCGGTGCGACTCGACACCACCGACGAAACCGCTTTGCGGAGTCAGGAAATCGACAAGGTCGATTGCTGCGTTGTCGCCATCGGCGAGAACTTCGAGTCGGCACTTCTGGCAACGGTCATTGCCAAGCGAATGGGCGTGCCGAAGATTATCTGCCGCGCGCAGTCGAAATTCCACGCGGAGATCTTTCAGCAAATCGGGGCCGACGATGTCATTCAACCGGAAATCCAGGCGGGGCAACACTTGGCCCGCAATTTGGCAAACCCGCACGTGGAAGATTTCATTGCGCTGGCCGACGGCTACACGCTGATTGAATTGAGTGCGCCCAAAGTCTTTCACGACAAGACGCTGGAGTCGATCGGCATGCGAACGAAGTTCGGCGTGAATCTCGTCGCCATCAAACGACTGACGAAAGTCGAACGTGACGGCGAAGAAGTTGAAGAGCGCGTTGTTGTCAGCGTCCCCCAAGCCAACGATCAGATTCGATCCGACGACATGTTGGTTCTGGTTGGTTCCGACGACGCTCTCGCCAAGCTTCCCAAAGAATAAGAGGCTCCGTCAAAATCCGGTTGTGGGCGAACTCTGCACTTAAACACAAGGGGTGTTGTGAGCCAACAGAGGGTTTTGACAGAACTTCAAGTTTCTTTGGCGGCGAAGCCCCGTTTCTAGCGCGGCGTTCTCACCGACACCACAAATCTCGTGTGAGGTCTGCGCGCTGCTGTTGGCCGCGATTCAACAACACGATTGAATCGGATCAATCGATACCTGCCGACAAATCGGTCGAACCCCACCAACTTCTTGCGAAGTTTTACCCTCCATCGACTTGCCAAATTTGTTCCAAGGGAAAATCCGTAGTATGTTTGTCGCGCACGAAGTTTCTGTAAGCCGAGCCTCAACAAGGCTAGGAAGAACGACTAATGACAGCCTCTCTAGTTCAACCAGATGCCCAGTCCTCACGCGCGGGTGAAGACTTCGCGTCGATCGAGTTGTCGAGCATCACGATCGGCGCAACCTTGCGTGCACCGATCTACAAAGACAGTGCTGACAGCAGCTTAATTCTGCTGTTAGCAACCGGTACGACCATTACCGATAGTCTGCTGTCGCGGCTGGGAAGCCGGGGTATCTCCCAGGTTCTCGTTCACCGTGTCGAAGCCCGTCGCATACAGGGGCGACCCGACGACCAAGCACGGAAGGCTGTCGAAAAAGCCACATCGCAAATTCAGACGCCGATCAAGAACTCCCGTTGGACCTGTTCGACAGATTCGTTCGTCAATAAAATTGCCACTCACGGCGCAAGTCCGTACGACGTAATTAATCAACAACGTTTTTCAAAAAAGTTCGATGCTTCGCTGCAGCAAGTGGAGCAATTGTTCGACGGATTGACCCGCGGCGACTTTAATCTTGCCGCCCCCTTAGCGTCCGTCTCCAGCGAATCGCTGATGCGAATCGCCGACGATCTCGACCTGTTCGTCGCAATGGGACTCACCCCCGCGACCAACAAGTACCCCTACAAACACAGCCTGCAAACCGCCATGTTATCGATGGCCGTTGGCACAATTCTCGGCCTCAAGCCGGATGAGTTGATCGAACTGGGAATCGGCTGTCTGGTTCACGATACCGGCATGCTCAAACTTCAACCGGAACTCGTCAACTTGAACCGACCGTTGAACAAAATTGAGTTTCTTGAAATCACCAAGCATCCCACGCTGACATTCGACTCACTGCGTGAGGCCAACGGCGTGCCGAACGGTTCGCGACTTGTCGCCTACCAGATGCACGAGCGGCTCAACGGCAGTGGATACCCCCGCAACCGCACCGCCAATCAAATCCACTACTTGGCGAAGATCGCCGCCGTAGCCGACGTTTTCGTCGCGTTGGTGTCACCTCGGCCCTACCGGCCCGGGTTATTGCATTACCATGCGATGGAACAGATTCTGTATGGAGCGCGAAAGGGTCTTTACGACACGTCCGTCGTGCGGGCATTGCTGCACACGGTGTCGCTGTTTCCCATCGGCTCCTGCGTCGAAATCAGCGATGGTCGCGTGGGCAAGGTCGTGCGTTCCAATCGCGATGCCTACACCTCTCCGATCATTGAAGTCAGAGGGGCCACCCCGTCTGACGAGGAATCGGCATGCCCGCTTGAGATCATCGACCTGCGAGACGACCGCGAGCTGACAATCGTCAGAGTCGTCACCGATGTCGCAACCTCGGTCGTCAAGTCTTGAACGACAGACATTCGTTGCGCGAACGTTAGTCCAACAGGCTGCGCTGAAGCACATCCTGGGCTTTGTCGAAGTACGGTTGCCAGTGGATTTCGGGCTCGCCGTTCTTCAGACAGTCGCGGACCTTTGCCAGCGTGTTACGCGCCATATGCGGACAGCGGTTGCACGCACACGTTTCGCCGCTGTCGGTCATAATGCCGGGTACGGGAACGAACGTATGCTGCGGCGCCGATTTCTCGAAGGCGTGAATCATGGCGGCGTCGGTCGCGACCAGAAACGTTTGCGGCTCCTCGAAAGACATCACATGCCGCCGCAGTTTCTCGGTTCCGCCGATGAAGTCGGCATGCTCGAGAATGTTGTGCGGGCATTCGGGGTGGGCAATCACCATGCTGCCGGGAGTGTTGCGTTTGGCGCGAAGCATGTCCTGCAGACTGAATATCTCATGCACCATGCAGGCACCGGGCCACAGAATCATCTTGCGTCCCGACACTTCTTCCAAGTACCGCCCCAAGTGCTGATCGGGAACAAATAGAATCTCGCGGTCGGCGGGGACTCGGTCGATGATCTCGCGAGCGTTTCCGCTGGTGACGATCCAGTCGCAGAGGCTTTTGACCGCAGCCGACGTGTTGATGTACGCGACCGTCACCACGTCGCGGCCCTCACCGCGAAGCCTCTGCTGAAACTCGGCCAGTTTGTCAGCCGGACAACTCTCGGCGAGCGAACATCCTGCCAGCAGATCGGGAATGAGGACTTTCTTTTCCGGATTGAGGATCTTGGCCGACTCGGCCATGAAGTGTACGCCGCTGAATAGAATCGTCGAAGTGGTCACATTGACCGCATCGCGGGCCAGCTTGAGGCTGTCGCCGGTGAAGTCGGCAATGTCCTGAATGTCTCCATCGACGTAGAAGTGGGCGAGAATCGTCGCATCCTTCTCGATCTTCAGTCGGTCAATCTCTTCGATCAGATCGAGCGGATCTTCGTAGGCTTCATCGGCGGTTTGTGAACTGACGACGGGAAGCGACATCTTCGCTGCCTCACTTGAAATTGGGCGGTCAAACCGCCAACCGGAATTTGAAAATCCGAAACAAGCGACAAACGCGTTGCCTGTTTCGTAATCATTATACGCAGGTCGCCCCGCGCTGGATCGTCCATTGTCTGCCCCACGCTGGAGAATTCAATCGATGACGGATAAAAACGATGACGTCACAACGATTTGCATTGAACATTTACATCTAGAATCGTTTCATTCGGTTCCGCGATTGACGAATAGACACTTGGTGCGGTGCTGTGCCGGAGAAAACATACTCGACGCAGAGCGTCGAAGAATTGCGTTCCCACGCGGAGCGTGGGAACGAGGAGTACGCGACCGATGCCTGAATCGAAGTTACGAATACTTGTCATTGGTGCGCATCCGGACGATTGCGATGTGTCGGCCGGCGGGGTTGCCACCTTGTATCGGCAATTGGGACACAGCGTCCGATTCGTCAGTGTGACCAACGGCGAGTCGGGGCATCAGCGAATCCACGGCGAGGAACTGGCCGACATCCGCCGCAAAGAAGCAGCGGCTGCAGGCGAATTATTGGGAATCCGCTACGATGTTCTCAACCACCGCGACGGCTACTTGCTCCCGACTCTCGAAGCCCGCGACGAAATCATCGGGCTGATTCGCGACGAGCGGCCAGATTTAATTCTCACGCATCGGCCCAACGACTATCACCCCGATCATCGTTACACGTCGCAACTGGTGTGCGATGCGGCGTACATGGTCACCGTGCCTGCGGTGGTTACGGACGCGCCTGCTCTGCGCGACAATCCGGTGATTGCCTACGTGGCCGACGATTTCATGCGGCCCTATCCGTTTTCGCCAACAGTCGTCGTCGATATCGAACCGGTACTTTCCTCGGTCATCGATTTGCTCGACTGCCACAAGTCGCAATTTTACGACTGGCTGCCTTACAACTTTCAGACGGAAGACGAAGTTCCCGACGACCCGATCGCCCGTCGCGAATGGATGGGCGAATGGTATTGCCGTCGCATTGTGTCTCGGGCCGATCGCTTCCGCGACCAACTGATTGCCATCTATGGCGAAGCAGCCGGCGGGCGCGTTCGTTATGTTGAGGCGTTCGAACCGTGCGAATACGGTTCACCGCTCACTGAGGAGAACCGGCGCAAACTGTTTCCGTTTCTTCCGTGACGTGACCGTTGGATCCCTCGGGCCGCAGCCCGAGGGCTTTGAGGTGCGACATTTTCAATCTGAGGGTACCGGTGTTTGGGGGGAAATCGAATTCCGTTTGGGCGGTGCGTCGTTCAATTTTGGAATTCGGTTTCTCAGTCCTGGTAGCGACTTTTGGATGCCCGGTAGTGGATTGGACAATTTGGGAATTTTCGGAATGAAATCCCGTATTTGCCAACGGTTGTCGGTGTCCTTTTCAATTGGTTGCGAAGTCGCGCCGGTGACTTGAAGCCGCGGCGAGTGGGGTACGACGCGAATGTTGTCGAATTGTGCTTCGCCCAGCCCGGTGAGCGCAATTGTCAGCTTCAATTCACCGTCAGCTTCCACCTTGCGGAGTAATTCGAACTGTTGCCAACCGGCCGACTTGTTCCATCTCAGCGCGCGGCGGGGACCAGACTGGTTGTCGTACAGCATCACGCCATCAACATTGCCTGTGATCGGTCCAACAATGCGGACGCGACCGCTGACGTGAATAATTTGTCCTGCCGACACGCGCATTGCCGGTGTGGTGACCGTCACCGGGTGATGATCGACGACGCGGGGCGGCTCCTTTCCAATCTCGGGTACGGCGACAAGTCGCAACGCATAGCCGCCATCGTTGGGAAGCGGATTCAGTTCGGCGGCCGCCGTGATCCCTTTGAGTTTGTTTTGCGTGTGCGTCCAACCGTCGGCAATCATCGTCTCGATGTCTTCAAAATCGCCCGAAGCGAGAATGTTTGCGTCGTTCTTGAATCGCGTCCGCCCCAAATAGGCCATCAGCCGCCAGTGATCGGGCAGCGTTTGAAAACTGACGGTATAGGGAGAGGCGGCCGGCGAGGACAGACTGCGGATCGCATCGTACCAGTGGGCACTTTGTAAAATTCGCAGCGACTGCGCGGCTTCACCGCTCGTCTGCCGCGCACCGTGAAAGTCCTGACGGTCAAACGCATTTTCAGAAATCGCCAACAGTCGGGTCGCGCGGGCCAGCAATGGATGGGAGTCCAACTGGCCCATGTCCAGCGATTCAAGTTCCGAATCGATGCGGCGCACGCGATCGAGCTTTGCCTTTACCAAATCGATTGAAGTGCGGGCGCTCAATTTGGCCATGCCGTCAATCTTGTGGCGAATTTTTGCAATGAGGGCTTGGTCTGCCGTCAGGATCACAGCGGCCGTCTGATCGAATCGGGGAATCGTAATTCTCACGCCGCCGGTAATCCGCTCGCTTTCCAGGCTGCGAATACCGGTTGTGCTGACCTGCCACGCCGAGGCTGATTGTCCTACGCCGCGCACAACGATCGTCACGTCATTCGCCGCCATCTGGCTGGGAACATAGAACGCCGTCTTGTGATACCAGACCGGCAACAGCAGCATGCCGTAATCGGTGCGAAGAATCGTCGCTTCCAATTGATTTCCACTGTTGGCCCTCGACTCATGATCGCGTGCTTTGAGCGCCGCGTTGCGTTCGCGTTGCGATCCAGGAAAGTCGATTGCACGTCGCCCGATTTTCAGCCCGCGTTGTGTAACGAGAAACGGAACCTGTTCCACCACCGTTCCCGTTGCCAGCCACGGTTCGAGCAACTCCAACTCCAGGTTGAGCTGCGTCAATGCGAGTTGCCGTTCGAGAGACGCCGGGTCAGATAAGTTCAGCGGACCCGTCTTCCAGAACCCAACGCCTCGGCAACCGGCAGCGAGTGCGGCATACAACTGCAAACGCATTTGCTCGGGTTCAACAAACATTGAACGAGACGACGTGTTGAAGACAGCCGACGAATTCATTTCCGTTTGAATCCAGGTCCAGATGAAGCTACCCGGACGGGCTGTTTTGCGGCGTTGAATCAGCCAGTCGCGATACTCCAACGGCGACAGACTCGAACCGATGGGAAACCGGCTCACGCCAAGCATGCCAATGTGCCGGGAGTAAACATGTTCCAAACCGGTGACGTCGGCCATCAGCGGTCGACGGTATTTGACGTCGGCATCCTCAATCTGCCGCTTCCAAATAACCAGCGCGTCCTTGGCTTCGGGAGGAATCTGCAAACCCAGATTCCACCACAGGACCGATCGTGTCTGAGTTCCAAACGGCCGGATGCGATTCGGTTTCGTTTCCCCTGCATCCTCGTCCGCGGCAGAGGGCCGGGGCGGAGTTGCAATCGTCCACATCTTCTCGCGACGCAGGCTGTCGATGAGCGAGATGTTGTCGGCATTCGGCACCCAGATGACGTTGGGCCGCGATTGCCCGAGAGTTTGGGGCAGTTCACCGTGATACGGCATGATCCGGGGGAAGAAGGGAGCGCCCTCGACACGCAACTGATTGAGACGAAAATCGGCGGGCGAGCGATCCTCGTCCCCCTCTTCGGCGACTTGCAGAACATCGGCTTTCGTCTTCGCTTCGACGATTGGCCCAAACTTCAATTCGTCGAGAAAGAATTCGGTCGTTCCCTTCGAGAGCCGGGTTGTCAGGTAGGCGCGATCGACATACGCCTCGCGCGGATCGACGCGCGTGTTTTTCAGCCGGGCGCGAATCTGTCGCAGTTGCACGTCCATTTGTTTCTGTGGTGTTGAGCAAACCAGTCGTTGCCAGCGACCGGCATTCGAGTAGGTTTCACCCCGCAAATATGTATGCAGCACTTTGTTCGTTCGGGGATCGATTTGATGGGGGAAAACGACACGCACAAACAGCGCGGCACCGGGCCGGTTCGAGCGAACCCAAAGCGAGAGTTTCAACTCGTTGAAGACGCGGGCGCGTGGCAGCGTGTGTTCCAACTGCACAAACTGGCCACTGCGCGGGGCGTCGAATTCAAAATTCTCGCAAGCGCGGCCGCGCACGAAAATGGTTTGATGCCGCCGATGCGAAAGTATGCGCAGTTGCGACTTCTCGTAATTCACTTTCCAGCTTGTCTGGTCTTCGTCGAAGCCGGCATGAAAGTCCTCCCCCACCGCGCAGAGCGACGCAACCAGCACCAACAGCGGTAGACTGCAGCACCATGCGATCCGAGAAGCGATTGAAGAAATTGGCTTCACTGCCGAATTGATCCCGTGGGTGGGCGACGGATCGTGGCGAATCATCTTCCGCAACCCAACGAACCAGACCTTGCGGTGGGCGAATTTGCGCGAATCTTCGTCGATCCAGGTGGCAGACGGAAATGTGTCGATGCGACTGTTTCGATTCGGCAACGCGCAGCAAACACCGCCCGCACCGTTGTAAGTGCGGGATTCTACAACAGGTTGCGATTTTCGCCAAGACGAGCGTGTGGCGGGTTCGCAACATGCACCAACACGCTTGCAAGAATTCCGGAGAGACGCAAACCACTGACAGAACACATGTTATGGGCCACCCCTTGAGATGGGCGGCCATTTGGCACAAAATCTGTACTTAGTGTGAATCAACTGTCACGGAGATTGAAACGACACACAGCTTGCCAAACATTCGCCTTGCGGATGGATTCCCTCAGCCATTGGCAGGTCACTTGAGAAAGCCTCAATGATGAACAGCACCTCACGACTTCCCAATAGTGAACCCGATCAGCTTCCGCGCGAGATGATCGACCTCGCCAAGGAAATTGCCAAGCTGCCGGCCGAGCAGCAACCGGGATTGGAAGCGGCTTACAACCGCGTCATCGAGACCGTTAACCGTCGCCGCCGCATTCTGTCGCTGGTACAGGAAGCGTTATCGCAACTACGGCTCGACATCAAATACCTGATGTTCGACCTCGAGGTGACACGCCGCGAGCGAGATGAATTAAAAAAAGGACTCGAAGAATGAACCGCGCAAGTTTCGCGCGATGAATTCAAGCCTGAAACGCAAGCGAACGTGACCCGGAGTGGTCCGTCGCTTGCGTTTTTTATGTCGCGTCTGAGGCTTCCATGCTCGCCGTCGGCTTTCGCGACCAAAAGTGGGCAAGCATCGTTCCGGTCAACATGCAGCCGAATGTGTAGGCGGCCGTGGGGATTGCCGCTTCCGGATATTTCGGAAACATCTCAATCACCAGCACAGTCCCCAACCCGGCGTTTTGCATTCCGACTTCCAATGTCAGGGCGCGCCGCATTGCTTCGGGCAGTCGCAGCAAACGGCCGCCACAATACCCCGCCACGTAACCAAGCAGATTCACGATCAACAGCCCGACCAGAACGTACGGGGTAACGTTTCCAAGTCGCCCGCGGTTGACCCCGACAATGACAGCGATGATTGCCAGAATCGTCAGATTGGCGGCGGCCGGTGCGATGATTCGCATGAGCGCTTCGATTTGCTTGAAGTAGCGGCAAATCAGATGACCGGCGACGACCGGGCCGACAACGAGCGTCAACAGATCCAAGCTCACCTTCAACGGATCGAGCGCGACACTGCTGCCCAACGTCACCCACAACGCAATGGGTACGGTGAGTGGCGAGAGCAGTGTTGCCGCCGTCGTCAAACTGACCGAATAGCTGACGTTTCCCTTCGCCGCCAGCGTCAGCACGTTCGACGCCATCGCGCCCGGCACGCATCCGACGAAAATGACACCGATGCGGGTCGCCTCGTCGAGCTGCAAGACCAGACAAACCAGAAATGCCAATGCCGGCATCGCCGCGTATTGCACCGCCGTTCCACCGAACACCGTCGGCCATTTGCGAAAGACCTGCGCAATCTCATCGCGCGGCAACAGGCAACCGATACAAAACATCGTCACCCGAATGATCGGTTTCAGCGCCCCCGCATCGTAAACGACCTGAAACAGGTCGAATGTTGGATCGAGCGTCACTCCCGACCCATCGACAATTCCACCCCAGACACGCGGCCAGGAATACGCCAGCAGCGATGACAGAATCAGCCACAGAAGTAGAAACCGTTGAAGCATTGTGGTGTTGGGCTACAGGAAACGGACTGGGATTAGAACGCCGGAATGCAGACCGTAACCCGTGGTCGCTTCACCCGCAACAATGCCGAACGGGTTTTCTGCCCGCTGTAATGGAAACGGTTCCCGCAAAAGGGTCGCTGAGCGACCGACCTGCTATAATCCCGAGTCCCGCGACGCAACGTCGGATCAAGGTAGGAATTCCACGGGGCGCAACGCGTGGGCTTTTCACATTTCCAAGATGCAATCATGACCTAAACGATGGCCGTTGATAAATCTGAAAAACGCATTCGAGAAATGTTCGGTGAGATTTCGCCGCGCTACGATTTCTTGAATCACTTTCTCTCCGCCGGAACCGACATCTACTGGCGCTGGCGAGCAGTGCGCACCGTTCCGTTACAGGAAGACGTGCCGATTCTCGATGTTTGTAGCGGCACCGGGGATCTGGCCATCGCCTATTGGAAACGCGGCCATTGTGATATTCCGGTGGTTGGCAGCGACTTTGCACACGACATGTTACGGATCGCCAACGGGAAGTCGGCACGAGTCCGTCAGAAGAAATCGTCCGATGCTGCGCCGATCAGTTTTCTCGAAGCCGACACGCAGAAGTTGCCGTTCGCCGACGAGATGTTTCAGCTCGTTTCGGTCGCGTTCGGGCTGCGAAACGTCACCAACACCGAAGCCGGTTTGCGCGAGATGATTCGCGTTTGCCGACCCGGCGGACACGTGCTGGTGCTGGAATTCACCATGCCGACCAACTGGCTGCTGGGCCGACTGTACCGTTTTTATTTTCGTCATATCCTGCCTCGCATCGGGCAGTTGTTAGCGCGAAACAGCCAGTCGGCCTACAACTATCTTCCGGAATCGGTGACGCAATTTCCGCAGGGAAATGCGCTGACCAGCATTATGGCCGACTGCGGACTGGACGCAGTCCGCTGGAAGTCGCTGACGTTCGGCGTGGCCGCAATATATGTAGGGCAGAAACCGAATCAACCGGCTTCAGACCAGGCAACGGCGCAGTCGGCGGCGATGAATGTTGCCGATTGATGCCAATCGGAAAGCGGCTACCGTATACTGAATTGAGTCACTTCCCTGCGGTCGCCCGTTGACACGGCCGGATCGACTTCTCGACAACACGCATAATCGGAACACGTTCGATGAAAGACCTCGTCGTTGCCATGACCGGTGCCAGCGGTAGCATTTACACCGTGCGCTTGCTCGAAGTGATGTTGGCCGTCGGCCGTAACGTTCATTTAACCATCAGCCCGGCTGCCGTCGAAGTTTTCAAGCAGGAACTGGGCACGACGATTGACCTTGAAAACTTCGACAAATCGCAATTACTGCCGACGGCAGATGAAGTTTCGAACGACAGCAAACTCAAAATGCTGCGGGCCGGCAGTTCGTCGATGCACGTGATGAGTTCGGTGTTTTCCGAAGAGGACGACGAAGCCCGAATCGGCGAATTAACCTACCACCACTACCGGGATTTTTCCGCCGGAATTGCCAGCGGATCGTTCACAACCGCCGGGATGGTGATCTGCCCCTGTTCGATGGGGACGCTGGGCAGCCTGGCATCGGGGCAAGCGACGAACCTCATCCACCGCGCTGCCGAGGTGCATTTGAAGGAGCGCCGCAAGTTGGTTCTCG
Source organism: Planctomycetaceae bacterium (assembly GCA_018699955.1). Taxonomy (GTDB): domain Bacteria; phylum Planctomycetota; class Planctomycetia; order Planctomycetales; family Planctomycetaceae; genus JABISG01. Next base: position 16,997 of record JABISG010000099.1, on the reverse strand, counting down.
TGCCGCGCGAGACGCCCTTGAGCAGCATTCAACTGGACAACATGAAACGGCTGTCCGATGCCGGAGCGGTGATTCTGCCCGCGATGCCCGGGTTCTACCACAACCCAGTGACGATTCACGACCTGGTCGATTTCGTCGTCAGCCGCATCTGCGATCAACTGGGCATCGAACTCGACCTGACACAGCGCTGGGGGAATTGAACGATACAAAGCCCACGGGATCGATCCCCCCGGACGCAGCCGGGGGGCTTTCACTTTAATTATGACGATTTCTTTTTTGTCTTTTTCTTGGCTTTCTTCTTTGCCTTCTTCTTGGTGGCCTTCTTCTTGGTTGAAGCGGCGGCTTTTTTTGTGGTCTTCTTTTTGGTTGCCTTCTTGCGACCGCCGCCCTTCTTGGCGGCTTTGATGGCAATCCAGTCGAGCGCTTCTTCCAGTCGAACCGATTCGATTTCGCGGTCTTTGGGAATGGTGGCGTTGATCTTGCCGTGTTTCACGTAGGGGCCGTAGCGTCCTTCGTAAATCCCAATCTTTGCACCGTCGTCGGGATGTTCACCCAATTCGCGGATCGGCGTCGGTGCCGATGTCGGCCGTGCTTCTTTGAGCATCGCGACGGCCGTCGGCAAGTCGACGGACAACACGTTATAAATCGTGCCGTCGAGGTCGTAGGTGTGTTCCTTGCCGAACGACTTATAGACGTTGGCGTGCTTCACATAGGGGCCGAATCGGCCGATGCCGGCGTTGACAACTTTGCCGGTATCGGGATGTTCGCCAAGACGCCGCGGAAGGCGCAGCAACTCGATTGCCGTATCCAACTCCAGCGTTTCAGGATCGATGTTTTTGGTGATGCCGACGCGTTTGGGTTTCGGTCCGTCTTCGACGATGTCGCCCAGCTGCACGTACGGCCCGAACGGTCCATTCTTCACATAGACCGGCAGTCCCTCTTCGGGGTGCATGCCCAGCGACTTCGGGCCAGCCAACTTCTGCTCGATCAGTTTGTCGGCCATTTCTTCATTCAGGTCGGCCGGGGCAATGCCTTCCGGGATGGATGCGGTGAGTGGCTCGCCGTTTTTCTTCTTCTCGAAATACGGGCCATAACGGCCGACGCGAACATCGGACTCCAGCCCATCGAGTTTCAAGGTGCACGCCGTCCGCGCATCGATTGTCTCTGTCTTTTGTTTAACCTGTGTTTCGAGTCCTTCTCCGCCGTCGTAGAACTGTCGCAGATAGGGCAGTCGCTCGGCTTCACCCGCTGCGATGTCGTCGAGTTGCTGCTCCATGCTGGCGGTAAAACCAAGATCGACAAGCTTGGGGAAGAACTCTTCCAGCAAACGGGTTACCGCTAAAGCGGTAAAAGTGGGAATGAGTTGGCTGCCCGCTTTTCGGACGTAACCCCGGTCCTGCACGGTGCCGATGATGCTGGCATAGGTACTCGGACGACCGACTCCGCCCGCTTCCAATCCACGCACCAGCGTTGCTTCGGTGTATCGCGCGGGGGGCTTGGTTTCGTGACCGACCGCGTTTAACTCGTGACAACCCAGTTTCTGCGCTTCAGCCAGCGGCGGCAGAGCCGACTCTTGATCGTCGAGCGCGGCTTCCGGATCGTCAACGCCTTCGACATACGCGCGGAAGAATCCGGGGAACTCCACGTGCCGACCCGTTGCGCGAAACTCTGCATCGTCGGCGGTCACTGTGACGGTTTGAAATTTCAGCCGCGCTTCGGCCATCTGCGTGGCGATGGTTCGCTTCCAGATGAGTGAATACAGCTTGGCCTCGCGGCCGGTCAGCCCGATTTCGTCGGCGGTTTTCATTTCGGTGCCGGCGGGGCGAATCGCTTCGTGAGCCTCTTGCGCGTTCTTCTGTTTGCTGGTGAATTGCCTCACCTGTGGGCTGAGATATTCATCCCCAAACCGATCGGTGACGCAGCGCCGCGATGCTTCGATCGCCTCGCCCGACAGATTGACGCTATCGGTTCGCATGTAAGTGATGTGGCCGTCTTCATACAGCCGTTGTGCCGTCCGCATTGTGTCTCGGGCGGCCAAGCCCAGTTTGCGGTTTCCCTCTTGCTGCAGCGTACTGGTGGTGAACGGCGGATACGGTTTGCGGACCTGGTTTCGTTCTTCAATTGAGGTAATCGACCAATCGGTTTGCTGCAGCCGTTCCTGCAGTTGCCGGGCGTCCTCTTCGCTGAGCAATAACACTTTGGCATCGGTTTTGAGTTGGCCTGTGTTCTCGTCGAAGTCTTTGCCGCTGGCAATTTTTTGTCCGCCGAGCTTGGACAGCTGCGCCTCGAACAGTTGCTGTTCGCTCGCGGCGAGTTCGACCTTCAGATCCCAAAACGATCCGCTGCGAAACGCGAGTCGTTCCAATTCGCGCAGCACCAGAATACGGACGGCCACCGATTGCACGCGGCCGGCCGACAATCCCCGGGCAATTTTTTTCCACAACAGCGGGCTGAGTGTGTAACCATAGAGACGGTCAAGCACGCGGCGAGTTTCCTGGGCGGCCACCAGATCGCCGTCCAACTCACGGGGATTCTCAATCGCGTGCTGGATGGCTTCCTTGGTGATTTCCGAGAAAACCATGCGTTTGACGGGGACTTTTGGCTTCAGTATCAGCATCAAATGCCAGCCGATGCTTTCCCCTTCGCGGTCTTCATCCGTCGCCAGAATCAGCTCTTCGGCGTCTTTCAGAGCCGCCTTTAGCTCCCGGACAATCTTCTTCTTCTCTTGGGGGACAACGTAGACCGGCTCGAAATCAGCGTCGGTGTTGACGCCCAGCGAAGCCCACGGCTTTTTCTGTTCTTTGATCTCCTTGGGGACTTCCGATGCGTTGGCCGGAAGGTCGCGGACGTGCCCCATACTCGCCATCACCGTGTAATCGCTGCCGAGATAGCCGGCAATTTTGCGGGCCTTGGCCGGCGATTCGACGATCACCAACCCCTTTTTTTTCTTCTTTTTAGCCAACGGCCGGTGCCTCTATTTGAACGATGCTGTATTATCTCATTCCCACGGGACGCAACCCGTGGGCTTCGCCGGACGCAGCTCGTGGACTTTCTACGCCCGCTGTTGGACTTGTCAGCCGACGAAGACAAACTACAATGCGCGGCGACCGCCACAGAGGGACTCTATTGGTTGACGCAGCCTGAATGGGCCACTGGATAAACCATTCTTCCAGCGTCTGTCAAGTCTGTCTGCCATTTCGTTTAGCTTGATTGGCTGTGGTTGTCGGCCAGATTCAACATCAATTTGCCGTTGCGAAGCGGCGGCGATTCCGCAAATTTGTACCCCCCGCCAGCCGATTTTCGGCCCGAGGAACACACACGATGAAATCCCCCTTTGCCATTTTCCGTAAGAACGCCCGGGTACTCACGGTCGTACTCACCGGGCTGGCCATGTTCGCATTTGTTGTGATGGACCAGTTGCGATCCAACCCACAATTGTTTCCCATCCTGATGGCCGGTTTGCTGTTGGGATGTGCATTTTGGATCCTCGGGCGACCCTCGGGACACGGTAACGAGTACGGCGTTGGCGGGCTGTTGTTGGGCGTCGTTCTCATGGCATACGTTGTCCCCACATTTACGGGAGCCGATGCCGCCGTTGAATTAACCATCGGCAGTCTCTCGGAGCAGGATGTCAACGAGCACCTGCGCCGCAGGCAATTGGCAAATCAATTCGTCGCGCAGGCGCGCAGCGAGACCGAGCAACAGCCGTCGCAACCGCCGTTTAACTTTGGTGCCGACGGTAAAGACAGTGCGGCCATGTCCATGATTCTTCGCCACGAAGCCGACCAGATGGGGATTGGGCTTTCGGACAAGGCGGTCAACGATTTCATCATGGAGGTGACCGACAGCAAGCTGAGTCAGAAACAGTTCAAAGAAATCCGCATGAAATTGCGACTGAGCGAAACGGAACTGTACGAAATTCTGCGAGAAAACCTGCGGGCCAATTTGGCGCTGCAGATGCTCGTTCCACGCGAATACACAACGCCGGCTCAGTTCTGGGAATACTATCGGCGGCTGAACGTCAAACAGGAAATCCAGGTCGCCGCCATTCCCGTTTCGGATTTCGTGCCTGGTGTTGGCGACCCGAGCGACAGCGATGTCCTCGCCTTATTCGACCAATACAAGAACAACGCGCCCACCGGGTTTCTCACTCCAGAGCCGGCCTTCAAACAGCCACGGAAAATTCGCATTGCTTACCTCGAAGTCGATTACGAACAGGTCAGTGCTCGAATTCAGAAAGACCCCAAGCGGACGGTGACCGACGAGGAGGTCGAGCAGTTCTACGAAGAAAACAAGGCCATTCGCTATCGCGAACCGTCGAGCGGCGACGATGAACAACCACCGTTCGATCTCTCGACATTTCCCGGTTCCGGTCTCTCGACACCTCCCGATGAAGACAAACCGATCGATCCGGTATTAAAAGACGATCCATTGACAGAGAAGCAGCCGTCCGAAACCGATAAACCGAAGACCGAATCGCCCGACAAGAAATCGGACGATGCTTCCAAGTCGAACCCCGATGACAAGGCCGACGACGGCGCACAGTTTTCCGTTTCCGATGACTCCGTTTCCGACAACAGCGCTTCCGACAACAGCGCTTCCGACGACACCGCAACCGACTCGAAAGCGGATACCGACGACGAACCGGCACCACCGGCGTTGCCGGAAACCCCGCCAAAGTACTTTCCGCTGGATGACGAACTGAAGGATGAAATTCGCGACGAACTTCTGCACGACCGCGTGACTCTTGAAGTCGAACAAATTCGCGTGCGAGTGGAAGGATTCATCCGCGATCTCGAGGACGAATACATCATTGGTGCAGAAACGGCAAAAGAGCCGACGGCAGAAGAGAAGGCGGCCCAGGCGAAAACAATGACCGATGCGATTCAAAAATACGCAACGGCCGAAGGACTGCGATACGTGGAACTCGAATTGCTCGGGTTTCGGGAACTCTCCGAAAAGGGAGAAAAGGCGGCCAAACTCTGGAACGAGATCCACGGTGCCGAAACGCAGCCGGAAGATTCCGATCTGCCAACGCTGAACTACCTGATTGCCCAGGCAATCGAACCGACAGCGGTGCAGGACTTCAACCGCTCGGAACCGCCGACCACGTTGCAGGTTCTGTTTGGTCGCCAAGACGAACGCCTGTTTTCCCGCGAATCGGCACAGGATCCGATCTCGAACAATCAGTACGTCTACTGGAAGCTCGAAGACAAGGCTTCCGAGGTTCCCACACTGGAAGACCCCGACATTCGCAAGCAGGTTGTGGCCGCCTGGAAGGAACAGCAAGCCCGCAAACCGGCAGAAGAACGAGCGACGGAATTGGCCAAGCGAGTCCGTGAGGCACTCGCAGAGAAGCAAACAATGGAGCAGGCATTGAAAGACCAGACCGTGACCGGAAAGTCGGACGGCTTGGAATTGACGGTTCAAGACACCGGTGAGTTGTTCAGTTGGCTGACAATCCCAACCGCTCAAAGTCCGATCGCTTTCATCAAGCCGCCGCCGGCGCTTTCCACAATTGCCGCCGTCGAAAAGGCGGGGAATGATTTCATGCGAACGGCATTCGATGGGTTAGACGTTGGCGAGGTGGGTGTTGCCCCGAACGCAGACATGACGGCTTACCACATCATTCTCGTGAAGAACCGCATTCCGGAGACACCGGAAGGCGATGCGAAGTTTCACGAGGATTTTTCGAAGGAGACGCTGTTCGGCAGCTACATTCCCCAATTGAACGGTGCCACCTCCACGTACTACTATCTGACCGACGGCAACCAAGGCGCAATGACCGGCCGCTGGCGGCAGAAGTTGCTTAAGAAGTACGATTACAAGCGGTCGAAGTAGGCGGGAATCGGTGTGGATGTCCGCTAAATCTCGGTGGGCGGATTGGGTGCCACTGGCGTGTCGCCAGTGTCCGCCGCGATGCACTGGCGACACGCCAGTGGCACCCGTCAACTGAAAGTTGATCGCAAGCGAATCGTCGGGGCGCAGCATCAAGAATGTTGATGTATTGAAAGGGGTCTCAGCGTGTCGAACGCCGAGCGGTTGCGCCGTGACGCGGAATCAATCTGGCAAGCCGGCGTCGAGGCGGTCGATTCGAAGCGTTTGGTTGCCGATGTCGTGCAGAACACCGGTTCTGAATTGGTCGTCTGCGGCCACACGATTCCCCTTTCCGATTTGAATCGCCTGGTGGTCGTCGGCACCGGCAAAGCGGGTGCCGGAATGGCTGCCGGCTTCGAACAGGCAGCGGGTGCCGAGTTAGTTCGCGACCGGGTCACTGGTTGGGTCAACGTGCCGGCCGATTGTATTCGCTCGCTGCAATCGATCCACCTGCACGCCGCACGTCCCGCCGGCGTGAACGAGCCGACAGAAGAGGGCGCTCGCGGCGCGAAAGAGATTCTGGATCTGGTGACCGATCTGGGTGAGCACGACGTTTGTATCGTGCTGCTATCGGGCGGTGGAAGCGCATTGCTGCCGGCACCGGTTCCGGAAATCACGCTCGCCGACAAGCAACAGGTGACGCGAACCCTGATGCACGCCGGCGCCACAATCGACGAATTGAATTGCGTCCGCAAGCAGTTGTCGTTGTTGAAAGGGGGCGGACTGGCGCGGGCCACAAAAGCCGGACTATTAATCACGCTGGTCATTTCCGATGTGATCGGCGATCCCCTGGACGTCATCGCCTCGGGGCCGACTGTGGCCGATTCATCCACGGCCGCCGACGCGCTGACCATCCTGCAGAAATACGCGCCCGGCGCGACCAGTGTTCCCATTGAAGTGACGCAGTTTCTGACACAAAAAGCGACGGAATCACAACAGGCCGAACCGATTCCGGCAACCGTTCATCATCATGTGATTGGCAACAACGCGACGGCTTTGACGGCCGCTGCAAGCCGGGCCCTTGAACTCGGTTATACCGTCCATTCGCTTGGCAGCGAGAACGAAGGTGAGGCGCGGAACGTCGGGCGAGACTTGGCGGAGATGTGTCTTGCAGTCCGCGACGACGGGGACCCGATTGCAGCTCCGGCGTGCTTGTTGAGCGGTGGCGAACCGGTGGTTCATCTGGCCGAGAGCGACGGACCGCGAAAAGGGGGCCGCAATCAGGAGGTGGCTGTCGCCGCCATCGAGCGGTTATGGGACGAAGGATTCTCGGGCATGCTGATCTTATCGGGAGGGACCGACGGAGAGGATGGCCCAACCGACGCGGCCGGCGGAATCGCCGATGCCGACGTGTTATCCGCCGCCCGATCTGCAGGACTCTGTCCCCCAGAGTTCCTGGCGATCAACAACACGTATCCGTTTCTCGCGCAAACCGGGGGCCTGCTGAAGACGGGGCCGACCCACACCAATGTGATGGATCTGCGCGTGGCGGTGATCGGCGAGTAGCGGCGGTCGCACCTTCCGACCGCGCCAGGCATCGAGAAACCGCGGATAAGACGAAGTAGCAGCATGGTCATTCCCGCGCAGGCGGGAATCCAGCGAGCCCGCAGATAGCGCAACACGACCAGCGACACACCCACGTCACCCCAACACACGCGCATGCTTTTCCGCGAAGCGACTGGGTTCCCGCCTGCGCGGGAAAGACATTTTGACCTGCGCGGGAATGACGTTTTGACTCGTTCCCCCGCCCGACAGCAACTGACATCAACTCATGCAATTTGCTGGTAAGCGAGGCTCGAATCCCTCGCTTACGCGTCGGGTTACCAATAGAAAAAGCTCACGCCGACAATCGACTCAGATGTCGATTATCGGTGTGAGCTTGAGTTCGCCGGGGTGGGCCACTCGGTATCGTCCTTGATGCCGAGTAGAGGTTCCCCTGCAAAAAACGCCTTAGGCAATTGTCGTCTGTCAGGCGCTTTGCTTTTTCCGTCCGACGAGCGTGCGAATCCGTTCCGCAAGAAGTGCTGCGTCGAATGGTTTTCTGAAAGTTTCGTTGAACAACGTGCGGTCGAAACCGCTGGCGTTGTCATCGTCGCTCAGTAACCCAATCAGGACGGTCTCGAGATATTGCGAGTTCCGTTTCAGGTTCTGAGCTATCATCAGAGATTCGTTGCGGCCCATTGCAAAGTCAATCACCACGCAATCGGGGTGAAGCGACTCGGCCTGGATTCCGGCTTCAAATCCGCTGACCGCCGATTCGAGTTTGAACTCATCGACGCCCATCATCTCGGTTAAGCTCGAACGGACGACACCATCGGCGCCGACGAGCAGAATTTTTCCTAGTGCCTCATCTTCAAGTTCACCCAGCGGCATGCCATGCTCTTTGAGGAAGCGAATCAGGTGCTCACGCGGAATTCGTCGGTCCTGGGAACCAGGAATCCGATAACCGCGCAGCCGGCCCGAATCGAACCATTTGCTGACAGTACGGGGTGCAACTTTACAGATCTTGGCTACTTGACCAGTAGTGAAGATCGTCCTCATTGCGGGCTCTCCAATCAGATGCTCTCTTGCCAACTTAGAGGGTTTGTCGTGCCCTCAAGATCTTCACCCCTACAACGACGGCCGGCTCTCCTAGCCAGTGGGTCCGTGACATACAAAACCATCGCGGCTCTTGGGTCGGGGTTATCTTAGGCTATGTGGGTCGTGTGCTTTCCTTAGTTCGCGTTTGCACTTTCAAAGCGAAAGTTTCAAAAGTGCAACTCAGTTCATGCCGATTGTCCAATCGGTATCACAGGGCGCACGCTCCTCCTCAAACGTGCTACTTCGCGGGGGCTGGAAAGCGAGACCAACAGCCAATTGCCGGACGAATCCAGCAACGTTGGCAGGACGAGTGTCTAACATGTCCTTCCCCCCCAATAGACTGTTGAACCCGCCGCTTTCCATTTGAAAAAGGTCCAAATGGAAAAGGCGTCCGCCACATCCTTGCAGTTGTCATAAGACAGAATGCGGGTCGGTTCCAATCCAACCGTCTGACCTATACTTTCGACGTTTCCGGCCTTGACACTTTAAAATCTTTGTCCCAAGGACCAAATCCAGCTTGACATAATCCCGAATGTCGCACCACGTTCGCCGGATTGGCGACCGAAGCAGCCCAGAACGGGAGGGCGATGCCGAACGGAACCTCGTTCCCACACGGAACTTGGATCAGCATGCGCAACCAACGGCGCTGCGAAGAGTTGCTTCCTCAGAAGAGAGTGGGCCGGAAAACGCGGTTTTGCTTCAACCGACCGCCCTAGTTTGCCCAACCGGAAATCGCGGCAGAACCGTCAGCCGTGACGGCACAGAGGAACGCTGCAATATCGGCCCAGCCTTACGCGGCGGCGTTCATTTCGCCATCCTGCGTCGTCGATTCATCCGATACTTTCGGAGAACTCGCCGCGAAGCTTCCATCTTCACCCACGTCCTCGAAGCGGACGTTCATTCGCTTCGACACACCCGCTTGCTCCATCGTCACGCCATATAATACGTCGGCCTGCGTCATCGACGGTTTGCGGTGGCTGATCATGATAAACTGGGTGCTCTCGCGAAACTCTTGCAGCAAGGAAACGAAGCGACCGAGATTTGCCTCGTCCAATGCCGCGTCCACTTCGTCCAATATGCAGAACGGACTCGGTCGGCACTTGAAGATGGACAACAGCAGGGCGACCGCCGTCATTGTTTTCTCGCCGCCACTAAGCAGCGAAATGCTTCGCAACTCTTTGCCCGGTGGACGGGCGACAACATCGATGCCACATTCCAGGACATCGTCGGCGTCTTCGAGCACGATGTCGGCTTCACCGCCGCCGAACAATTTGCGAAACAGATCCTGAAAATGTCCGCGAATCGCTTCAAACGTCTCCACGAACATTCGTTTGCTCTCGATGTTGATCCGGCGAATGATGTCATCGAGCGCGTTTCTGGCCTCGACCAGGTCGGCCAATTGATCACTCAGCCGGTCATACCGTTCTGCCAATTCGTCGAGGTCGCTCAGACTTTCCGAGTTAACGTTGCCCATCAACTTCATTCGCCGCCTTAAGCGGTCCACGCGAGATTCCAACTCATCGCGAACCTCTTCGAATGAAGGCATCTCCTCGTCGGCAGACAACGACTCCAGATCGATGACGACGGTTTCGTTTATTGGGGCAGCCGATTCACCGTCACCGTTATCCTCTTCTACACCATGTTCTTCCTCCAGTGATTCATCGTCGGCGAGATCTGCCGGTTCGACCGTCTCTTCTTTATCGTCTATTGGAACAGTCGGCGCGATCTCGTCTGCCCGCTCGTCTCGCAGTTCCTCAAGATAGGCGGCATAGGCCGACTTTCCGGATGCGACGACATCCTTGAAATCGACCTGGTACTCCTCTTCGATTCGCTCAACGAAGCTGTTGATTTGTCCGTCGATTTCGCGAAGCTGCATTTCCTGTTGATGCAATGCGTCGTTGCGGTCGCGGCGTTGCTGCCGCACGGCATCGATTTCGCGTTGATTCTGCAAGCGAACATCACGCAGTTGCCGTTTCTCCCGCAGCGTTTCTGTCGCTTTGTCCGCAGATCCTTCGTCGATCAACTGCAATTCCGCCAGTGCAGCATTGGTGTTCAGAATGTGCAGCGTAATCTGAGAGCATTTGGAGACGACGAGTTGGTAACGGCGTTCCGCTTCACTCTGTTGCTGCTGCCGTTGATCGAGATCGCGGTCCAACCGAGCAACCGCCTCGCGCATCGCGTTGAGGCGTTCCTCACTCTTGGCAGAATCGAGCTGTTCGGTGCCACGTCGCCGTTCGAGTGTCGCGCGACGTTGCGTTTGCCGCGCCACGAGTTGCTCGCTCCTGGCGACGTCGGCATCCAACTGTTTCATACAGTCTTCGGCAGCGGCGACGCGAAGTTGCGATTGCTCTAATTCGTCGCGAAACTGCCGTTCCTGTGCGGCACACTTTTCCGCTTCCGCTTCCACTTTTTCGCGATCGCGCTGCAGCCGTTTGATTTCGCGATTTCGCTCGTCCACATCGGCCTGACATACGGAAAGCGCGGTGACGGCGTCGCGATGGACGGTGTCGGCGCCGGCCACTGCATCATTCGCCTCAGCCAACGAGTCGTCGAGGCCGGCCAGGCGTTTTTCTTCGCGGGCGATTCTCCGTTCCAGGTTCTGCAAATCCTGCTTGAGGCTGCGCAGTTCACTTTTGCGAGAAACGATTGCCGATTCGGCCCGGACACTGCCAACTACAATCGTGCCATCGGCGGCCAGCAACTCACCCATTCGCGTCACAAACCGGCAGCCGCGGCCATCGCTTGCCGATAGCGCGAGTGCGTCGTCAATCGCATCGACAATCCAGGTATCGGACAGCAGCCGTGCCGCCAGACCCTCGGCCTGCGGCGCACTTTTCACAAAACGGTCTGCGCGACCGACGACACCGGGGTGCTGCGACAAGTCGGGGAGTTTCGTTTCGTCGATGCCGATGTGACAGAATCGCGCAAGCTGTTCGCGAGTCTGCTCGCTGTTCGACTCTTGCTCGTTCATCGCATGCGGAACGACAAACCCGACACGCCCGGCGATGCGGTATTCCCCTTTCGACAGGTAGTCGATCAGCGGCCCGTATTCCTTCACGACAATCAACTGCGACCGTTCGCCGACCGCCACTTCCAATAAGGCGGCGTATTCAAAATCAACTGTGAGAAGATCTGCCGCGCTTCCAAGAATGCTGTTCCACGGCGGATGATTTGACGATTGGGAGCGGCTGAGGATTTCCTTAACACCGATGCCCAATCCTTCCTGCCGATTTTCAAGATCTTCGAGAACGCTCTTTCGCGCCTTCCCGGCACTACGCTGCTCGCGTTGCTCGGCAAGCGCCCGTTGAAATTGCGAGTGCTCACGCAATAACGACTCGCGTTTTTGCTGCAGTTCCTGCAGCGCATTTCCGGCGACTGCCGCCCGTTCGCTCGCCTCGCCTGCGCGCTCTTCGTATTCTCTGTTTTCTGCCTGACAGGTTGCGGTCTGTTGATCGATCTCATCGCAACGGCGTTCGGCGTCCTGACGATTATCGATTGCCGCCGCCTGTTGCGAAGCCAGCGCGACCGCCCGGTTCGTCTCGTCGGTGACCTGTTTCGAATGATCGGCAATACGAAGTTGATGTTCTTGCAGCAGAACGCGGGTCTGTTCGATCTTCCCGTCAAATTCTCCGATGCGTTCTTCGCGAGCTATCAGTCGATCTCGATGACGCGCGAATTCGTTTTCGTCCGCCGTCAGGCTGTGCATGTTGTGTTCGCGTTCGGCGACCGCCTCGTTGGCTCGCGCGACGAACTTGCTCGCTTGCTGACGTAACCGGGCGAGTTCTGTTTCCAACTCGCGCCGTCGTGCCGATTGGTGCCGAACCGTCGCGTTGTGTCCTGCGATCGTTTCGCGATTCGCCGATCCCTGCTGTTCGACATCGCGGAGCCGATCGTCAATTTCAGCGATATCGACGTCGAGCGCCGCCTGCCGTTCTTCGGCCTCAGCCAGACTGGCGTTCAGCGTTGCCACTTCCGATTCCAGACCGGCCATGTCGCTCTCGATCTGGCGAAGGCTTCCGGAGAGATGGCGATGATCGTCGGCCGCCAATCCCAGCCACAGTTCCTTCAGTTCGACAGACGCCTCCCGGAATCGCGTCGCCTTGGCCGCCTGACTCTTGGTGGAATTCAGCCGACCCTCGACCTCATCGACGATGTCGGTCAGTCGCAACAGATTCTGCTCGACGCGATCCAGTTTTCTCAGCGCTTCGGCTCTGCGCGCTTTGTAGCGGCTGATGCCGGCCGCCTCTTCGAACACCTGGCGGCGGCTGGTGGCGTTGGCCTGAAGGATTTGCTCAACGCGGCCCTGCTCAATGATGGCGTAGGCCGACGAGCCGGCCCCGGTTCCCATGAACAATTCACGGACGTCTTTCAGCCTCGCAATGGCACCGTTGATCAGGTATTCCGAATCGCCGCTGCGCATGATGCGGCGGCCGATCTGCACTTCCTGAAACTCCGAAGGCAAAAAGCCGTTCGCGTTGTCCAGCGTCAGCGTTGCTTCGGCCATGCCCGACGCTTTACGACCGGTCGCCCCGCTGAAGATGACGTCGGTCATCTCCTTGCCGCGGAGGCTTTTGGCGCTTTGATCGCCAAGAATCCATTTGATGGCATCGACGACGTTGCTTTTGCCGCTGCCGTTGGGGCCGACAATTGCCGTAATGCCCGAATGGAATTCAAAGCGGGTGCGGTCGGCAAAACTCTTGAAGCCGTAGATTTCCAGCGACTTGAGCATCAGCCAACCTTACCCGAAACGCGAACGTCGCCTATGACCGATGGCCGCAACTGTTGAACACACCGGCCGATCATCTCTGCGTTTCGTTCGCATCATCGGCGAATTCGTCATCAGAAGCTCGTCTGTCTCTCTTACGGATCGGCTCGTCTTTTTTGTCTTCGTTTCGATCAAAATCGAATTCGTCGTCCGCCGTTGCGTCGTTCTTCTCGGGCGCGCCGAACGGAGATTTCCAGTACCGTCTCAGGTCGTACCACTTGCGAATCTTCTTGGGTTTTCCGCTGTCGAATAAGTCATCGGAAGAGTCGATCTCTTTTTCATCGTCCTCTTCGCGAAGATCGACGGCACTGGAAACGCCCGAGTCGAGGTCGAGACCGCCGAACTTGGCGGAACGGAACGACTTCTTCTCTTTGACTCCACGCGTTGAGAAGATATTCGGTGTTTGATTGGGGTTGCCGATGCGAGTGCGGCGGCGTTCACCCAGCGAATCGAGCTGTCGATAATAGACGCGTCCAGACTGCGGAACGGCATCGAGTTCGATCGTTCCGGGAATGTTGTGCTGCTTGTCGGCTTGTGCCAACATCTGGGCGATGTCGGGATACGTCGCGTCCAATTCGGCAACAGCCCGAATCACATCGGCAACCCGAAGCGAAACACGTTTACGCCGATCTGGCTTTCCAACTTCGTAACGGGCGACGGTCACCTGATCGGAGCCTTCCGCAGCGGTGATGAGAACGTCGTTACCGGCGCGTAATGCCAACGGCGTTTGGAATCGCTGATCGCTACCGAACAGAACGATTTCGGCTTTCTTGCGGTTTGTCAGGTGGACCATCGGCGGGCCGTTGGTATTCAATACATGAAACTTGAATTCGTCGCTGATGTTTTCTCCGCGAACGAGTGGATCGCGGCGATCGGCAATTGTCAGGGCGCGCCAGGCACCGTATCGCGTTTCGGCACTTGCCTCGTGGAGAAGTTCGCGTAACTGCAAGCTCACTTCAGGCTCTTCGCTGGCTGCGAGCGCCGCAAACGCAAAGACGCGAAACGCCGGTTCGTCTCGGGCTGCATTGATCAGCGTGCGAATGCCGTCCCGTTCATTCAAATATGTCAGAGCGATGGCGGAATGGAATCGCACTTCCAACGAGGGATTATTCAACCCCGCGCGAAGAATAGGGACGGCGCGCGCTCCAATGGCTTCCAGTTGCATGCTCGCCCGTTCCGCTGTCACAGGATCGTTCAAATCCTTCTTGAGTCGCTGTGTCCGCACTCGCTGTGCAACCTCAGTCTCGCGAAACGCAATGTTGCGAATGACCTGCAAGTAGCGCGGATAATTGTCTCGATATCGCAGCGGGACAATCAACTCGATACGCTGATCGGTCAATGCTTCGGCCAGCGGTCGTTTGATACCTGACTTGTCGTAGTCGCTGTACCGCTTCCCGATACGGTCGGCAATTCGCCTTGAGTTGCGAACGCTGCGGAAGTCGTTTCGCAGGAACAACGCGAGGTCGCGATCCTTAAGCGACATGCCTCCGCCCAAGACTTTCCCACGACGCAATAACGCAGCACGAGATGCTTCGCCGCCTCCGGTGGCAGAAATCAATAGCGGACCTTTTGCCTTTGCATAGACGTGGCCTTTCATTGGTCCCTGGCCGGGGACAACCGCTTGTTCTGACAGATGCGTCTCCATCAGCCAACCACCGTTCAGGCTGGTCGTTTCGTCCGCACCCGGCACGCGAACCTCAATATCGAACTTTTCGCCTTTGCGAATCAGCGGGGGTAAATACGCCTGAATGACAACCAACGCCGTCGAGGATGAGCGAAGAATGGCATTGGGGCTGCGGATGCCGCGACGACGCATATCTTCCATGAGCCGCGTGCGGAAGCTGGATGGCGGCGGATCGCTGCCGGTTCCCGGCAACCCGGTGACCAACCCCACACCTTGCAGCGAAATCAGGTTCAAGCCGGTCACGGTCGTGTAGTCACCGACCATGGGAATGTCGAGCGTCGTTTCAAAATCGTCGTCGAATTCGTCCTCATCCATGTCGTCCTTGTCGGGACTTTGCGATCGCAGGCTCAGCGATTTCCAGCTGGGCATATTCCAACCGGGCATATTCGGCATATTCCACGCCGATGGACGCGCGCCAAATTGCTGGCAGCCGGCCACGCTGAGGACCAATGCCGCAACGAGCCACTGAGAGTTCGACGAGAGCGATTTCGTTGAGAATTTGCGCATGGGGAGGACTCCCACCGTGAACGGGGATGGCAGGAACTACCGTGCAACGCAGGGATTGAAACAGGCCGTCGAAATCGACGCGCAACCTGCAGCAACCGTCCGCACAAGGCAGTTCGGAGTGATGTGAATTGGATTGAACGAGCGTGTGAGAGAGAGGAAGGAGCGGGGAGAATAGAGCCTGCCTCGAAAGCGGTCAAGATCGGTTTTGAGACCACCACTATCCACTATCCCCTACCCCCTAATCACTACCCATTATTCCACCCGCCGATTGAGCTTGACCGGTTTGGGGGCGTGACTTATAGTCCCGCCCCGTTCAAAACGAGTTGACCCAAACCGACAGTTATTCCCCACAGGCCCAAATCGGAGAACAGCACGATGAGTGAAGGGACTCACTCCAACCCCAACCCAGCCAATTGGTCGTCGCGTCTTCGGGCGCTCGGCGGGAACAAGCCCGCCTTGTTCATCGCTGCATTGGGTGTCGCCGTTCTTTCGGCCGGCCTGTTAATGCAGGTCTTCCGCGCCGACGACGTGGCTGCCGAACCTGAAGGCAGCCGCAACGCCAGCCAATCGGGAACCGCCCGCGTCTCCGGATCAAAGCAAATGGCGCAGGTGGGCGACCAGGTCATTACCTACGAGGCAGTCGCCGCCGAGTGTGTTAATCGCTACGGCGAGGAAGTGCTGGAAAAACTGATCAACCGCACCATCATTCAGCAGGCTTGCCTGAAGCGAGGAGTTGAGGTCACCGCGGTCGAGGTGAAACAGGAAGTCCAGATAATTGCACAAAAATTCAAACTCGATCCCACCACCTGGTATCAAATGCTGCAGGCCGAACGCAACTTGAGCCCGATGCAATATCAGCGGGACATCATCTGGCCGATGTTGGCATTAAGAAAACTCGCC
Source organism: Planctomycetaceae bacterium (assembly GCA_018699955.1). Classification (GTDB taxonomy): domain Bacteria; phylum Planctomycetota; class Planctomycetia; order Planctomycetales; family Planctomycetaceae; genus JABISG01. The sequence continues at coordinate 684 of JABISG010000099.1, read as the reverse complement.
GGCGACGAAATCGTCATCACCGACGAAGATCGCCAAAAGGCCTTCGAGCGAGATTACGGTCCGCGAGTCGAAGCCAAAATGATTATGCTCGACAACCTGCGGCGGGCCGAAGAAGTTTGGCATCGCGCAACGCAAAAGAAAGAGGACTTCAGCCGCTTGGCGCGTGAGTTCTCCATCGAACCCACCAGCCGTGCGCTGGGCGGCGACATCCCACCCATTCGCATGCACGTGGGCAGCCAGGAAGTTATCAAGCAGGCATTCAAATTGCAGGTCGGCGAAACTTCGGGCATCATTCAAGCCGGCCCCGGACGGTATGTGATCCTGCTTTGTGAAGGTTTCACCGATCAGGTGGCAACGTACAAAGAGGTGAGCGATCTGATTGAAAAGCACCTGCTGGACGAAAAACGGCAGGAAGCCGTTTCCAAGGTGTTTGAGCAAATCAAGAAAGAAATCCGCGTGGACAATTACGTGACGAATCTTTCGTCCGGCGGCGTGCGACAGGCATCGGGAACATCGACCGGTAACTTCAAGACTGGCGGTAAAGTGGTCCCAACCAATGCCACTTCCAGGCAACCCGCTTCGAGGACATCGGGCGTCCGCAGCCCCGCACCGCGTTAATCGATCGCACGGTTTCCGTTAAACCATCGACGGCGTGTTGGCAGCCAGAACGGCAGCCAACACGCC
>JABISG010000039.1 GCA_018699955.1 Planctomycetaceae bacterium | reverse complement strand
GGCGGGTGCGGTCGGACAAACGAACGACCAGTTAGTGAAGCATGCCGATCTGTTTGCGACCAGCATGTCGCGTTTTCTCGTCGATCCGAACGACTTTCGATCCCCCTGGCCTGAGGTCGTGCCGGTCGATTCGCGGTTACGCGAGCAACGGAAGCGATTCGTCTACCTGCTGAACGACGCACGCACGATGGGATTCCTGAAAACCTATCCTGCCGAAGAAGCCGACGACCTCAATGGAGCATCGAACTCCATCGACCGGCTGCGGGAAGTGATCGCCGAGGTTTCGGCCACCCAGCCCGATGCCAAGATCGGCATGACCGGCATTCCCGTCCTCGAAAGCGACGAAATGCGTCGCTCGCAATCGGACATGACGACCGCATCAATCGTCTCGTTTGTCGGTGTTGGCCTGTTATTGTTTCTCGGCTTTCGCGGGTTTCGCCACCCCTTGTTGGCGCTCGGCATGTTGGTCGTCGGCATCGCCTGGTCGGTGGGATATACGACATTGGCCATCGGCCATCTGAATATCCTTTCGGTCTCGTTTGCCGTCATTCTCATCGGGCTGGGAATCGATTTCGCAATTCACTACATCTCGCGTTATCTGGAACTCCGGCACGAAGGCGAGTCGCTGCAGCCTGCTTTGCTGAAGACATCGTCCGGCGTCGGCGCGGGCATTATCACTGCGGCGATCACCACCTCGCTCGCATTCTTCTGCGCGACGTTCACGCAGTTTCTCGGCGTCGCCGAACTGGGCGTGATTGTGGGCGGCGGCATCCTGTTGTGTGCGGCGGCCACATTTCTCGTTCTTCCAGCGCTCGTGTCGCTGGCCGACAAGAACGTCGAACCGAAGAAACTCCCGACGCCGTTCGAGGCGAGTTGGCTGCGAGGACTAACCGCGCGGTTTCCGGCACTCGTTGGTATCGCTTCGGTACTGCTGATCGTGGGCGTCGGCTCGCAAGTGGTGCGGTACAGCGAAGGCAGTTTCGAGCCCCGCGTTCGGTACGACTACAACCTGTTGAATCTGCAGGCAAAGGGGTTGGAATCGGTCGATGTGCAGAATCGCGTCTTCGAGAATGCCAACAATTCGTTGTTGTTTGCGGTCGCCATCGCCGATACACCGGCCGAAGCACGGGCGCTCAAATGGAAATTTGAAAAGCTGGCGAGCGTCGATCATGTCGAAGAGTTGGCATCGAGACTGCCCGCTCACCCGACAGAAGAAACCGGACTGCTGGTGCAGGCGTTCCGCGCTCAGCTCGCACGACTTCCAAGCCGACCGCCACGTTTTGCCTCGGTCAATCCATCGAGCATCGGCCGCGATATGGAGCGGTTGTACCAGTCACTGCGTCAAAGCAGCGATCCCCAAGCCAAGAAAGTGGCCCGCACGCTCAATAGTTTTCTCGACCGTTTTGAAAACATGTCGCTGAAAGACCAGACCGACTTTCTCAACGCATTCCAACACCGCACGGCGGCGGCGCTACTCGGCCAGTTTCGCGCCTTGGAATCAGCGTCCGATACTCAACCGGTCGCCTTGAACGATCTTCCCGATGAACTCACAACACGATTTGTCAGCCCGCAGGGAAAATGGCTGCTGCAGATTTACCCCAAAGAACAAATCTGGGACGTCGAGCCGCTCACACAATTCGTCGAGGAAGTTCGCACAGTCGATCCAGATGTCACCGGCACGCCGCTACAGAACTACGAAGCCTCGCGGCAGATTTTCGACAGCTACAAATCGGCCGCCATCTACGCGCTGGCCGTCATCTGTGTCGTGCTGCTGATCGACTTCCTGCATCGCGATCACAAGCTGCTGACGCTGTTGCCGCCATTGGTGGTGGTCACACTTTCCGCAATGATCGTCACAACCCGCGGCGGAACAATTAACCCGGTGATGCTGGTGATTGGCTTTGTGGGAATGGCCGTCGCCATTGCCGCCATTCTCGACTTCCGCAATCTTTGTGATGCCGTGTTCGCGATGGTCCCGCCAATCACCGGCGGGCTGCTGATGCTGGGCGTGCTGGGACTGACCGGCATCGATTTGAACCCGGCCAATCTCATCGTGCTGCCATTGGTGCTCGGCATTGGAGTGGACGACGGCGTCCACGTCGTCCACGATTACCGCATGCAGCGCCGCGGCCAATACCGCACCTCATCGAGTACCATCAACGCCATCGTGCTCACCTCGCTCACCTCAATGATCGGTTTCGGCAGCATGATGTTCGCCGCCCATCGCGGCCTGTACAGCGTGGGCCTGGTCCTGGTCATCGGCATCGGCAGTTGCCTGTTCGTCTCGCTGGTAACACTCCCCGCCATGCTGACACTGGCCGACCGCATGCAGTCACGCAAGAGTGAAACAGGCAACAGCGCCGGAAACAAACCGGCTCACCAACGGGCAAAGGCCGCCTGATCGGCGTTGCCTCGCATCATACTCCGGCCCGTGCCGTCGTCGATTTAGCGATCCGTAGCACACGGACCGAGTTGCGTACAGGGCGTTGAGTATCGACAGTCACTGAGTGTTCCGTATACTCAATTCGTCTCTCGCAAACTGCAACCACTCGAATGGGGTTGAAAACAGCATGCCGACATCTGCCATTTCTCGGGAACGTCTCAACGAGCAAATCAATCGCTTGCCTCGATTTCCTCTGGGGCATTGGCCGACGCCGTTGGAGCGGCTCGACCGCTTCTCTGCCGCGCTGGGTGGCCCGACGGTCTGGATCAAACGCGACGATTGCAGCGGGTTGGCCTTCGGGGGAAACAAGACGCGTCACAACGAGTTCCTGCTGGCCGACGCGCTGAAGAAAGAAGCCGACCTGTTTGTGTGGGGCGCCGGCGTACAGAGCAATAACTGCCGACAAACGGCCGCCGCCTGCGCCAAAGCGAAACTCGATTGCCATCTGGTGTTAGGTCGCGGCAAACCGGCCGACGGCCCCGATGTGATCCAGGGCAATTTGCTGATCGATCATCTGGTAGGAGCGAGTATCGAAATTGTTGAGGAACCGGTTGGTTCACAATTGGACGCCCGCATCGAAGCGGTGGCCGAACAGTATCGCAGCGCAGGACGCCGCGTGTATGCCTGGGACCGCGACACGGTGAAACCGTTGGCCGCCGTCAGTTACGCGCTCTGTCTCACGGAACTGCTTGAGCAATGTGGCCAACAGGCCGTCGAGCCAACCGCTCTCTACATTTGCTCCGCCGGCTCAACCGGTTCCGGATTAGCACTGGCGGCGGCGGCCATGGGTTGCAGTTTTCCCGTCCGCAGCATCTGCCCAATTCGCTGGGAATGGGACACACAGGAAGACATGGCCCGCATCGCCAACCTGACGGCCGAACTGCTCGACATCGAAACCCGACTTTCAAAGGACGATGTGAGTGTCAACTTCGACTACATCGGCCCCGGCTACGGAATCGTCTCACCTAGCGGTCTGGAAGCAATCGCCCTACTCGCCCGCACCGAGGGAATTCTGCTCGACCCCATCTACAGCGGCAAAGCCATGGCCGGCCTGATCGACCAAATCCGAAACGGCCGCTTCAGCGAAGACGACAATATCATCTTCATCCACACCGGCGGCACCCCCGCGCTGTTTGCATACAATGAAGATTTGACCGCGGGGATTGCGTCGCGGACGTTGTGACTTGGGCCGATCGATGGTGGGCATTCGTCATAACCGCCCCAATGTCACTTGAACCGTTTGAGGCGTACTCGATTGCCTTCGAACTGCAAATCGGCACCGGTTACATCGCCGGAATCGTCCCGCAGGAATTTGATCTCCGCGATGTAGGATCGCAGAAAAAACATACTATCCCCCTTCGGCCACAGACGCATTTCCATTTTCCCCGGTCCAATCGTTAACAACTTCCCACTTTCCACTCGAATCGGAAACGAGGGATCCTGGCTCCCATCTTCCGGGCGGTAGGCCCCGATGAAATCCTCGATGGCCGCGCCAGATGAAGGTGCGGGCGATGGAAACTCGATCTCTAACGGCGGCACGCCGAGGGTCACGTTGAGCAGGCTGCCAGTGAATGCATCAAACAGCGCGGCGCGACCGCCGGTCCCCCCGCCCACTTGTGTGTTCGCCATGGTGACAACCGCAGTCTTTGTAACCGAATGGAGAAACAACGCACAACGAAAACCGCCCGTCGCGCCGACGGTGTATATCACACCATGTTTGTTGCGTTTCCAGCCGAACGCCGTGCTTTCCAGTTCATTGATTTCGGCGCGCGATTGGAGAGCGGATTTCAGCGCATCTTCCAGCGGAGACGACTCCGGATTGAGATTGGCTTTTGCGAATGCCAGCATATCCTTGCAGGTGGAGCGTAAGGCAAATGCTCCGCCGAGGACCGAATCTCGCTCTGCCCAAAGATCTACCGGATTACCATCCGCATCATGCCCTGTTGCGGTCGGTTCATTCGTAAATGAAGTGGACTTCATGCCAAGTGGTCCACAAACTCTATCGGCAATCAGTTGCTCGATTGAAACGCCCGACTCACGCTCGAGCGCATGCCCCAACAAGCCAACGCCAAGATTGCTGTAGACATACTTCCGCGCGTCATCTAACGGCGGCGACGGAGCATTGAAGTAGTCGCGCAATTGGGCTTCCGAGTATTTGCCCCAACGCAGCCCCGCGGCGTTGTTGTCGTAGATTTTGTCGCCATCGACCCAAAAGTTCGCAGAAATGACAGGCAGTCCGGACGTGTGAGTTGCCAGACTTTCCAACGTAATCGGCTTACCACCGGGTGACGGAATCTTGATGTCATCCGGTAGGAAGTCTTCCACTGGATCGTCAAGTTTAACCTCTTGCTTCGAGGCCATGTCGGCCAGCGTGATCGCTGTGAAGACCTTTGTAATCGAGCCAATTTCAAAAACGGTGTTCTCGTCCGGCGGCGTTGCTTCCTCGCTGCTTGTCGAACCAAACGAGAAATAATGCTCCTTTCCATCCTGCAGCACACCAACAATCATTCCCTGCGTCCAACCGTCATCGACGAGTGGCTGGACGACGGCATCAATTCGCTGTTCAAGTGGAACACCGGCGGAAGGGGCCGGACTGGGCGGCGACACCTCGCCGCAACCGGTGAGAAGGGAAGCAACCACAGCCAACCCAACAAGGACGGTGTCACGTGTCATTCTGTTTGTCCATTCTCGATCCGAAATTCGCGACCTACGTTGATGTTGAGTCTTGCAACATCCCAGAGGCTTTTGCAGCCCCACACACGTTTTGATCAATCTAACATCTCCGCATGTACGATTCCATGACCGCACGCCAGCCCAGTGTGTGGGCAACGGGTGGGATGGATGCTGATGGGTTGCTGCAGTACTATACGAATCGATGTTGCGGTCTCTTGGTAATCCGATTGTGAGATATTCCAATGCTCAATTTCCGCCTGTCTGTTTTGTTCGCTGTGCTGACTCTCGTTGTCGTCGCGCCGGTGGGTGCGGCGGATGAAAAGGGCGATGAGCAGTTGACTCCGGCGGAGTTGTTCGACCAACGGATTTTGCCGATCTTTCGGTCGCCGAATCCTTCGAGTTGCGTGCAGTGCCATTTGGCGGGGGTCGATCTGAAGAACTACATTCTGCCCTCGCAGGAGAAGACGTTCGTTTCGTTGCGCGATCAGGGATTGATCGATCTGGACAATCCCGAGAAGTCGAAAGTGCTGACGCTGATCCGCATGGGGGACAAGGATCTCGACAAAGGAGCGCGGCTGATTCACGAGAAGACGCGTCGGGCCGAATACCGTGCGTTTGCCGCGTGGATTAAGGCGAGCAGCCAGGACCCGAAACTCCGTTCGCTGCCGAAACTGTCCGTCGCCGAACGGGCCAGACCGGATCGCCCGGACGCTGTGATTCGTCACGCTCGCAAGAGTCGCGTCGTCGATTCGTTCGCACGCAATGTCTGGTCGCAACGTTTCCGGTGTTTCCCCTGCCATACGCCGCACGAAATCAACCCGCGAAACCCAAGGCACAAGGCGCCGCTGAAAACGCTGGCAAAACTCAAGGAACTGTATTCGCCGGAAGTTCTCGCGCGACTGGACATCTTCAAGAAAACTCCCGAAGCGACATTGCAGTATCTGATCGAGCAGAGTCGGAACACGCCGAAAGATCGCTTGCCGATGATCGATCTGAAGAATCCGAAAGAGAGCCTGCTGCTGCTGAAGCCGATGGCCAAGTTGCCGAAGAAACGCGATGACGGATCGTTTGAGGATCTGTCGTTCGTCGTGCCGGTCTCGCATGGCGGCGGACTGAAAATGCACAAGGACGACCAGTCGTACAAATCGTTCATTGCCTGGATTCAGGACTATGCCAAGGTTGTCGGCGACAAATATGCGTCGGTCGATGAACTGCCGGCCGACAACTGGTACGGCTCGAAGATCGTGCTGCAGGTGACCGACGCGCCGAAGACATGGCCGACCGGGATTCCGGTGCAGTTGGTGCTTCACAGTTGGAACGAGCAGAACGGATCGTGGAATGCCGAGCCGATTGCTTTCACGCAAGGAACGGTGGCGCCGCGCCGCATGGTCAGCGGAGCGTTATTTCTGCTGGCACCAGATCGATCGAAGGTGACAGACACCCCGGATCGCGCCTCATTAGCCGGCGGACGCTTCTTGATCAAGGCATACGTCGATCAGCGCAGGCAGTTGGAAGAAGCCCCGACACTGATGCTCGGCAAGGAAGACCTTTACGGACAGACGGAAGTCAAGAAGTCGCGGTGGCGGGAGGGTTTCCGACAGGCAACAGCCGTAGCCGGATCATCGCTACAAAAGCCCTGACGCTCAAGAGGATCTATCCGTTTGAACACTTCAGGCGAAACTTCGTCGGCATTGTGGGTGAATGTGAAGACATTTCCTCCCACGTGTGCCGATATTCCGAGATAGAGTTTCTCGAATAGGGCATTTCCCCCACTTGGCTTGACGCTGCCAGCGGCGGCCTTCATTCCCGCGGGCCGATTTCCATCCTTGTGACCTCAGGTCAAGCGATCTCACTTTAAGGCGGCATACACCAGACAGCGGCTGAAATTCGACGGAAGCAGACTGCGGAATTCCCTTCCAAACCGACAAATAGCCGACTTCAAATGCAAGCATCCAGAAATATCAAGCAACGACTGAGATCGGGACTCAAGTGGTATCACTTGTACTATGTTCTCGCCGCCTTTGGCTTGGGGACCATCGCGCTGACACTTATTCTCAGCCACCACATTCTTGATCTCCACTCGGAAACGGTGGTGGCCAATTCGGAATGGGCTCAGCGATTGGGCAAATATTCCGAGATGGGTGAATTGGCGTCGGTTGTCAATCAACCCGGCAACGATTTATTTTCTTCAGGCAAAGTCGAGCTGGAAAAAACACGTCTCCGTCAAGCCATTTCTGATTTCGACGCTGCCGCCGAGAGTGTTCGAGTGGACTTACGAGAAAACGTTAGCCCTCAAGAAGCGAGACACTTGCTCGCCCACCTCCACCAGATACAAGCAACCGTTGGACAGGTTGCCGATGAAGCCCGCGCGGTTTTTGCCGACTTCGAGAACGAGAGGCCTGCCAGCGCTGGAGCACATAGGGCGTTGATGGACCAACATTTCTTTCGGTCGCTGGCGGCGATTGGGGAACTCAGCGAAGAAGTACGAAATATCCAGGCAGAGGAATTTCGGAGAGAACCGGCACAGGCTGCGTCGCTTAGCCGGTACGAATATGCGATCGCAGGAGTCGTGTTTCTGATCATTGGATGCGTCACCGTCTACGGTCACAAATTGTCACAACAGATGATGATCAAGGACTCTCAGATTGCCGAAGCCGAGGCACATACAACGGCCATTCTGAATTCTGCATTCGATGCCATCATCTGCATCGACCGCAAAGGCATCGTCAGGGCGTTCAATCCGGCAGCGGTTCAGTTGTTGGGTTATTCGGTTGAAGAGGTCGTTGGAGAGAATGTGAGTCGGTTCATTCCATCGCCACACAATGAATTGCATGACCAATATCTGGCCGCCTATCAGGGAGCAGATTCGAGCAGCATCGTCGGATCGAGACGAGAGGTTTTCGCCGTACGCAAAGACGGAAGCCAACTGCCGATTGGGTTGTCGGTTGCGGAATACGACTTTGGAGGAGAAACGTTTTTCGCCGGAGTTCTGAACGACATCACAGATCGGCGTGACGCTGAGGAACTCAAACGGTCGAAAGAAGTGGCGGAAGAAGCCAGCCGTGCGAAGTCGGACTTTCTCTCGAACATGAGTCACGAAATCCGGACGCCGATGACGGCGATCCTGGGCTTTACCGATATCCTCGCCGACAACGTTTCGCGACCGGAGAATCTGGAAGCCGTTGCCACGATCACTCGCAATGGAGAGCATTTGCTTGAGATTCTCAACGACATCCTCGACCTCTCGAAAGTTGAGGCGGGACAACTTGAGGTCGAGAGCATTGAATGTCGGCCGTGTGAAGTGGTAGCCGAAGTTGCATCGCTGATGCGGGCGCGAGCCGATTCAAAAGGGCTGGCCCTCGAAGTCGAACATGTCGGGCCGATTCCAGAGGTCATCTACAGCGACCCAACTCGATTGCGACAGATTATTCTCAATCTGGTCAGCAACGCCATCAAATTTACCGAAGAAGGAAACGTACGAATCGTGACTGAATGCGTGCAATTCGGCCATCTTGAACCACAGATGCGATTCGGAGTGATCGACAGTGGAATCGGGATGGACGAAAAGCAGGCTGCCTTATTGTTCAAACCGTTTGCACAGGCAGACACCTCGACGACGCGCAACTTCGGTGGAACAGGTTTGGGCCTCACGATCAGTCGACGACTGGCGCGAATGCTCGGTGGCGACGTCACAGTTGAGTATAAATCCGACAAAGGGTGCAGTTTCTATTTGACGATCAATGCAGTCGTGCCAGACGGCGTCGACTTCACTTCAGTGTCCGCGGAGTCGGAGTCGTCAGTCGCTGCGGTTTCCTCGAATTCACGGACAGAAGTTTCTCAGAAGCTGAACTGCCGGATTCTTCTTGCTGAAGACTGCCCCGACAACCAAAGGTTGATCTCCTTCATTCTCCGAAAGGCCGGAGCCGAGGTGAGGATTGTCGAAAATGGCCGACTCGCCGTCGAAGCTGCACTGTCTGCCGAAGCCGACGCGATTCCGTTCGACATTGTTCTGATGGACATGCAGATGCCCATACTGGACGGTTATCGTGCGACAACGCAGCTGCGTGAAGCACAATTTGAAAAGCCGATCATCGCGCTGACCGCGCATGCCATGACCGGTGATCGCGAGAAGTGCATCGTCGCCGGCTGCAACGACTACTTCACGAAACCCGTCGATTGGCAAAAACTGGTCGAATTGATTCAAAAAAGCGTTGAGCGAAAAACCGATCGCTCGATAGCGACATAGCTCGACGGCTACAGCCACAACGGGACTCTACCACAACAGGACGCTACGGCGGGGGGAATTCGCCGTCGTCCGGTTCAAAATACGACAGCACCACCAGCCGGTCCCCTTTCTGCAAGACGAACGCCTCGTCGGTCGGTCGGGGGTTGCAGAAGATCTTTGTGCGACCGTTGACTTTGCGTTGCACGCCGACCGGAATGATGGGGACATCCGGTGTGTGGGCCATGATCTTTCCGGCATACGCGTGGAACTGCACTCCGGCTGCGGCATCGGGAATTGCTTTGACGTAGACTTCGTTCGTCTCATCGGTCACCGACAGCAAATCGTGATAGAAGCCGATCAAGCCGGGGTGAAGTGTTGCCTGCGCTAACAGTTGCGTTCGCGTTTCACCGGCGGTGGTGGCTTCCAGCAAGCCGGGAAACTCAACCGCCATTTCTTCGAGAATTGGTGCGTTGGAATAGTTCTTTAACTCGGCGACCACGTGCAAGTCGTTGACGTTGTTATCGCGAGCGATCTTTCGCAACATGAAGACCGAGCGAATCGTCCGCTCGTCGGCGCCATGTTCCAAGCGATCGTCGGCCAGCACCAGCACCGAGCGCGCGTTCTGCGACTGTGCATTGCGCAGCGCCATTTCGTCGGTCGGGTCACCAATGCTGACAAACACATCGTCGAACAACGACCGATTTTGATCGCCGCCTTCCTGCATCGCCTTCAGGTTGACGTCAATGTCGTTGGTCAAAACGACAACCACCGAATTGCGGTCGGCGGCAGCGGTCAGGGGATGGTGGATTTGGTTGACCACTTCAAAGGCACGCTCGTTCCAATTCAAAACGAGAAAATGGTCGTTCAACTTGTGTGGCATCTTCTTCCCCCGATTGACAAACGTGGCAGCCAAAACTGCGGTGAGTGTTGCAAAGAATACAGGTCCCAAAATCAGGCCGACGGCGGCAAGCACCCGTCCCTGCGTTGTGTATGGCACCCGGTCTTCAAGTCCGCTGAAAAGGTAAACGGTTATTGACCAGAACGACTCGGCCGGACTGGAAAAGTTCTCGTTGACTTCGTTCTCAACCCAATAGGTGGCATAGCTGATAAACAGAATTGCCAACATCGCCGCGCACGCCAGCACTTCAACCTGGCGGCTCCGCAGACGCTCCCGAAACCTGCGAAGCTCGCTGTGGTTGCGGTAACGCATGTAACACGCAGCCAGCAATCCCACCAGTGCAAGGAAGAACAACCATCGCATTGTCGATGATTGACCATTTTCCTTGTGATGCGGAGACCACGAAACCAAAGGCAGCCGAGACTCCTTCAGTAGACGGTACGTGGCCGGCTGCGGTACCGATTGCCCACTCTGTCGTCGTTCTTGCATCAGCAGTTGAACCTGCTCCTGCGTGGTTCGCCACACGTGCTGCGAAATTTCGTCGGGGATGCCTTTGCGGCGGACAAGCAGGACGGGAACGACGATGGTCGGAACCGGTTCGTCCTGGTTGGGATACGTGCCGATGGGAATGATGGACGTAAACGTCTGCTGATGAAAATCGCTGGTCCCACGTTCTTGCGTCAACAGCCGCAGCACTCGGTAGTCCAACGGCACAAGGCTGGCCGTGTTCCGCTCAAGTTCCCGCACCACGTCGCGTCTCATACCCGGAGTGGCCACCAGCATCGCGACATCGAGATTCCGCGATTGAAACGGCGAAGATTGGCCGCCCAATGTGAATTCGGCCAACTGGCTCGCCGTTGCTTCAGAGTTCGATGGCTGCCCGACACCGTTTATCGTTTCGGTCGGCAACCCGTCGTATTGTGAGTCGGGAAGACCGATTGCATCCAGGAACTGTAGCGAAGTCACTCGGCTGCCGCTTCCCGGCTTTCCGAGCCAGATCCGCATACCGCGTAAATCCTGCACCTCGTTCACGTGCAGAGGATTGCGGACGAAAATGTGCAGATAGTCGAACGACACCCGACCGATGACTTCGATTGAGGATTGCGACTGTTCTTTTCCCAGCCGCGTCAGATACCGGCTGACAACGTCCTGTTGCACCAGCGCAAAATCTGCCCGCTTCGCGACCAGCGCATCGAGATTGTCTTTCGATCCCTCGGTTGCCAGATTGTGAAGTCGCGGCCCGATCTTGCCGCGCACACTCTCACCCAGTTCATAGTAGTATCCGTCTTTCGTTCCGGTCGCCATTGTCCACGGACCGTCGCCACGGGCGACGCTTGTGGCGTCACCGAAGAAGCAGAGTACCGTGAGCGTGAATGCCACCGTTCTCATAGGGGACCGTTGGAAATCCGATTGTCGTCACCCAATGTTCATCGGGTTGGGTCAGTTGAGCTGCCGCTTCGATCCGATCGAAAGCAAAATGCCGTTGGCAGTCTGCCAATGTGAACTCTTTTGTACACAGATCCGGTCGCCGACCACAACCGATTTGTCGCTGGCTGATTTGTTGGTGGGATCGAACCAGCGCGACTGAAATGACGACTCTGGTACAAATTGCAGATGCGACGGCAGATTCGCGTGCAGCGCAACTGGCTTTCTACACACCAGTTGTGTCATCTCGCGTATGGCAGGTGTTTTTTTACATGATTTTCTGTCGAATCTTTTTCGCCGAGTGCCGGTATGATGGAAGGAAGCCTGATAAAGTAGTAAATGGCTGTTGGAATCGCTCGTCGGCAAAGTTGTCGCTGCACACACAACAGATTTCACGAATAGGGAGAATGACGGAATGGTGCGTTCGTCGATTGGGATTCAGAATCGAATGTCCCGGTGGCTGACTGCGTCGGCTGTACTTGTGACGCTGGTGGCGTCGTCGTCTGTTACGAACGCCGCTGATACTGCAAAGGGTGAAAAGGCGTTTACGACCGGCTCGTCCGATGTGTTGATTGGTTACGTCAACGAACAGATTCGGCAAGGCTGGACTGACAACGAGATCGGGCCATCGGGCGTTGCCACCGATGAGGAATGGATTCGTCGCGTCTATCTCGATGTCATTGGTCACGTCCCGCCGGTCGAAGTGGTTGAGAAGTTTCTCGCCGACAAAGACCCCGCCAAACGTACCAAGTTGATCGACCAACTGCTCGACGATCCGGCCTATGTGCGAAACTGGACGGCGATCTGGACCAACTTGATGATTGGTCGTATCACACCGCGCCGCGTCAGCCGCACAGGCATGCAAAAGTTTCTTCGAGGCGCTTTCAGCAAGAATCGCCCTTGGAATGAAGTCGTCTTTGACGTCGTTTCCGCCAGCGGTCATTTTGAGAAGAAGGGCGAGGTCAATTACCTGCTCGCCCAAATGACCGACAACGACGATGCCGTTCAGGCCACCGCGAAAACAACGCGGTTGTTCATGGGCATTCAGGTGCAGTGTACCCAGTGTCATAACCACCCCTTCAACGATTGGAAGCAGGACCAGTTCTGGAGCTTCAACAGCTTTTTCCGGCAGGCCCGCCGCCAAAACTATCGGAAATACGATCCGCGATCGGGCCGCATGGTAGACGACTATTCCGAACTGAGATTCCGCGACTTCTCCGGCCCGGTGTACTACGAAGAACGCAGCGGTGT
>JABISG010000040.1 GCA_018699955.1 Planctomycetaceae bacterium | reverse complement strand
CACGGAAAGCACGGGCGACAAGCCAGTGGCACCTATCGACAAACTCTCAACGGACCCGCGAAAAAAAGCTTCCGCCGAATGGGTTCGACGGAAGCCGTAATTAAAACAGGATCGCGGGATCGATTGCGTGGTTGATCCTGCGATTTTGAGGGTGGGGTGCCAGCCTCAAGCAGCTTCGGCGACCCAGCCTTCGTCTTCTTCAGCCTGCGGTTCGTCGGTTGCGACCGGTTCTTCCGAGTCGCCCGCTTCGGCCTCTTCTTCGCCGTCGTAAATCAGTTCGTAGACGCTTTGACTGGCTTCCTCCAACATCGTGCGGATGTTTTCACTGGCAACACCTTCGGCCAGTTGTTCCAGGGTTTCCACCACGCGATCCACTTCATCGCTACAAATCTCTTCGTACTCGTCTGAGATTTTTAGCTCGTCTTCCACATTTTCCACTTGCTCGTCGCTCACGGGAACCTCCTTGTTCGCAACTCACGACGTCGACCGATTGCCGCCGACATCCGATGGCCGTGCGGCATAAGTTCAACGGTAATCGTGGTCTATGGCTGAGCTAACAGCCCAGACGCACCGACAGCCGTTACATCTGAACGAAACAGACACGATCTTTATCGTCGCGAGACCGGCGGATTATTAACCCGCATTTTCGACAGGAGGCCATTCGCATTGCTTGCCCGAGTCGCACCGCCTGACGGGCCGTCGGGAATTCACTTCTTCTTTTTCTTACCGGCCTTGCGCTTTGCAGCCGGTTTTTTCTTTGCCGATTTCTTCTTGGCGGAAGCTGACTTCTTCTTTGCTCCCGACTGGCTGAAGATATTATCCCAGCCTTCGGTGAACTTCTCGCTCGATCCGGTATGGACGGTGTAGCCGGTCATGGCGCACTCCTTCAACGTTCTATTTCTTTGTGTGACTGAAATCTGACTGCGGTGGCAGCGTCGGCGAAACCTCACCTGGCACACCGCCGTTTCGGTTACTTTACCAACTTGCCGAATGCCTCTCCACCTGCATACCAGCGGACGACAATCCATTACTCAAACCGCAACAGTCGGCGGATGCCGCTCCAGGGTTGAATGTAGGTTTCAAATGGAAGTCCGTCTACGGTTGGCTCGGCACGGGCCGTGATCCCATCGACGGCGGGGCCGTGCTTCACGATTTGAGTGATGATCGACAGTTCGCGGTCGGCGTCCCAGTCTCTCAGGAATTCGACATCATTGCGGGCAAGCAGCACGGCGGCTGCTAGCGCGTAAGCTCCCCAGTTGCTAACGCCAGCAACAATTGTCCAGTCGGTCGCGATGCGACAGGGAATGCGGGCCGCCTGCTCGCCGTCGAGCCGTCGGTGCAGTTCTTCCCAGGGAATTGCCCCCATGCCGATCTCGTTGCCGCCGTCACCGATGCCAATCGTCTTCGCATCGGGCCGGTATTTGAGAAGTTGATCAAACAACCGATACGTCTCGGCCGTATGTTCGTCAATCGGCCGACCGCGCATGTTGTGGCAGCGATTTTGTGATGCCGCTGGGACCAGACCGGAGAAATGATCCAGCGGCGGTTCCGCCGTGCGCCGCTGTTGCGGCAGCGATTCCAATGTGTGACTGGGGCCGGGCCGCTCGACGGAAATGAGATGGGTCAGGCTGCGGCCGCGACCGATTTCAAAGAAATCCGGCAGCCAGGAATGCGATTCGTGCGGAAAAACGACCAGCGACTCGGCATCGAATCCGGTTGCAGTCGCGGCGGCCTGCACGGCGGGAAAGCAGAGTTCGTCGGTCAATACCGTCACCTCGACACCGAGCGACTCCAAAGCGCGGGCCAGCATCAAAGTTCCGGGCGGACCATCGGTTTCGGCCGCAGGCGGCTGACCATGTGGAACGTAGAACCCGGTGAGCAAAACAACGTGGGTGGCATGCTCTGCCAGATGAAATGCTGCCTCAGTTAGATGTCCGGCACAAAGCGGACCGTGTACTTCCTCGCCGGCAATCAACCCCCGATTTGCGGGGTCGCGGCGAATCAGACGTTCAAATTGTTCGATGATTTGCTTGGGCAATTGATTGTCTCGGGAGGCGAATGAGCATTCATTTTGCCAAAAACCGATTACAGTACCCAGCCCTACGCGGTTTCCCACTGCTGAGAACTTCGATTTCGCCGGTTTCTTGCTTCTGAGAAATCTTGTGAGAACGGCGATTTGAAGGTTGCCAGTTTGGGATGATCTTGGCAAAATTTCAACACGTGTGTGGCTACAGAGCGGCTGCCCGCGGCTGCGCTAAGCGGTTCCCTTCGTTGTGTTTCCCAAATCGTAGCTTTTGTGGCTCTCTTGCCCGGCGGTTCAACTCGGGATGTCGGTGAAAATCGGCGGCCGGTTGCACCGGGATTATGTCGCGTTGTAGGCGCGACGTTGGAACAATCATGGCGAAGAATAAAACAACAGCAGAGATTTTGGCGGAAGCTCGCGCTCAGGACGGCGGAGGCCGATCGGCTCCGTCGGCCGCCGATGCTGCGCCCGAAAGCGAAGTCGCACCCGCGGCCGAGGTTCCTGCCGAAAGCGAACCGACCGAGAAGCCTGCCGCTGCACCGGCAGCGAAGCCGTCGGCAGGCAAACCAAAATCGACATCAGACATATTGGCCCGACTGAGGGCAGAAAAGGGCGGCAGCAAGCCAGCTGCTCCGGAAAAGAAGGCGGCCGGAAAATCCCCTGCTCCCAAGAAGGCAGCGACGGCAACGTCACCGGCGGCAACTGGAGAAAAGCAGTCTCCGCTGGAAATGCTCAAGGCGATGCGTGAGGCGAAGCAGGCTGAAGCGGCCGAGCCGAAAGAAGTCGCCGAAACTCCCTCCGGTCCCAAGAAGCCGGTTCGGGGCAATCCAGCTGCGAAGCGAAAGTCGGCTGCAAAGGCCGAGGTGCCGCGCCGCGGCTTCCTGGTTGCATGCTTGATGGCTCCCCTGGTGTTGGTCTCCAGTCCGTTTGCGGCGGCGTGGACGTTTTTCTCGACTGCGACGGCGGCCTTCTCGCTGGCAATGGCGCGGTTCATGATGCCTAACGTGTTGATCGAGCCGCCCAGTCGGTTCAAAGTCGGCTCGCCCAGCGACTATCCGGGTGGAACCGTCTCAACAAAATGGAAGGCAGAGTTCGGTGTGTGGATTGTAAACACCGAGTACGAAGGAAAAAGTCTGATCTACGCTCTGTTCTCAATCTGCACCCACTTGGGCTGCACGCCCAACTGGTTGGAGGGAGAGCAGAAATTCAAGTGTCCCTGTCACGGATCGGGGTTTTATATCGACGGCGTTAACTTCGAGGGGCCGGCTCCCCGGCCGCTTGAAAGAACCGCCATCCGCATCGCGCCGGACGGCATGCTTGAAGTTGATAAGAGTCAGAAGTTTCAGCAGGAGTTGGGCCAGTGGGAAGACTCGAAGTCGTTCATTGAGCTGGCCTAGTGGTTTTGGTAGTAGTGTGGCGGCCTGTGTTATTTGTGTCGCCAGTGTCGCGAGTGAGTTCATAGGAGCATGCATCTCTGATGTCCGTCGGCGAATACATTCGCAACTCACAAATCTGGAAAAGCATTTTTCGGCATCCCGCGCCGTACGATCGCAGAAATCGTACGGTGGTGATGTTGACGAACTTCTTCCTGCATTTGCATCCGGTTAACGTGAAGCAACAGGGGATCGCCCTTTCCTATACGTGGTGTATGGGGGGGATTACCTTTTTCCTGTTTCTGGTCGAGACAATTACCGGCGTGCTGTTGATGTTCTACTACCGGCCAACGCTGGAGTGGGCTTTTCAGGATATTCTGCTGCTCCGTGACGTGAACACGCTGGGCATCATGCGCGAAATTCACCGCTGGGGTGCGCACGCCATGGTGATTACGGTGTGGCTACATATGTATCGGGTCTTTCTCACCGGCAGTTACAAGCCGCCCCGTGAATTCAACTGGGTGATTGGTGTGTTGCTGCTGGTGCTAACGCTGCTGCTGTCGTTTACCGGCTATTTGCTGCCGTGGGATCAGCTGGCAATTTGGGCAATTACCGTCGGGTCAAACATGGCCCGGGCAACACCGTTTTTGGGACACGAAGGACCCGGTGCGGCCATTTTAAATATTGGCGGTTTCGATTTGATAACCAACGCCAGCGATGCGCGCTTTATGTTGCTGGGTGGCCGTTTCGTAGGCGAGGCGACACTCAACCGGTTCTACATTCTGCATTGTGTTGCAATTCCACTGGTGGTGGCCGGCCTGATCGCCGTTCACTTTTGGCGCGTGAGAAAAGACGGCGGCATCAGCCAGCCGCTTTAGGGCATAAAGCCCGCCGGTTGCACCCGGCGGGATCAACAGACAGACAGCAACTGCCAGCAGGCACAACATTCCCATGCTCGATCCGCATCCCGATTTAACGTCCGGCGTGATTCACGGTCTGGGCTATCTGTATGCGCTGCTGTTCTGCATGAATGCTTACTGGGCGGTGCGATCGTTCAAGCTCGGTTACCATTTTCGGCTACCCAAATCGCTGGGTGGGCAGGATGTGCCAAGCGCTGGGCCGTGGGCAATGTACGCCGTTCTTTTGCTGTTAGTCGCCTTGGCGCATTTCGTCAGTGCAGGCCGGCCCGATGCATTCCTCATCCGCCTGCCCGGATGGCTGCAGGATCTGGTGAATGTGTTCGCCGATCCGATCAGTTATTTCGCATTGTCCACCGTGCTGTTTGTGGCGATGATCTGGCTGCGCGAATGGTGGGTGAAACCGACTGCCGCCTGGGTGTTGTTGAACATCACGCTGGTATCGATGGGCTTGGCGATTACCGATTACGATTTTCGGCAAATCGTCGGTAAGCCGGACAATGTCCCCATTGTCGGCATGCTGTTTATTGTTGCCTTCTTCACCTGGATTTACTTCAAGCGGGCAAACGACAACGACAAACGGATCGCCGAAGGGCGTCCATTGTTTGAGCAGGAGAACAACGAAAAGGTCCTCGTGTGGCCCGATCTCGTCTACGCCGAGTTGATCTGCATGGTCTTAATCACGGTGGTTCTGGTGGCGTGGGGCATTGTGCTCGAAGCACCACTGGAAGAGGCAGCCAACGCCGCAAAAACTCCCAACCCATCGAAAGCGCCTTGGTACTTCCTGGGACTGCAGGAGATGCTGGTTTACTACGACCCCTGGCTGGCAGGCGTCGTTTTTCCGAGTGTGATCCTGGTCGGCCTGATGGCTATCCCCTATATCGACTTCAACAAAAGGGGAAGCGGATACTACTCCTTCAACGAACGCAAGTTCGCCGTCATCACGTTCCTGTTCGGTTTTCTGCCGCTGTGGGTGGCGATGATCATTCTGGGAACGTTTTTGCGTGGCCCCAACTGGAACTTCTTCGGAATTTTCGAGTACTGGGACACCCACAAGCTGGCCGTGCTGGACAACGTCAACTTGTCCGATCTGTTCTGGACATCCATGCTCGGCCAGGCATTGCCCGGCAACATGTTTCTCCGCGAACTGCCTGGAATTCTGTTAGTGCTTGGCTATTTTGCGATTCTGCCTGGCCTGATGGCGGCGACCGTGTTCCGCAAGTTCTTCCATCGAATGGGTTTCATTCGATTTGTGGTGTTCTCCAATCTGGTGCTGCTGATGGTGGCGTTGCCGCTGAAGATGGTGCTGCGGTGGACGTTCAACCTCAAATATATCGTCGCGATTCCAGAGTACTTCTTTAACATTTGATCGATCCCACAGGTTGCAACCCGTGGGCTTTTTACAGTTTGCATCCCTCACTTTGGCTGTAAGTCGGACACATGCCTGCAAGCGAAAAATACTCGCGCAATTTGAAAACGACTCACATCGTCTTCGCCCTCAGCAGCTTTGCGCTGCTCGCGGTGACAGTCTGGATGATGTGGGACGACTACTCAACAGAATGGCGGGGCCACCAGCAGACGGTCGACGAGTTGAACTACCTCAAACTGCAGGCGGGCCTCGATGATGTAACAACCGATGGCTATAACGCAGAATTGGAGACGTTGGTCGGCCAGATTGCTGATGCCGAGAAAGTCGTCGATGCGAATGAGGACATCGTTAAGCAGCATGAAAAACAGATCGCCAAATTGGCTCTGACACACAAGGGAGCCGAAGGCAAGGCACGCAGCCGGCGCGCCCAGCGCGACGTTTCACGCGCCAATTACGACCTTGGCGTTCGCGACGATTTGTCGGCGGAGAAACTGGCGGACCTGTTCGACAAATTCACCGCCGACCAAGAAGCAGTTAATCTCTTGGAAGAGGGAGCCGAAGCGAGCAAGCAGGATCTCGATGCCGAAAAAGCCAAGCTGAGCGACATCGAGAAAGGCGTCGCGGAACTGAAAGCTGAGTTGAGCAATTTGCAGTCACGCGAAAACCAGATCAAAGAGGCAATGGCAGCCATCGTCCCGGAAGGGTGGGGTCGAAAAGCCAAGCGCGGCATGCTCGATTTGCCGATTCTTGACGGCTTCAGCAACGTTCACAGGATTCAGCTCGATTGGCTGCCCGATCTGCATATCCAATTGGGTATGGCGAAGACGGCTCGCTTCGATCGTTGCCGCACATGTCATATCAGCATCGATCGCGTCGAGGCAGGCAACGTGCCGACGTTTCCGCATGGCGATGTTGATTCGGACGATCATCAGAAGTGGGTGGATGCCAACAAGTTCCCGCACCCCTATGCCACGCATCCGCGACCGGAACTGTATCTCACCGCCGCCAGTCCGCATCCGGTGCAAACCTTCGGCTGCACAATCTGTCACGACGGTCAGGGGTCGGCCACCAATTTCAATAACGCCCAGCATGGTCCGAACAATCCGCACCAGCAAGACGAGTGGGAAGAAGAATTTCATCACCACTACAACCACTTCTGGGAATACCCCATGTTGCCCCAGCGCTTTCAGGAGGCATCCTGTCTGAAGTGCCACCACGACGTGGTTGAGTTGGGTGTTAACCCCGAGTTCGGGCCGAGTGCACCGAAGCTGTATCGCGGCTATCAGTTACTGCAGAAGTACGGCTGTTTCGGTTGCCACGAGATTCACGGCTTCACCGGCGAAGAGGCAATCGGCCCCGATCTGCGATTGGAACCGAACTACAACTCAGCCGCCCTCGAACTGTTGAATGAACTCTCCGGCGACGAAGGCGACGCGAAAGCAGTCACAGAGATCCGCGAGTTGGCTGGCAAAGTGGCCGAGGCACCGGTCGATTCGACCGAGTCGCGAGCACGTCTCTTCACCCTGCTCGTTGCCGACAGCGAGTCGCCCAGCCCGCTGCTTTCGGCCGATGTCCACCGTTTGGCCGATTCGTTCAAAGACGTGACAGTCCCCGGACGTTATCGCAAAGTGGGTCCGTCGCTGCGGTACATTGCGGAAAAGACGACCCCCGCGTGGCTCGAATACTGGACCGAAGAACCCAAGCGGTTCCGCCCTTCGACACGCATGCCGCAGTTCTTCGGGAACACGAATCAACAAGACGCGCACGCCGCCGCGCTCATGCCGGTGGAATTGACGGCCATCGCACAGTACCTGGCCGACAAGTCGCAGCCGTTTGAGTTGGATTCACCCGACCCGGCGTATCAGCCGGACGGCAAACGCGGCAAGGATCTGTTTTCGCGACAAGGGTGTCTGGCCTGCCACAAGCACAAAGACTTCCCCGATTTCAGTGCCGAAGATTTCCCCGAAATTAGAGCCGACTTCGGCCCCGACCTGTCCAAAGTGCATGCGAAGTTGCTGGCGGGTCAAAAAGGGTTCGACTGGTTATATACCTGGTTACGCGATCCCAAGCGGTATCATCCGCGTACGAAAATGCCCAACCTGTTCCTCACGCCGCGTACGGTGGGCGAAGAGACCGTCGATCCGGCAGCCGATATCGCAGCCTACCTGCTAGAGGGTGGCCCCGGAGATTACAAGCGGTATGTCGCCACGCCATACCTGGGTCTGGATGTCGAAGATTCCGCCAAAGGCAGCACCGGTGTGCGGGTTGCCCGCGTCATGCCTCTCGGCCCGGCATCTCGGGCAAAGGACAAGGACGGCAATCCGGCCGCACTACGCTTTGGCGATGTGATTCGCAAGATTCAGGGTAAACCGGTCAACTCGGCCAAGGATTTGGAATCTCTACCCGCGGGCCGCGTCTCGCTCGAAGTTGTTCGCAATGGTGTTGCCAGCCAGCGTAGCGCTGTTGTTGCCGACCCGCTCGACGACATGGTGAGGCTGTTTCTGATCAAGGCGATCGGCATCCAGCCGGCAGAAGACTTCCTGAAGACGAAAACGTATCCCGGTGCCGCTGCGGACATTAAGGGCGACGAAATTGAACTGTTGCTGCCCGAGGGTGTCGAGACAGCTGAAAAGTTGACGAGCGATCAATGGCAGCAGATGAAGCTGAACTATGTCGGTCGGCGAACCATTTCCCGCTACGGCTGCTACGGTTGCCACGACATCCCCGGCTTCGAGGGAGCACGGCCCATTGGCACTACGCTCCAGGACTGGGGCCGCAAGGACACTTCAAAACTCGCGTTGGAGCATATCGAAGAGTTTCTGCACCATCACGGCGAGCCGGATGGTTCGAGTACACACGACCGCGTGGACCAAGCACTGAAGAACATGAAAGCGGGCGGTTTCAAGGCGGGCTATTTTGACTCATCAGATGAAAAGCAAGATCGGGAGATGTCGGCCGCATCATTGTACACCGGCCTGCAGCATCACCGCCGCGAAGGTTTCCTGTGGCAAAAGCTGCGTCAGCCGCGCAGTTACGACTACCGCAAGATCGAAACCAAAGGCTACGAAGAACGGCTGAGAATGCCGAAGTTCCCGTTCAACGAAGAGCAAATCGAAGCGATCTCCACCTTCGTGTTAGGTCTGGTCGCCGAGCCGCCCTCCGAACAATACATCTATCAACCCACCGGCGCAGCAAAAGCACGCATCGAAGGCGAGTTCCTACTGGAAAAATACAACTGCACCGGCTGTCACATGCTGGAACTACCGCAGGCATCGTTTGCATTGGATGCAAGCGGTGGGCATCACCCCTTTGCTGAAGTGGCTAACAATTCGATTGGCAATTCGGCCGACGAGATTGCCGAGTGGTTTGTCGTGCATCGAAAGGCCCTGAACGCCGACCGCAAGAAGGGGCTGATCGATTCAGAATATCTCAAGTCGTTTCCTGAATTCGATGCCGTTGCTGCGTCGATCGTCCGAGGGGTCACGGCGGAAGTGGTTAGGATTAAGAAAGCGAACGCGGAATTCGAGAAGGCTGCGAAGGAAAAGAACGAGGAAGTTAAAGAGGGCGAACTTGAAACATTCGATATTGAGAGCGTGATTCGAACTGCTCCTCTGCCTGTCCGCTTCGTATTTCGGATGGCTGAAACGCAGGACATAGTCGCACAGCTCAAAAGCGCCGGAGTTTTCGCGGAAGAACCTGAGGAAGAGGAGTCGGAAGAGGAAGCGAAAGAGCGGCTCCGATTGCAGAAGGAACGGCGCCAGCGACAGCAGGATGCAATCGCAAAATGGCTGTCTGCGCAGAAACTGGTTGCAATCCGCGACGACGTTCAGCTTATGCAGAGTCTTCACGCTCCGCTGGAAGAAATTATTCAACTGACGAATACGAATGATCCTGTCATCAGCGACACAGACAAGGCCGGACTGAAGAAGCTGCAGGACAGCGTGCGAACCTGGATGGCCGAGCATCCGCAGTACATGCTGGCGTCCGACCTGAAACCGGGCCAGGGGGAATTCCGGGAAGGCTTGGCACGATTGCTTGCGCTGAAACCTCCCGTCAGTGGCGAAACCGGTTTGACGCGAAAGGATGGCGCGCCCATCGTTCGTTTCCACGGATTGTTGAATATCTATTTGGATGAACGAGATCCAGAGGATCCAGATCCAGAGGATGAAACCTTTGGCTATCAACTTTGGGATACGCTCGACGTCGGCGGACGAATTCTGTTGCCGGGCAGCAACATGTCGTTCAGTGGGCTGCAGATTGATCGCGATTCCATGCGTCCCGCGCGCGGCGGTGCGTATTCTGAGTGGCTGGTCGAAAAGCTAACGGCGGTTCGTTCCGGCAAGTCGAAAAACGATCGTGGCTGGGCGTGGACAATGTCGCCGCCGCCATTGTATCTGGAAGGCATCAAAGTGCAGACGCCCTGGCTGTACAAGTTCCTGAAAGACCCGCACGTCATTCGTCACGAAACCGTGCTGCGGATGCCGCGTTTCAATCTCGACGACGCCGAAGCGCGGGCGTTGTCGGATTACTTCGCCGCAGTCGATGACAGCGAATTCCCCTATCAGAATATCCCCCAGCGCGAGCCGACCTATCTGGATGCGAAGAACAAGGCTTTGGCCGCCGATATTCCGGAAGGTTCAGATTACCTTTACGAATCGTGGAAGCTGTTGAATGGCAACGTTTGCATGGGCTGCCACACTGTGGGCGGCAAACTGTTCAAGGCGGGGCCCGACTCGAATAAGGTTACACAGGGCCCCGACCTCAATCGTGTGCACGAACGGTTACGTCCCGATTGGTTAGCGTTATGGCTGTCGAAACCGGCTTGGGTGACGCCATACACGAAAATGCTTCAGTTGAAGGCCGAACCATCGCTGCTTGGTGGAAATGTTGAAGAAAAGTCGCCGGTACAGAGTGAAGCACTTCGCGATGCATTACTGAATTACCCGCTGTTGTTGGAACGCCGTGGCGCAATATTCTACGACCCAACCACAGGCGACCCCAAGACATTTGTCAAACCAGCTTCGGAAGCGGTCGCTGCGCCGACCAAATAGTGCTGAAGGTAAGAACCAATGAAACATGTGAAAGTGTATTTGCCGATTGCGGTTGCCGCCCTGTTGCTTGCGGGCGTGTCCGGTTGTGGAGGCGGCGCAACCGACGTGCCCACCATCACCGTGAAGCCGGCTGAAGAGGCGGCTTCTCCGTCCACCGACGTGACGCCAACAAACGGCGCCAAGACACCAGGGGTCGTCGAGCCGCCACCCACGACCGGTGGCTTTGGCACGTTCATGGGCCGAGTTGTCATTAAGGGGGGGGGCGTGGAGTCCCGGCCAGCATTGGTGCTGAAGGGGAAGGCCGCGCTTGATCCGGCCGTCTGCGCAGCAACGGCTGACATTCCCGATCAGAGCTTGCTGGTGTCCGCCGACGGTGGACTGGCCAATGTCTTTGTCTTTCTGAAGAAAGCCCCGAAGAACGGCAAGGACAGCCTGGGAACTGAGGCGGAAGTGTTGCTGCTCGACCAGCAAGGCTGCATCTTTGAACCACACGCGATGGTAGTTCGCACCGGCACGCCGATTACCGTTAAGAACAGCGATTCGAAACCGCATAACGTCAAGACGAAGCCGGCTCTCGGGCAGCCCTATGACAAGTCGCTGAACCAAAACCAAACGGGGGAGTTGGTGTATGATCGCCCCGAACCTGTGCCGGTCGGCGTGGAATGCAACTTCCACACGTGGATGAGGGCCTACCAGTTGCCACTGGATCACCCCTATGGTGTGATTACCAAAGCGGACGGCAGTTTTGAGATCCCCAATTTGCCGGTGGGTACTCATCAATTTGTCATCTGGCACGAACGCAGCACGCGATCGCTTTTCTCGCGGTTCAAAGTGAAGATCAAAAGCGACGGCGATGTCGTAAAAGAGACCATTGAAGTCGAAGCGGCGAAGCTCACGGACGTGGGCGGAGCAAAAACAAAAACTATCAAACTGTCGCTGAATCGTTGACGGCGGCCGTCATCCGGCGACAGGCGTGACTGTTGGTCGCCACGTCGGAAATCAGAAATCCTAAGATTGTCAATTGTTTTTTTGGGCGGAGAATCTCCCCGTGAGAGTCCTGCAGCTACTCATTCTCACTCTGGCGTTTGCAGCCTGCCTGCCGGGTTGCGATCCGCCGGAATCGACGTTCGTCTATAACACGAAAACCGAAGAACTGACCCGTGATGTCGGTTCGGCGGTGAAAGAACGTCTGGACGGAGACTTCGGCAGTCCCAAGAATTCTGTCGCGTGGCTGCGAATGCCCGTCGATTACGGCACCTTCAAAGGGGAAGTTGTTGAAGTCGATGAAGACGCGTCGTCCGCCTACCAATTCCGAGTGAAGTTCGGATCGAACGGTGATGAGGAAACGGATGGCGAAGACGAAGAAGACGGCCAGGCATCACCGACACCCGGCGAGATGAATCTCGCGGGCCTGGCAATCATCTGGAAAAGCGGAGACTACGCAGGCGGTTCCCAAATTGACGGGGGAAAACGCGACGGTGAAAAACTGGCGACATTGCAGGTGGCCGCATGGAGCAAGGACGAAGAGAACGGCGAAGAGGGTTTGCTGTCGCTTCGCCAATTAATGGACCCGCCCCCCGCCGTTGGCGACACGTTCGAGATTGTCGGACACAAGTTGTCATTCGGTCGGCAGCTTTACGCCGCGCATTGCCAGCATTGTCATGGGACGAGCGGCGACGGTGCCGGTCCGACTGCAGAGTATTTGAATCCGCGTCCCCGCGATTACCGGCCGGGCAAATTCAAGTTTCAATCGACATTAAAAACGAATCGCCCCACCGACGGCGATCTGCAGCGAATTATCAAAAAGGGAATTCCCGGCACCTACATGCCGTCGTTCCTGTTGCTCGAAGATGACGAGATGGATTCGATCGTCCAGTATGTGAAGTGGTTGTCGATGCGTGGCGAATATGAAATCAAACTCGTCACCCAGTTGTACTTCGATTACGAAAAAGTGGTATTCGACGAAGCGGTCGAAAGCGCTTTGGAAGACGGCTTGGAAGAATTCGAAGACGGCACGCGGGACGAAAAGCCGACGAAGCGGTCTATTCAAGACGAATTGATTGAAACCGCGAATGCCGACCTGCCCGACATCGCCGAGCAGGAATCGAACGTCCTGAAAGATGCATGGACCAAGGAAAACATGACCGTCGTCGTTCCTTTGGTAGCTCGCACGCCGGACACTGCTGAGTCGCGAGCCAGAGGGCGCGTACTTTACGTTCAAAACTGTGCGGCCTGTCACGGAGCAACCGGACGCGGCGATGGCGAGCAGGTCAACGCCTACATGGTCAACGATCAAACGCGAGAGAAATATCCCGAACCGGGCCTGTTCGATGACTGGGGCCAATCGATCAAGCCTCGCAATTTGACGCGGGGCATCTATCGGGGCGGTCGGCGACCGATCGACCTGTTTCGCCGCGTGTTTGAAGGAATTAACGGGACACCAATGCCTCCGTTCAAAGGCAAGTTCGATAACGACAAGAAGATTAACGACGCCCGGACCTGGGATCTCGTGAACTACATCTACCACATTCCATTTGAGAGTCGTGGGAAGTCGGCAGGCGACTCCGCGACTAAGCACGGGCGCACGGCAGCGTCGACACCTTCAACCCGATGACCAAGATTCAGCCCTTCGCAATGACACGCGGGGCTTGCCGACGGTGTTTACACTGGCGGCGATCTGGAGAATTTTGAAATGCGTTACTTCTGGGCGGCATTTTTTATGTTCTGGCCGATCGTGGCGATCGTGATCTTCACGATCTCACCGGCTATGAACTGGTGGTTCCCCGGCGCGGGCGATCCCGACAGCCTGACCAAGGGGCAGTCGATGACGCCGTTGGGCGTGGATATCGACAACCTGTTCTATCTGATTCTGATCATTACCAGCGTCGTGTTTGTCCTCACGCACATTGCACTGGGTTACGTGCTGTTTCGCGGGGCGCGCGATGAAGGTAAGAAAGCACTCTTCTCGCACGGCAGCCATGCCCTCGAAGTGATGTGGACCATTGTTCCCACCGGAATCCTGATTTTTATATCGTTGTACCAACTCGACGTCTGGAGAAAGTTCCGCGTGATGAGCAGCTTTCCCGAGGCGGCGGTCGAAGCACCGGTGGCTGAGGTGACAGCACGGCAATTCGAGTGGCGAATTCGTTATCCTGCGCCCGGCAAGAAGCTGCAACTGAAACCGCAACCGGACGATTTATACACCGTCAACGACTTGCACGTGCCAACCAACCGCCCGGTCATGATTCAACTGCGTTCCGAGGACGTGCAGCACTCGTTCTTTGCACCGCAGCTCCGAGTCAAGCAGGATGCTCTGCCGGGACAGGTGATTCCAGTCTGGTTCGAGGTGACACAAGCTGGACATTACCAGTTGACGTGTGCTGAGTTGTGTGGTTGGGGGCATTATAAGATGAAGGCGCGCATTGTCGCCGAGCCGCAAACCCAATTCGGCAAGTATCTGCACGATCTCCGAAACGAGCAGAATGACGACGGCGTGCAGGATAAGAAAAGCGGCGATGCTGACGACGAGTAATTGAATTTGCAGCACGAATTCCGAAGTTCGGTTTTCGATTTTGAAACCAAGGCTTTGTCATGAGTACGATCAATCCCGCTTCCACGCCGAATGCCCTGGCACATGCCGTTCATGGCGAAGCGGCACATCACGAACTGAGCTTCGTGAGGAAGTACATCTTTTCGACCGATCACAAAATGATCGGCATCCAGTTTCTCATCACCACGCTGCTCATGCTGATGGTGGGTGGGGCATTGGCGTTGGCCGTTCGCTGGCAGCTGGCGTATCCGTGGAAAACGATGCCGATTGTCGGCGAACTGCTTTTTGCCCAACAAGGCGGGCAGATTACACCTGAATTTTACACCATGCTCTTCACCATGCACGCCACGGTGATGATCTTCCTGGTGGTCATTCCCGTGCTGGCCGGAGCGTACGGCAACTTTTGCATCCCGCTAATGATTGGCGCGGATGATATGGCGTTCCCCACTTTGAACATGCTCAGCTACTGGTTCATGTGGCCTGCGATTGCCTGCTTTGGCACGAGCTTCTTCGTCGGCGGCGGGCCGGCGTCCGGTTGGACTTCGTATCCACTACTGGCCGATTTGTACGAGGCGGCTCCCGGTTCCGGCTGGGCGCAGAACTTCTGGCTACTCGGGGTCACGTTCATTGGCTTCTCTTCGATGATGGGCTCGATCAACTATCTGACAACCATCATCAACATGCGCGCTCCCGGCATGACACTGTTCCGCATGCCGATGACCATCTGGGGCATGTTCATCACCGCCATTCTGCAGGCGTTTGCTCTGCCGGTACTCACAGCGGCCGGCTTCATGCAGGTGGGCGATCGGCTGTTCGGCACGGTGTTTTTCATTCCGTCCGGTGTCGTAGTCAATAACGCCGCCCCAACAATCGGTGGCGGACAGCCACTGTTGTGGCAGCACCTGTTCTGGTTCTATTCGCATCCGGCGGTGTACATCATGCTGTTGCCGGCAATGGGGATGGTTTCCGACATGCTGGCGACGATGTGCCGCAAGCCGTTGTTCGGCTACAAGCCGATGGTTTACGCGATGGCGGCAATCGCCGGGTTGGGCTTCATCGTCTGGGGACATCACATGTTTACCAGCGGCATGAATCCTGCGTTGGGCATGACCTTCATGATCTCAACCATGATGATCGCGCTGCCTTCAGCCATCAAGACGTTCAACTGGATCGGCACCATCTGGGGAGGCAACATTCGTTTCAACACAGTGTTCCTCAACTGCGTTGCCTTCGTCTCGATGTTTATCGTCGGCGGACTGTCGGGCATTTTCATGGCAGCGGTGCCGACCGACATTTACTTCCACGACACGTACTTCATCGTCGCCCACTTCCATTACGTGTTGTTCGGGGCGACCTTATTCGGCGTGTTCGGTGCCATTGTCTACTGGT
The DNA here is from genome assembly GCA_018699955.1 of Planctomycetaceae bacterium. Classification (GTDB taxonomy): domain Bacteria; phylum Planctomycetota; class Planctomycetia; order Planctomycetales; family Planctomycetaceae; genus JABISG01. The sequence goes on along the minus strand of JABISG010000040.1, from coordinate 51,652 downwards.
TCCCGAAGATGTTCGGTCGCATGATGAACGAGAAATTGGGCAAGCTTCATTTTGTGCTGACGTTCATTGGTTTCAACGGAACGTTTTTCCCCATGCACATGCTCGGCATTGCCGGCATGCCCCGCCGATACGCCGACCCCTATTTGCATCCGTATCTCGAGCACCTGCAACCCATGAATCTGATCATGACGTGGTTTGCTATTCTGATGGGTGTTGCGCAATTCGTGCTGCTGGCCAATTTTGCCTACAGCATGTTCCTCGGTCCGAAATGTGGTCGCAATCCGTGGGATGCCAATAGTCTGGAGTGGTCGGCTCCGTCGCCACCTGGACACGGCAACTTCGACATTCCCCCGGTGATTTACCGTGGACCGTATGAGTTCTCCAGCCCACTTTCTGGTGATAAAGATTTCCTCATGCAAACCGAGCCGCCGGTTACGGACAACGTGAATGACACGCCGCCCGAACCGGACGACACCGCGTAAGTTGCGGTCAATCAACTCGCTGATCAAGAACGACTTCCGCTACAGGTGATATCAACCGGTTTTTGACTATTTCGCATGTCTGCATCAACTTACCAACCTACCGTTCATCGTTTCGCCGTGGCGACTGCCTGCGTGGCGTTGCTGCCGATTACGATTGGTGCGCTGGTGACGACGATGAACTGGGGCATGGCATTTCTCGATTGGCCGTCATCAGACGGACAAAACATGCTGCTGTATCCATGGTTGCGGGCGACAACCGACAAGTTTGCCGAGCACGGCCATCGGTTGGGCGGCGCGTTGATCGGCATTCTCAGTGCCGCGATGATGCTCGTCGCCTGGATGAAAGAACGCCGCCTGTGGGTTCGCGTGTTGGCGACGGTTATTCCGTTTTGTGTCTTGGCGCAGGGAATTCTGGGCGGCATGCGTGTGCTGGCCAACGACCCACGCATGGCAATGTTTCACGGAGCATTTGCCGCCGTCGTTTTCACGCTGATGGCGGCACTGTCGCTCTTTACCGGTCGGCGGTGGATCGATGCGCCCATTAACGATCGCGATGCTGAAGTTGACTGGCTGAAACCGTTGGCGCTCGCAGCACCGGTCGTGTTGGTGATTCAATATCTGCTGGGTGGGACGCTCCGCCATCTCGGCATGAGCTTGTACGAGCACATTGGACTGGCGGTGCTGGTCTTTCTGGTGGTTATTGCTGCGGCCGTGGGTGCCTTCATGAGTCGCGCGGGCCAGTTGCGACGCTACGCGTGGTGGCTGCCTCTGTTGGTTGGGCTGCAGGTTGTGTTAGGACTTGGCGCGTTCGCCACGAAATATGGTTATGCACCAATGGATTACGTGGCCGTTCAACGATCCACCCAGCAGATCCTGCTAAGGACATCACACACACTGATCGGCATGCTGCTGCTAACGACGGCGACGCTGTTTGCGTTGTCGGTCTATCGGTTGGCAGCCTGCGGGAAGAACGAGACGGCCGGAAGTTGCCTGACCGCTGGCACCATGCGAGTTGAGGGGGGTGCCTCGTGAGTACCGCCGGATCAACCGCATCTCGACCGCGAACCGACGGTGTCGCTGCTGCGTTCTGGAATGCCGCCATAGTGCGGGCTGTCGATTACACAGCCATCGCCAAGCCGCGCATTTCGCTGATGGTGCTGGTCACCGTTGCCATTGGATATGTCCTCGGGTCGGCAGGAAGCTGGAATCCGTATCCGCTGCTGCATGCCATGTTTGGAATTGCGTTGGTCGCAACGGGATCGAGCGCACTGAATCAATGGCTCGAACGCCACACCGATGCCCGTATGCACCGCACGGCCGACCGACCGCTGCCGACCGGCCGACTGTCTTCGGGCGAAGTGTTCGCCTTCGGATTAACGGCGGGCATTGTCGGCACTCTGTATCTGGCGGTGCAAGTGAACTGGATCACCGCATTGCTGACGGCACTGACGCTTGTCATCTACGTCACTGCATACACTCCGCTGAAACGCGTGACCGCATTTTGCACGGCGATTGGCGCCATCGCCGGAGCATTGCCTCCGGCGCTTGGCTGGGCGGCGGCAGCTGGAAAATTGGATGCTGGCGCGTGGATTCTGTTCGGCGTGTTGTTCTTGTGGCAGTTCCCACATTTCCTGGCAATCGCCTGGATTTACCGTGGCGACTATGCGCGGGCCGATTTGAAGATGCTGCCTTCCGGTCCACGGTCGGCACAACTCACCGGACAGCAGATGGTCGCCTATTCAATGGTGCTATTACCAGTCAGTTTGTTACCGAGCCAATTCGCGCTGGCAGGAACGAGTTACTTCCTGGCAGCGGTGGTATTGGGTGTCGGTTACCTGGCCTGTTCGATCCGTTTTGCGGTCTCGCCTAGCGACAAAACCGCACGCGGCCTGTTGCTCTCTTCGCTGTTGTATCTGCCGTTGTTGTTGTTGTCGCTATTGTGGGATCACATCCAGTTGTTGCAGTGAGCCATGCGTTTTTTTCGCTCTCGTCTTTTGACCCTCGACTCTTAGTCACCGACCGGTTTTTGAAATGTCACACGAATCACCCGCTCCGGCCCTGAAAATGGGGCTGCCCATTCCCAACTCGAAACTGGGAATGTGGCTGTTTCTGGGTACGGAGATCATGTTCTTCACCGCCTTCATCGGCGCGTATCTCGTGCTACGCATCGGCTCGCCCGGCTGGCCGACCAAAGTCGAAGACACGCACATCGTTGTCGAGGCTGGGGCCATCAATACGTTCGTGCTCATCCTATCGAGCTACTTTGTCGTCGTGGCACACGAAGCCATGGGTGCAAAGAACTTTCAGAAGGCGTGGAAATTTCTGGCCTTCACTTTTGGGCTATCCTGTCTGTTTCTGGGCATCAAATCATACGAATATTATGGCAAGATCAGCCACGACATTCTGCCCAGCCATATTGCCGAAAATGACGAGCAGGCGATCAATAAGGTCACCCGCGAGATGGAAGACGTTGTCAACGCGGAAATGGCCCGGCTTGGCATGGAAGGAAAGGCGCTAGAAGACAAGCGAACTGCCCTACAGGCGGCGATTGGCGAGCAAAAGGGTGGGAAGCTTTCACAACTGCAGGCGCTGGCCGCCTTCGATTCGGAATTTGTCGAACTAAGTCGGCATGCTCGCGATAACGTCGCGCTGTCGATTCCTTCTGCTGAATTTGAATCGCAAAGGAAAGCGTTAACACCCGGCGATAAACTTCAACCGCTCACGCTGCACGGCGTGGAAGAGTATTTGAAGAAATTGAGAGCGGACAAGCAATTTGCCGGCCTGTTTTCTGAAGTCCACGACCCGCATCCCGTTCCATACGGCAACCTGTTCGCATCCACTTATTTCCTGATGACCGGGTTTCACGCGTTGCACGTCATCATTGGCATGATCCTGTTTGGTATGGTGTTGATGCAGGGATCGAAATTGGATGCAGGCTGGTCGGATTGGATTGAGAACAGTGGGCTGTACTGGCACTTCGTCGATCTGGTCTGGATCTTTTTGTTCCCCCTCCTCTACATCGTTTAGCGTCAAGCCCACGCTTCGCGTAGCGTGGGAACGAATGAACAATCGGAGCGTAATACAATGTCGGACGAACATGCCGGCCACCATAACGTCAACTACTCGATCATCTTCGGCTTTCTTTGCTTCTGCACGTTGATGTCGTTCGCGTTCGACAAAATGGGGATCGAGAACAAGATCGTACTCATCATCCTGGTGATGGGTGTTGCGGTTGCCAAGGCAATGTTTGTGTTAACGTACTTCATGCATCTGAAGTTCGAGGGGAACTGGAAGTTCGTGCTGCTTGCACCAACTTGTGCATTGGCATTGGGGCTGCCGCTGGCGTTGCTGCCGGATATTGGCGTGCATTACTACACACAGGATGTGCCACAAATTCACGATGCGGTTACGGCGCACGGTGAGGAAGCCGACGAGAAGCCGAAGACGCCGGAAAAAACGCACTGAACGCAAACCAGCCCGCCGCGCAAGCAAGGGTTTGCACGATAGCCGGCGGACTGCTTGCGAAACGGTCTGGTAGCAATGCAAAACGCGATCAACGTGCGTGGGCTGGTTCATCATTACGGCAACCACCGGGCATTGGCGGGTATCGACTTTCACGTTCCGCCCGGTGAAATCTTCGGCCTGTTGGGCCCCAACGGTGGCGGAAAAACGACACTGTTCCGGTTGCTGTCCACATTGTTGCCCGTGCAGGAAGGCGAAGTCAGCGTACTCGAGCTGGATGTGGGCAAACAGCAGGCGGAAGTCCGCCGCCGGATTGGTGTGACGTTCCAATCGCCGAGCCTCGACGCCAAATTGACCGTGCTGGAAAACCTTCGTCATCAGGGGCATTTGTACGGCCTTTCCGGCAGCGAATTGCGAACGCGGATTGAGCGTTTACTCGATCGGTTGGGACTGACCGACCGGCAACGCGATCGTGTGGAGTCGTTGTCGGGCGGACTGAAGCGACGCGTTGAAATTGCCAAGGGGCTGCTGCACGATCCGGCATTGCTGTTGTTAGACGAGCCGAGTACCGGGCTGGACCCCGGCGCACGGCACGATTTGTGGCGTTATCTGAAACAACTTCAAAGCGAAGCCAACGTGACGGTGCTGGTGACGACGCACCTGATGGAAGAAGCCGATCGCTGTGACAGGCTGGGCATTCTCGATGTGGGAGAGTTGGTCGCGATCGGAACGCCAGACGAATTGCGGGCCGACGTGGGCGGCGATTGCCTGACGATACACTGCGAAAGCCCCGAAGAACTGGCGAGCCGAATTACCAAAGAATTCGATGTGACGACCAAGGTACTCGGCGGAACCCTTCGCATCGAACGGGAACGCGGTCACGAGTTGCTCGGCGAACTTATCGAACGGTTTCCGGATGAGATCACGTCGATTTCGCTCGGCAAGCCGACGCTGGAAGACGCGTTCATTGCGCGAACAGGACACCAGTTTTGGGACGCGGAACCTGAGACGGACACGCCCCGCAAGCGGGTCGGCTAAATGAATTGAATTGATTAATCAAAGCCGTCGGGCCGCGTCCCGGCGGAACTTTCAAGTAACCCAATGATCTCCATTTCCAAAACATCCCAATCTTCATCATCCTTCTGGCTACCGGTCTGGACGCTGGCGGTGCGGGAATTGGTGCGGTTCTTTCGTCAGCGGACACGGGTGGTGGGCGCGTTGGGCCAACCGATCATTTTCTGGATTCTGTTCGGGGCGGGGCTGCATGGATCGTTCAAGCCGCCCGGCTGGGCTCCCGAAGAGATGGGGTACCAGGAGTATTTCTTTCCCGGTGTGACGGTATTGATTGTGCTGTTTACTGCCATTTTCTCCACAATTTCCATTATCGAAGACCGCCGCGAGGGGTTTCTGCAGGGCGTACTCGTCTCGCCGGCATCGCGGACGTCGCTGGTGTTGGGCAAGCTGTGCGGCGGAACGGCGCTCGCGGTCATGCAGGCCGGTTTGTTCTTGATCATCGGCCCGGTGCTGACCTACGTCGGACTGGTTCCTACAATGAATTACGAAGTGTCGGCGATGGGAGTGCTGGCATCGGTCGGTTTTCTAACACTGCTGGCCTTCGCGTTAACCGGGTTGGGATATGCGATCGCGTGGCCGATGGATTCGACACAGGGATACCATGCCGTCATGAGTGTGGTGTTGCTGCCGATGTGGTTGCTTTCGGGGGCATTTTTCCCTGGCGGCGAAAGCAGGTGGCTGAGTGTCGTGGTGCGGCTGAACCCACTGACATACGGCGTGGCCGGCTTGCGGCGGTTGATGGATGCCCGGCTGTTAGAGTCGGAAGCGGCTGGTCTGCCTTCGCTGGCCATGTGCCTGGCGGTGACCGGTTTGTTTTGTGCCGCCTCCGTGGGAGTTTCGGTGTATCTCACCGGCCGACAAACTTCGCAGGATGCACGGTGATTATTTCCGACGGGATATAACCCATCGGCTTGAATTTCACAGTAAGAGATTGAATTGATGGCGACACAGAAAACAAAAACAGTTGAACACAACGATCCGGCTCGGATTCTGATTCGATTGTCGGCCGTGTTGACAGTGATTATGGCGGTGGCGGCGGGCGTCTTGACTTGGCGCTCGCGGAATGATGCCTCGGCACCGGGCGGCGAAAGCGACAGTTCTGTGGCGACAACTGACGGCGACATGCCAGCGTATTCGTTCAAGGTGAACCCGCCGGGAACGAAGCCGTCAACCGGCATGGCCGACGTTGTTGCCGACTTTGAATTGACCGAACGCAGCGGCCGCAAGGTGACCAACAAAGACCTGTTGGGCAATCCGTGGGCGGTCTGCTTCGTCTTCACGAATTGTGCCGGCCCTTGTCCGCGCGTGACGGGACAGATGAAACTGCTACAAGATCGATTCGTGGGCAAGCCCGTACGGCTGGTAACAATTACGGTCGATCCGAAACGGGACACGCCGGAACGTCTGGCGAACTACGCCGACAATTTTGGAGCCGACGAACAGCAATGGCTTTTTCTGACCGGCGATCAAAATGTGATTTATCCGCTGATCGGAAACAGCTTCGGATTGACCGTTCACGAAGAGACCGGCCCAATGCGCAAAAAAGGTTGGGAAATCACCCACTCGACGCGCGTCGTGCATGTCGATGCCGCCGGTCAAATTCGTGGGAAGTACGACGCAGGGAATGACGTGGAGATGGCCGAGTTGGCCCGCGAGTTGCAGAAGGAAATTGAAGGTTCGCCGCAGGACGCATCGATCGCTCCTTCGGCGGATGAAACCGATTCTCCTGTCGAGGCGCCTGTTCCTGCTGCGGCATCCAATCCAACTCCGAACAGCGAGGGAACATAGCGTGGATGTTCCCGCATGGGTGACGGCGTTGCCCGCCGTAAACGCCGGGCTGAACGGATTATCGACGCTGCTGTTGATTGCCGGGTTCCTGCTCATCCGCAGTGGGAAACCGACTGCGCACCGCCGCACCATGTTGACGGCGTTCGCCGTTTCGGTCGTGTTCCTCGTCTGTTATCTCGTTTATCACGCGGCGTTAACGCACTATACCGGCAGCGGTTCCCGCAGATTTCAGGGGACAGGGCTGATCCGGCCGATCTATTTGACGATTCTGTTCAGCCACATTGTGCTGGCGGCAGCGGTTCCAATTCTGGCCGCAATCACAATATACCGTGGGCTGAAATCACAGTGGGAACCGCATCGAAAGATCGCAAGGGTGACGTTTCCAATTTGGCTTTACGTATCTGTCACAGGTGTTATCATTTATTTGATGTTGTACCATTGGCCGACGCCATGAAGCCGTCTGATTGGGTTTTTCAGCGGCTGTAAAATCTGACAGCAATTCTTCTATCTGTGGGTAAAAACGTGCGACGGTTGTTGTTGATCGCCATCTGTTTTTTTGGTCTGTTGTCGGCTCCTGCGACGATGGACAGTGCGATGGCATGTCCCATGTGCAAAGCAGCGAACGACAGCGCCGGCGAGGCGCGGTCGCGAGCCTACATGTACAGCATTCTTTTTATGCTGGCGATGCCGACCACCGTGTTGACGGGATTCGGCATCGGGTTCTACCGGTTGTCGAAGAAGCCGCACGACCCTGTTGAACCGAACGAAATCGACGCGAGCGAATAGTCTGACGCCGCTCATGGGCTGCCCGCACTGCGAAACCGCAAGCGATGTGCGCCGCGATTAGCCATCGTCCGATTCAAAACCGGTGGTGTCGAAGAAACAGTCCATCGCCAGCCAAAGCGACCGCGCGTATCGGAAAAACAGCAGTGGAACCACCACGCTGATGGCGGTCAACGGCACAGCCAACGTGCGATTGTCGATTTCCAGCATGAAATGCAGAACGATGTACGACACGGTGATGGTCACTGCGGTCAGCCCGTAGTTGATGTACGTGGAACCCAGAAAATATCCGTGGTCGCGTTCGTACTTCAAATTGCAGTTGTCGCAGCGCGTGTGCATGCGGAAGAAGCCGGCAAACAATCGCCCCTCGCCGCAACGCGGGCAAGCGAGCCGCGCGGCTCGCTTGAGTAACACGCCGAACGGTTGTTTCTGCACGTTGGGTTCCGTCAGTTCAATGCGTTTCGGAGTCGTCTGGGGCCGCTAAACCGCAAGCGATGAAAGTCCGTCGATGGATAACGGGCAATGTCGATGACCAGTTACCGTCAGGCCCATTGTAGCGGATCGGATTCCGATTCGCTCGGCCAGACGGTCAGGTGAGGCAGCCCGGCGGCAATCATTTCTGCCAGGCGTTCGACGGCGGGACGTTCGCTGGCATAATGCCCAACGAGAACCAGATTGGTCCCCAGACCGGCCGCTTCCAATGCGCTGTGAAAACGCGCCTCGCCGGTGAGCAAAACCTGGCAGTTATTGCGAACGGCATCGGGAAGAAACTCAGCGGCCGATCCGCAGGCTATGCCGACCCCTTCCACCATCGCCTGTTCGTCTCCGACAAACTGCAGCGTGTCGAGGTGCAGCAATCGTTTGACCAGCCGGTTGAATTCGGCGAGCGGAATCGGTTCGGGAAGCCGACCGAAACGTCCCGATCCAACGGATTCTGAAGTCGCGTCGGCGGAATCGTGATCCACCGTTTTCAGCAACCGCAACGGCGCGACATCACACAGACCGAATAACTCAGCCAGTTGCTGGTTGATGCCCTCTTTCGCGCTATCGTAACCGGTGTGCGGACTGTAGACGGCAACGCAGGCGGCTATCAATTCGAGCAGCATGCGACCATCGTAGGAATCCGCCGTCAGCCGTTGGACAGGGCGAAAGAGAATCGGATGGTGGCTGACGATCAATTCGACACGTTTGTCGATTGCCTCTTCGGCGACGTCGGGAGTGAGCGTCAGACAAGTCATCACGCGATAAACTTCCGTCGCCGTATCGCCGACCAGCAATCCGACGTTATCCCACTCCTCGGCCAACCCAAGCGGGGCAAGTGTTTCCAACAATTGGGCAACGTCTTGAATCGTTGACACGCGGATAAACTCCCGGAATTCGGTGCGGCCGTTCTGCTTGATTATGCCAACCCCAAGCGTCACTGCAATGCTGCACCGTCGATGCGCGGGTGGGTCACAATCGCGCCAAGTAAAACACTGCAAACGCAGGGTAACTGCAACTACTTAGCCGGCTCATCCAACTTCTGCTGTGACCGTTTGGGCGGCTTATCCAATTCCTCGTACAACTGCTTGATCATTTCGTCGAATTCCTCTTGGGGCAGGTCCCAGTACTTCCCAACAGTCCAGCGAAAGTTAAGAAGTCGTCGACCGTCGATTTGTTCTGCCCGCAACCAGAGTTCCACGCCACGGAGAGAATCCGCATTCGGAAGATAGTATCTCTTGGGGGTCTTACCGTTGCCCATCCGGGAAACGCGTTTTTTCTGGCGTCGATTTCCTCTTGCGAACAGATTGCAATTGAAGTCGAGAATTTCTTGCGGAAACGTTCGATTGACGATGATCTGCTCGATTTCAAGGCGCCCATCGGGAAGCTTGCGATCAACGACATGCATAAAGACATCCCCCAGCCCGATTTCAATCGGCCGGTAGACACGGAAGTTGTGGACGATGTCCGCGTCGATCTCAAAGTCGATGGCCAGAACCGCGTTTCCCAGGCTGGTGTTTGGCGGGATGCTTAACTCCATCGGCAGGTTGAGTTTTTCACCCGGCCCCAGTTGGATTGGCCAGTTTGAGGGTTCGATTTTCCATTCGGGCGGAACTTTGATCTTCGCTGTTCCGCTCAGACCTTGCGAAAACGTATTGCGACCGATGATGGCATTGGGATGCTTGCCTGTGGCGCTTGGAAGACGTGGCTCCTGGAATTGGGCAGCCAATCTCCACTCGGCGACCGGTTTCGAGCACCCACGAATAATTTGCGGCATCGAAGTGACCTGGAGGACTTGCCGGTTTGTGGTTTCGCTTACCGCCGCCCGTCGCTTGCGTCCCCAGAGGTCCGTGGAAATGATACGGCTCTTTTCGCCCAGATAGATTTCTTCCGTTATGTCTTCGTCATCGTTCCAGATAATCAACACCACTTCGGTGTCCCGAGCAAAGACAAAGTTTGTGCTACCTCCCGGCAGATTGAATGAACCGAGAAACGTTGCCCCTTGCAACGCCAACGCAGTTGTTCGCCAGGGGAGAAACAGCACGCCGGGCGAACCGACCGGTTGCAGCAACCCGTACTCGGCGTGAAAAATATTGGTCGCGAAGATGGCATCGGCACCGCCAATTTTTGCGGAGACCATTCGCTTGACGAGATCGGCACCACGTTCTTCGGGTGTCAGTTTGCCCCTTTGCGGTTCGATCAACACCCATCGCGGATGACCGCCCGTGCGGGGCATCGCCTGGAGCCGCTCGATCAATTGCGGGCCGGTCAGCGGTCGCGGGGGTTCTTCCTCGTCGTCTTCATCTTCAAATTCCGGGTTCATGTCGTCGAAGGAAAGGAAAGTCTGGGGCATTCCGCGGCCTGATGGCAGGGGCGTTTTCCAGTTCCAACGAATGCCAATCTGCGTGTTGCGTCCGATGCGGTCGAATTCACGTTTTACATTGAGAATCGTCTGGGGCAGAGTGGCCATTCCGACGAAGCTGGTGTCTTCATCATCACCCAACTGCCAGTTCTGGACGTTCGAAGAGTAGCGGGCAATAACCGGCTCCAGCCAGGGAGACCAGGAGCTCCGAGGCAGAGCGAAAATCTCACTAACGCCGGTCCAATCCCGAGCAAACTTCTTGCGGATCTCCGCTGGAGGATCGCTCAACAGCCCGATGGGAGTCACGCCGCGATGCGCCAGTCGGTCGAACATTTCCGCCACTTGTGCGGTGTCCTTCTGGTTCTTGGAGTAGGCGGACTTCCAAACGGGGTGTTTCAGCCAATTGATACCGGCTTGTTCGGCAACGTCGGCCAGTTCGCGCGGCGAAATCTGGCTGACATTCTTCTGGATCGACCAACCAAATTCGCCGCGACGCACTTGATCGGTGAGTTCGATGACGGCAAATGAAGTATGTTTTTGAATGATGATAACGCCGTCCCGATCGAGTGACGATTGGACCCGGTAGTATCCGTATTCTTTCGCCTTGAGCTTCCACGTTTTGGGGTCGCGTTTTTCCGCTGTCTCGGCTGTCACTGTGCCTCGTTCCGGGGGAGTAGCATCGAGTGGAAACGTGGTTTCGTCAATCGTTTTTCCGCCGCCGTCCATAATTTTCAATTGCAGGGAAAAGGGACTTCTGGTGTCATAAACAGCCAGCGCCCTGGCATCTTCCTGAATGACGAGAAAACTGCGATCGTTGTCGGTCAGATTCCACCGCCCTTCCCGTTCAAGCCTGATGCTTGCCTGATCGGACAACGGCGGCGCGTGTTCGGCCATCTTCGCTTTCAACTCATCCGGAATGTCCCCTAGAACAAGCGTCTCAATCACTTCCGACTGAGAATCGACGGTGAGTTTGAAAAGCGAGTCGAGATCGAGTCCGCTGACATTGGCCGTGATTTCAATCGGCGCGAACCGTTGCTTGAAATGCGTATGAAAATTACTGACGAGCGAGAGTTGCGGGAGCTTGCCCAGAAACAATTCGTCAAACCACACCGTGCCTGCGATGTCCATTTTCTTGCCGTGCGACAGATGGCAGCCAATCACGACGAATCGAACATCGTCCCGGGGCGCAATGGGGCCGATGCGAACGCGCACCCAATCTTTGTGTGTTCCGGAAACAGGCTGGCTAAGGAACCGTTGCACCCGCTGGCGTTTGTGGTTGAGAAACGAAACCGATAGCAACGCCGCATCGTTCTTCAGCAACTGCGTGCGAATGTACCCCTGAAAAACGTAGGAATGAAGCGAGTCGATATTTACCGCGGGCGAATAGTTGATCGCCTGTCCGCCATTCACGTTAAACCGCAAGCTGCGGTCGCCATCGTGGCCACGTTTTTGGTCAATTCCAGTTTTCACATAACTGGGAAACTCGGCCCCCTTGCGGCGCGTCCACCCGCGCGGCTGCCATAAGCCCGGCTGAACGTTGAGTTCGTCCTCATTATCGAACGAATAACGCAACACCTCGACGGGACCGGTGAACGGATCGTGTTCGGTCGCGGCGGGCATCAGCCCCGCCAGGGCAAGGTAGCAGCTGGCTGCCGCTATAGTTATCATGCAGTCACAATGGTCGTTGGAGGGTTGGGATTGCAGACTTTGCGGGCTTGTGACGAGTTGAGTGCATCTTGCAGCATCGCAAAAGAGTGCGGTTTAGTCAGAGTAATCGAACCGCAACGGTCGCGCCACTGTTCCTTATTCGTCCGGCAAGAGGGTGCTGCTCGAAACCGTTGACTCGAGAACGCCTTCTGACGGTTGTAGGGGGACGGGCAATGCTATCAGTCGTAGGATGTTTTGCGATTGTGACATGGATGATCTCTCCCCCGACCTGCGTTTAAGTTTTTCCTTCGGTCTTGAACAAGAGAGGGCTCGATGCCGCTTCGTCGCATTGCAATCGCACAACACTGCTTTCCGCAATCGTTAACTCAGTCGCTGCTACCCGTCGCGCAATCTGGGGCAGCAGGCATCGAGATTGATGCTCGCGATGGGTTGAAACCGACAGAACTATCGGAAACAGGACGCCGCCAGTTACTGCACCGACTGCGCGAACTGAATCTGTCGGTGGCATCGCTGGCTTTCCCCACACGTGGTTCGCTACAGGAACCAATGCGTTTGGACGAGCGAATTAGCGCCGTAAAAAAGGTGATGCAATTCGCCTACCAGTTGAAAGCGGGTATCGTGACCGTTCGGCTGGGGACGATTCCGACTGAGCAGGAATCGGAGGACTTTTCGGGACTGTTGGAGATCCTGAATGATCTGGCACGGTTCGGAAACCGCGAGGGCGTGACCGTGGCATTGACTCCCGGCCGTGATTCGGCCGAGCGCGTCGCCCAATTGCTTTCCAGCGTCACCGAAGGGCCGATCGGCGTCAACTTCGATCCGGCCGTACAGGTGATGTCGGGCCACGATCCGGCTTCTGCGGTCGCTCCGTTGCATAACTTCCTGGCACACGTACAGGTTCGCGACGCCGTCAGCGACATCGATGGACTCGGCGTCGAAGTCGCCGTCGGACGTGGAGAAGTCGTCTGGGATGAACTCCTGGCATTGATTGACGAAACGGGCTATCGCGGTTGGTTTTCGATTGACCGGGTTGGCGGTGACGACCGCGCCGGCGACGCCGCGCGGGCAGTCAGTTACTTGAAGCAGGTCAGTCGGGTATGAACGCGCCACGCGCACTCACGGTTTCAGAACTCACCCGGCAGGTCAAAGATCTGTTGGAAGCGAACTGGCCGTCCGCATGGGTTGTAGGCGAAATCTCCAATTGCACGCGGGCCGGTTCGGGACACGTCTACTTCACATTGAAGGACGATTCGGCTCAATTGCGCGCCGTCATGTGGCGCAGCCGGGCATCTCGCGTAAAGTTCGATCTTCACGATGGCTTGGAAGTGGTAGCAACCGGGGCGATTGAGGTTTACGAGGCACGGGGAACGTATCAGCTCATCGTCGAGCAGTTGATCCCGCAGGGAGTCGGCGCGCTGGAGTTGGCGTTTCGCCAATTGCAGGAGAAACTCTCGACAGAGGGGCTGTTCGATCCCGACCGCAAACGACCGTTGCCATCGTTCCCGCGGCGAATCGCCTTGATCACCAGCCCCAGCAGCGCAGCGGTTCGCGACATGCTGCAGGTGATTACCCGCCGCTGGCAGACGGCCGACATCGTAATTGTTCCGGTGGCCGTCCAGGGCCAAGGTGCCGCCGAACTAATTGCCGCCGCGTTGCGAATGGTGCATGAGATCCCCGACGTCGATGTGGTGATTGCTGGTCGCGGCGGCGGGAGTCTGGAGGACCTGTGGGCGTTCAATGAAGAGGTGGTTGCACGTGCGATTTTCGATTGTCGGGTTCCGGTCATCAGCGCAGTGGGACACGAGATCAACGTCACGATTGCCGACCTCGTCGCCGACCGCCGCGCCCTCACGCCAAGCGAGGCGGCCGAACTGGTCGTGCCGAATCGCGATGAGGTGACCGAGTACTTGAGGCAACAGCGTGAGCGCCTCGGTTCGCTGTTGCGGGCGCAAGCGCAACGCGCCCGCCTGGAACTCGAAGCAATTGCCAGTCGCCGAGTCTTCGTGCATCCGCTCGAACGCGTTCACGATTTAACCGCGCGCGTCGATGAAACGGCTGAGCGATTGCGCCGAGCAGCCATTCGCCGCGTCGAGACCGATCGCCGTAGCTTCACCGAAGCAGCAGCGCGGCTGAACGCAGTCAGTCCGTTGAACGTATTGAGCCGAGGTTATTCGGTCACGTACAAGAGTCAATCCGACACGATTTTGCGAGATGCCGACGACGTCTCGCGCGGAGAAGAAATTATTACCTGGCTGGCCCGCGGACGGATCAATAGCCGCGTCGAATCGGTCGATGCTACGAGCAAACGGATTTCCGGTGTCGTTGAAGCTGATTGAGGATAAATTGATCAACCCATATATCATGTTCATTTCCGGTTCAGGGATTGGGTGCCACTGGCACCCATCAACTGAGAATTGAAGCGACCGGAAAATCCGTCGCGATTCATCACATAAAATTTCCTTACGAAACTGAACCATGTCACAACAAATCCAAACGACAGTCGTCGGCAGCTACCCGGTTCCCGAATGGTTGCGGGCGTATCCGAATTCGATGAATCTGCGCGACGCGGTGATGGTCGTGATGAAGTCGCAGGAACTTGCGGGAATCGATGTGATTGCCGACGGTGAATTGTCGCGGTTCGATGTCAGCCACCCGGAAACCAACGGCATGATCGATTATTTCGTGCGCCCCCTTGAGGGGGTCGGCACGAAACTGTCGCGTGCCGAGCTGGATGCGTTTCGCGAGAAGTCGGGATTCGGATTTCGGGCAAAGCCGGCCGGGGTGGTGCGTACTGCGATTGATGAAGGGGAACTCGATCTGCAGGCGGACCATCACAGCGTGAGTCGTCTCACCAGATCGCCGTTGAAGTTCACGGTCACCAGCCCGTACATGCTGGCGAGAACGCTGCTCGACACGCACTACGGAGATCTGAACGAACTTGTGCTGGCGATTGCCGATGTGCTGCGTCGGCAGGTGGAACGGATCGATGCGACGGTGTTGCAAGTCGATGAAGCCAACTTGCCCGGCAGCCCACAGCACGCAGAAATTGCAGCAGCGGGAATCAATAAAGTGCTGTCGGGGGCGCAGGGAGAAACAGGAGTGCATCTCTGCTTTGGCAATTACGGCGGGCAAACAATTCAACAGGGATTCTTTCGGGACCTGTTGCCATTCTTCAACGCACTCGCATGCGATCATCTCGTTCTGGAATTCGCGCGGCGTGGAGACGAAGAGCTGGACGTCTTTCGCGACCTGAAACCGTCCATTTCGTTGGGGCTGGGCGTGATCGACATTAAGGACAACGAAGTCGAAACGCCTGAGGAAGTTGCCCGCCGAATTGATCGAGGCGTGGAAGTGTTGGGGGCCGATCGCGTGAAATGGGTGCATCCCGACTGCGGTTTTTGGATGCTGCACCGCTCGGTCGCCGACCGCAAGATGGCTGCGTTAGTTGCCGGCCGCGATTTGGCCGTCGGTAACACATGAAAGTCGTGCGATTCCCGCAGGACGCGGCCGGCGGGATTTGGTTGCGTTCGCAGAATCGTCAGCGATTTCTAACCAAGCAATTCCGGGCGATGCCGACCATCGCCGGCGATGGGATAGGGGCGGCCTTGATGGTCGGGGACGGTGGCGTGTTCGTCGAAACCGAGCAGCCGAAACGTTGTCGCCTGCATGTCTTTGGGGGACACGGGAGTATCGACGACGTCGCCGGCGATGGCGTCGGTGCGACCGACAACACGTCCTCGGGCCATTCCTCCGCCGGCAAAGACCGACGAGTAAGCACGCGACCAATGATGCCGGGCAGCCCCTTTCGGTTTTGAATCGATTTTCGGCGTGCGGCCGTGCTCGCTCGTGCACAGAACCAGCGTTTCGTCGAGGAGTCCCCGCTCGTCGAGATCACCGATGAGGGCCGAATAACTTTGGTCGAAGACCGGCAGCAGATAGTTTTTCAAACGCGGGTAATGGTTGGAATGCGTGTCCCACACCGATGCCCCATGCGGCCCGAACGGGTCCCAGAAGATGGTGACGAACCGTGCTCCCGCTTCGACCAACCGTCTGGCGGCCAGGCAGGATTGACCGAAGAGCGTCATGCCATACCGTTCCCGTAACGCCGCCTTCTCGCGTTGGACATCCAGCGCCTGTCGAATGCGGTTCGATCCGATCAGCGAAAATGCGCGCTGCTGATGTTCGTCATAGTCGGCGACGGCAGCGAGTCGATCAATTCCGGGACGCGCCGTATCGAACTGCGCGAGCAGATGTCGCCGGGCATCAAACCGCCGCGATGAGATATCCTTCGGCAACCCGCAGCCCGGTGCGAGCCGAAAGCGGGCGGACGATTCAATTCCTGCATGCGGATCGAGAACCTTTTCCGTCTGCGAGTCGGCATTAAGTTTTGGAACAACCGTGGTGCCGGCCCCTTCAAAATCGGTCCAGAAGGGATCGTACCCATTGCCCAGAAATGCGCCGTAAGGTCCGGCTTGGTTCGATGAGCTTCCGCGTGAGCAGAATCTCCAGGGCAGCCCCATGTTGCGTGGCATCACCGGGGACTTCACGCCGGACTTTACACCATCTAAATAGTCGACCACCGACCCCATAAACGGCCAGTGTTCCGGTGCGCGGGGCTTCGTTTCCAGCGGGATGCTGTATTTCGGCATGCCGCTCATGACGTAGGCGCAGCAGTGAATGGGATACTGGTGTGTCATCGAACGCACGACGGTGAGGCGATCGGCAATGCCGGCGATTTGCGGCAACCCCTCGCCGATTCGCAGGCCGGGCAAAGCCGTTTCGATCGACTGCATTTCGCCCTGAATTTCGCGCGGAGCATCCGGCTTGGGATCGAACGTTTCGTGCTGCGGCGGCGACCCGAACAAGAAGAGAAATATGCATGCTTTGGCCTGTCCGTCGGGGCGGGCGGGTGTCCGCTGCTTCGCGGTTTCTGCTCGCAACAGGTCACCCAGCCCCAAACCGAGCGCACCGACGCCTCCAACGTGCAACAAATCACGCCGCGTGATTCCGTTGCAGAGAGTCTTTCGGCTGCCAAGAATGCGAAGCATAGTGTTGTTCTCCTCAGTGACCGATTGTCGCAGCTTTCTCCGGTCGATTCCAGCAAGATGGCAAACTCGATATCTCTGTTTTCATCCACCCGCCCGAGAATCCGGTTAGGGGTTCGTCTTCAATGGCAGGGGACGTCGCTAATCAATAGAATCGGTTCCAAGAGCATTTGGATCCGGCCGAACTGACTTCCGCGAACGAGGGTGATCAATTTCATGGCAGCACAAACCGTGCGAGTCGGCATTGTGGGGGCCGGTGCGAATACGCGACTGCGTCACGTCCCGGGATTTCGAGCGATCGACGGCGTGGAGATCGTCGGCGTCGTCAACAGCAGTCCGGAATCGACGGACCGCGCGGCGCAGGAATTTGATATCCCAAAGACCTATGCGAACTGGCAGAAATTGGTTGCCGACGATGATATCGATGCAGTGATGATTGGCACGTGGCCGAACCTGCATTGCGAGGTGACATGTGCTGCGCTGGAAGCGGGCAAGCACGTGTTGACCGAAGCCCGCATGGCACGCAATGCGGGCGAAGCACGAACAATGCTCGAATGCTCGCAGCAGCATGCGAATCGAGTGGCACAAATTGTTCCCAGTCCACTCGGCTTGGCCGAGTACGATTACATCACTGAACTGATCGCCGCCGGTTTTCTGGGTGAACTGCGGGAACTGGTTGTGTTGGGCGCGACCGATACGTTTTACGACAACACCAAGCCGCTGCATTGGCGGCAGAACCGCGAAATCAGCGGGATGAACACGCTGGCATTGGGAATTCTGCACGAGGCGGCGTTGAGGTTTGTTCCCACACCGACGCGTGTTTTCGCACAGACCCGTATCTGTGATGCAACCCGACCGGCCGACGACGGGAAAGCAGTCGAGGCAAGCGTACCCGACAGCGTGCAGATAATGGCAGAACTGGAAGGTGGCGCACGGGGAATGTACCACCTCAGCGGCATCTGCCTGTTCGGACCCGGACAACAGATCCACCTCTATGGAAGCCGGGGAACGATCAAATTGGAATTTGGCGCTGAGACAAAATTGTGGATCGGGCAGGCCGGTGATGCCGATATGCAATTGGCTGAGATCCCCTCCGATCAACGCGGCGGCTGGCGGGTGGAAGCGGAATTCGTCGGTGCAATTCGGGGCGAAGAACCGGTGCGATTCACCGATTTTGAAACGGGTCTGAAGTACATGGAATTCACCGAAGCGGTACACCTGAGCGCTCAGAGCGCCCGCCCGATCGATCTGCCACTCAATCAATAATAACAAGCCCATGGGCTGCGCCTCGTGGGATCAATCCATCAGAAATGAACAACGGAAATGTCCGACCAATACCAGCAAGAATTAGACTGGGCGATCACCGCAGTACGACAGGCAGCCGAGATTTGCCGAAACGTTCAACGCCAGATCACTCCAGACATCATGGAGAAGAAAGACCGTAGCCCGGTTACCATCGCCGATTTCGCGAGCCAGGCGGCCATTTGTCGGCACCTGATGACAAAGGCGCCAGACGATGCAATTGTCGGGGAAGAAGACGCCACCGAGTTACGCAAGCCGGAAAACGCGCCGTTTGTTGAACGAATTGAAAGTGAACTGAAACGCGTCGGCATTGAACCGGCGGGCGAGGATCTCTGGAACTGGATTGATCGAGGAAATTCAACGGGTGGGACAGGGCGATTCTGGACACTCGACCCGATTGACGGCACGAAAGGATTCATCTCGGGAAGGCAATACGCGATTTCGCTGGCGTTGATTGTCGATGGACAGATCAAAGTTGGCGTGCTGGGATGTCCAAATCTGCCGGTTTCGCCCGAACAAGATGAGCCGGCCGGTGTCCTGCTCACGGCCGTTCATGGAGCGGGGGCGATGATTGTCCCACTGGATGAGGATGCGATGCCGTCGAAGATAACCGTGAGCGCGATCCAATCACCTGCGGAGGCCTGCTTTTGCGAATCGGCCGAGTCGGCGCATAGTTCGCACAGCCGTTCTGCCCGAATCGCCGAGCGACTCAACATCACCCGACCGGCGGTGCGGCTGGACAGTCAGGCAAAATATGCGGAGGTCGCCCGTGGTGTTGCCGATATCTATTTCCGATTGCCGGCCCGGAAAGGGTACGTCGAAAGAATCTGGGACCATGCCGGAGGCGTGCTGGTTGTTGAGGAGGCAGGGGGCGTTGTGACCGATATCGATGGCAGGCCGCTGGAGTTTCAGCATGGAATCGGACTGTCGTCAAATCGTGGTGTTCTCGTCACCAACGGACAATTGCACGAGCAGGTCTTGGAAGCGGTCGCCGCGACAGCGGATTCAGAGACGCCATGATTGCTGAGTTAGTGACAATGATGCCGTTGCTCGCGTTTGCGTTGGATCTGACCGATCCGCAGAAGCAGGCGCTGGTTTTCGTCGTTCTGGGCGCGGTGATTTACGCGTTAGTTTATCTGCGGTCCTCGCCCGATCTGGTGTTGCTGGGCGGATTGACGATTCTGCTGGTGGCCGGTGTCGTCAAGCCGCACGAAGCGCTGGCGGGATTCGGCAACGAAGGATTGATCACTGTTGCCGTCCTCTTTGTCGTGGCAGAGGGATTACGGCAAACCGGCGGCATCACGGTGATTGGCCAGAAGTTGTTGGGGCAGCCGTCATCGGTTCGCGCCGCGCAACTGCGAATCATGCTGCCAACAGCGCTGATGAGCGCCTTCATGAACAACACGCCGGTCGTGGCAATGGCTTTGCCGCTGATTGGAGATTGGGCGCGGCGAGTGCGGATGTCGGTCACGCATTTGCTGTTACCTTTGAGTTATGCCGCCATTTTGGGTGGGCTGTGTACGCTGGTCGGAACCAGCACCACGCTTGTGGTAAACGGTTTGCTGTTGGATGAACCGGGGGCCGACAAGCTGGGAATGTTCGATATCGCCCAGGTTGGCCTGCCGGTAATGATTGTGGGGCTGATCTATTTGATCGTCACCACAATCTGGCTGCTGCCGGAGCGCAAGCCCGCATTCACACAACAGGAAGACCCGCGCGAATACACGGTGGAAATGATTGTCGAACCGGGCAGCCCGCTTGCCGGAAGGACGATTGAAGAGGCCGGCTTACGGCATTTGCCGGGAATGTACTTGATGGAAATCGATCGCGACGGCCACGTGTTGGCAGCCGTTGCATCGAGCGAACGATTGCAGGGGAACGACCGATTGATCTTCGTCGGCGTTGTCGAATCGGTTGTCGATCTGCAGAAGATTCCAGGGTTGAAACCGGCAACCGATCAATCATTCAAACTGAAAGGCCCACGCTCGGAGCGCTGCTTAATGGAAGCGGTCGTCTCGAACAGTTGCCCATTCATTCGCACCACGATTCGCGATGCCCGTTTCCGCAGCCGTTACAATGCCGCAGTCATCGCCGTCGCCCGCAACGGACAACGGGTGCGAAAGAAAATCGGTGACATCGAATTGCTGGCTGGCGATACGTTGTTGCTGGAGGCGCATCCGTCGTTCCTGGAGACGCAGCGGAACAATCGCGACTTCTTCCTGGTCAGCCGAGTGGAAGATTCAAATCCGCCACGACACGAGCGGGCTTGGCCGGCACGATTGATCTTGATTGGCATGGTCGCGATGGTGACAACGAATCTGTTGTCGATGTTGGAAGCAGGCATGCTGGCGGCTGGGCTGATGATCGTCACCCGCTGTGTCAGCGGTGCCGAAGCGCGGCGGGCCGTCGATTGGAGTGTGCTGTTGACGATTGCCGCCGGACTGGGAATCGGCGCCGCGATGAAGCAGAGCGGTGCAGCCGAGTTGGTGGCCAACGGTTTCACCGGGTTGGCCGGCAACAATCGGTACGCGGTGCTGGCAATTGTCTACGCGATGACAATGATCTTCACCAACCTGATAACGGCCAAGGCCGCAGCCGTGCTGTTTTTTCCAATCGCAATGGCTGCCGCCGACAAACTCGGGTGCAGCGTCATGCCGTTCGCAATCGTGGTGATGATCGCCGCCGCCGCCAGCTTCGCGACGCCAATCGGCTATCAAACCAACCTGATGGTCTACGGCCCCGGTGGATATCGCTTCAGCGACTATCTACGAATCGGCGGACCGCTGAGCCTGATTGCCGGCGTGATTACGGTGGTGCTGACGCCATTGATCTGGCCGTTTTGACCGATGCAACCCATCAGGGGGCTTACGCCCCCCGCTCGCCTTTTCTTCACGCAATCACCTTGTGAATCACCTCGCCGGCTACGTCGGTTAAACGGAACTGGCGGCCGTTGTATTTGTAGGTGAGCCGTTCGTGGTCCATTCCCATCAGGTGAAGGATGGTTGCGTGCAGATCGTTGACGTGGACTTTATCGACGGCTGCGCGGAAGCCGACTTCGTCCGATTCGCCGTAGGTCACGCCGCCTTTCGTGCCGCCGCCGGCTAACCAGGCGGTGAAGCAGTGCGGGTTGTGATCGCGGCCTGGTTTCTTACCGGTCTGGGCAACGGGCAGACGGCCGAATTCACCGCACCACACAATCAATGTTTCGTCCAGCAGCCCGCGTTGGTCGAGATCGGTTAGCAAGGCACCAACCGGCTGGTCGGTCTCGCCGGCAAACTGCGTGTGATTGCCCTTGATGTCGCTGTGGCCGTCCCACGACCGCTGATTCTCCATGCCGCCGGAATAAATCTGCACGAACCGCACGCCGCGTTCGACCAGTCGCCGGGCCACCAAACATTGCCGCGAGAAGTGATCGCAATTCGCTTTGCCAATTCCATATAAGTCCTGAATGTGTTTCGGTTCGGCGGCGATGTCGATGGCTTCCGGAGCGGCCGACTGCATACGGTAGGCCAACTCGAAACTCTGCAGGCGAGCCGACAATTCCGAATCGGCGGGAAAGCGTTCGCTGTGTAAGCCGTTGAGTTGTTTAAGCAGATCGAGCTGCGCCCGTTGGGTCGAGTCGGTCATGGCAGCGGGATGGACGAGATTGTCGATCGGCGGACCTTTCGGCCTGAGATGCGTTCCCTGATAAACGCCCGGCAGAAAGGCGGCACCCCAGTTGGCCGCGTGCCCTTTGGGCAGGCCGCGTCCTTTGGGATCGCTCATCACCAAAAAACCGGGCAGGTTGCGGCTCTCGCTGCCCAGCCCGTAGGTCATCCACGATCCGACGCACGGAAAACCCATCCGCGCGAAACCAGTATTCATCATGAACAGGGCAGGGGAGTGGTTGTTCGACTCGGCAAATCCCGAATGGATGAAAGCCATCTTATCGGCATGCTCACCCAGGTACGGAAAAATCTCAGAGACCATCTTGCCGCACTCGCCGCGCGGCGTGAACTTGAACGGCGACTGCATCAAACCACCGACTGAGTTCTTGAAGAACCCCGTCATGTTGTCAAACTTCGGGTCGAACTCCTGCATCGACTTGCCGTTCCACTTGGTCAAGCCGGGTTTGTAATCCCAGGTATCGACGTGGCTCGGCCCGCCATTGACGAAGATCCAGATGACGCGCGTCGCCTTGGCGGGAAAATGCGACGGCTGCGGAGCCATTGGCTGCAACGCCCGCGCACCCAGACGATCGGCCGCTGTTGCAGTATCGAGCAGACCTTCATCCTGCATCAAGCCGGCCAAACCGAGCATGCCAAAACCACATCCGGCCCGGGCCAACACGTCACGCCGCGAAATCGCAGTTGGCAATGTTTCTGTGGAAGGTTGATTATGATTCATGGTAAGGCCTGTCGATTTTGGATCGGCGTTCTTGTTCTTGCTTTGACCCCATTGGGGCTGTTCTTGGCGACGTTTACTCCACGTACACGAATTCATTTGAACTCAACAGCGTCTGACAGAAATCAATTAACGCCAACTCGGCCCCGTTGGCTTTGCCCGACTGCTTGTATGTTTCGGCCTGTTTGCTGATGAATTCGGTTGTCAGTTTCTGTTCGGCTTCGGTTGGTTCTCGGCCGACGGTGAGCCGGTATCCCTCGCGGACGGCCACCGCTGCTTCTTTTCCCTGCAACCGTTTTGCGAGGCCTTCGGCATAACTGCGGCCCTGCGGGCTGTTCATGAACATCAATGCCTGCGGGGCAATGGTTGTTGAACTGCGACGGCCGATGCTGACCAGATGCTCGGGCCAGTCGAACAGCATCATCATCGGAATCAGTTTGCTGCGTTTGATGAAGAAGTAAATGCTGCGGCGGCGCATGTTCTGGTCAAGTGTGCCGGGGCCGTACATTTTTTCATCGAGCATGCCGGCGACCGACAGCATCGAATCGCGGACCGCTTCGGCTTCCAGTCGACGCGGTGTGCGACGCCAGTGATAGACGTTTTCCCGATCGATGCGGGCGCGTTTTTCGTCGGTTTCAGCCGTCTGCAAATAGACCGCGCTGGTCATCAGCATCTTGTGCAATCGCTTGAGCTTCCAACCGTTGTGAATCAAGTCGGTCGATAACCAATCGAGCAGTTCGGGGTGCGTCGGCCGTTCGCCTTGCACGCCGAAATCGTTCGGTGTGGCGACGATGCCGCGGCCGAAATGATGCTGCCACAATCGATTGACAATCACCCGCGCCGCCAGATGGCCGGCCCCATGCTGTGAATCGGTGATCCAGTTGGCCATCGAAGCGCGGCGAAAACTGGTTCGCTTCCACCCCTGGGGCGGATTCACTTTCCAGTACGAATCGTCTTTGCCATTGCGTATCAGAACTTGCAGAAAGCTCGACGTGACGACTTCTTTTTTCTGTCGCACGTCGCCGCGTTCCAGCATGTGCGTCTCTTTGTAGAAATGCGGGAACCCGCGACCGTCGGCGTGGTGCTTCATGTGGGGGAACCCTTCGCTGGTCACCATCGCCTTGGTCGGCTTCTCGCCGTAGCCCAGGTCGAGATCGATCTCAGCACGAATGGCCGTCGTAAACGTCGCCGCAAACCGATAGTAATCGCGTGTGGGGATCGGGTCGAATTTGTGATCGTGGCAACGGGCACAACCGATTGTCAGACCAAGAACGGCGTTGCCAATCGTGCCGGTCATGTCGTCGAGTTCGTCGTAGCGAGCCGATTCAAATTCCTTTTCTGTCAGTTGCGTCGGGAAGGCTCCAGCACCCAGAAAGCCGGTCGCCGTCACCGCTAGTGGGTCATCGGGGTGCAACTCATCGCCGGCGATTTGGCAGCGAACGAATTCATCGAAGGGCATGTCGGCATTGAGCGCCTTGATGAGAAAGTCGCGATACGGATAGGCATGCGGACGGTCGTAGTCCTGTTCGTATCCGTGCGATTCGGCGTACCGGGCCACATCCATCCAATGCCGCGCCCAGCGTTCGCCGTAACGAGGCGAGTCGAGCAAGCGGTCAATCAACTTCTCGTAGGCACGCGTATCGGAATCGTTCACAAACGCGTCAATTTCCTCCGGCTTCGGTGGCAGGCCGATCAAATCGAAGTAGGCACGACGGATTAACGTGCGTCGAGCGGCGGACTCGTTCGGTCGCAGTTTGCGCTCTTCCAATTCCTGCAGAATAAAACGATCGACCGGCGTGCGAACCCACTTGCTGTTGGAGACCGCCGGTGGTGCGACGACGCTCAACGGTTGGAA
Organism: Planctomycetaceae bacterium; assembly: GCA_018699955.1. Classification (GTDB taxonomy): domain Bacteria; phylum Planctomycetota; class Planctomycetia; order Planctomycetales; family Planctomycetaceae; genus JABISG01. The sequence goes on along the minus strand of JABISG010000040.1, from coordinate 26,968 downwards.
CGCCCAGAAGTTTCGCTCGGCTGCAGAGACTGCTGACTTCGGTTTTCCATCGTTCGACCTATTAACCAGCGGTTTGTCGTACGGTGCGCCGAGATCGATCCAGCGGGAAATGCGAGCGATTGTCGCGTCGGGCAGTTTCTCGGCCTTGTGCGGCATGAACGGCTTTTCGGCGTGCGTCATCAGCTTTATGAGAAAGCTCTCTTTCGCGTTACCAACTTCGATGTAACCGCTATCGTCCAACAGCGCGCGGGTGGAAAGATCAAAGTCTCCCTTGATCACTTCGCCGCCGTGACACTTGAGGCAATGCTTGACGAGGTCGGCCCGCACGCTTTTGCCGAACAGTTCCATGCCCTCTTTCATCCGCTGGGCGTGTTCTTTGGGAACCGGCGGCTGCGGATCGGCAGCGTGCGACGATTCGATAACAACAAGGAATACGCAGGCGATCATCGGAACGCCGCATCGCAATATTGTGGAATGATTCATGGCCGTCTATCGAATCGCGTTGGTTGTTGGGCAAAAAACAACGACACACAAATGCGTCCCGCGTCGCCATTATACTCGACCCACTCTACGCAAATCCAATGTAGTGCGAAGCGCGAGCAAACGGTTCGCACATCCAACGGCCCTCACCCTGCTTCATTCGCCTGCGGCTTTGAAGCTATCCTTCGCTCAGAGGGAGGGTGATTGTTGGAACGACGGAGCGCGGGGTCAGACTGCGAGATCGACGCATTCGACTCCTTGCGCTGCCAATTGACCCCGTAAGCGTGGGTCGGCTGTCGTCAGAAACTGCACGCGAAATTGTCGGTGCATCGACGGCTTCAATCCGGTGGTGAAACTCACGTCGAGGCGATCGTCGGGATGCGTGTGCTGAAGCACCTCTTCCAATAGCTCCCTGGGATTCTCGGCGCCAATAACGGCCACGCGGGACGCCGTCTGCAGCCGTGCCACCAGCATCTGACCCTCTGTGGCGGGTTCGGCGGAACGGTGTTCGGTGGCGGCAATCGCCAAAGCGGTCTGATTCGGAAGTTCCACCGGTTCGAGAAGTTGCTCCAATTCACCGCTGAGCCGCAACTGTCCCAACGCCAGCGCCAGGCGGGCAAGTTTGAGTGGATTATTGGAATAGCCGGCCAGTTGCTCCCGTTGAAACACCAGCATCCGCGTCATTATCTGCAACCCGCCGCGGTCGCTGTATTCCGGTCCGCCATAAACACTGCGGGCCAGCACGCCGCGGTTCGCGGGGAGCGGAAAATAATTTAGACTGACGGCGTCGATGGCCGACTCGAGCAATCCGCCGTGAGACGGACTCCACTGCGACAACGCCTGCGCAATTTCATCGGTGATTCCCGGCGACCGTGACGTCAGGTGATAACCCTGCGCATGACGAGTGCGGGCGGAAGTAAAAATGGCCTGTTCAACATACATGGCTGTCGTGTCACCCCTAAAGCCGACGGGCTGCCGCCCGTGGGATCAACCCCTTGTTTCAAACGCGTTTCATAATCCATTCGAGCGGTTCCATAATGCCCCGCACCTCGGTGTGCAACGGCAAATGCATTCTCCGCCCGTACCCATCGACGGCAATCGCAGAACTGCCGACCACACCTGCCGCGAAGAAGTCGTACTGCGCGAAACTGCGCTCGCATGCCTGCACCAATCCGGGCAGGTTGGCAGCAACGAACTCCGTCGGATTGTCCATCGCTTCGGGACACGAGTCGGCTTTGGTCAATACGATGGCAACTGGCACACGAAGTTTTCTCCAGCGACGACCATTCGACTTCCCCTGAATCTTCGCAATGTACGACATCAGCTTCATGGCGAAGAAGTCTTCGTCGCGACCGTTATCGCGGGCGCTGTTCGAGTCGAACAGAATCAACAGCGCTTCCGAACGTGAAACGACTGAATGGATCAACGGGTAGGTGTTCTCGTATTCGATTTCCTGTTCAATCGCCTCGCCCGCGAAATCGGGGGTCATGATGTCAACAAACCGTTTGGGTTTCTTGACGTGCGAGACTTCGCAATGAACCCACTGCCAACTATCGGACTCCGATGCAGTCTTCTCCGGAAAGCGACGGTTTTCCAACGCGTAGACAGTTTCCTGTTGCGTCGCCAGCGAGAACGAACCGTGAGGCAAGCCGCGCAGATTTTGCGTGCCTTTGGTCAGCATGTCGATGAGGAAGCCGAGATAGATCGTTTTGCCCGCGCCGCTGCGGCCAAGGATCGAAACAAACCGCGGAGGTGTGCCTCGCTCGTTGACCGCCCGCGACATGTCGAACGGCATTTGACAATGTCCACAGTACCCGCCACGATCGACGGTTTCATTCCCGCAGCAGGCACAGGTCAATTTGGCCAGAGAGCCGAGCGTTGCCATTGTGGTATCCACCATGGTCTGTCATCTCCGTTACATAACTCGTTCCCAAGCTCTGCTTGGGAACGCATGTCAGCGAAGCTCTGCTTCGCAGGTTTCAGATTGATCGTGGGAAGCAGAGCTTCCTGAAAGTGTGTTCCCAAGCTGGAGCTTGGGAACAAGTTGAACAGCAACTACAAGAATGCCGATGGATCGGGAGGTGGTGCGAGTGCTGAGACTGACACGCAGCATCGAAAGCCGACGTTGAGTCCCCGATACAGAAACGGCTGTCCCGTGCGAAACTGGCAGGTTGCCTGCCGTTCAAAATAAGTGTCGAACGCGCCGCCACGAATTTCCGCCATCGGCTGTTCGAAATGAATCTGTACGTCTTCCTGCGCGGTGCCGCACGAATACTGCGTAGCAACCCATTCCCAGACGTTGCCGACGAGTTGGTACACGCCGTTGGGTGTGCAGCCCTCGTAATGGGAATCGACCGGGACCGTTTCACCGGGGCCACGGAACCATGTGTTACATCGTGACGGATCGAACGAATCGCCCCACGGATATCGTCCGTTGCCGGCGCGACCATCTTTGGCGGTGCACCAACTGCTGGCATGTTGCCACTCAGCAGCAACCGGCAATCGTTTGCCAGCCCATCTGGCATATGCGTTTGCTTCATACCAGGAAATTCCAACCACGGGATGGTCATCCTGATGTTTCACCGGCTTCCCATCGACCCAGAAACGGGGTCCGGTGTGTCCGGTCGAATCGACAAACTGCAGCACGTTGGGCCAAATTTCCTGCGGCCACAATTCCACCTGACCGTATCCGCCGTCGTTTACGAACCGGGCGTAGTCGGCATTGCTGACGGCGAAACGATCCAGATAATACGCCGTAATCTCGCGACTCGATTCTGTCGCCGCGGCGGCCTCGTCGGTCGCGGAAAGTTCGCAGCCGGGAACGAGCGACATTTCATCCTCAAGCGCAAGCCACGACAAGGCGAGCGCCTGATCGATAAACACCCCCTCTTCGGTCGCTGTCAAAATCGTGCAGTGACGCCGATTCTTCAACAGGGAATCGATGAGAGGGCCATTTTCAGCGCTGCCGAAGTTCGCTGCAGTGCGATTCGACGGCATGGCTCGGTCGTCGCGTGATTTGCGGCGGAATAATGATGTAACACCCATGACTCTCTATCCAATTTTTTTTGGTTTCTTACGCTTGTTGGTTCTTTAAGGCAGTGTCGAGACGCCTCTTCCTCTTGACTGATAAATTGACTCCAGCGGATGTCTATGTATTTACGGCTTTCGACGCCGAGCGTGGCGCCGGATTTCTCGCTTCATTTGCTGAAACTGTTGTGCAGCCGGCTCTCTCGACCAAGGCTGAACGGAGGCTGGATTTGCTGCGGGCAGTCCCACGTCACCAATCAAATCGATATCACTGCCCGGAAGTGACGACATCGGTGCAGTCGAAATCGATGGCGACGATGGCGACGATTGCGGTGAATTGGCCGGTGCAGCGGCTCCAGCCCCTTGAGCCAATAATTGCCGCTGCTGTTCTTCCAAACGGTCCCAAGCGGTCGTCAGTTGTTCGCACTCGAATTCCACGTGCTCTAACGCTTCGCGTTGACGCTGCTCGAGTTCCCGCTCGCGGGATTCCAACTCAGACCGACGACTATCGATATCTCCCGGGAGTTCGCATCCTCCGGCAGATGCATCGAGGACCTGTTGAAGCCGGGTATTCTGCAGCGCGACGAACTCGTCGATGTCTGCGGCCAACCCACGCAGACCGCGCACGATCTCGGCATCATCGCTAAGATCGCGACGATCAACGGCGATTGGATTGTTGCTAGTTCGATGGTCGTCCATTGGTTTCACCAGAATGTGAATGTCGGAAATACAGTTCCGCCGAAGGCTCGTCGTTGTTTATCAGTCGGTATCGAGTGGTCGCCCCTCCAACCGTCTCCAGAGTTTTCCGATTCGTGCCGAGAGTCCCTGAGATTGTTCCGGGGGAGTTTCTGTTTCGTGAATCTCGCGGAGATGATCGCGGAACGCGCGAATCCGCTGGTCGGCGTTGTCGGGGTCCACTCCAAGCTTCTGTCGTTCGTCGTCGAGTTGGTCGCGCAGTCGGGATAGTTCCGCCCGTTCGCGAGCGAACGTAGCCCTTTGCTGCGAAAACTCGGTTCGTTCTTGTGCGATCGTCAATCGTTCTTCACGCAGAGCATCTTCGATTGCCGCTTGCGTGCGTGCTTCTGCTGATTCAGCATCAACCGCATCCAGTCGCGCATTCAATTGATCGCGTTCTGCTTCCGATTGCTGGACTTTCTCTTCGAGTGCTGCGTATTCACGCCTCATTTGAGCAACGTAATTGTCCCGATCAGCGGCCGCGTTGCCGCCGGTGGCCGCCTCGTCCAACTGTTTCTCAGCCCGTTCCAACTGCGTTTTCAGATCGGCGACCGCCTGTTGCAAAACCTGCTTTTCGGCTCGTCGCTCCCCTTCGCGCTCGGTCAAGCGTCGCTCGATCTCTCCGATCCAGGCCTCGATCTGGCGGCGTTCTTCAACCTCGGCGGTATTGGCGTCGTCTGCAGCTCGCAGCAGGTCGGCCATCACCGCCATTCGCTCGTCGCTGCGTTCGAGTTCGCCCAGCAATTGTTCGAGGCGTTCGACCAACCCTTCCATTTCGGGCGAGTCATCGGTGTGCGAGGGATCGCAGAATCCGCCATCGACGTCGGCCACACTTTCCAGCTCAGTCAGCCGAGCATCGCGTTCCGCCAGTTCGCTCTGCAGCAACTCCACCTCGGCCTTTAGCAACTCGAGCGTGTCATCTTCAAATGGATCGGAATTGTAGCCCTCAATCGGCTCAATTGAATCGTATGTTTCAATCTTATTTTTTGAGTCGACGTCGAGGACCAACTCGTGATCGACTGCCTCTTGCTCGGCAAATGCTGCACGTTCCGGCGACTCGGTGACAGATGCCTCTTCAAGCAGTGAATCAACCTTGTCGAGAGCCTGCATTGCTGCCGCACTATCGGGAGTCTCGCTGCAAACGACTTCTATCCGATACGAGCCGACACGGATTTCCGCACCGCCTGGCACGATAGTCTCAGCGTCGATCTGGTGTCCATCAACGAATGTTCCCGTCGCTGTATTCCAATCGCGAACTCGAACCAGCCCATCGATAAACGACATCGTGCAATGCATCGCCGCGACACTGTCTTCTGCCAACACCACTGCGCACGAGTTGCCGCTGCCGACGAGCAGCATCTCACCGGCAGCGATTTTGAGGACTGACTCATCGCCGCCCGGTCGCTGCACTTTGAGGCAAACCGCTTCGATTTGTGGTTGTGCCGTGTTGGAATTCATGGCCGTGTTGGAATTCATGGCAGTGTTGGAATTCATGATTGTTATCTCGTCTGAAACTATCAGCAGCTTGTCGTGGCCACCGAAACCGCTTCCACGCCAGCGGGTTGCTGAGCGTCGCCAAATGCCGATTCGAGTGTGGCAACGATCTGCTCGGAGTTGTAAGGTCGATGCAAAACGGTCGCACACTCGCGCAGTGCTGGTGGAACGGAATCCTCATCCTCGCCATCGACCTGCGGAAGAATAAATATCCATTTGAGCTCGTGCTGCTGTGCCGAATGACGCTGATACAGTTTGCTGGCGAACTGCACCTCGTCGTCGGTTTGGAGCGACAGAATGATTCCATCGGGGCGGGATCGTTTCAGCAGTAGTTGCAACGCCAGTCGATCGCGAACCACCTTGCCGGAGTATTCGTGATCGTCGCTCGACAAGACGTCACGCAAGACCGCTCCAGCGCGAGGATCAGCCTCGAAGGCGACAACGAGTCGCCGTAGGCCGCGCGCTTGTGACTCGGCAAGTTCTGCCAGACAAAGGCCGTGCAGCACGCGTCTTGTTTCATTCTCGTCCCAACCCATTTTCGGCGTCAGTTCACTGATTGAAATGGGATCATTGATCATTCCCAGCAGCTTGACCTGTTGGGGGGTCAGGCCGGCTCGATCAAGATTCTGACCACGAATTTTGCGACGGACGTAAACGCTGTCGGCCGCTTCCTCGGGCAGCTCGCATTCATCGCAACGCAGTGCTCCATCCACCAGCAAGGCTGCCAGACTGATGTCGAGGGGCAACTTCCGATACAAGGGCGGCGGCAGTTTTCCGCATTCGAAGCGGAACCCTTTCAGCTCCTGCGTAAAGCAGAACCGCACGAGCATCGTCGCTTGATGTCGCAGCAGCATTCGCAGCAGCCGCGGATCGAGAACCTTGCGGTCCAGCAGTTCGACCAGCCCGTCCATCTCCGATCCCAATCGGCCGCCGACCGTCATATTGAGAACCGGTGCGAGGTCGCGAAGTGTTTCGGGCAACGTTTGCAGAATCGCTGTCGAATCAATTCCAGATGAAACCGCAGCCTGCACCCGACCGTTGGCAACGTAAAACGACACGCGTCCATGCCCCGATTCAACCTGCAGCGATCCGGTTTTGTTGCCGTTATTCAGAAAGTCGATGATCTCTCGCAGAGAAAATCCGCTAAGCAGGCCGGACAGGTCGTATTCTTCAACCTGATCGATCACCTCGGGAATGGCCGTTCCCTGCAGTTGCGATGCGACGATTAGCGAGCCCGTATCGAGTGCGTTCGCGACGGTCGTCGCCAGCAGTTCTTCGGTGTATGGTTTGGGCAGCATATCGACGACATTGGGTAGGTCGGTGTATTCCACGTACGCTTTCTTGCGCAACGTCGAACTAATGACGACTGGAATCGACCGCACATCGGGGTGCTTGAGCAATTGCTGACAGACATCGAATCCGGTGGTGCCGGGCAGTTGATGGTCGAGAAGTATCAACGCAGGCCGTTCGGATGTGGCGCATTCGACGCCTTCCTCACCGGTAGCCGTCAACACAACACGGTAGCCCGCTTCGCTGAGTGTGCTATCGACAAGCCGCCGAATTGTCGCGCTGTCGTCGATGACCAGAATGGTTGTTTGACTCATGGTTTCGCCCCTTCCGGTTCGTCTGTGTGAGCAGAGAGTTTGAGTTGATCGAGAGTGTTTTCCAGGTCGGGTGCAGCGACCGGTTTGGTGAGGTAACCGTCACTGCCCAACTCGTCGGCCCGCGCTCGATATTCCGCCTCACCCCGCGCCGTGACAATGACAACGGGCAGCGAGCGAGTCTTTCGGTTACTGCGAATTTCCGCCAGCAAATCGAATCCGCCCATCCGCGGCATTTCCAGATCGGAAAAGACCATGTCGAAGTGTTCGGTACGCAGTCGGTCGAGCGCATCGAATCCGTCGGCCGCTTCGTGCAACTCGAATCCACGCGGGCGCAGGATCTGTATCAGGCTGCGGCGGGCGCTCATCGAATCATCGACAACCAGGACCTTGACCACGCCGGTTGAAGCCGATTCGGTTGTCGGCGATGTTGCTGGCGTGGACGAGTGCAGTGACTGATGTGTGGATTCCAGGCACGCTTCCACAAGCCGGTCGCTGTCGAGCAACTGCACGACGTCGCCCCCTCCCGACAACGTTGCTCCGGCGAGCAGTGAGTGCCGGCGCAACAGCGGCGGCAACGGGCGAACGACGACTTCATCTGGCCCGAGAATTTCATCGACGAGAACCGTAATCGTTCGATGTGTGGGTTGAGCGTCTGACGTTGATGAACTCGAGCTGCCCTCACTTTTCTGCGGCAAGCTGGTTTGACCGAGAACGAGGCAATGGCCCTCTTGAGAATTGGAGCCATGCGGTAAACCGAGAACATCTCCCAGCCGAACGGGATTGGTGTCTGTCTCTACGTCCGTCGATTCGGCGTGTGATCCTCGCAACTCATCTTTCGAAGCTGCACGCACCGATTGGACCGGCAATGCGAAGAGTTGACCGCCACAGCGAAAGACCATTGTGTGTTCGATTACCGAACGCAGCGGTATCCGCAGGCGGATTGTTGTTCCCTGTCCCGGTTCCGATTCCACATCAACCCGTGCATGCATTCTTCGCAGAGTCGATGCGACAACATCCATCCCCACACCACGGCCGGCGACGGCGTTTGCCCGCTCGCGCGTGGAGAATCCGGGATGAAATATCAGTTGAGCCAGTTGCGAACGCGATGTCTCTTGATCGGTGGAGATCAATCCCCGCTGAATTCCCCGGCCACGGATTGCTTCGTAATCCAGGCCGCGTCCATCGTCACGAATCTCCAACACCAGCAATTGAGCACTGCCAAAAGCTTCCAGTGTGATCGTGCCGACATCGGTCTTTCCCGCCGCAATCCGATCGCTGTCCGACTCAATTCCGTGACTCACCGCATTGCGTACCAGATGCAGCAGCGGCTCGTACAGACGCTCCTGCACCGAACGTTCGAGGCCCGCATGTTCGCCGACCATTTCCAGTCGGACCTGCTTTTCCTCGACGCGTGCTGCATCGCGAACGACCCGCTGCAGCCGACGGAACAAACCGGAAACCGGCATCCGCCGAAGCTCCATCAGTTCGTGACGAAATTGCCGAATGAATTGAGAGAGAGTGCGGTTCTCTTCGACGAGAGGGTCGTGTAACTCTTTGAGGCTACGCGCAACTTCCGTCAAATCACCCGCCACTTCCGACAGGTGGCCTTCGCGAACGGCGGACGGATCGAGAGTCCCGTTTGTTTCGGCATCCGCGACGGTCGTGGAGAATGTGGCAGATGCATTTGCGGCCGTTTGCAACCGCGCCACGCAACCCAACAGTTCTTCCTGTATCGTCCCAACCTGAGCAGCTCGCAAGTCGCGACGACTGCGTAGCATCACCAGATTGGCGAGTTGATCCATCAAACGATCAACTTGAGATGTCTTCACTCGGAGTGAGTCATCCATGTCGATTGCAGCCGCACCGACAGACGCAAGTTGAGAAGTTGTATTCTGAACGACATTGCCGTCCGTTGCATAATCCGATGAATGCGGCGTGTAAGATGCTGGTTGCTGTCCCGTCGGCTGTTGTTGCTCCGCTATCCATTTGCGAACAACGTCGATGCACGACAACACCGAATCGAGATTCCGTGGCATGCCGACCTGCTGCAGCCACTCTTCAAGTTGGTGCAGATACCCTCCCAGATTGGTAAACCCAACACTCGCCGAGGCGCCTTTGAGTGTGTGCAGTGCGCGGCACAGTTGCTGAATGGCCGCTTCTCCGCCGCCACTCTCCAACTCCAAGGCCGCCTGCTCCATCGACTCAAGACACTGCTCGGCATCGCAGAGGTAAGCCGCGTGCAATTCCGGCTCGAGTTCGACGTCGTCCACAACCGGCACACCTGTTGGCGGGACAATTTCACCGGATTCCTGCATCGCCGAATCGAATAAATGTGTCGGCACGTCGTCGTTAGCTGCAGCCGATTCTTCTGCATCCGTTTCAGTTCCGTTGTCATCATCCGTCGTTGTCTTGCCGAGCGTCGAGAGGATCATTTGAACCTCGCCCGATGACGGCGGCTGATCAACATCGGCGCCCCAATCCGTGCTGCCGTTGTCTGCAGAGAGTTCCAAGTCGTCCGCGTCATGCGGATCGACAACGGCGAGACAATCGGACCAGTCGTCGCGCGCCTGATCCAGAAACACGCCAAGTTGCTCCGATGAGGCATCCGGATCCGACAACGCTTCTTGCAACAACGACACCCCCTGGACAATGCAATCGACCAAGCGATCATTCTCGTGGCCGTCCATGTCGGCCATCGAGCAAGCAGCAATCTCGACGAGATCGCTGAGCACCGTGGCGGTGGCGGCCCAGTCGTTCGGTTCGACGCCGTCCAGCGCCGCCGCAACGTCACGTAATTCGGTCTGAGCCGACTGCAGGTCGTCAGGCGCAAATTGCCTGGAAGCCAGCCCCTGCGCAATGGGAGCAAGACGTTCGGCGACAGTTTGTCTTTCGTGAATTTGAGCGTCCATCAAAATCTGCTACTCCGTTTCCAGCGAATCGTTGACCAGCGACATCGCCTCATCGACAGAAGTCAATGCCGGAGCGTTCTGTACTTCGTCCGCCACTGGCGCAGCATCTCGATCGGCATCCGTTGAATCCGTCATCGTTTCCATTCGCTTGGACGTGTCGCGATCCGAGCATCGTCGCAGCGGCGTGAGACCGCTTCCAACTTTGCGAACGACATCGGTAACCGTTCGCAATGTCCAACCAATCTCTTCCGCGCGTTTGCGATGATTGCGGGCACCATCGGAGAGTGTTTCAACGTTGGCTACCAGATCCTGCGTCAGCCGCAGTTGATGTCCGGCGGCGCGAAGAATGTCATCGATGTGTTGCGACGAGAGACTGCAGGCATCGCTGACGCGTGTCAACTGCTCGCCGGCGGCGCGAACCTGATCGGCGCCTGCCTCAACGTGCGCCCGTTGTTCGGCCATCGCGAGAATCGACTCCTGCGCTTCAAGTTGAATCGACTCGATGAGTGTGGTCACTTCGCGAGTCGCCTGCGCGGTCTGCTCGGCCAGCTTGCGAACTTCTTCGGCGACAACGGAAAATCCGCGGCCCTGTTCGCCGCCGCGATACGACTCAATCGATGCGTTCAACGCCAACAGGTCGGTGCGAGATGAAATCGCGCCAATCATTTGAACGATCGATCCGATTTCGTGCGATCGTTCACCGAGAGCACGCAGTTTTCTCTCTGCCGTCTCAGCGTACAGGCGGAGGCGTCCGGTGTCCTTCTCCAACTCGTCCAACGTGCGGCCGGCCGTCACCGAGAGTTCACGGGCTTCACCGGCAGACCGTTGTGCCACGCTGGCGTTCTGCGAGACGGCGTCGAAGTCGGCGGACAGTTGCTCAACAAACGTTGTTGTCTTGCTCAGCGCTTCGCGTTGTTCGTCCGATCCGGATGAAATCAACTGCGCGGCTTGTTCGGCTTGTCGGCCGTGACCGATGATTTCCTGCAGGTTCTCGTCGGTCGAAACGACCGTATTTCCAAGTAGTCGACGCATCCGCAACGCAACGGATTCGCGTCGATCGGCCGAATCGCGAACGGCGCGTCGATCGATTTCTTCTAACAGTTGCTGAACTTCGCGCGATTCCCGCCGACTGCTGTTTGCCGCTTCGGCCCAGCGATGGGAGAATTGGCGAATGCGCTCGGCCAATTGATCGACATCCCACACGCCCGTCGATGTGTCGGCGAATTCGTCGCCTCCAGCAGCAACTTTTTCGACGCAATGCAAAGCCGTCTGCAACCGTCGCGCCACCACCAATGCGATTCCCAAGGCCAACAGAATTGCAACCGGTGCCAACGCCAGTCCGATCGTTCCGAACTGGGTAGCGACGAGACAGGCGGCTCCGCCAATGACAGCGGCCGTCACGTGAGTCCCCGATAGAAACCAGCCGATTCTCATTTGAACAGACCTCAACACGTTGATTTGTAGTGATTGTTTCATTCCGTGGGCATCGCGCGCCCACGTCAGTGGGTTGTGGCCGCATTCGAGTGGATGCGACCGATTCCTTGCCAATTGCCTTCCAGCAACGAGGCTGCCCGGTGGTACAACATTTCAGCATCAACGACCTGCACAACGTCTTCACGAAAACTCGCCGTCCCCACAAGAACCGACGATTCTCCGTCGGCGGAAGCGTAGGCGATTTCCAGCGGCTCCAACGCCAGTCCGCGATCGATCAGCAACGCCCAACGCCCTTCGTGTCCTGTCAGAACGAGGATGTAGCTGCCCGCTTTGGTCTTCGACGAAGCTGCCCCCACAAAATGGCCCAGATCCAGCACCGGCAAGAACTCGTTTCGGAAATGGCAAAGACCGGCGAGGACATCCGGCGCATCGGGTACCGAAACCAAAGGCGGTCGCTCGGCGATTTCACACACCGACAGGGCCGAGACGGCGAACGTGGAACCAGCCGCACCGAAAATGCAATGGCGGTCATTTGTTTTGAGATCGTTAGCGTTCATCGTTCGACCTCCGCGCCGGACTGAACTTTGCCGGATTCAAACTTGGGGGTGCCATCGGCTGTCTCTTCGAGGTTGTGCAATTTTCGGGCGAGTTGCGCTTTGAGTGCCGAAATTCGGTCGTCTTCGTTCCGTGTGGGCGGCGAGGGCGTAACCGCCGTCGTCGAGTGGTTTTCGGGAGCGGGATCGCGCGGTGCCGGTGGTTCAGGTTGTTCCAAAGGTGGGGCCGGCGAATCTGTCCGATGTGTTTCAAGTTTCGATAGAATGTCGTCCAGCCGCCGCCGAACGTCGTGCAGAAACCGATCCGACTCTTCCTTCCACTGCGCCATGTCCGATGGCGTTGGAGCGAGTGATCCGGTCTCGGATTTTGTCGATTCGGTGTGGCCCGAGCGAGGTGTGCTCTGGCTTGAGTCTTGGTAGGCGTCCATGGCGGGGTGTGCGGTTCAGGAGGGATTCGAACGAGTGTTTAACGACTGACCAACGGCCGATTGACGTTGGTTTTTACCGCTTCAAGCAGTTCTTCCGGTTGAACGGGTTTGCGGAGGTAGGCTCCCAACTCGTCTCCCAACAATTCCAGGGCATGTGAATTGAGCGACGTGAGCAATACGATTGGAATGTCCTTCCACGGTGCACCCCGTTCCTGCAATGTCTGGCAGAGTTCATATCCATCGACGTCGGGCATGTTGATATCGACAATCGCAAGCGAAGGATGCTGATCTTCAATTTGCTCCAGCGCTTCCTGCCCGGTCCCTGCTTCAACGACGTCAAAACCGGCCGTCGTCAGAATCTGTCGGACCTGAACGCGAATCGTTCGGCTATCGTCTGCCACCAGAATTGTTGTTCCGGTCATTGGTCTCTCCACGACTTGATCTCTTCACGACTTTGTCTCTTCACTGCAAAGAACAGTCATCACAAACGGGATATTCCCCATCAGTCGGCGCGGAACATCACCAGCAACTATAGGTCGCAAACGAAACCGCGCTGCGCCGAGTCGCATTTTCCGCGCACGACTGCCCGGCGCGAGGAAGCAACCGCGACATTGCACCGACAACAACGATCGTGCAGCGTCTAGCGGTTATGCAGCGGATGGGGATTGCAGCAGGGCGCGTTGGGGATGCGCACGCATCCATTCGCAGGTTCTCGAGTTCTAAACTCTTGCAAGTCTCAATCAAACGCGTGCCACGACAGGAGATTGGATGTTTGATGGGAACCCACCGCGCGACAGCCTCTTGCCTTGATCGACGAAAGTTGCTGTTGGACTGGGGATCGAGTCGAAACGTCATTCTCTCGCAGACTAAGAAGTCATTCCCGCGCAGGCGGGAATCCAGTCGCTTCGCGGAAAGGCGTGCGGCGCGCGTTAGGGTGACGTAGATGTGTCGCTGGTCGTTTTGCGTTGCTTGCTGGTTCGTTGGATTCCCGCCTGCGCGGGAATGACCATACTGCTACGTTCGCGAAGTGACAATTTCAAACCGACTCCGACACCAGATGTGCTTTCACGAAATCTTCGTTCAGCGTCACGCCCAAACCTGGTGTATCGGGGACTGTCATGTATCCGTCGTCTGCCTGCATTCGCTCCAGCGTGAGGTCGTTTCGCATCGGCAGATCTTCGACACAGTCCTCGAACAGAAATGCATCGCGACAGGTTGAAAGCCAGTGTGCACTGGCAGCCACCGTGATTGGGCTAGTGTAACAATGATTGCACAGTCGTCCGCCCGTTTCTTCCACCCGCTGTCGAATGTACGCGGCGTCGGTAAATCCGTTCCGCGAGAGATCGACCTGATAGACGTCCAGAGCGCGGCGGTCGATCAACGGCCGAAACGACTCGCTGCCGCATTCCCCTTCACCGGCTGCAATTGGTACGGGAGAACGATCGCGGAGCCAGGCGTATCCCTCGACGTCGTCCTGCCGCAGTGGTTCTTCCAACCACTCAATATTGTGTTCGGCGAACGCGTGTGCCCGCCGCAATGCCGTGCGGGCATCCCACACGCAGCCAGCGTCAATCAGTAGCGTGGCATCACCGACGCCCTCGCGTGCGCCGGCGACGATTTCGCAATCGAGTGATTCGCTTTGCCCCATCGGCTCCCAGCCGAATTTTACCGCCGTGTAACCTGCCTCAGTCCAACGTCGGCCGATGTCGGCCGTCTCTTTTCCGTCTCGACCGAACAGAATCGATGCGTAGGCGCGAATTCGGTCGTGCCGTTTGCCTCCCAGCAGGCGATGAATCGGCTCGCCAAAATGCTTTCCCATCAAATCCCAAAGCGCCATGTCGATGGCGCCCATGGCAGCCACTGTGACACTCGTGCGGCCGAAGTAGACCGTGGCATCGTACATCTTCTGCCACAACCGCCCGATCTCCAGCGGATGTTCGCCGACGAGAGTCTCCCGCAAACCGCAGGCAATGTTATGGCTGAAAGGCGCATCGATCACCGCCTTGACTACTTCCGGCGAAGCATCCGCCTCGCCAATTCCTTCCAAACCGGAATCGGTCCGTACACGCACCAAGGCCACGTCCTGACAACTTGCAGTCTTTGCCGCAACAGATTCCACGCGGAGAATCTGGCAGACGATTTGTGTGATTTTCATCAGATGGCAATCGTTGATCGAGTTGTTGGGAATGTCGAGTCGGCAACGAAACATCGTTGGCGATGGATCCGAGTATAACGTCGCGCCGCGACCGAGTCAGCAATAGCCAGATGTCAGTTTCTCACCGACGCCCCAGCAGCGTTTCGATTGACTTTGCGCTGTGGATTTGGTTCGCTGCGGTGAACTTCAGTTACGAGATTTTGAAAGGCGAAACTCCGTGAGCAAACAGGCGATACTCGGCGACAACCTGCCGCCGCAATTGATCGAAATGATGGGCGACAATCTTGAAGTTGTCGAATGGAGTAAGAATACCGATGACGCAGCATTGGCGCATTGCGTCGGTCTGATCGCTTTTTCTCATCCCACCGCCGACGGCCCGCTGATGGACCGGATGCCCAATTTGAAAATCATCAGCAATCACGGTGTCGGCGTCGATCACATCGACGTGGCCGCCGCCACCGCACGCAACATACCGGTCGGCAACACGCCGGGCTGTCTCGATGCTTCGACGGCCGACATGACGATGGCGCTGCTGTTATCCGTCGCGAGAAACGTACTCGTGGGTGACCGTTTCGCGCGAGGTCCCGAATTCACATTCCATGACCCTTCAATTCTCATCGGCCAGGAAGTGACCGGCAGCACGCTGGGAATTGTCGGCATGGGCCGCATCGGCGCTCAAGTCGCGCGCCGGGCCAAGGGCTTCGAGATGAAGATTCTCTACCACAACCGCAATCGCTGCCCCGAATTGGAAGGCGAACTCGGCGTGCAATACGTCGATTTTGATGAACTTCTGAGCGAAAGCGACTTTGTTTCCCTCAACTGTCCCCTCACCACGGAAACAACCGGCTTGATCTCGACGCCGCAATTCCAGCGAATGAAACGGTCGGCCATCCTGCTGAACATGGCCCGCGGTCCGGTTGTTGATACCGACGCATTAGTCGCGGCGCTTCAATGCGGTGAAATCACTGCGGCTGGGCTTGATGTGACCGACCCGGAACCGCTGCCACGCAATCACCCGTTGCTGTCACTCGAAAACGTGATTGTCCTTCCACATCTTGGCAGTGCATCGAATCGCACGCGACAGCGGATGATGGAAATGACGGTCGAAAATCTCCTCGCCGGCCTCGAGGGCGACACCTTGCCATACCCCGTTCATTCAAATTGATCGATTCGCGTCATTCCAGCAACCGGGTCAAGTCGATGAAAGTCGATAGACACACGCGGAGTGTCGTCGCCCACGAGTGGCACAAACAATTCCGATTGTCCCGGTTGAATCTGTCAGGTTGAGTTTGATGATTGCGCAATCGCATCCTTTGTTGAGACTATTCGCCGGAACGATTCTTGTGGCGGCGCTCTTCGGCAGCGAGCGCTGTGCGGCGACCGAAATCTATGTCGACAATCGTGTTGGCAGCGACACCTACGATGGGGCCAGCAGCGACGTGACTGGCCTTCGCTTCGGGCCAGTGAAAACGATCGGTCGCGCATTACAGAAGGCGAGGCAAGGAGACACCATCATCGTCGCCAATCGCGGTGTCCCTTATTACGAGCAATTGAGCATCAACGGTCGCAATAATAGCGGATTCGGCGAGGCACAGTTTACCATCGTCGGCAACGGGGCGATTGTCAGCGGAGCGCGGTTGGTGCCGCCAACGGCCTGGAAAGCGGTGGTGGCCGACCTGTGGCGTTTCGTCCCTCATCGGAAGGGACATTTTCAACTCATCCTCGATGACAAACCCGTGCCGGAAATGGTCGTTGCTCGCGGCGCAAAAGTGCTGCCGAAGATTCCGACGGGCCAATGGGCGGCGTGGCGTGGCGCGATTTATTTCCAGGCGGCCCGAGTGGAGTCGCCCTCAGAGCGTGCGTTCGCCTTTGCCGAAGGTGATGTCGGACTGACATTGGCCGAGGTACACGATGTCGTCGTCGTCGGTCTGACGTTTCGACACTTCCGACTGGATGGCGTTAGCGCTCATAGTCAATGCCGAAATGTTGTGCTGAAAAACGTCAGCTCGACCGGAAACGGTCGCGCAGGTCTGTTCGTCGGCGAAACGTCGCGCGTGGAAGCTCTCAAATGTACGTTGACGGGCAATCGCCTGCACAACGTCCTCGTGCGTGGTCGACACTCCGCTTTGCATACCGAGCCGAAACTTTCTGAGCCGCCGACGTTCATCGATTGACGTTGTTGTCACAAATCGATGATTGATTGCTTGGCCGGAATGAGATAGAACGGCGGTACAGACCCCTTCGTCGGCTCGAACACGTCGAGTTCGTCGATAGCGCCCTCGCTGCCCGGCAATCGCCAGGAAGCATTGATTGTGCGGAGAGATGAGATGAAGCAACACAGCGCGTCGTACAGTATCACCATTCGTCTGCGGTATCCCGATCGTCCCGGGTTGTTGGGCCGCATCACGTCAGTCATTGGGGAAGCGAAAGGGTTTATCGGCGCGGTCGATATCGTCGATGTTCGCAAAGGCGGCATCACCCGCGACATCACCGTTGAAACATCCGACGTCGAGCACGGCGAAAACATTGTCGAGCAGGTCCGCAAAATTGAAGAGGTCGAGGTTGCCAGAGTCTCCGATCGTACCTTTCTGATGCATCTGGGTGGCAAGATCGAAGTTCACTCCAAGATCCCGGTCAAGACACGCGACGATTTATCGATGGCCTACACGCCCGGTGTTGCGCGTGTTTGCATGGCCATTCACGAAGACCCCGATGCCGCCTTTGCGCTGACCATCCGACGCAACATGGTTGCCGTCGTCACCGATGGTTCGGCCGTGCTGGGACTGGGCAATATTGGACCGCAAGCCTCGCTGCCGGTGATGGAAGGCAAGGCGTTGTTGTTCAAGGAATTCGCCGGCGTCGATGCCTTTCCCATCTGTCTGGCCACACAAGATACCGAAGAAATCATCAGCATCTGCAAAAACATCGCACCCACGTTCGGCGGGATCAATCTCGAAGACATCTCCTCTCCGCGTTGCGTGGAAATCGAGGAGCGACTGCGAGCCGAACTCGACATCCCCGTCTTTCACGACGACCAGCACGGCACGGCCATCGTTGTGCTGGCGGCATTGACCAACGCGTTGAAGGTCATCGGCAAGACGATGGAAGAATTGCGAATCACGCTCAATGGTGCGGGCGCAGCCGGGGCAGCCATCGCCAAACTACTCAAGAAAGTTGGCGCAAAACATTTAATCGTTTGCGATCGCAACGGCCCCATTTACAACGGGCGCGACGAAAACATGAACCCGGTGAAACAGTGGATTGCCGACAATACGAACTCCGAAAAGTTGAGCGGCGACCTGGGTGATGCGCTGGATGGAGCGGACGTGTTTATCGGCGTCTCCGGCCCGAACCTCCTCACCGTTGAACACATAAAACGCATGAAGCCCGATCCCGTTGTATTCGCGTTAGCCAATCCCGACCCCGAAATTGAGCCGGAGTTGGCTCTGCCGCACGTCAAGGTGATGGCGACCGGGCGATCTGATTATCCAAATCAGATCAACAACGTTCTCTGCTTTCCGGGGTTCTTCCGCGGTCTGTTGAACGTTCGCGCGCAGGGAATTACCGACGAGATGAAGGTCGCCGCCGCGTATGCAATTGCCGGTGTGATTTCCGACGACGAAGTACTCGCCAGTTACATCATTCCCAGTGTGTTCGATCGCCGGATTGCGACCGCCGTTGCCGACGCGGTCGCCGTAGCGGCGACCGAAGCAGGAGTTGCACGGCGGAAACAAAAGACTGCAGATCACGGTACGTGATGGCACATTGCGCGTCAGCCGGCATAAAGCCGGCGGCTCGCCTGTCGACCAGTTATGCGCAAGCGTCGCGGTAGGTCTGTTCGATCAGCAAGAGCATTTCGGCGAATTGAATCTCCTCGGCTACGCGAGTCAGCGCGTCATCGCCTGATTGGCAGCAATGCTCGCAGAGATCGACAAACACAAACGGGTCCCAGCCGTCGGCTGCGATCAATCGCTCTTCCCAACCGGGAGCCACTGGCGATTGACACTGTGCTAACAGGCTGCCTGCCCGATCAACCAGTGCGTCAAAGATCGGGTTTCTACCAACGCGGCGGAACCAATACTTCGCATTGGAATAATCCGGCTCGCGGCGATGCATGATCGCATGCCAATAGTCGCCGGTCAGATGTTTTCCTTCCCCCTCGACCGACTGCGACAGACTGTGGCTTGCATTGAGTTCGTCGTGCAGCTGCAGCAAACCCGCTTTCAGGGCGACAAAGTCGTCAGCGTTTCCAACCTCGGGAACAACGCCGACGTGTTCAACTTGCGAAAGATGTTCGCGCAGCCAGTCACGCGATCCGCCCGGCGCATTGGGTGCAAGAGCCGGCAAACTGGTTGGGTATTCGGCCGGCCCGTCTTCCGAAAGGGTTTCCGAGAGCACGACAACAAACGGCCGGTTCGAGAATGACGCACGAATCACCACATCCCACAGCGGCGCATCGACATCGTGGAAACCACCGTCGGCCATGTGTGCCGACTTTCGAATCGCGATGAGTGCGTACGCGTCCGGTTGAGTCAACAGCACAGCCAGTTGCGGCGGGAGTTGCTCCCAACAATTGCACAACTCGGGCGCAGGACTGAGCGGCACCACCACACACGCGGCGTTTGCATCGGCATCACAGATTCGCGATAGCTGCAGCAAGTCGTTCGCCGTCGGGTTGACCGCCCCATCGGCGAACGCAACCCAATCGGCGTTGGAGTCGGCCACGAGCTGAGACAACGTATCATTCGTCATCTGTGACAACGGCGCAGCGACCGTTTCCAACTCAACGCCTGGCGGAGCCGGCAGATCGCTGGCCGCAACGGAATCGACTCCGAATCGAAATATGTCGAGATGCGAACTCACCCGGCGCTCCCCTTGGCTCATCATCAGTGCGGGCTGCAGTCATCGCCCAATGTGACTGAGAAAAACACAAATTGAAACTGCAAATGGATCGTAGCAGAACGTCAATTCGATTCCACTCTCCGTTGGCCGCCAGTTGAGATCCAAGGGAGACGCTCACAAGCCCGACAACTGAAGCGAATTACGAACAACACGAATTCAGGGCAAAAATCGCGCCGAAGTTAACGGTTACGAAAGATGGCTGATCTGCAGAAGATATCTGGCCCACTTTCCACCGCTTTTGCGGTGATTTCCCGCATGTCTTCCACGATTTCGGCCCGGTTGAGGGCATGCGGAGTACATGCCGAACTGGCCCCCGTTGACACAATTTGCCTACCCGACTACAGTCCACGCCGCTTATGAAAGCGGTTGGCGGGACGGGTCGGTTAGTCAAACTGGCATATTCTGTCACATCGTACAACTCAGGGACGAGTTGGCACGCGCCGGGTGGATGCCGGCGCTTCAAATCATCGGCTGTAACGGTTGCATCCGGCAACCGGGCCGGGTTGTCAGGGAGGGCAGAGGTGCCGACGAAAAGGCGCATTGTTATCGCACTGGCTTTCGCAGCAGCGTTGGCTCCAGTTGCGTGCCAAAAATATTCCGTCGTCCCGCCAAGGGGGGCATCGTTTCCTGCAACGCAGTCGCAACCCGGTTCGACGAACCCCGTCCCTCCGGAACTACTCAATCAGCCAATCGACTCCCAGCCACAACTTCCCATGCTGCAAATTCCCGCGGCACAGCGAAATCTCTGGAAGCCGAAGGGGACCGCACGCGATTGGAAGCACATTGTTATCCATCACACGGCGACGTCGCGCGGCAGCGTCGAAAGCATTCACGAAGCTCACTTGAAACGAAAAGACAATAGCGGCAATCCCTGGTTGGGAATCGGATACCATTTTGTCATCGGTAACGGAAACGGCATGCCGGATGGAGAGATAGAACAGACATTTCGCTGGCGGCAACAAATGCACGGCGCCCATGCCGGCGTGGGCGACTACAATCAGCGGGGAATTGGAATCGTGCTGGTAGGCAACTTTGAAAAAGAACATCCAACCGCGGCACAATTGGTTGCAGTCAAGAGTCTCGTAAGAATGCTCAAGGCAGAATATCGGATCGATGCGGAGCACGTCGTCGGACATTCCGACGTCAAAGCGACCGCCTGCCCCGGAAAGTATTTTCCCCTCGATGAAGTGAGTTTCGGGTTGCCCGCATCAGGTTTCGTTCGACGCACAAGTCGGCCCGGCGAATCGACATTCGCTGATTTCAACAGGAATTAGACATGACGACACGACGCTTTTCCTGCGACTTCTGGGCTCAACGTGGCAAGGGGCGCAGCGATGCGGCCCACGGCCATTCGCTCGCTGGTCTGCAATCGCCTGACAATGCCGAACTCTCGATGCCGGCTGACGTTGTTGGGGCAATGTCGCTTGCCGCCAATCGGACCGACTCGGCCGGGCGACCGACTTGTTTGTACATTCCCGAACACTACGAGGCGAATTACGCGTATCCGTTGGTCGTGTGGCTGCATGGCGGTGGAGGCAACGAACGCGACCTGTTGACTGCAATGCCGATGATCAGTCAGCGAAATTATCTCGGCCTGTCGTTTCGCGGCCCCCTGTCGTTTCGTGACACAGCGACAACCGACAGTCGCCGGCGCGGCGGATACCATTGGCCGTCAAGCGACGACGACCTTTCGGAATTTGAAACGAGCCTGCGCGAGGCGGTCTGCAATCTCCGTCGCGAGTACCACGTTCACAGCGAACGTGTCTTCCTGGCAGGATTCGATGAAGGCGCGACAGTGGCACTCGACTTGTTTCTGCGACAACCGCAACGCTACGGCGGCGCGGTCTGTCTCGGCGGCACGTTTCCGAAGTCCCGGCATGCCTTGGCGCGATTCCGCGATTTGCGAAGCAAGCGCGTGTTGATTTCGTCCGGTTCCAACGATTCCATCTCGACACCGGCCGACAACGTCCAGGCGGGACGACTGCTACATTCCGCCGGCATGTCGGTTTCAACACGCATCGTCGAAGCCGGCCACGAAGTGACGAGAACAATGCTCCGGCAAATCGACCACTGGATCATGGACGGAGTCTGCGCAGCGACTTGAGTTGCGAAGTTGCCCTTTAGTGATCCAAGCCGGGAACACTGCACGGGTGCCTGTGGCAGAGTCTTCGATGCCACAGCGAACTCTCATTCTGGGGCTGCGCTCCGAAAACGTCGCTTCGGCACCAGCCTCCCATTTCGCGTTCTGAAAAACTGAGCCGGCCTGACCCTTCACGTTGCCGGCGCGCATCCGGGAACGGGCCGTGGTACAATCGGTCCGAGCCGATTTCAGGCATCTGCCCGAACCGGCGGGGCGTTCTTTCAGCTTTTCTGAACGGAGTTTCTGCAGGCCATGTCATACCGCATCGAGAGCATCGAACTCTACGTTCGCGACACCAAACCGAACCGCATGGCCTTTTCGCTGGGCAAGACCATCGGCACCAAAGAGGCCGAGTTGCGTTCGACCAGTCCGTTGGCACATGTGCGACTGGTGCTGAAGAATTCGGCGGGCGATACGACATTTGGCTGTGCGGCCGATCGGCTGTCGGTCCGTTGGCTCGACAAACGACCGGGACGAGACCGCGACTTGAAACGCCGTGAACTGGTGCGGCTCATCGAAACAGCCCGCGAAATCGTCCTCGCAAAACCCGAATTCGATTCGCCCTTTGCCAAGTGGCAAAGCTTTCATTCCCAGGTGATGCAGGCGGGCCGCAAGCAGGGGCAGGAAGATTTGACGTCGTCGTTTGCATCAGCACTGTTCGAGCGCGCAATCATCGATGCCGTCTGCCGGCTCGAAGGTCTGCCGGTGTTCGACATGCTCGCGAAAGACCGGTTGGGGTTTCGGCCCGCTGAAGTCCATCCCGAAATTGGTAAACTGAAATTCCCGACGACGTTGCCATTCAATCCGGCGCGGAGCATTTCCGTTCGGCACACGGTGGGCGGTTCCGATCCATTAACACGTGAAGACCTGCCCGATGAAAAACGCGTGAACGACGGTCTGCCCGAAACGCTGGATGAATACATCAAAGCCGACGGAGTACGGCACTTCAAAATCAAAATCTCCGGTAATCCCAAAGCCGATCTGGAACGGCTGAACCGCATTTGGCGGGTCATCGTACAGGCCGAACAACCGGTCATCACGCTCGATGCCAACGAGGCGTACACCGATCTCGGGAAATTCGCCGAGTTCGTCGAGGCATTGGAGCGGGACAACATCGGGCTGTTCCAACACATCGAGTACATCGAACAACCATTGCCGCGCGGGCTCACGCTCGATCCGAAATCCGAGAAGATCATTCGCCGCGTGGCCGAGCGGAAGGCGGTCATCATCGATGAAGCCGACGGAACGCTCAACTCATTCAAACGCGCACACGCCATCGGCTATCAGGGGACGTCACACAAAAACTGCAAGGGCTTCTTCAAGTCGCTGTCGAACCACGCGCTGATTGTGCATTACGGATTGAAGGGGGAGAACGTCTTCCTCAGCGGCGAGGATCTGCAGAACCTTCCAATCGTCCCTTTGCATCAGGACTTCGCCACCTGCGTCATCCTCGGCCTGACGCACTGCGAGCGTAACGGCCACCACTACAACTTCGGCCTGTCGATGCTCTCGGAAAAAGACAAAGCCAACGCCGTCAGGCATCACCCCGACATGTACGTCCGCCGCGGCAAAGAATGGTTCCTCAATGTCCGCGACGGAGCCGTCTCAATCGCCAGCCTGCAACGCCCCGGCTTCGGCGTGGTAGACGAACCCGACTGGGCGTCAATGACCGACATGCGCAAGTGGGTGGATCGACGACATCCGGGTAAGTGATTGGGATGGTGATGATTCGCTGCGCCGCAAGTGGGGTGGCGGTTTGTCGGTATAGATACTGTTGAAAGAAGCACTCGTCTGGGGGCTTCGCTCCGCTACGACCCCAGCCACCGCATCGCTGTCCACCTTTATCGCCGGCGGAAGAAGTTGTTGGGCGTGTCTTGCGCCGCCAATGCGACCGTTAAAACCGGCATTCATGAAGAGACTTTCTACGGACATCTCATGAGATCAGCAGGCAATGGTGTGGGTGAATTTACCCAGGTGATTGCCCCTCGAAATCGGGGATCGGATAAGATTCCTCCACTATCTGTTCTGGCGGACTGAATTATCCCGATGATGATGCCTCAAAACACCAATTGGCGGCGTACACTTCTACTCTCACCGAGTTCCTGCACCATGCCGCCCCCTCATTCCCGCAGGATCATTCTATGCGCCACTCCTCAACCATCCCCAAACGTGCCGGTTACACGCTGACCGAACTCGTTGCCAGCATGACGGCAGCCACAATGCTGATGACCGGAATGGCTTCGGCGATTCTGATTTCCAGCAGCGCATTCCAGATGGACGCCGGTTCGCAAGCGAACAAAGGGGTGGCAGCGGAAATCCAGGCCGACCTGACGGCCGACCTGCAACACGCACTCAGCTTCAGCGAGCGAACGGCCAACGCGGTCACGTTCACCGTACCCGATCGCGACGGTGACTTTGTTCCCGAGACGATCCGCTACGCCTGGTCGGGAACGCTCGGCGATCCGTTGACCTACACATACAACGGCGGAACACCGGTGACGCTGGCGGGCGACGTGCAGCGGTTCAACCTCACCTACTTGACACGCGACATGACGGGGGCGGCCACCACTCCGGAAAATGTACTGCTCGTCGTCACCAACAGCAGCACTCCCACGTCGGAAGAGCAGGAACGTGTCGATCTATTGGAATCGTGGGGTTACACGGTCAACCTCATCACCGCCAGCTCCTCGCAAGCGAGCTATGACAGTGCCATCGCCACCAATGACGTGGTTTACGTCAATGAGGATATCGGCAGCGGAGACGTCGCCTTCAAACTCCAGGACTCGCCCATCGGCGTGGTGAGCGAAGAGGTGTTTCTGGCGGATGAATTGGGCTTGGCCCAAAGCGGGCAATACAACGATCTCAAAGACATCAACATCGTCGATAATACTCACTACATCACTTCCGAATTTGATACCGGATCTTTGAGGATTTTTACGAATGACCAGGAGGTCTACGCGCTCGATGGCACTCTGGCCGGGGGACTGGTGTCACTGGGCGAATACAGCGGACGACCATCGCTGGCCATTTTGGACACCGGTGCCTACCGCTACGGCGGTGGGACTTCGACCTCACGGCGGGTGCAGCTTCCCTGGGGCTACAATCCGTTCGACTTCAGCAGGCTTAATGCCGCTGGCGAAACCATTCTTCGCCGCTCAATCGACTGGGCCGGCGAGAAGGTTGCCGCAGCCGCCGCGGGCGATGAAATCCAGCTGTTTGCCTACGACATCGACCCAACAGACACCTACGAGTTTCACGTCCAAGATGGTAAATGGCTTGCCGAATATTTCACCCCAACACTGCCGGACGGAGCCACCTCGTGGAGTATCACCCGTGTCCGCTTTCGCGTCCGGGAAGATCACGAAGATACGACACTCCAGTTGCAGATTCGACCCGCCGATGGATCGCTCAAACCGACGACAACGGTGCTGGAAACTGTGAGCGTTGATTGGACGGAATTTCAATCGCACTCCACCCACGAATGGTTCGAGATCAACTTCAGCAACGTGACCGGATTGGATCCGACTTTGGGTTATTGCTTTGTCATCAAACAAGCGATTTCGCCCGACAACGATCATGCGGCCCGGATTCTGCGCGATGCTGAGAATTCGGCACCCAACGGACATTACATCTACACCACGAACTCCGGCGGGAGTTGGTCCGACCCGAATGCCGGCAAGGACATTTCACTCGAAGTTTACGGCACATTCACGAACTGACGTCCGTGGCAGTCGCCGGCTGTTGAGAGCAATGACAACTCCGCAGTCTTAGACACCACCCGCGCCATCAGGCGTTTCGCTTTCGCACCATTCGGCGTAGTCGGACAGGAAATAGCACTGTTCAAGGCGCGGCATCGGTCTTTCGGATTGGTCGATCCAGTGGAGGAAT
Organism: Planctomycetaceae bacterium; assembly: GCA_018699955.1. GTDB lineage: Bacteria > Planctomycetota > Planctomycetia > Planctomycetales > Planctomycetaceae > JABISG01. Next base: position 1,218 of record JABISG010000040.1, on the reverse strand, counting down.
TGATCCACCTCATCGGCCGAATGACACGACTTCAGCAGTTCGATGCTGATGCAAGTGCGCCCCCCTTCGGCCCGCAGCTTCTTTGGGTCCAACACGTCGTCGTCGGGGTCGTCGATCACAATCGAGCCAATCGACTCCGCAATCTCGGCAGAATCATCCGGCTGCTGTTGCTCTTCCAGCACGAACTTCGCCCGACACTGCGGACAACGTGCCGGTCGCCCTAACAGGTTTCGATCCGCCACCATCAACTGAAAGCTGCACGCCGGACACGATACGATCAACAAACTCAATGGATCACCTACTTATGTAGCAAGACAAGATTCGTTGCGCGGCGGGGGTGGCTGTGGTCGAAGCGGAGAGAAGCCCACAGTCGATTGCTTCCTTCACACCACCCACTACAGCAGCTTGCACATTCTCCGCTGTTGGTGCAAGAGCAAAAAAGGATTCTCGGCAACGTATCGTTCTGGGGGCTCCCGCTGGTCGACCCCACCCGCCCAGTGTTGTAAGCAAAACCGTAGCGACTGTCTTGGGAACGAGGAGAATTGCCTGCCCTACGAACTACTGGCCACCCCGCGGGATTACGAGATCGATCCCGACCGTTTCCGCGCAAAGAACACAAGGTTCTTCCCGGAAGAGGTCAGTGGAGCAAGTATCAGGCGGGTCGTCGCAATCAGCTTGCCCCGCCAGTTTAGCTGCGGCCAATGCACGAATTGCTTTTCAGCAACCCTTTCGGTGTGAAACCGTGTGGAAAGCAGATCGGCCATGGATTGCACGGAGAAGGATTGCTCATGTCCCCAGCGGTGGAAGCGGCGCTGACAGTGAGGGCAGAACATTGTGTTTTCTTCCAGGTTCTCCCCGGCAGGGACCGTACCCAGAAAGTGTCCACCCGGGCGAAGAACCCGGGCGATTTCGACTAGCGCGGCGGCCAGGATCTCGTCGGTCAAATGCTCGAGCAGTTCCGATGCGACGACGGCATCGAATTGGTCGTTGTCGAAGGGCATGTCTTGGACATAGCCAATGCTGACTCTTTGCGGCACTTCGGATCGTTGGCGGGCCGCTTCGACCGTTTTCAGGCTGGGGTCCAGTTGAAACAGTTCCAGTTCGCGGCGATCGGCGGCCGTTTCAAACTCGCCGCCGCCGATGCCAATATTCAAAACTCGGCTGTTCGGCGCGATTCGACGTGCTAAATAATGGAGCCGGGGCCAACTGGCTGCGAAT
>JABISG010000041.1 GCA_018699955.1 Planctomycetaceae bacterium | reverse complement strand
TGGACTACGAGACCCCCGCCGCATATGCGGCCCGTTCTGTTCAACAGGACTTCGCTACGCTGCGCCCTGTTGAACAGAACGTGTTACCTGAACCCCGATTCTCTCACTGAGGGTGGTACAAAGATCGGGGGTAGGCCAGACCGACGGCTCGAATCTTGCGTCGCTTCTTTGCAACCCGCGCTATCCGTCAATACAATGGCTCGTCGCCATTTGTTGCAGCGGTTCACACAAGATAGGACGTTCCATGAGCGAAGCTGTTCACACGGATCAGGGTGAAGGTCTCGAATTCGACCCTGTCTTCCTGCATTCCCGCCGCGAAGCGATCATCATCTTTTTTGTCTGGCTGGTGGCATTTATCTGGGCGGTTCCGTATTGCTACTTCAACGGATACGTCGATGCCGCTTCGGTCGTGGAGACCGACACGGTCTGGGGAATCCCCAGTTGGGTGTTCTGGGGAATTGGCGCCCCGTGGATTGCAGCCAACATTTTCACAACCTGGTTCTGCTTCTGTTACATGGAGGACGACGACCTCGGTGAAGCGATGGAGGGGGCCGACATCGCGGAGGAAGTCGCTGAGATGCACGCTGATGAAAAAGGGGCCAACGCATGAGCGCTACTCTCCCCCAATTCTCACCCTTGTTGGCTGCGGCCAGTTCCAATGCTGCCCTGTTCACATTCCTCATCTACACGCTGGCCGTGTTTGGTTTGGCCGCTTTGTCGAACCAGTTGATGAAGAACAAAAACTTCCTGAGCGAATACTTTCTGGGCAGCCGCAGCCTGGGCGTGTGGGCTTTCGCGCTCACGTTTGCCGCCACCAGTTCCTCGGGCGGCAGCTTCACCGGTTTTCCCTCGAAGATTTACACGCACGGCTGGATTCTTGGCCTGTGGATTGGCAGTTACATTGTCGTTCCCATTTGTGCGATGGGCCTGCTGGGCAAGCGGATTAACCACGTCGCCCGCATCTCCGGTGCCATTACCGTTCCCGATGTCCTTCGCGACCGCTTTCACAGTGCTCGCTTTGGATTGTTGGCAGTTTCGCTCATTGTCTTTTTTATGTCCTTCAATCTCATTGCCCAGTTCAAAGCGGGCAGCGAGATTCTCAACACGCTGCTGAGCGGCGTTGGTCCGTTCGACGATACCGTCGGCTGGGTGGACGGTTTGAAGTCGAACATCGGGTTCCTGCAGAATGTCGATCCGGCGTACCTGTTGTGCCTGGTCACGTTTTCGGTGGCCGTCATTCTGTACACAACCTACGGCGGATTCCACGCGGTGGTTTGGACTGACGTAATGCAGGGAATCGTGATGGTGATTGGCGTCATCATCATGCTGCCGTTGGCCATCAATGCCGTTGGCTCTCTGCCGGAGGCGACAGAGCAACTTGCCCGGATGACGCCGCCGCGCATTGGATTGGCACAGGTTAGTGTTGAGGTTCCGGCAACCGAAAGCCTGACATTGAACGGCCCGTGGTTCACGCTGCCGGGCGAAGACGATGAGCGCCCGCGACTGTTTCGGATCAACAAGACGTTGGTCATCCCCGCCGGCAAGACAACAGTCGATCACGTTCGCTATGTCGAAGTCACCACGCCGGAAGAGATCGATAACCAACTCAAGCGTCTCGCTGACGAAGATCAGACAGATATCGCCGCTTTCAAAGTGAAGCTGCAGGAATTCATGCAGAGTCAACTTGAGTGGATCAAAGAAAATCCCGACTCAGCATTGGGCGGTAAGGGCGAAGAGGTGCGAGGCAACATCCGTCTTCTCGAACAACAATCAGCCGCACTGTTGGGGACAGGAAGTTTTCAGCCGCTGGACATCAAAATCACGCTCAGCAAAAGATACCCCGATCCCTACGGTGAGGGGCGGGCGGGTATGTATGTCAGCGGGCCGGGGCCTCCCAAGCCTCCTTCGCTTCCTGCTGATCCGGGAACGATTATCGTCAATGTCGATCAGCCGGACGCAGAGATTCGCGTTTTTAATTCGGCAAACGTTCGCCAGGTGACCCGCAGCACCGACGACGGCCCCGCCGTGATCGCTCTGAACAATGGCGATTATCGGCTGGATGTTGTCAAAGCCGATTTCTCGGTGTTCTCCAAGGACATCACAATCACGAAAGATGACACCGCCACGCTCGACGTGAATCTCGTTGCCTCTCCCGATGCGGAGTACGGACCGATGTCGGACGGTGAAGAAGAGAGCCTCTTGTCGCTAGGGTTTCTGCCGCTGAGTATTGCGATTTCGTTCTTCTTCATGTGGGCGATTTCCGGTGCCGGTCAGCCGAGCAGTATGGTGCGGCTGATGGCGTTCAACAATTCCACAACACTGCGGCGGTCGATCTTCACCGTCGCCATTTACTATTCGTTGATCTATTTTCCGCTGGTGATCATCTTCTGTTGTGCGCGGGTCATCCTGCCCGGCATGGATCTTGAATCGGATCGCATCATGCCGCAAATGGCGGTCACGCTCACGCAACAAATCGGGCAGGGTTGGCTTGCCGGATTGCTCGTCGCCGCCCCGTTTGCCGCAGTGATGTCAACGGTTGATAGTTTTCTGCTGATGATCTCCTCGGCATTGGTTCGCGACATCTATCAACGCAACATCAACCCAGAAGCGAAGGAACAGACGATCAAACGTCTGACCTTCCTGTTCACGTTCATGGTCGGTGCCGGTGCAACATTGGGCGCGGTCAACCCGCCGCAATTCCTGCAGGACATTATCGTCTACACCGGCAGCGGACTGGCGGCCTGTTTCCTGGCACCCACCGTCTACGCGCTCTACTGGCCGCGGTCGAATTCCCAGGGCTGCATCGGCGGCATGCTGTGCGGGTTCAGCGCGCATCTGGCGATGTACATCGCCGGCTACTTCGCCAACGGTTCGTTCTTCAAGCCGTACCAGTTGTTTGATTTCAATCCGATTATTGTCGGTTTGTTGGTATCGTTCGTGGGCGGTTACATTATTACCCGGCTCACTCCGCCGCCGCCCGAAGAACTCGTACGCAAGTATTTCTATCGAGTGAAACCATCCTGACGTTCCACCTCGCTTGCGGTTTAGCGAACCACTGAAATCGTGGACCCGCTCAACCGCAAGTGAGAATCGTTTCCCAAAATAACGCGGTCATTGCCATGAAATACATCGACGCTCATTCACACGTGTGGACGCCCGACACCAAGGCGTATCCGCTGGGGCCGGGCCAACGGCGGTTCAATATGTCGCCGAAATCGTTTACCGACGACGAACTGCTCGCACTTGCCGGGCCGGTCGGCGTGAACCGTGTCGTTCTCATTCAGATGTCGTTCTACGCGTACGACAACAGCTACATGCTCGATGCCATCCACAAACGGCCGAAGGCATTTGTGGGCGTGGCGGTCATCGACGAGGATGGGCGGCGGCCCGACGTGGAGATGATCAAGCTCAAAGGGATGGGCGTCAGCGGATTCCGCATCTATCCCAAGAACCGCAAGAAAGACGACTGGCTCGGTTCCGACGGCATGCACACCATGTGGACGGCTGCCGCCAAAGAGAATCTGCAGATGTGCTGCCTGATGGATGCCGACGAACTCCCCGCTCTTGATCGCATGTGCCGCAATTTTCCCGACACCCCGGTCGTCATCGACCATTTGTGCCGAATCGGCGTCAGCGGGAAGATCGATCCCAAAGAAGTCAAAGCACTCTGCGACATGGCCCGCCACAAGAACGTCACCGTCAAGGTGTCGGCGTTTTATGCACTCGGCAAAAAACAGGCCCCGTACCACGATCTCGGCCCGATGATCAAACAGGTCTACGATGCGTTCGGTCCAGAGCGGCTGATGTGGGCAACCGACTGCCCATTCCAGGCCGAAAAGGGACACACCTACAAAGAGTCGATCGACCTGATCAAAAACGGCCTCGCGTTTCTCTCGGCCGACGACAAAGAACACCTGCTCCGCAAGACCGCCGAACGAGTATTCTTCAGCGGCAAATGAACATGTAAAGCCCGCCGGCCGCGCCCGGCGGGAATCGCTAATTCAATAGACAAACCCCGCACTCATGGCCGAACAATTCCAAATCGACGACACCAGCGAAATCATCACCCCCGCGCTGATTGTCTTTCGCGAAGTTCTTGAAGAGAACATCGACAAAATGATCGTCATCGCCGGCGATCTATCGCGCTTGCGGCCGCATTGCAAGACGCACAAGATGCGCGAGGTGATCGAACTGGAGTTAGCACGCGGGATCACCAAGTACAAAGCGGCGACATTCGCTGAAGCCGAGATGCTCGCCGAAGCGGGTGTGCAGGACATCTTTCTCGCCTATAGTTTGGTCGGGCCGAACATTGCCCGTGCGGTTCGCTTTCGCGAAACGTATCCCGACGTTGCGTTAGCCGTTACCGCCGATCACGAGAAGCCGATCGCGGCTTTGTCGGCTGCAATGATCGAAGCGAATCAAACCATCGACGTGCTGCTGGACATCGACACCGGACAACACCGCACGGGGATTCCGCCAGGCGAAGTGGCCGCCCAACTGTACGGTCAGATTGTCGAAGCGGCCGGTCTGAATCCCGGCGGATTGCATCTGTACGACGGGCAGAATCACCAGACGGATTTGGAAGAACGCCGCGAAGCGGTTACCGCGTGTTGGGAATCGGTCGCGGCGCTGCGCGATGAACTTGTCGGCAAGGGGTATTCGGTTCCCCGCGTTGTTGCTGGTGGAACCGGTTCGTTTCCCATTTTCGCCTCCATCGACGATCCGACGATCGAATGCAGTCCGGGCACCTGTGTGTTCAACGACGTCGGTTACGGAGCGATGTTTCCCGACATGCAGTTCACGCCAGCCGCGAGGCTGCTCACACGCGTCATCAGCCGGCCAACCGCCGACCGTGTGACGGTCGATTTGGGATACAAGGCAGTCGCGTCCGATCCGCCCGCCGGGAAACGTTTAGGTTTCCCCGATCTGCCCGATGCCAAAGAGGTGTTACAGAACGAAGAACACCTCGTATTGGAAACCTCGCGTGCCTGCGAATTCGAGCCGGGCGATGAGCTACTGGCGGTCCCGCGACATATCTGTCCAACCTCGGCAATGCACAAGCAGGCAACGATTGTCGCTGGCGGGAAGATTGTCGGCAGCTGGTCGATTGCCGCGCGCGATCGGAAATTGACTATTTGAATGCTTCAGAGGAAACCCACCGGTTGCAACCGGCGGGCTTTGCGCACGCACTATGACTGACGTTCGTCAGGAAACGGGAATTGCAGCACTCGACGATTTGTTGGGTGGCGGGTTGATTCCCGGAACGCTGACGGTGGTGCTCGGCGCGACCGGGATCGGCAAAACGCAACTTGGGGTGCAGTTTGCCCGGCAGGGACTGCATCAGGAAGGCGAAACGGGAGTCGTCTTCGATATGACCAGTCGCGGCGATTCGCAAAATCATGCGGAATATGCACGTCGATTATTCGACTGGGAACAACGCGCGATGTCGGCGACTGATTCGGTCGATCCGATGGCAGTCTGGGACCGCGAACTCGCCCGGTTCGACTACCTGCATCTGTTTCGGCACAGCGGCCGCCGTGTCAGTATTGGCGACTTAGAACCGGATGACTGGCGTGAATGGAAGATCGAACTTGCCAAGAAGTTGCAGGTCGCCATTGCGTATTTTTACGGCAATCTGGTGCATGGCGTGCAGCGGTGTGTCATTGACGGACTGGAGCCAACGGACAAGGCGAGCGATTCGTTCCAGATGCACATGTTCGATTACGTCTACCACCAGATCTTGCGAAAAGAGTCCGAGTGGGTCGCCCGCGATTTGTTTCGAGTGAAATTTCGCGAACAGGAGCCAACCGCGACGGCGCATCGGTACGATCACAAGCAGGTCGGTTGCCTGCTGTTGTACACAACCCACGAGGTCATGCTCGATCAACTGCTCAGCCGCCCCATCGAAACGGGCGACGTGTTGTCGAATGCGAATACTATTATTCTGATGGGCAAGGTGCGTGACGGCACGAAAATGGGTCGCGCGCTGCACGTCGCCAAACACCGGGGTAGTTACTGCCGCGAGGACATCGTACCGTTTACAATCACCGAGAATGGCCTGTTGCTCGATTCAGTCGACTAAGTCATCGAACGCGGCACCGTAGCTGCGACTTAATAAGTCGCAGAATCAGCGATGCATTGCATCGCAGCTGAATACAACGATTTTCAACGCAATGTAATTATGCCAAGTCCACCTCCCGCGGAACTCGTCCAACGGCTCACACAACACGATCAGCAGCATCTGCTCGACTCGTGGGACAAACTGAATCCGTCCGAACGAGAAGTGTTTCTCGCACAACTTTCCGCCCTTGATTTCGCGGAGATCGGGAGTCTGCTGGCGGAAACCGGCACGACATCGGCCGACGAGAAACCGGAAGCCCGCGCCCGACGTGCCGCACAGCCGCGCAAATTGGTCCGACTACCCAACTCGCCGCAAGAAATGGCGGAAAGACACGAAGCATCCCGACAGGGTGAGCAGTTGTTGGCCGACGGCAAGGTTGGCATCATTCTGGTCGCCGGCGGACAGGGAAGCCGCTTGGGATTTGACCATCCCAAGGGCATGTTCCCTATCGGCCCGGTCAGCGACAATACGCTGTTTCAGCTTCTCATCGAACAGGCGGTCGCCCGTTCGCGACGGGCCGGCGTGACCATCCCCTATTACGTCATGACCAGCGACGCCACGCACGATGAGACGATCGAATTTTTCGGGCAACATGAATACTTCGGTTTGGACGAGTCGGCGGTTCGATTCTTTCGACAAGGAAATATGCCGGCCGTTGATGCAGGAACCGGCCGGTTGTTGCTTGCAGCTCCCGGTCGGCTTGCGATCAGTCCCGATGGCCACGGCGGAATGCTCGCGGCTTTGCAACAGGCGCAGTTACTTGACGACATGCGCGAGCGCGGCGTCGAGTATCTCTACTATCATCAAGTCGATAATCCCACCGCAGTCGTCTGTGACCCGGTGTTTCTCGGGTTTCATGTCGCCCACGGCTCCGAGATGTCTACCAAGGTCATTGCCAAGCGTTCGGCTGAAGAGAGAATGGGTGTTGTCGTCGATGTTGACGGCCAAACGCAAATCATCGAATACAGTGACATGCCCGATGACGTTGCCGCGATGACCGACGACTCCGGCGAATTACTCCATTGGGCAGGCAGCACGGCCATCCATGTGTTCAATCGGGAATTGCTGGAGCGACTGACCGGCGGCGAACTTGCGCTGCCGTTTCATGTCGCGCACAAGCAAGTGGAATTCATCGATCGCGACGGACAATTGCAGCAACCGAAAGAACCGAACGCCTACAAGTTTGAGCGATTCATTTTCGATGCGCTAACGCATGCCCGCGGCGCGTTGGTGCTGGAAGCGGATCGCGCTGCCGAGTTCAGCCCGGTGAAGAACGCCTCGGGTGCCGACTCTCCCGAAACGTCTCGCCGTGATATGATGGCTTTGCATGCCGGTTGGTTACGGCAAGCAGGCGCGACGTTGCCTGAAGGAGCCGACGTTGAAATCAGTCCGCTGTATGCGCTCGACGCCGACGAACTGCAGGGCAAGATTTCGGCCGGCACCGAATTCGATGGTCCGGTCAATCTGCGGGAATGAACGAGAAGTATAGGAGACGCCCGCGAGCGGGCTGGCTGAATTACAAGAGTGAAACCTGTTGTGGTTGGCTACAACGCGACGAGCAAACATCATGCTGCATGCAGTCATAATGGCCGGGGGAAGCGGGACGCGGTTCTGGCCACAAAGTCGCCATTCCCTGCCCAAGCAATTGCTCAAGTTGGCGGGAAAGCGGACGATGATTCAGCAGGCTGTTGATCGCACGTCGCCTTGGGTTGCCGACGATTGTACCTGGATTGTGACGAACGCGGCACAAGCTGCGGAAACAAAAGCACAACTGCCAGAAGTACCGGCCGGTAACGTTCTCATCGAACCCTGTGGTCGCAATACCGCACCATGTATCGGACTGGCAGCGATCCAATTGTTGGCCCGCGATCCGGACGCAACAATGCTGGTGATGCCGGCCGACCACGTTATCCAACCGAATGATGTTTTCCGGCAGGCAGTCGAGCGGGCCGTTTCGCTGATCGAACAACAACCGGACACGCTGGTATTGTTCGGCGTTCGGCCGACCAACGCGGCCACCGGGTTCGGTTACATCGAACGCGGCGAGGCACTCGATGAATCGGCGTTTCGAGTGGAGTCGTTCCGCGAAAAGCCCGATTCAGACACGGCCGAGCAGTATGTCGAGGCGGGACGGTTTTATTGGAATTGTGGGATTTTCGTCTGGCGTGCCGAGCAGATCCTCTCTGCCTTGGAGCAATTCGAGCCGGAAATGCACGCGCGATTGTCAAAACTTCGCGATGCCGTTGGAACGACTAACTGGGAAGCGGCACTCGCGGAAGAGTTTCCGGCGATGAATTCGATCTCCATCGACTACGCTGTCCTCGAACGCGCTGCGGATGTGTTCGTCATCGAAGCGCCGTTCGACTGGGACGACGTCGGCAGTTGGCCGGCACTCGAACGATTGCTTGACGTTGACGGCGACGGCAACACCATCGACGCGCCGTTCGTCGGCGTCGATACGCGCGGATGTATCGTCCGCTCGACCGACGACAACCATCTGATCGCCACCGCGGGAATGGAAGATTGCATCGTCGTTCACACGCCCGATGCAACTCTCGTGGCGCGCAAAAGCGACCCTGACGCCGTTCGTAAGCTGGTCAAACTTTGTGAGGAAAAGGGCTATGGACGATTCCTCTGAACAGAACACGATAGCCCAGGTTCCAACGCACGGCAGACTTCTCGGACTCGACTTCGGTACCAGACGGGTTGGGCTGGCCGTCTCGAACGACGAACAGACCATTTCCAGCCCGTTGGACAATTACAGCCGTCGCGGTGAGCAGAAAGATTCTCGCTATCTGATTAAAATTGTCAGCGAATACGGAATTGACGGCATCGTTGTGGGGCTACCCGTGCATATGAGCGGTGATGAGGGTGGTAAGGCGCAGGAGGCGCGACAGTTTGGCGACTGGGTGGCAGGTGTCACCGGTTGCCCCGTTGGCTATTGGGATGAACGATTTACATCACAACTGGCCGACGACCATTTGTTCGCCGCCTCGATGACGAAAAAGCAGCGGAAAGCCCGGCGCGACAAACTCGCTGCGCAGATCCTGCTGCAATCCTATCTCGATGCGACGGACAGAGAACTTAAGCCAACGCCGATTCACCCCGCATAGACAGCCGCCGGGCCGGCGTTGCAATTTCCCTTGTGTCCCATGCCGTGGATCGTGCAGAATACAGTATCGTTCGATGTCACATCGACCACTTCAGAGCGGGAGCTTCGCCAACCAATGCCGTCCGATGTCTTCGCCAACCATACAGAGAATTCCAACCCACTCGGGCTTCCAGACCGGCGCGATGTGTTGCGGGTCGGTTCGTTGTCGCTTTCAGCAAGCCTGTTGCCGGGACTAATTCCTCAAGCCAATGCGGCTGCTTCACAAGAGCCGACTGGCAAGGCGAAATCGGTCATCTTTTTGTGGATGGGGGGCGGTTTCACTCATATCGACTCGTTCGATCCGAAGCCGGAGGCACCGGAAGAAATTCGTGGCGAGTTGACCTCTATCGACACCAATTTGCCCGGCGTGCAATTCAGCGAGACGCTGCCGAGACTCGCTCAGATTGCCGACGACTTGGCCGTCGTTCGCAGTTTCTCGCACGACAGCAACGACCACTTTCTCAGTCAGGTTTACACGCTCTCCGGCCGCAAGGTGAACCGAAATCAACTCTTCAGCGAGCCGAATATTGGTTCGATTCTTTCGCACCTTCACGGGCCGCGCAACGGCCTGCCAGGGTACATTGCTGTGCCCGGCATCACGTGGCCCGGCCCGCCGCCGCACAATCTATTTGTCGGGGGTTGGTTGGGAAACCAGTACGCGCCGTTCAGCGTCGGTGGGCAGCCGGATCAGCCCGATTTCACTAAAGGTCCAAATCTGCCGAATCCTAGCCCGTTGGCCGAAGAGGCTTTGAACCCACCCGAGTTGCAATTCCAACCCGAAATGACGCTCGGTCGGCTCAGTCGCCGTTCCGGATTAAGGCAGTCGCTGGAGAATTCAGTTCGTCGCGCCGATGCCGACGGCACGCTGGCGGCGATGGAAGGCCACTACGATAACGCCCTGCATTTGTTGACGTCACCCGAAGTTCGCGGCGCGTTCGATCTGACAAAAGAGGCGGCAACAGTCCGTGAGGAATATGGCCGGACAAAAATCGGTGGTCGTTGTCTGCTGGCGCGAAGGTTGGTCGAATCCGGGGCGCGGTTCGTCATGGTCGATTACGGCTACGATCCCGATTACGGCAACCTGTGGGACATGCACAACGCCCCCAGCCAAAACTTTCCGCACATCTCAAAAATGTGCCGCCGCAAATACAGCGTCGTCGGCGTCGATCGTGCATTGGCCGCGCTCGTCTCCGACCTGGAACAACGCGGGTTGCTCGACAGCACACTGGTTGTGTTCCTCACCGAGTTCGGCCGCACGCCGAAAATCAATGCCCGTGGCGGCCGCGATCACTGGGGAGCGTGTGGCTCGGTGTTCTTCACCGGGGCCGGCACTCGTGTCGGTCAGGTCATTGGCCAAAGCGACAAACAGGCCGGTTACCCGGTGACGCAGCCACACGGTCCAGCCGACATCGCCGCCACCATCTACCATGCCATCGGCCTGGATACCGAACAGCGCATTTACGACCGCGACAATCGCCCACACCAATTGCTCGATCACGGACAGCCGATTGAGCAGCTGTTTTAGGTTGGTCGTGGCTCGATTCAGCGGGTTCGGGTGGAAGAGCGAGCCATCGCAACGCATTTAGTGCGTGACGTTTTAGAATCGCTGAATCAACCATGTCTTGAACCGCACGGCGTCGCCTTCGTCCAGCGTTAAGAATTCTGTCTTCCAGAATTCGACGTTGAAGGCGATATTCAGGCCGCCGCCAAGAGGAAAGCGATTACCGACGTACCAGGTCCGGTTGAGTGTCCGAGTTGCTGCGCTGCCGATGAGATCGTTATCGACGGGATTGTCGATGGTGGCGCCGAGAGCGAGTTTCCACCACGGCTTCATCTGGAATTGCAGTTCCGTCCACCCGCCGTGTGCTTCAATTTCTTCGCCGGTGACAGTATTGATTCCCTGTCCAATGCCGCCGCGCCAATCGCTCAGATTGCGACCGTACCACGCTTCCCCTCGCCAGGTGATTGCTGAGAGTAACGGCAGACTCCAGTCGATACCCAAACCGCGGCTGGAAAAATCGTCGTTGCCGCCGATGGGGACTTCGACACTCTCGAAGGATGCGAAACCCCATACGCCGATTTCCGCCGATTGTTCGCATGCATAATTGGGAACCGAATAACCGACTCGCCCCTGAAACGCGGGGTAGCCGGAATCTTCACCGTCCTTGATGCCGTTGCCATCGAGGTCTTTCCCGTCGATCGCACCACCCGATGAGATTGCGCTGTCAATCTTCAACCAATCACCGCCGGACAATTCGTGATTCCATGTCGTTCTGAGCATCGGTCGCCGATCACCCAGGTTGCCCGCAAACCACATCAGCGAGTCATCATTGATCATGGGCAACAGCGGGCTGATGACATCCCAGTCCTGCCCCGCGAGAATCGACAGTTCGCCCCAGGTCATTTTTCCGTAAGCCAACCGAATGCGCGGAACCGCTCGCGATTCGCTGGTAATGCGAAGGAGCGTTTCAAAGTCGATTTCGATCTTCGCGCCCAACTTGGCATTGCCCAGATGCTCTGCGTGCGGACCGTCATAGTCGAGTCCGACCCGCGTGAGCCGCACGTTGGTATTGAACTCACCATCGTTTTCTCGAATGGGAACGCCCGCCGGCGTGATGTTGGTCGGATCTTCCGAAAGCGCGTAGAAAGGGACGACAGTATTATTCAGCCGGCTGGTTGTCAAAATCAGATCGCCGCGACCGTATCCGTACAGCTTGAGACTTCCGGCACCACCCAGCCTCACCGTGAGTTTCTGCGAGACGAAATCCGATAGTGAGAAGCAGTCCTCGCACTGCCCGTTCGGTTCTGGGAACGTCGGCATCGGCGGTTGCATATCACGGCCGGCCAAGACTTCTTCAACGATGCGACGGACTTCACTCTCTCTCGCGTTCGGTTCCACAGCGGAGTTTGCAGCGGGAATTGGTGTCCATGCTGTTGTGGTTGATGACCGACCGATTCCCTGCGCCGATGCGAAATGCTCCTGTCCAAAAGAGAGGACCACCACGACCAACAGCAAGCGGAGACGCGACACCAGCGGCAATAGACTACACGGCGTCATCTGTAACCCTATATGAAGGAAAGAGTTATGTGGTGTGGTCCGCCGTCACGGCCTTTCGGGTACCGGGCGACTATTCTCACCGTCTGCATAACCCCTACAACAGTTATCGGTTGTGAAGTCTTCGCAGTTTAAGGAACACAGAGCAACTTTCCTTAACTACTTGTTATTGGTGGGCGGTTTTCGATAATATTTACTTATCGAAGTATTCGTCACACATGAAAGCCGTTCAATGAGAGACGTTGTGAACGCAGCGATGATGACTGTCGCTGCATTATTGCTGGCGATGATTGCCGGGTGTTCGGAATCGGTTGCCGAACGGGTTGGCTCAAAGGAAACTCGCGCCGCGAAGCCGGGGGCTGCGCCGAGCGATTCCCAAACAAGACCGAGCGCGCGCACGTTCCGTTTCGATTATGGTTTCGAGTTGACTGATCTTCCGGCGGATGCGAAGGTCCGGGTCTGGATGCCCGTCCCACCGTCAAATCGTCACCAGACGATCGCAGAGTTTGGTCGAAACCTTCCGGCAAGGGCAACAGTCTCGAAAGAGAAAAAGTATGGGAATGCCATTCTCTACCTTGAACCGCAAGCGCCGGCGACCGGCAAGCTCAATTTTCAGGTTTCCTATCGCGTCGAGCGAAAGGAAGTTCGCGGACGAAAGCCGAGTGACAGAAACCTCGTCATCAAGCCGGCCGATCACAAACGATTTCTCGCCCCCAACACGAACGTACCCCTCGAAGGTAAGCCGTTGGAATTGCTTGCCGGACTGAAACTCCCCCAAGCGGGTCTTGGTTTGGGCCGCCGGTTGTACGACCGCGTTGATGAGCACATGAAGTACGATAAGTCGAAACCGGGATACGGTCGCGGCGACGTGAACTGGGCCTGCGACAGTCGATTTGGAAATTGTACCGATTTTCACAGCCTGTTTGTTTCGCTGGCCCGGTCGCAGGGGCTGCCGGCACGATTTGAAATTGGCTTCCCCATTCCCGAACAGCAGGATTCCGGAGCCATCGGCGGCTACCACTGTTGGGCCTATTTCTTTGTCGAGAAACACGGCTGGGTTCCCATCGATATTTCTGAAGCGGACAAGCAACCAGAGAAGAAGGATTATTTCTTCGGAAATCTCACGCCGGATCGCGTCGTCTTCACCACCGGCCGCGACATCGAACTCGTTCCCCGGCAGGCGGGAAAGCCGCTGAACTACTTCGTCTATCCGTATGTTGAAGTCGATGGCAAACCGTGGCCGAAAGAGAAGATGCAGAAGCGGTTTGCTTTTCAGGAACTCTGAGCCGGCCCGAGTTAAAAGGTGGGTTGGCGAGATCGACATTTTGAATTCCGCAGTCTTTTCGCGGCTCGATTGCTGATTGAATGGTTAGTCGTGTAAGTTCCTCTTATGGAACTTCGCCACTTGAAAACCTTCGCTGCCGCCGCCGAGCGGGAGAGTTTCACCCGCGCGGCTGAGATGTTGAATTTGACTCAGGCCGCCGTGAGCCAGCAGATTGCCGCGCTCGAGAAGGAGTTGGGGACGCAACTGTTCGAGCGGCGAGGTCGGGGCGTCTGCCTGACGGCTGCGGGACGACAGCTTTACGATTACGCCCGCCAGATTATCGATCTGGTCGCAGAGGCGTCATCGCAGGTGGGTGAAACCGAGCAGCACGTTTCGGGGCACCTGCGAATCGCGACCAGCAGCGTTCCCGCTCAGTGGCTGGTGCCGGAACTGTTGGCCGCGTTTCGCATCAATTTCCCCGAAGTCCGCGAATCGTTGACGGTGTCCGATAGCAGCGTGGCGGCCGCTGCCGTGGAGGCCGGAGAGGCGGACGTGGGATTCGTTGGAGAACTTCCCGATTCGTCAACGCTCGAAGCAACGGCGGTCGTCGACGACGAATTGGTGCTGGTGGTTGGTACCGATCATCCGCTGGCGGGCAAGGGGACCACAACACTCAAACGGCTCCGCGGTGAAGCGTTTATCGTTCGCGAACCCGGCTCGGGCAGCCGCCGCTGTTTTGAACGGACACTGCAGGAGCACGGGTTATCACTCGACGAGTTAGAGATCGCCCTGGAGATCAACAGCAACGACGCCATCCGTGCCGCTGTCGAGCGCGGTGTGGGCGTCGCCTTTCTCTCGCAGCGTGACAAACGCCACGAGATCGGTCTGGCATCGGTCAAGGTCCGCGGCTTCCACGCCCGACGCCAACTGTACTTGATCCGTAACCCTCGCCGCGTCCTGGCAACACCCGTGCGACAGTTTCTGCAGTTCGTCGAGGAGTGGCGGCAGGACACCGGTTGCGACAAGTAGCCTGCAGGCACGGCGCGAAGAATCCACCTACAACTTCGGCAGCACGACTTTCTTCTTTTTCGGCGGTGCTTGCTGTCGCCGTTGTCTTTGCCTCTCGTTGGCAAGCAACAGCCTTGCGCGGGGGCGGTTCGGTGTCGGGCGAGCCGCTGCCGGTCGTTGCTTGGGCGGCGGAATGAACCGCTGCACAACGCGAATGCCCACCGGGTTCTGCAACTCGCGGCCCGCCAGAACGGCCCACGGTGTTCCTGGCGCCTCTTCGATGACTCGCCGCAGGTACTCTTCCGACTTCTTTGCTTGCCCGCGAAGATTGGTCGCGTAATTCAGTTTATCGGACGGCCGAAGAATCCATTGATTCGACTTCGTACCAACGTCGCCTGACGTCAGTGTCCCCTTCATTTCGGCCATCGCTGCATTGTATTCGTAACAGCGAACGCGGTTGGCCAGCAAGCGTCCGTACGACAAATTGAAGGCAATCCGCCAACGTGCCGACGGTTCCAACTCGTAGAGTTTATCGACGTTCGGGGGATAGGCTTCCAGAATGTTCTCGATCATCAACTGGCTCCTGGCCACTGTCTGCTGCGCTGTGGTTGCCACCTGCCGATAGTTGGCCGGCGTCACCCGCATCGAAAGCCGCGGCATTCCTTCAGGCTTATTCAGCCGGCTGATGCGGGCCGCTTGCACGACCGCGTATCGCAACGGATGCCGTCCCAAATCGGCAGCATATTTGTCAATCGTGCCGAAACTGTAATCGGGCTGAAACGGCTTCATCGCCTGGCTGTCGAAATATCCTGATCGTGAAAGCCCACGCATGGTCGTCATGTTGGTCGTGAAGTAAACGCCGCCCGTCTCGCTCACCAACCGTGACAAGGCATACGGCCCAAAGCCCGACGACAAATTGCGGTACTGCGGTCCAGTGTACCAATACGGCAGATCGACCAGATCGAACATCGCGGTTTCCGGCCCCAGGTCCACTTCCAACTGATAGGTCTTTCCGTCTTCCGGCGCAACGTAGGGAACGTACCCTTTCTTGCGTCCCAAAGCAGCCGTCGGCCCAATCACAAAAGCCTGCGCGCCGTAGCGTCGGCAAAGTTGAATCGCGCCGACGTGGGAATCGAAATCGTCGCCCGATTCATCCGTCACCACAATCAACATGATGCGGCGACCGTTGGATGCCCGGTAACCTTTCCACAACTGCATCGTCTGAGTGACGGCCCGAAAGACGTTCTCTTTGCCCGTGACGTCCGGCTGAACGTTGGCAATGGCCTCGCGGACGACATCGTATTTGTCGGTCGGCTCGCGGGTGAGGAAGTTGGTTTGCTCGCCGTAAGTCACAACGCCGGTCAATAACGGTTTGCGCTTGCGGGGAATTTGGCCGACTTCCTGCAGTGCGCCCAATTCGCCATAAATTCGGTCGAGCCGATTGGCGATCACTTCACGCTGCGTCTTCAAACTGCCCGATGCGTCCAGCAACCAGACGACGAGCACTTTGCTTTCCTGCATGTTGCGGGCAATCTCCCACGTCACACGATCGAGCGCTGATTCCATTTGCAGAATCGAATCGCCCAGCGTTCCCTTCACCACCAACCGCTCGTCAATTTCCATTCCCTCAGGAATGTCGTACATCTTCGTTCGAGATTCGCTGAGAACAATTTCACTCAACGGTTGCGGTTCCGATTCCACCTTCGGTTTTTTCGTCAGACTCATTCCCACACTGGCGGCGTTAATCACTTCGCGGACCGGCACATCGTGATCTTTGGGAATCGCCAGATCATATTCGATCACCTGCTCCGGTTGGTCAGGAATCTCACTCACTTCCATCCGGCTGTCGATGAACCGATCGTAAATCCATTCCGGTTTCTCGTTGGTGATTCCCGCCAGCGTGGTGATGAGCCAGACGTGCAAAACGGCGGTGGCGATCACAGCCGGCCAACTCATGCGCCGACCGGCCTGTTCGCCCGCCAGGATTTCGTCGCTGTCATCAATGTCGAGCAGAATCACATCATCGATGGGTTCGGCCGGAACGAAGAACGATTCGGCCGACGCTGCGGAATCTTCGTCGAAATCGGCACCGGCATCATCGAACTCTTCGAGACCATCCCATTCGGCGAAGTCCGCGTTTTCTTCCGGGACGAAATCGGCTTCATCCAGATCGACGGCCGTTTCCGCCAGCACAGGTTCGACGGCAGCGTCGTCCGGTGTCAGCCAATTAGGCCGCGGGGGCGGTGCCTCGGGGGACATCAATTCGTTGTCGATACTCATCACCTGCACCTCGCCGAGAGTGCGTCGCTTCAATCCGGCCCGAAACAAACCGAATTCGTGTGAGCCCGCCGTGTTGAAGACCCGGCCCGTCGAGTCTCTGTTAACCCTTCATCGACAACCGTCGGAATACGCTCCAACCATTGCGCTACGAGACCGAATACAACCGTCCCCGATAACATAACCCGGCCCGCAACTCTAAAGTGTAGCTGATATTGGGGAAATTCGCAAAGAAAATGCCAGATTCTGACGATGCGCAGTCAATCCTTGCAGAGGCTCAATCGCTCTGTCATATTGACTGATTGGGTCCGTATTCCCAACTCTTCGCGAAATGAACATGCCGGCATCACACCACCCGATCAACAACAGCTTTCCCCGGCGACGGCGGCGAGACGTCCTCAAAGCGGGCAGCCTCGGTCTGTTGGGGCTGACATTGCCCGACCTGCTGCGTGGCCGGTCGATGGCGGAGGCTCAACCGATCAACAATAGCAGTTTCGGTCGGGCGAAGGCCTGCATTCTGCTGTTCATGTGGGGTGGGCCGGCCCATCAGGATACGTGGGATCTCAAGCCGGATGCGCCGGCCGAAGTTCGCGGCGAGTTCAAACCAATTGCCACCCGCGTCCCCGGCATCGACATCTGCGAACACTTTCCACAACTCGCCACCCGCACCGACAAGCTGGCCATCGTGCGGTCGATGACGCACAAAGACGTCAATCACCTCACCGCCACACATTACCTGTTGACCGGCCAACCGCCGCTGCCCAGCAAAACGCGCGACACCGATTGGCCACATTACGGATCGGTACTCTCCAAAGTTCGGCACGATTCCAAGGCACTTTTGCCGTTTGTTTCGATGCGACCCAAAATGCCGGGCGATGTCCCGCGATTCGTCGAACAGAGTCGCGGCCAGTTTGCCGGCTGGTTGGGCCGTTCGTTCGATCCGCTGACAATCGACGCCCGGCCCGATCTGCCCGACTACCGTGTCGGCGACTTCAAGCTGCCGGCCGAGGTGAACGCGACGCGGCTCGAAGATCGCAAGCAACTGTTAGCGCAACTCGAAAGCCAGCAACGTGCGCTGTCCGGCGCAGCCGATGCCGGTGTGATGAGCGAGTTCTATCGCCGTGCCTTCAGTCTGCTGGAAGCGAAGACCGGTGGTAACGTGTTCGACCTGACCCGCGAAACGCCCAAAATGCGGGAACGCTACGGCATGAATCCGCACGGTCAATCGGTGCTGCAGGCGCGACGGCTGATCGAAGCGGGCGTGCCGTTGGTTACGCTTTACTGGCCGAACGATGGCATCAAGAATGTCAGCGTCTACTGGGACACACACAGCCGCAACTTCACCGACCACCGCGACCGCTTGATGCCGCCCGCCGACCAGGCATTTTCGACACTGCTCGACGACCTTGAGGAACGCGGCATGCTGGATGAGACGCTGGTGCTTTGGACCGGGGAATTCGGCCGCACGCCGAAAGTGGGCCAACGCAACAGCGACGCCGGCGCAGGCCGCGACGGCCGCGACCATTGGCCCAACTGTTTCACCAGCGTGTTAGCCGGCGCCGGCATCCGCGGCGGCCAGGTCTACGGCGCCTCCGACAAACACGCCGCCTTCCCGGCAAGAAACCCCGTCGCCCCGGTCGATCTCACCGCCACCATCTACCACTGCCTCGGCGTCCCGCCCGATCTCGAACTGCACGACAACCAGAACCGCCCAATGGTGGTGTGTCCGGGGAACCGGATTGAGGCGTTGTTGGTTTGATCGAGTGTTGGGCGATGATGGCCAGATAAGATTGGCGGTACTTTCAACGGTTGCAGGTTCTCTTGTGTTGAGCCGCGTTTCTTATTCCAGCATTTGGCCGTGTTCTCGTACAATTTAGTTCTCCCTTTCTTGTAAGGTAGCCTGATGTCGAAACAGAAATACAGAAAACTGGTAAAGGAACGTAAGGCGTGCCGTGAGTGTAAGGAATTGACAAATCCGTCGTGCGTCGATGATGGCTGCTTTGACTCAATAGAAATTGGCCCTTGGACAAGATGGCAAGGTAACCTAACTGCAGAAGTGATGGTGGTAGGACAGGATTGGGGCGACATTGCGTACCTTCGCCGTCACGAAGGATTCGACGACGAGAGTAACCGGACAAATGTCACACTCATGGAATTGTTGAAAAGTATCAAGATCAGTGTCGGAACACCGAATTCAGATAAACACAACGAGGTGTTTTTCACAAACGCGGTGCTGTGCCTCAAGAAAGGCGGCCTGCAAGCCAAAGTGAATCCTGAATGGTTCACAAACTGCAGCAGCTTCTTGCGTCGACAAATTGAGATCGTTGCTCCGTTGGTTGTCGTGACATTGGGGAATCATGCTCTGCAAGCAGTCCGCAACGCGTTCAATCTTCCCAAGAAACTTCGGCTTGCAGAAGCAGTGACTGATAAAGATGGGGAGTTGCTGTTTGGCAATACGCGGCTTCTGGCCACGTACCATTGCGGTGCAAGGGTCCTCAATACTTGGCGACCAATTGATAAGCAACTGAAAGACTGGAAGAGAATCGGGAATGTCCTCAAAAAGACTCGCGGCAAGTAGCCCGTTTGTTCGCCGGTCACACTTTGACGCACCTTACATGGCTGGGTAAATTAGTTTGGACCGAAGTTGGCGGCAGAAAGGGAATCTCGTCGATGCGAATGAAAGAGTTGGGGAAGGTTCATGCTGGAAATCGCACACAGGTGCGCAAGGGGATCACACAACTGGAGCGGGCGCTAAACCAAGCGCTGATGCAGAAGCAAACAGAAGTCGCGCGCGTACACGTCCGCTGCCTGATGATTCTCTGGGTCAGCTGGCTTGAATCACATCTCAACGTCATTCTTCACTCAGCGAACAAGCTAACTTATGGCGATCGTCGAAAGATTACCGAGGCGGGACCGGTGGCCAAACGATGGAGTTCGATGATCGACATTCTATTTCGGAAGCATTATCTGAGTGGAAAGCAAAAGCGTCTTTCGAAGGTCTCAATTGGGCCAACGGCTCACTATAGGCACACGGAATTGCACTCAATACTTGGAAATGACATTGAGTCGTTCATTGAGATTCGAAATCGACTTGCCCACGGGCAATGGCACGCGGCTCTGAACAACGAGGGTACAGCAAAGAGTCCAGACATTACACGTCGTCTTTGGACTCTGACGAAGCAAGACTTACTGTTGGTGCGAGATATCATTCAGCACTTCGCGTGGGTTATGAATGACTTCGCGTGTTCCAAGCAACGATTTGAATTGCGGTACGATAAGCTGATAAATCGCATTGACGAATCACGCAGTGAGAATCAACAACGATTTGATTGGATCATCAAACATTTGGATCAAAATCGAGCGATACGTGGCAATTTGGGAATCAAATAGCTTCCGCACGTTGACTAACATGGAAATTCACGGTTGCGGGTAGCGGGGCCGGTTTTTCGATGCTCTCTCGCGTCGTTTGAGGCAATGGTTTTCTTTGGTCACTCATATTGGTGCGCCCGTGGGCGGATCTTGGCGGCTAGCACATTCCCGGAAACCACCCCGGTTCGCGTTTCTCCAAAAACGCAGCCAAGCCTTCGCGGGCGTCTTCGGTTTCGCGGGCGGTGGCGGAGACTTTCATGCCGGATTGGAGCCAGTCGGGCAGACTGGCGGCGGGGCCGGTGAGCAGGTGGCGTTTGGTTTGGGCCAGCGCGGCGGGGGAGCCGGTGAGGATGGCCGCGGTGAGTTCGGCTTCGTGTTCGGCGAGTGTTGCTGCCGGGGCGAGTTCGTGACAGAGACCGATCCGCTGCGCGTCGGTCGCCGACAGTGATCGGCCCGAGAGCAACAAATATCCCGCCTGACCGGGGCCGATGCGATACGCCAACAGCGGGGCGACAACGGCCGCCGTGATGCCGCGTTTGGGTTCCGGCAGCGAAAAGAACGCCTCTTCGGAGGCCAGTACAATGTCACAGGAAAGCAACAGCCCCAATCCACCCGCGAGCGCCGGTCCCTGCGCGACGAGTAATGTGGGAATCGGCAGCGTGAACAATTCCCATAACAAATCGCGGTAGACAACGGAGTCCCGTTGCCATTCTTCGGTTGCGTTATCGTCGCCGGCACGCGCCTGCATTTCACCCAGATCCATGCCGGCACAGAACACCGATCCCGCACCGGTGAGAATCAACAGCCGAACTTCCGGATCATCGCGAACCTGCCGGACGGCGGCCAACGTTTGCTCGATCAACTCGCGCGTCAGCGCGTTGCGCTTTGCCGGCCGATTCAATGTCAACCGGGCAACGCCGTCGGTGGTTTCGTGATTTAGAATAGGATCTGGCATGGGGAGTTGGTCGCGTTGGAGAAACCCGGTTTCTTTAAGAAACCGGGTTTCTGGTTTTCGGTTTTCGCATTTCGTCGATGTTTTTTGGTGGTGATATTCGCATTTCAAGGACGGCGAGTGCCAATGTCTTTCCCTGGCTGTCGATCCGCAATGAACGGCTGGCCCCGCCATCGAGTATCTCGGTCGCAACAAAATTGTACGCTTTGATGCCCGGCAGCGCATAGCGGCTGACTTCGCGCGGACGCAGCGGCAATAGGAATTCGGCCATGCGTGCTTCGGTCAGCCAGCGGTCCAGGAATTCATTCCCAGCCTCCGTATACGCGATCACGCCGATGTTTGCGTGGTTGCCTTTGTCGCCGGAGCGGGCGTGGGCGATCTCGCCGAGCCGAATTGTTGTGGCCATGATTAGTTTCCGGAGATTGCGAAACCGCAAACGCGGCGGGGTTAGTTCCACTCGCTTGCAGGTTTTGTTTCAACGGTTGGACTGACTTTGTTTCTGGCGATGGTTGTTGGCCAATAGGCGGCGACGGGTCGGGGTTTCGGGCGGCCGCCGGTGTAGCCGGTGACTCCGGGCGGTCCGGAAGTCACCAGCGGTGCCAATTCTCGGGAGAGACGATCGACCGCTTCCCGCGATGCGTCGTAGGCGGTGATTCGCAGCACGACTTCCCACGGTTCGTTGTCGGCCAGTGCAATTCTCGGCAGGGAATCCCCGGCGCCCAGACATTCGATGTTGGTCCGCGACAACTCGTGGCCGGCGCGCTTCACACGTTCGAGAATCATTTCGCCGCAGCGTCGGGCCTTCGCCGTCGCGTTGGGACCGCAGATGACCAATGTGCCTGAGACCATGTACCCGTCGCGATACGACAGCGAGACTTTGAACGCCTCGGGGTGAGGATTGCCACGCGCACCGGCCACGCGCACGCGGTCGGCGCCTTCCTGTGACAGTTCCACGTTGGAAAAGTCGGCATCGACATCGGGGGTGAGATAGTGCTGCGGGTCGCCGATTTCGTAGATGAGTTGTTCGGCCAACGTGCCGGTGTTCACCACACCGCCGCTGCCTTCCGGTTTTGTGATGATCAGCGAACCGTCGTCTGACAGTTCGGCGATTGGATAGCCGACGTCGCTGAGCGAAATGTCTTCGGTCCAATCGGAATACATCCCGCCGCACGCTTGCGCTCCGCACTCGATGAGATGCCCGGCCACCGTGGCGGCCGCCAGTCGATTCCAGTCGTCCCACGACCAGCCGAATTCGTGAACTGCCGGACCGACGGTCAGCGACGCATCGGCAACGCGCCCGGTGATGACGATTCGCGCGCCGACAGAAAGCGCTTCCACAATTCCGGCTGCTCCCAGATAGGCATTCGCGCTGAGCGTTTGCTGCCGTAACTCGGCCAACGGTGCGTCGGTTTCAAAATGGTTGAACGTTTCACCGGCGGCGAGATGTTCGTCGAGACTGGGTAGCAGGTCGTCGCCGGAGACGGCAGCAATGAGGACATCGTCCATTCTCGCGGCGCTGAGTATTTCGGCAACCTTTGCCGCGCAGGCTGATGGGTTCATGCCCCCGGCATTGGTCACAATTGTCAAATGCGATTGTGACTTCAACGCGGGAACCAAGCTTTCGAGTACCACTGGGAAATCGGTGACGTAGCCCGCATCGGCGTCGCGCGACTTCTGGTGCGCGAGAATCGACATTGTCAGCTCGGCAAGATATTCGAGCGTGAGATAATCGAGCTGCCCGGTTTCTACCAGCAATTGCGGCGCGTCGAGATTGTCGCCCCAAAATCCTGCGCCATTTCCGATACGGATTACACTCATCGGCGAGTTGGCCTCCAGCCAGCTTCGTGGATGCAGTTGAATGATCGGTTGTCGATTTGCATTCTAACGTCGGATTGCAATTGAGAAAGCAACAGGGGGAAGACAGGGGGCAATCGCATGGGAATGCCGCTCTTTTTTCGTTGGTTCCTTTTTTGAGCGGCTGGATCGGGTAGCATGTTGAGACTTTCCCAGCCGTTTGTCGTCAACTGAAATGTTCGCCGGATGAAAATCACCGACGTCGAAGCCATTCACTGCCGCGTGCCGGATGTGGCGGAAATTGCCGACGGTACGTTGGACGTGTTGATCGTCAAGATTCACACCGATTCCGGACTGACCGGTCTGGGCGAAGTGACGAGCCAGTCGTACGTTTGCAAAGCGATTTTCGAGGCGCCGCGGTCGGCTCAACGTCGGCACGGATTGGCGACGATTCTCAAAGGAGAAGACCCGCGCGACGTGGAACGGCTGTGGCAGAAGATGTACTACGAGACTAACCGCTTTGGTCGCCGTGGTGCCGCAATTCATGCCATGAGCGGGGCCGATATCGCGCTGTGGGATTTGAAAGGCAAGATCGAAGGCAAACCGTTGTTCGATTTGTTCGGCGGTGCCGAGCGGAAAACCGTTCGGGCCTATGCCAGTTTGTTGTTTGGCGAGACAACCGCTGAGACGTCGCGGTTGGGCAAAGAGGCGGCTGCGTTGGGATTGACGGCGGTCAAGTTCGGCTGGGGACCGTTCGGTAAAGACCCGCAGCACGATTTGGAGCAGGTCCGCGCGGCGCGGGAAGCCATCGGCGAGCATCGCGAGTTAATGGTCGATGCGGGACACGCCTGGGATTGGCAAACGGCGCTGGAACGCGCGAAACTGATTGAACCGTACGACATTCTTTGGTTGGAAGAACCGCTGTCGCAGGACGACCGCCGCGGTTACTCCGAATTGTGCAAACGGTCTCCCGTGCCGATTGCCGGCGGGGAAGGGGATGTCACCCATTGGGATTTTGAAGACCTGATCGAGCGGGGCATCCACGTCGTGCAGCCGGACGTTGCTTTCTGCGGCGGACTGACAGTAGCCCGCAAAGTGTCGGAAATGGCAGCCGCTGCGGGGCGGCGGTGCGTGCCGCACTGTTTCAGCACGGGGATTAATCTGGCGGCATCGCTGCACTGGATGGCGTCGCTGCGTCACGGCGATCTTGTTGAGTATTGCCTGCGGCCATCGCCGTTGATGCGAAAGCTGGTTGCGAATTTGCCTCCACTGGTCGATGGTCGCGTTATCGTGCCGGACGGCCCCGGTTTGGGAATCGAATTGGACGAAGAGATTCTGGAAAAGTACCGCGTGCGCGAATGAGTCGCGCTCCGCTAGCGCGTCGCGGCTAACCATGAATGTCGCGGCTAACCGGGAATGATGGGACAACATGACGACTGCGGCTGCTGTCAATTTGGGAATTGTGATCGTCTATTTGCTGGCGATGTTGGCGATTGGCCTGTGGCTGACGCGGTACGTCAAGAGCGGAGCCGACTACTTCCTTGCCGGCCGTTCGCTGAACCGCTGGGTGATTTGCGGTAGCGTGATGTCGACGAATGTGGCTGCGATGTATCTGGTGGGGCCGGCGGGAAAAGCCTACGAAGGGGGAGCCGCCATTTTGTTGATGGCGTGGACGGGCAACATGCTGGCTGCGATCAGCGCCGTCACGTTTCTGCCCCGATTCCGCCGCTTGAGAATTACGACTGTCACCGAATTGCTGAGAGAGCGATACGGCCGCAGCCTGTCGATGTCGGTGACTGGTATGTGGATCGTTTTCTACGCGATGTTCAGCGGCGTCACCATGTTGACGTGCGCCACGATAATCGAAGGCAGCTTTGGCATTCCCGATTGGTATCGAGTGGCGGGCCTGGATTCGTTCGAAACGGCGATTGCGACGATTGCCGTTGTCGTCGTCTTTTATTGTCTGTTCAGCGGACTGCTGGCGGTGGTCTACACCGATTTATTGCAGTCGTTTCTCATCATTCTGGGTGCCGTCATTCTGCTGCCGCTGGCGGTGAAATACGCCGGCGGCGTGAGCATTCTGTTTGATGCCGACAAGATCTCGCCGGACAAGTGGACAATGTTTCGAGCTGCTTCGAGCGGCACGGGCCAAGATGATTACACGCTGATTCTGATGCTGCTGCTGCTTGGGCTGCCGTATTGGTTTACGTCGCAGTACATGCTGCAGCGCAGTTTTGCCGGCCGCAATGTGCAGGAGGCGAGCAAGGGGCTGCTGTGGGCGGCGCTGCTAACCGGTCCTTTGACCTTGTGCTACATCGTACCGGTGATGGCCGTCGCGGCCAGCGGGAAGATTGAGCTTGAAGCGACCGATTCCATTCTTCCGCTGCTCGCACAACAGATCATGCCGATTGGGCTGGGCGGTTTGTTTTTGGCGGCATTGGTCGCCGCGTCGAATTCAACCGCCTCGAGTGTTTTGAATAGCACGGCAACGTTGTTCGAGCAGGATTTGTACCGGCCGCTGGCTCGTGGCAAGACCGATGCGCATTACATGAAAGTGGGCCGGGTGGTGACAGTCCTGGGAGGAGTGGTCGGGCTGGTTTACGCGATCGCTTGCCATCGCA
The DNA here is from genome assembly GCA_018699955.1 of Planctomycetaceae bacterium. Taxonomy (GTDB): domain Bacteria; phylum Planctomycetota; class Planctomycetia; order Planctomycetales; family Planctomycetaceae; genus JABISG01. The sequence continues at coordinate 60,066 of JABISG010000041.1, read as the reverse complement.
TGGAACTGGGGTTGTTGGATGCCGTGTGGATGATCGGCAGCATTTTTCAGCCGGCAATCTTTGTGGTGACGGCAGGGGCGTTGTTCTTTCGCCGTGCGACTCCCGCCGGCGGATTGGCCTGCCTGCTCGTCGGCACCGGTTATGCGCTCGTTGGTGCATTGGGAGGTTGGGAACGGCTGAGACCCGAGTTCGATATTCCATTGCTGAGACAGTTTCTGTCCTGGAATCACGCCACACCCATCACGCGGGCATTGGTGGGAATGCCGCTTTCTGCGCTGACGCTGATCGCCGTCAGTCTCTTCACTAAGCCGCTTCCGGGGCAAGAACAGGGCGAAATGTTCGATCGCATCCGGTATGAGCCGGGCGGTTGGAACAGTCAGCGGATCTTCGGCGCGACTGTGGCAGTGCTGGGGCTGATTGGAATGATCGTCTTCAGCTTTGTTGATGGCGACCTGCCCAAGCCGTGGAATGTGCTGATTTATCTGGCACTGTTGAGCAGTTTCGTCGGCGGCATGCTACTCTGCGCCGATGCGTTTCTGCCAGCCGAAGAGACGGAAGAACACGTCCCCGCCGCCATCGAGAAGTCGTTCCTTGCGCGGTATCTCGGCACGGGTCGCGCGTGGGCCGTTGTTTACGCATTGGCAGCAATAATCGTCATCGTACTCTACCTGTGGGGTTGAAGCCGCCCGCCTGCTTCCCAGATTCCAGCAAGTTTCCGATGGGGACTTCAGTGGAAATCACTCTTTCGACTTGCAGCACACTCCCGATCCGCTGCTTCTCCCGCTCTCTCTATTCCCCCTTCTTTCCCTCTTTGCGAGACGCACCGATGGGGCATTGGAGCGCCGGTGGCCGTTCGGTGCACGATTTCAGCGACAAACGACTCATGCCGGCGTGCCGAATGTGCCGATTGTTCCGATTATGGGGATTCTAGTGGTTCACACGGAACCGCTCCCCATATCGCTCTGTCGATCGGAGTGCCGAATGTCGGCGGACGATCGGCGCAGCGAAAACACGTCGTTGACTGACACCGAACGCACAGCTTCACGATAGCCGTTGATGGAAACCGAGAAGCTGAGGCGGAGGGACAACATGATGAGAGTTGTCTGGGTTGCTGTAATTGCTGTCGGCGCATTGTTCGCCGGAAGCCAGACATCGCGTGCGCAATACGGGGGTGGCTATCCACCACCAAATGCTCCGCCGGTATACACCCAACGGCAAGTGATTCCGGATCTTCCGCCGACTGTCAATCTGCAGGAGTGGACCAACACTTTTGGCGGGCCAACGACTCCCGTGGGACCCAATTGTCCTCCGCAATTCTCGTCAGATCGGCATACCGGTTACGCGAACGAGCGGAATGTGGCCACTGGCTGGTACATCAGCGGCATGATGGGTGCGGTATATCTGGAAGACCAACACAGCGAAGCACTCGACGTCAGCTTGAGACGCGAGGAAGACGCCGCGTTCGAATGGAACATCAATGGCGGTGCAACAATCGGTTACCGACTGCCGCCCCGTCCTCATGATCTCGGTCAGCTACGAATCGAGTTCGACACGATCTTCAATAAGAACGACGTCAAGACGCTGCTGTTTAACAGCGTTGAACGTAACCCCCGCGGCGAGGTCTCCTCACAGTCGTTTCTGTTCAATTTGGTTATCGACTTCATCCATTGGGGCGATGTCGTGACTCCCTACATCGGCGGCGGAGCCGGTTTCATGCGAGTTGATGAGAGTCTGGAATACGGGCGGGCGACGTTTGTCGATGAAGATTACGTTTTCGCCTTTCAGGGCATGGCGGGAATCTCCGTCCAGTTGAGTGAAAATATTCAATGGTTCACCGAGTGGCGGTATCTCGGTGGCTCGAACCCGACATTCACGCGGAATGGACCGCCAGCACCGACGCAAGTCGATCTGCGATCTGAATACAATACGCATTCGATCATGAGCGGCATCCGCATTGACCTTCGATAGCGGGTGCTGACTCGGTCCTTCTACAAGCCGTATTCTTTGATTTTTCGGTACAAAGTTCGCTCGCCGATGCCCAGTAATGACGCGGCCTCCTCGCGTTTGCCGTCGGTCAATTCCAGGGCGCGCTGAATGTAGAATTTCTCCACATCGGTCAATGGTTTACCGACGAGCGCGTCGGCGCCGGAAATGATCGCAGCCGATTCGCTGCCATCTTCCGGGCGGGCCAGGGCGGCAATTTCTTCCGGCAAATCATCAACGTCCAGCCGACCATCGGTGTCGAGTACGAGCATTCGTTCAATGGCGTTGCGCAACTCCCGAATATTGCCCGGCCAGTCGTAGGTGATCAGCGCATGTTTGGCGGCCCGCGTAAACGGTGGCGCTTCCTTTGAATCGCGTTCCGAGAGCAATTTGCAAAAATGGTCCATTAACAGCGGGACGTCGCCTCGATGTTCCCGCAGTGGAGGCAGGCCAATTTTGACCACATTCAGCCGGTAGTACAGGTCGCTGCGAAACGTCTTGGCCGCGACCATCGCTTGCAAATCGGCATTGGTGGCGGCCACCAGCCGCACGTTGACTTCGTTTTCTTCGTTGGCCCCCAACCGTGTGATCTTGCGGTCTTCGAGTACGCGCAGCAGTTTGATTTGTGTATCGACGGGCATCTCGCCGACTTCATCGAGAAACAGCGTCCCACCGTTTGCATACTCAAACTTGCCGATCCTCTTCGAGACGGCACCGGTGAACGCACCCGCTTCGTGGCCGAATAGTTCACTTTCGAGAATGCTCGCTGGAATGGCCGAGATGTTGATGGGGACGAATGGCTTGTTCTTGCGCGGGCTGTTCTGATGCAGCGCGCGGGCTACCAATTCCTTGCCCGTGCCGTTCTCTCCCAAAATGAGCACCGTGCTATTGGTTGGTGCCACGTTTTTGAGAATGTCGATGACTTGATGCATCTGCGGACTGTTACCGATCACGCCCTCGAAGCCAAACTTCTCATCGAGCCGCCGGCTCAACTCGGCCTTTTCGCGAATCAGCCGCAGCCGCGACGATGCCTTGATGACTGCGCTGCGCAACTCGTTGATGTCGAGCGGTTTGGTGAGATAGGTGTTGGCTCCGTGCTGCATCGCGGTGACGGCCGAATTGATCGAGCCGTGACCGGTCAGCAGGATGACTTCCGCATCGGGAAGTTCCTCTTTCGCTTTGCGGAGAATCTCCAGTCCGTCGATGTCGTCCATCAGCAGATCGGTGACGACGACGTCAAACTCTTCGCTTTCGATGAGCGAAGCACCGCGGCGTCCCGATCCGGCAACCAGACAATCGGCACCGACTCGCTCCAGGCTCTCGGCCACCGCCTGCGCGTGCGCTTCATCGTCATCGACGATCAATACCCGAATTGGAATCGAGTTGGTTTCGGACGTGGCGTCGTCTTTGGCGGTCATGGAAATCGCGTGATCGTTGATGCTATCGGACTAAAAAAAGAAGTGCAGCGAAGTATTGTCTTGTGCGCACTGTTGTATCGAACAAACTATCGCCGTTTTGTGCAGCGTGATACAAGTCTCGCCGATTCAACCCGCCAGAACAATGCCAACGGAACCGCAAAAAACCGGCTCATTCAGAGGCGGGTAACGAAATGGTGAAACGCGTTCCGCGGCCTGGCTCGCTTTGACAGGTGATGGTGCCATGATGGGCCTCGATGATTTTGCGAACGGTTGGCAGCCCCAGTCCGCTGCCACCTTGTGTCGTCGAGAAGAATGTTTGAAACATTTTCGACAACGTCCGTTCGTCCATGCCGTTTCCGCTGTCGATCATTTCCAGCAGCACTCGGCCATCGGCGGCCCGCGTCTGCAATTCGAGCAGCCCACCGTCGGGCATTGCTTGGGCGGCGTTTAACGCCAGGTTCATCAACACCTGCCGCATCAAAGAACTGTCGAGTTTGGCAGGCGGCAAATCGTTGGCCAGATGCGGGCTGATGTCGATGCCGCGCTCTTTCGCCTTGGGCTGATAAAAATCAATGAAGTTGCTGACGAGGCGGTTGAGGTCGCCCTCGGTGAGGTCGAGTTCTCCCACGCGTGCGAATTGCAGAAAGGCGTCGAGAACATTCTCCAGACGCCCGCATTCTTGTTGCACGGTATGGAGTTTCGTGAGCATCCGCCGACTTTCGGGAACGCTGATCGTTTCCAGATCCTCGCCGAGCAACTCCAGATTCATCAGAATCGTTGAGAGGGGATTCTTGATCTCGTGCGCCAACCCGCCGGCGAGTGTCGCAATCTCAGCGTACTGGGCTTGCAGCCGTTGTCGTTCCTGGTCTTCAAGATGCGAATCGACGGCCATCACACCACTCGCTGCACCCAGTATGAAGACCGACGCGCAACACAATGTTGCGCGTCAGCCGTCATCCCGAATTTGCTTGTTGCCGATTTGACAAACGCTGGTGGCATCGCCTGACAACGAACATCATTCGCTGCCCGACTCCGCGTCGTCCGACTCAGTGACATCGGTCTCACCGGAATCTGCCAACACGGCACGCCGCGACAGCTTGACCCGGTTCTGTTCATCAACGGCGATCACCTTCACCTGCATCTTGTCGCCCACTTTGCAAATGTCGGCGACCGATTTGACGAATCCGTCGGACAGTTCGCTGATGTGGCACAAGCCGTCTTTGCCCGGTGCAATCTCGATGAACGCACCGAAATCCTTCACCGAACTGACGGTGCCGTTGTAAACGCGGCCGACCTTGATCTCTTCGGTCAACGCTTCGATACGGGCTAAGGCGTCGTCGGCAGCTGCTTGATCTGCGGCTGCGATGACAACTGTGCCGTCATCTTGGATATCGACCGAGGTTCCAGTTTCTTCCTGGATCGCGCGAATCGTTTTCCCGCCCGGCCCGATCAGCAAACCGATCTTTTCAGGATCGATCTTGGTATTGGAAAGCCTTGGAGCATACGGCGAGGTATCGGCCCGCGGACGCGGAATGGCCGACAGCATCGTTTTGAGCAGTTCGATCCGTGCGCCTTTGGCCTGGTCCAACGTCTCACGAATAATCTGCTCGCTGATGCCCGTGATCTTCATGTCGAGCTGAATACCGGTGATCCCCTTTTGGGTACCCGCCACTTTGAAGTCCATGTCGCCGAAGTGATCTTCGTCGCCCATGATGTCGGTCAGCAGGGTGTACTTCTCGGGGGTCTCCAGCACGACGCCGATCGAAATACCGGCGACGGGCTGCTTGATGGGAACGCCCGCATCCATCAACGACAGCGTGGCACTGCAAACGCTCGCCATCGAACTCGATCCGTTCGATTCCATGATGTCGGAAAGAACGCGGATCGTGTATGGGAAACTCGTTTCGTCGGGCAGTACGGCTTCGACCGAGCGTTCGGCCAAAGCACCGTGACCGATTTCACGTCGGCCCGGTCCACGAATCGGCCGCACTTCTCCGACCGAGTATGACGGAAAGTAGTAGTGCAGCATGAAACGATGTTTTTCTTCTTCGAAGAGTCCATCGACGCGCTGTTGGTCGCGAACGGTTCCCAAAGCGACGGTTGCCAGCGACTGCGTTTCACCGCGGGTGAAAATGGCTGATCCGTGAACTCGTGGGAGTTGATCGACGACACAGGTGACGTCCCGCATCTCACTCGGCGTACGACCGTCAAGCCGTTTTCCGTCGAGGATCAGACTGCGGACGGCATCTTTTTCGGCTTTGTAGAACGCTTCTTTGAACTGCGCGCGGGTTGCACCGTCGGCAGTTTCCTCGGCATCGTCTGGGAAAATCTCTGCCAGCAGACTGGCTTTGACGGCGTCCGTTCGTTCGTGTCGCTCTTGCTTCTTAGTGCTCGATTTGGCATCGCGGAGCGCTTGCACCGCGCGGTCACGCATCAAACCTTCAAAGGGATTCGCCGGCGGCGGTTCGTAAGTCGATTCCTGAACGCCTGCCTGTTCGAGGAACTTCTTCTGAAATTCGCACAACTGCTGAATCTCGCGATGTGCGAACATGATCGCATCGACCATGACGTCTTCGGGGTACTGGTCGGCGAACCCTTCGATCATCAAGATCGATTCGCTACTGCCGGCGACAACCAGGTCGAGGTCGCTCTCGGCCATCTGTGCTCGGGTCGGCATGACGACGAACTCACCGTCGATCCGTCCAACGCGAACGCCGGCAATCGGTCCGTTAAACGGCAGCGGAGCAATGCAAAGTGCAGCACTTGCCGCCGTAATGGTGAGTGCGTCCGGGTCGTTTTCGCCGTCGCATGACAGTACGTTTGCCATGATCTGAACTTCGTCGTGAAACCCTTTGGGGAACAACGGACGAATGGGGCGATCGGTCACACGGCAGGTGAGAATTTCCTTGGTCGTCGGGCGGCCTTCGCGTTTCAGGAATCCGCCGGCAAACTTACCGGCTGCTGCCAGTCGTTCACGATAATCGACCTGCATTGGAAAGAAGTCGATGCCGGCACGCGGTGTGCCGGTTTGCACGGCGACGAAGAGTGTCGTTTCGCCGAACTGAATTGTCACTGCTGCGCTGGCTTGCTTGGCGAGCTCTCCGGTGGTCAGCTTGAGTGTCCGGGAACCGAGCTGGCATTCTAACGTTGTTTTCACAGTCTTTTCCTATTTGAAATCTTTTCCAACCAATACATTCCAATACATCCCTACCCCATATGGGGCAGGCTTCGCGCAGGTTGCACGCTCGATCACGTTACGTGATCGGCGGGCATCTTGCCGGCCTCCATCGACCGGTGCCACTGGCGTGTCGCCAGTGCAGCGCGGTAGGCACTGGCGACACGCCAGTGGCACCCAATCTGCCAGTTGCAGATCGAAGCGCTATTACTTTCGAATCGACAGTTTACCGAGAATGTCTCGGTATTCCTGGGGATCGCTCTTGCGCAGATAATTGAGCAGGCGACGACGGCGACTGACCATCATCAGCAAGCCGCGACGGCTTGCGTGGTCTTTCTTGTGCGTTTTCAGGTGACCCGTAAGGCTCACAATTCGATGCGTCAGCACCGCGATCTGCACCTGAGGCGAACCTGTATCCGCGTCCGTTTGGCGGAATTCGCGAATGACTTCGGTCTTCCGTTCACCAGTAATCGACATACAAAAACCCTAAATACCTGATTGGTAACCACTTACAAAACAAGCTGCACGGTCGGTCCGTCCTGGACGCCGCAGCCGCACGTCGGGCAGAGAGTGAAAACTCCACCAGCATGGGTAGGCGTTCCGAGCCAGCGGTGTGCGAGAACTGAAAATTCCGCGCACGGCAACTCAGAAAATACCTCTAAGAACGTCAATGTAACAAGGCTGCGAGAATTTGCAACGATGAGCGACGTTTGGAGTTACACATCGGAACAGATACGTCGGGCAGGAATGTCCGTCCTACGGCCAAATTCGGGAAATGGAGTCCCGTCAGCCATTCTTCGGCCAATTCTCAGACCTCGCGGACCACGACGCGGTTCCCCGAGATGGACACGATTTCGACCTGTTGGCCGCGCCCGATGTATGGCCCTTCGCTTACCACGTCCAGGTATTGGCCGTCGAGCAGAACCTTTCCGGCGGGCCGCAAGTCGGTGAACACTTCGCCGAGTTGCCCCACAGCCGGAGAACCGGCAATCCCGTTGGCGTCAGCAGAACCTGGACGCAGTTGCGGCTCGTCGGCCAACGCCGATGGCGACATTCCCGGGGGATGCAGAACCATTTGATTGAGTATCGGAATCTGAGGCAGAAAACGGTTCATTACCATCGCCAAAGCAATTACGGTTCCTACCGATGCCCCCAGTGTCAGCATTGTCTCCGTCATCTTTTTCAAATCGGAATTGGGTTCCAGATTACCGAATGTTTGACTGGCCATTACCAGCGATGTCAGCAGTAACAGCGCGCCGGAGACGCCGAACACACCGAAGCCAGGGATAACGAAGATTTCCATTGCCAGGCACCCAACGCCCAGCACGAAGAGGACAACTTCGAGCCAATTCGCAGTGCCGCCGAGGAACTTGCTCCAGAAGAAGATGCCGAAACAGAGGGCGGCCACGATTCCCAGAAATCCGCTGTTCACATGCAGTTCGAGATACAGGCAGGCGACACCGAACACCAACAGCAGGAAGACGGAGACGGGATGGTTGAGAACGAGTACCGCCGTATCGACCCATGTGCTTTCGAGAACGATGAGCTTGTCGGTGGCCGGGATTCCGAGTCGCAGTTTTAGCTCATCGAGATCGTGGACCGCTGGTTCGGCAATTTTCAGCGCGTGCGCACGGCGACCGTTGACGGTTAGTAGATTGTCCTCGCGCGATTCAGGAACGACCGGCCCCTTGATCCACTCTTCCTTATTCTCCTCGAATTCACTTTCCGTCATGTACCAGATGCGGCTGGGCTGCCGCTTATTCGTCACCTGGAACACAATGAGGTCCTTATCGGCCATCGCCTCCGCGATGGCGGGGGGGCGGTGTTTCTTTTCGGCCAATTGCCGCAGTTTCCCGCGAAGCGGGCTGAGCACTTTTTCCGGGGCATGCTGGAACTGCCCCCCTTCATGCATCTCGATTGGTCCGGCATCGCCAATTTGGGCATCGGGGTGCATGTAGATTTCGTCGCAGCCCAAGGCGATGATTGCTGCTCCGCTGTAGGCTCCCTTGTAAGTTTTCACAGGGACATAGGCGACGGTGCGGACCCGTTTGGGATCGAGACTGGCAATATTCAGTGCAAGACTTTCACTGGGAAGCAGGTAACCGCCGGGCGAATCGATTTCGAAGATCAGCAAGTTCGCCCCGCTGGACATTGCCCGTTCAATTTGCCGGTTAACGAATGCTTCCAGTGTCGGGTCGATCATGCCTTCAATGCGAATCACCCGCGCCTTGGGTGCGTTGCCGAGTGCAGGATCTTCCCGCATCGCGTCTCCGGACAAGTCGTATGTCTCGGCAACATCGAGTCGCGTTTCGCATGTCTTGGTAATCAACACGTCCAATCGGCGTGCGCGGCTTCCGGTGAGCTTGCCCGTGATGCCTGCGTCCCAGATCACCTCGTCCTTCAGAATCGGTTCTTTGTTCTGCCGCAGACGTTGTGCTTCCTGCTGGCTGACGACACGAGTTTCGGTGATCTTGTCAGCCGCAGGACCGAGCGACAATTTCAAGACGGCCAGTTGCGGGTCCATCATGCCTTGCGCCAATGCCGGGCTAACCTTCAGGTTATCGACTTTGCGGACGATGCTCAGCACGGATCGCTGGTCGTCGTCTTCGAGCGACTTGCCGCGGCCGACGTCGCCCAACTCGGCATCGGGGTGCATGACGATTTCATTGCACGCCAGCGCAACGATGGCGTTATGGCCGGTGACTGTTTTCGGAATCCAAGCGACGGTGGTCACTTTCGACAGTTCAACCGAAGAGAGGAACTTCGCCATACCGAGTACCTGATGGTATTCGGTGGACCCTTGAGTGATCTCCAGCACCAGTATCGCTTTGCGTTTCTGCTTGATTGCGGCGCTTTGCAAAGTCAGGGCGGCGTTTTTTACCCGTCCCAATTGCGCGGCGTCAATTGGACTGTGTACGGTTACAAACTTGCCCAGCGGCACTCCCTGCTGTGCGGCCGGCGGTTGGTCGGCTTGCGCATCCTGGGCCGCCGAGACAGTACGCCACTCGGTTATCAGCAGCGCCGCCAAACAGGCAACTGCCAACAGCTTGACGTGGTTGTTTGAAGACTGTGACATGAAAGCCCTAACGCGCAACACTCGGAAATGTCGGCCATTCAGCCGGTGGAATTATACGCTGCGCCGGAAACTCGATCAAATCGTTATCGTAACTTTTCGGTGACCAATCCGCCGCGAAAACCCTTGCTTGCGCGGCGGGCTGGTTTGCTGTTGTTGTTAACGCATGCCGATGCTGGTCGGTTCACCGCATATTGTAGGGATCGACGTCGATCACGAATTCCACGTCTTTCGCACGCGGAAATCGACCGATCGCTTCGTTCCATAACCGTTGGATTTCCTCAAATTCGATGTGGGCAAGTTGCAGGTGATATCGAAACATCGCTTTCAGTCGCGTCAATGGTGCCGGGGCAGGGCCGAGAACGCGGACATTTGATCCCATCTCTTCGGCCGTCTGTTGAAGCGTTTTCGCCATGTCACGCGCGGACTGCTGTACCATTGGCTCATCCGCGCCTCGCAGGATCACCCGCGCCAGATGTTCAAACGGCGGCACACCGCGTCCTTTTCGGTGTCCCAGTTCCTGCTCGGCGAAACTGATGAAGTCGTGTTCGGCCGCCTGCAGAATTGCCGGCTCGGCGGGCGACGACGTTTGTACCAGCACACGGCCGCCGCGTTCACCGCGGCCCGTGCGGCCGGCCACTTGTGCAATGAGTTGAAACGTGCGCTCGGATGCCCGCAAATCGGGTTGGTGCAGAATGGTGTCGGCATCGATCACACCAACCAAAGTCACATTGGGAAAATCCAGCCCCTTTGCGATCATTTGCGTTCCCAGCAGAATCTGCACATCGCCCGCTCCAAACTGTTGCAGCGCTTCGTCGTGACTGCCGGGCTTCCGCATTGAATCGCTGTCCATTCGCAGCGTGCGATAATTCGGGAACCGGCTACGCACTTCCTGTTCGAGCCGTTGCGTTCCCACTCCAAGACTGCGAACGCCGGCCGCGTTGCATGTCGGGCAATGTGTTGGCGGAACCGTGTTGAACTCGCAACTATGACATAACGCGACATTCCGCGACTTGTGCCACGTCAATGAAATGTCGCAGTGGGGGCATTTGACCGCCTGCCCGCACGCGCGGCACCACAGGACCGGACAGTAGCCCCGCACATTGAGAAAGAGTATGACCTGCCCGCCGTCATTCAACGCCGCCCGCATCGTTGAAGCGAGCGCCCGCCCGATGGCGGCCCCTTTAGTAATGTGCGGATCGTTGCGGACATCGACGATAACGACCGGGGGCATCGGGCGGTTGCCAATACGCCGCGACAGCGAGATCAGAGCATCCTTTTTCTGTCGCGCTCGCAGCCAACTTTCAAGCGTTGGCGTGGCCGTGCCGAGGACCAGCGGAATGTTCGCAGCGCGGGCGCGCTCGCGGGCAACCTCACGGGTGTGATAACGCGGAGCCGTCTCCTGCTTGAAGGTCGATTCGTGTTCTTCGTCGATCACAATCAGCCCCAGTTGCGGAGCCGGGGCGAAGATGGCGCTGCGGGCACCGACAATCACTTGCACCGCCCCGCTGGCAATCTGCTGCCATTGCCAATGCCGTTCCGCGTCGGAGAGATGACTGTGCAACACTGCAACGGAATCGAACCGACAGCGAAAGCGGCGGATGGTTTGCGGCGTCAGACTGATTTCGGGAACCAGCACAATCGCCTGTCTTCCGTAGCTTACGACTTCGCGAATTGCCTGAATGTAGACTTCGGTCTTGCCGCTGCCGGTGACTCCGTGCAGCAGAAATGTCTGATGCTGCTGCGACCGCAAGCAATCGACGATTGTCCCCAGCGCCCGTTGTTGTTCTTCGTTCAGTTTCAAATCGGGCTGCTGTTCTGTTGCTCCGAAATCTGTTGCTGACGGCTCAGAGCGTCGCCGAACGGCTTGGATGAACCCCTTCTTCTTCAGGGAGTTGAGCGGGCCGGTGCCGCAGCTGGCGGCCTCTGTCAATTCGTCTATTGCCAACGGTTGGCCGGCATCGAGCAGCACGTCGATCACTGCCTGCTGTTTCGTCGGCAGTTTGACGTTCTTCAAACGCTCGGTCAGGTTCTCTGCTGCCGTGTAGCAGGTGATCATTCGCGTTCCGGCTTGCTTCTTAACGCCGGCAGGTACGACCGACTCCAGCACGATCCCCCACGGGCAGAGATACCGCTCGGCGATCCAATGCGTCAAATCGAGCATGCGAGATGACAACAGCGGCTCGCGATCCAGCACGGAATCGATCGACTTCAGCTTCCGTCCGGTATCGGGTACCGGACCGACTCCCACACAGAAGCCAACAATCGGCCGATCCCCGCGACCAAACGGGGCCTTGACCCGCTGCCCTGGATTGAGCATCCCGCGGAGTTCGTCCGGAATAAGATAGTGAAACGCCGTGTCCAACGGGCGATTGAATACGACCTGCGCAGCCAGTTGGTCGCTGGCTGCCGCCCGCTCCCACGAAGTCGGTGCTTCCGGCAGGTCGTCCGGTTGAAACAGGTTTTGCTGCGTCGGTTTGTTCACGGCCGCTCGGCTGATTTTCGCGTGAGATCCGTCAGAAGATCGGGCGTTCGAGTTTGCCTGTATCGCATCATATCAGTCAATCAATTCAGATGAGAGGGACTGGCGAGCCTTTGGAGACGGCGAGGTTTTGGCCTCATCCGACGAACTGAGCGATTCCGGTTCAGAGATGCGGAATAATCCTCCGTATGTGAAAGACGACAGGCATTGTCGAGTGCGGCATTCCGGTCATCCACGAAACAGAGGCTCTCTTGGCATCATTGTCAGCCGCGCACTGGGACTTCGCCGAGTTGGTGGTGAATTTAGACAGCGATAGATGTCTTAAACGGTTGGTTCCATTCAAGCGACTTTGTTCAAGCTGACGATAGGAAGGTTGGTGAAAGGTCAATCCGTTCTCATGATGGGGACCTTTCCACAAAATGCAGGCCTTATGACCGGGGCTGCGCCATTCCTGCTTGACGTCTGTGCGGTTTATTCTGCCAGCGCCTAAAACTCGTCCGCTCCGCCGGAACGAATGGAAAGAGATTTCGATGGACGACGAAATTCTTCAGGACTTTCTGGCGGAAAGTTGGGAAAACCTCTCACAGCTCGACACGGAGATTGTCGCGCTCGAGAAAGACCCCAAGAACGACGACCTGCTGGTGAGCATCTTCCGCACAATCCACACGATCAAGGGGACGTGCGGATTCATTGGGCTGACGCGCCTCGGGGCCGTTGCACATTCAGGTGAAAATGTCCTCGGACGCATGCGCGAGGGCCAACTTGATGTCACGCCCGATGCCATCTCCCTGGTGTTGCAGGTTGTGGATGTCATTAAGGAACTTCTGGAAGGTCTGGAAGCGACCGGTGGCGAGCCGGTCCGAGATGATTCGGAACTGATTGCTCGACTCGACAAGTTGGCCGAGTCAGGCACCGTCGAATCGTCGGCAGACGCCACGGCCGACGGATTGGCGATGATCGAAGCCATCGGAACCGAGCAGGCCGCACCGCTGAATGAGACCGAAGAGGATGCCGACACCACCGGCGAGCCGGAAATTGAACCGCAACTCGCGGTGCCAGAGCCGATCGAAACCGACATGGGAGCCACGACAATCACCGAACCAATCCATGACGCCGATACGGCGCAGACGGCTGAAACCGGCAAAACATCGGTCGCCGATCTGTCGATCCGCGTCAATGTCAACGTTCTCGACAGCCTGATGAATATGGTTGGAGAACTGGTTTTGACACGAAACCAGCTCTTGCAGCTCGCTCGCGATGACGACGAGTCGAAGTACGCTGCTCCCATCGGCCATCTGAATCGGGTCACCACCGACCTGCAGGAAGGCGTGATGAAGACGCGCATGCAGCCGATCGGCAATGCCTGGAAGAAACTGCCGCGACTCGTCCGCGACCTGTCTCAGGTGACGGGACATCACATCGAACTGGAAATGACCGGTGCAGAAACTGAACTCGACCGGACAGTTCTCGATGCGATCAAAGATCCGCTGACGCACATGGTCCGCAATTCGGCCGATCACGGTATCGAGTCGCCCGAAGACCGTCGCGCGGCAGGAAAGCCCGAAACGGGCCGCATTCGGCTGAATGCCTGCCACGAAGGTGGCCACGTTATCATCAGCATTACCGACGACGGACGTGGAATCGATACCAAGCGAGTTCTGGCCAAAGCGGTCAAGAACGGAATCCTTTCCGAGGCGGACGGTGCCAAACTGTCGCACAACGAAATTCTCTCGCTCGTCTTTCATGCAGGACTCTCCACGGCCGAAAAAGTCAGTTCCGTCTCCGGTCGGGGCGTCGGCATGGATGTGGTGAAGACTCAAATCGAACGGATCGGCGGGACAGTCGATTTGACGTCGGTCGATGGAGTCGGATCGACCGTGCGGATCAAGATACCGCTGACGTTGGCCATCATCTCGGCCTTGGTCGTGGAGAGCGGCGGAGAGTCGTTCGCAATACCACAGCTGGGCGTCGTCGAACTGGTCCGGTTGGCCGCCGATGATCGGGGCCGCATCGAGCGAATTCACGATAAAGAAGTGTTTCGACTGCGAGACAGGCTGCTTCCATTGGTCCATCTCGATTCGGCGATGGGCCTGGATGACGATCCTGCCGAAGAGGATTGCGACATCAACATTGTCGTGGTGCAAGTTGGTGACGAGCAATTCGGACTGGTTGTGTCGGAAGTGTTCGATACCGAGGAAATCGTCGTGAAACCGGTTGGCATGTTGCTGAAGGAAATCAGCCTCTATCAGGGGACGACCATCCTCGGTGACGGCCGCGTGATCATGATTCTGGACGTCGCCGGCATTGCAAAGCAATTCGGCGGCTTATCGACGGCGTCCGATTTGAGGGATGCTGCCGCAGATGCTGCGACAGATTCCGACGGAGATTCGGCCGGCGAATACACAACCCAGTTGTTGTTCGACGTGGCGGGCCGCACGATGGCTGTTCCGTTGTCGCTGGTCGCCCGGCTGGAAGAGTTCTCGCAGGATCAGATCGAACGCAGCGGAGATCGACTCGTCGTTCAGTATCGGGGCGACTTGCTACCGTTGCTGCCTGTTGAAGGGGGCGGGGGCATCTCCGATAGTGCGGAAATGCAGCCGGTCATCGTGTTTTCCGAAGGCGAAAACTCGATGGGTTTGATGGTCGATGAAATTCGCGACATTCGCGAAGAGCGGCTCATCATTCGGATGAATTCGAAACGTCCCGGTATTCTGGGGACGGCAATCATTAATGGCAGTGCCACCGAAATCATCGACACGCAGCATTATGTGACAAAAGCCGACCCCGGTTGGTTCGCGGCGAGCGTTCCGCGGCCCAGTCGGCGGATTCTCATCGTCGATGGATCTCTGTTTTTCCGTCAGTTGCTCGCCACGTCGCTTGAGGTCGAATCGTATTCGGTCATCTCTGCCGAAGACCCCGTGGAAGCGATCGAATTGATTGAACGCGGCGAGAAGTTCGATGCCGTCATCTCCGAAATCGGGATGTCGCGCATGAACGGCTTTGAATTTGCCGCGTGGCTTAGAGAACGCAGCGACTGTGAATACATGCCGATTGTCGCCTTGTCATCGCGCGGTTCCTCAGCCGACCAGCAGAATGCGACACAATCGGGATTTGACCGCTGGCTGACGAAGTTCAATTCGCAGGAAGTGATGTCGACTCTCGACGATCTATTCGCTCGCGTTCCCACCCAGACAGGAGCAACTACATGAGCGCTACAGCACAACTCGACAAGCGAACTGAAGCCGAATCGGAGATGGACCAGCATTTGGACTACTCGAATCAATACGTTTCGTTCTGGATCGACGGCCAACTGTTGGGCGTTCCGGTGAGTTCGGTGCAAGAGGTACTCAATCCTCAGCAGATTGCTCGCACACCCCAGGCCCGTCCTGAGATTGCCGGGCTGTTGAATTTGCGCGGCCAGATCGTAACGGCGGTCAACTTGCGGAAGCGAATGAACCTGCCTGATCGAGAGGAAAATGAATCTGACCTGAACGTTGTGGTTCGCCACAAGGGAGAATCTTTCAGCCTGCTGGTGGATGAGGTGGGCGACGTGATAAACGTCTCCGCCGAAACGATGGAAGCAGTCCCCCACACGCTCGATCCACACTGGAAGAGTATGACCGACGGCGTGTTTCGGCTGGAAGACCGGCTCTTTATCGTTTTGAACGTCAATGCGACATTGAACATTTCGTAGTCAGCCTTCTACACGTTCGGTTCGTCAATAAATCAGGAACAACGGACAATGGGTCTTAAAGTCGATCTACTACGCAGCTCGTTCGATCTGATTGCGCCGAAGGCAGACCTGCTTGCGGAGCGGTTTTACGATCGGTTGTTTGCAGATTATCCACACCTGGAACCGTTGTTTGTCGATGCAGACATTGAGGATCAGCAGCAAAAACTGATCCAGTCGCTGGCTGTTGTGATCAAGTCGCTGGACAACGCGAAGGCGTTGACCCGCTACCTGCACGATCTTGGCGGTCGCCACGCAGAATATGGTGCAACCGAAGAGGATTACGAACCGGTTGCCCTCACGCTGTTGACCGTCATGGCGGAAATCGCGGGCAAGGCGTGGAACAAGAAGCTCGAATCAGCTTGGGGCGATGCACTGAGTGCTGTCGCCGAAATTATGCTGGAAGGTGCAGCGAAGAAAACGAAGAAACAACCGCAGTTGGTCGGCTCGTCAGCCGCGGGAAAAAAGTCACGTGAGTCCAAGTCGTCGTCAAGGAACGGGGAACGTCCCGCATCAAAAACCAGGGCAACCAAAGCGGGATCCCCCGCAAGAAACGAGGAGAGAAGCATGTCGACCACAGCCAAACAGTCCAAAGCCAAAGCCGGCCAGCAGGTAGATAGTCTCGATAAGTTTTACAACATGATCGAGAACGTGCCGATCAACGTGTTGTTGGCCGATATCGACCTCAATCTCGTTTACATGAATGCCTCGTCAACATCTACGTTGAAGACGCTCGAGCAGTTTCTGCCCAAACCGGTTGAACAGCTTGTCGGCGAATCGATCGACATTTTTCATCAGGATCCGTCCCATCAACGACGACTCCTCAGCAATCCGGACAATTTGCCACACACAGCAAACATTCAGGTTGGTCCAGAAACCCTGGGCCTGACAATCAGTGCCGTTCGCGATGCCGACGAAAAATACATCGGGCCGATGGTGACCTGGGAAGTGGTGACCGAGAAGCTGAAGACCGAAGCGGAAATGGACCGCTTGCAGAACATGATGGATCAAATCCCCATCAACGTCATGTTGGCGAACCGGGATTTCGAAATTGTTTACATTAACCCAGCGTCATACAAAACGTTGAAGCCGCTCGAACATTTGCTGCCGGTTCCCCTTGATGAACTCCAAGGGCAGAAGATCGACATTCTCCACAAGAACCCGGAAATGCAACGCCGGATCGTCGGGGATCCAGCAAATCTTCCGCATGCTGCCAACATTAAAGTGGGCGATGAGACGCTCAGTCTGCAGGTTTCGGCCATCTTCGACAAGGACGAGAACTACCTGGGCCCGATGGTGACATGGGAAGTGGTCAGCGACCAAGTGGAATTGGCTGACTCCTTCGAGCGTGACGTCAAGGGAATTGTGAATATCGTCACGTCCTCTGCAACCGAGATGCAAGCCAGTTCCAAGAGCATGGCAGCGACATCCGAAGAAACCTCGCGACAATCACAGGTGGTTGCAGCAGCTAGTGAAGAAGCGACGAAGAACGTCGAAACCGTTGCGTCGGCGACGGAAGAATTGAGTGCGTCGATTTCCGAGATCGCCAATCACGTTCAGGAAGCCTCGAAGATGACCTCCCAAGCGGTCGAAGAGGCCGAACGGACGAACGCTACGATTAACGACTTGGGCGAATCGAGCAACGAGATTGGCCAGGTCGTGAAAGTCATCACGTCGATTGCCCAGCAGACCAACCTGTTGGCATTGAACGCGACCATCGAAGCGGCTCGTGCCGGCGAAGCGGGCAAAGGGTTTGCCGTCGTCGCCAACGAAGTGAAAGAACTGGCCCGGCAAACCGCCAAGGCGACCGAAGAGATCAGCCAGAAGATCTCGGCAATTCAGAACGCTAGTGGTGACGCTGCGACGGCGATCGAATCGATCGGTTCGCAGATCGGCAAGATCAACGAGATTGCCACCACGATCGCCGGTGCCGTCGAAGAACAAACGGCTGCTACCAACGAAATTTCGAGAAACGTGGCCGAGGCGAGCAAAGGGACCGCCGAAGTCAGCAGCAACATCGCCGCGGTTTCTCAGGCTGCCGAAGAAGGCGGCAAAGGCGCGGCCGACATTCTGGCAGCAGCCGACGGATTGGCTCAGGAATCGACCCGTCTGGATGAAATGGCAGATGGCTTCCTCGAGAAGCTTCGCATCGTCTAATTGACCGATTTTAGCGGTCGCGATACGGCGTAATTGGTCGGTGGACACATGCAGCGAGGCGAGAGGATCGCCTCGCTGCATTCTTTTTCGCTCGACACACGCCTTTACCGGTTCTACTGGTCGCAGCAATCAGAACTGCAGCGATCCTGTCGGTCAAAACACCTTCAACGGCAGCGTTGTGCGGTAAACCCCGCAAGTCCCCCTAAAGCCCGTAGATCCTCAAGGGGGGAAGTCGATGAGGTACCGATAAATAAAAGACAGTTGGAACGATACAGAACCATTCCGTCGCGCTGGCGAGGGAATCGATCCTTCCCCATTTTGGGTAGGCAGCCAAAAATGAAGAGAATTCTACTTGTTGACGATTCCCGCACCGTGCGCTCGGTGTGCCGCGACATGCTGGCCAGTCATGACATGGAAATCGTTGAAGCCGAAAACGGTGCGATTGCTTTGGAGATTGTTCGGTCGCAACCCCCATTCGATTCCGTGTTGCTCGACTGGAACATGCCCGTAATGAATGGGATTACGTTCCTGGAGACACTGATGAAGGAGCCGCTGGAAAAACGCCCCGTTGTCATCATGTGTTCTACAGAAAACGACATGGCCCACATTACCCAGGCGATTAAAGCCGGGGCTAGTGAATACATTATGAAACCGTTCGACGAATCCGTCCTCGAAGACAAACTACATGGAACTGGCGTCCTATGAGTCAACAACAGATACAAGTACTTGTCGTCGATGACTCCGCGGTGGTTCGCGGATTGATCGCACGAGCGCTGGAGACCGACCCGGCAATTACCGTGGCCGGCACTGCGATGCACGGCGAAGCCGCATTGACCTGGATGCGGAAGCATCCTGTCGATGTCGTCATTCTCGACGTGGAGATGCCGGTGATGGACGGGCTGACTGCGCTGGGGTGCATTCAGTCGGAGTTCCCACGCGTGAAGGTGATCATGGCCAGTGCCCTGACCCAGGAGGGAGCGGAAACGACCGTCAAAGCGCTGGCACTCGGGGCCGCCGACTGCATCGCCAAACCGGTGTCCAACAGCACGGCCGACAGCATTTCCCAGCTGCTCGAAGAACTTGCGCCGCTTGTTAAAGCGTTGGGAAGGCATACGCCTGAACGTTCACATGCCCGTTCCACTCGAGTGGCCTCCCACCGAAATTCCGATCATCATGCGGCACCGCTTGCGGTTGTCATTGGAACGAGTACTGGTGGTCCCAATGCGCTGACCAGCTTGCTCACAGCGCTGCCGACTGATTTTCCGTTGCCGATTCTCATCGTGCAGCACATGCCGCCCACTTTTACCCCGATGCTGGCAAAGCATCTCGGTCAAGATACCGGCCGCCCCTGCATTGAAGCGATAGACGGCGGATTGATCGAACGCGGTCACACATACGTCGCGCCGGGCGATTATCATCTCTTTGTTGATAAGCAGGAAGACCACATGGTCACCCGGCTGAATCAGGGGCCCAAAGAACACTATTGTCGCCCGTCGGTTAATCCGTTGTTTGAATCGGCCGCCGAATGGTACCGCAAGTCCTTATTGGCGGTCATGCTCACCGGCATGGGTGATGACGGCATTGAAGGAACCCGCAAGATTGTCGCGAGCGGTGGGCAAGTGATCGCGCAAGACGAAGAATCGAGCGTGGTGTGGGGAATGCCCGGCGCGGTCGTCAACGAAAACCTTGCGCAAAGCGTCCTCCCGCTGGAAGAGATTGCGTCCGCGATTCTCGAACTTACCACAGCAGAAATAGGCCGACGATGAACGAGACCGAATACGACTACCTCAGGAAGTTTCTGCTCGATTCGTCGGGTCTGTCCCTCGACGATCAGAAGCAATACCTGGTTGAAGCTCGGCTGATCCCACTTGTCAAAACGTGGGGACTGACGAATATCAGCGAGATTGTCATCGAGTTGCGCCGCAACAACTCCGTACTCGCCAATGCCGTCACCGAAGCGATGACGACCAACGAGACATCCTTCTTCCGCGACAAGACTCCGTTTGAAGAATTCAAGAGTCTGATGTTACCGAAGATCCTGGCCGAGCGCGCCACACGACGGCATCTTCGCATATGGGTTGCCGCCGCGGCAACAGGGCAAGAGCCTTACACCCTTGCCATGCTGCTTCGCGATTCCTTTCCGGAACTCATCGACTGGCGGATCGAAATCATCGCCACCGACATTTCCCCGCAAGTACTCGAACGAGCCCGCTTGGGGATCTACTCACAATTTGAAGTGCAGCGTGGTTTACCTATTCAACTCTTGATGAAACACTTCGACGAAGTCAAAGACGGCTGGCAGGTCAAAGAAGAGTTGCGGCGTTCAATTGATTGGCGCGAGCTGAATCTGCTTCAGGACTTTTCCCATCTTGGCCGGTTCGACGTTATCTTTTGCCGCAACGTGCTGATCTACTTCCAGGTGGATACGAAGAAGGTCATCCTGGATCGCATGGCCACGATGTTACCCGCCGATGGCTACCTGATGATGGGAGCCGCTGAAACGGTCATTGGCATCACCGAAACATTTGGCAGAGTCAACGAATGCCGGGCCGCAGTTTATGCCCCCGATTACTCGGGACAATCGCTGGGACTTCGAACCGATTCTGATCAACTGCCAACGCCGGCAGCTTTGTTGAGAGAAGCGACCGCGAAGGCTCCCGTCGCAGAATGACCCGGCTGCGATGGCATCGGACCTGTGTAAATGAGGTTCCGGGAAACAACGGAACCCTCCCGGTCGGGCAGTGCGAATCGTTCTGGCCTTCGCTTGGACTCAGCAAATTGTCGAACAATCCGATTTGCGTTCTGCCGTTCCGCTTCACTGACGTTAAGCGTGGCTGAGCGCGCCGGTCGCCGACTCGCTCTACGATTCCACTAGAACTGCGGCTTGCTCCAGTACGTGCAACTGCTCCTGCAAACTGCGCCGCAGTTTTTCGGCGTCCTCGAAGTTGCCTTCACGGATCAATTTCTGAGTGACAGTCTCCAAATGCCCAATCAACGGGATGACGTCCACACCTGGTTCCGTCTTGCCCGATCGCAGTTCGTTGAGCGTTTCCTCGATGGCCTTGGGATTGATTGGCTTAAACAGGATTTTCGAAAATCCTATTTCCGATGCCAACTTCAGTCGATTGAGGATCGATTGTGTCGCCGCGGGGCGACCGGGTTGTGCGCTCGTGAGCAGGACAAACGAGGGGAAGAAGGCCTTTCCTTGATCATCGACGCGTTGCAGCCGCTTGGCATTAATGAAGAAGTCAACGCCGTCCATATCACCCATGATGAGATCCGTAATCACGACATCGACCGTCGAGTCCTGACGAAGAATCGACAGTCCCGCATCTCCACTTTCAGCTTGGAGTACATGGTGGCCGAGGCGTGTCAGCACCATTGCGAGGTTATGGCGAGAATAACCAATATCATCGACTACCAGGATATTCATGTCAGTCAATTTCCGGGAATGAGATCAAAATTGTGACTTGTATCGGTCATCGAAGTTTTCGGCAGCTTGCTTGCAGCATGCCGAGAAGTTGGATGCCGATCGAAATCTTGCCTGTTTTGGATTGGTGTCAGTCTCTCGTCACAGTCAAACGGCTGAAATGGGAATGGCCGTCTCTTGCTGGGGAGGAACTGAAGCAAGGTACTGTTTCAATTCACCACACAGTTCGTCAACCTGCGATTTCAGCGCCATCGCCACATCATCGACCTCAGACAAGCAGTCGTTGGCCGCAAGGTCTTCGAGAGTTCGTGCTGTTTCAAATGGGAGCGACGATGTGAAATCCGACAGCGCCCCTTTCAGCCCGTGGGCGTTGCGTCGCAATTCTGGAGCGTCAGCACTTTCCATGGCACCGACGACGGCCGAGAACATTTCCGGCTGAAACGTCAGAAACGACCCGATCATCTCGACGAAGAGTTGCTCATCGCCGTCCAGCCGTTGCATGGCGGCATCGACGTCGAGGTGTTTGAAATCCGATGTTTGTTGTGTTGTCTCCGGCTGGCGAATCGCCTCAACACGATCGCAGAAAGCTGGCGATGTTTCTTGCTGCGCCCAGCGAGCCTGATTCTGTTCGATCATTTCGATCAGGCATTTCAGGTCGATTGGTTTCGTCGTGTAGTCATTGCATCCCGCTGCCAGACATTTTTCGCGATCACCCGTCATCGCATGGGCAGTCAGCGCAATAATAGGACGATCAAATCCGCGGGCGCGAAGTTCCCGCGTTGCCGCGTAGCCGTCGAGAACGGGCATCTGCATGTCCATCAGTACGGCATCGAAGCGGGCATCAGTGTCGGCGAGCGCAGCATCGACGGCCTCTTGTCCGTTCACAGTCCCTGTCACTTGCGCACCGGTTCGACGCAGTATATGCGTCAGCAACTTCTGAATCGCTGGAGTATCCTCAACAATCAGAATGTGCATCTCGGCAATCTTCTTGCGATGATCGATTGCCGAGTCATCGGCAATAACCGGGTTCATGTTCTCGTTCATCACGAAACCTCAAATAAGCGTCGGTAAGAATTCGCATCTGTTTGTTTGGCAATTCCTGTCGTGCTGGAGAAACCATAGGGTGCACCGTAAAAGTAGCTCACCACTTGCCGCCAGTACGGCGACAGCCGAGGCGTTTGAGTGCAAATACGCGGGGGGATTTGGGCCGCCACCGCTCTAACTGGCCGAAGGTTGTGATTCTCTGCCGATCGTTCCAGTTCTGCCGATATTGCAGTCCCGGAAACGGCAGATTCATTGATCAGCGTTTTCACGGAGGCGACTACACTCCGATCACCAGAACGGGCCGGAGCGAGAGATTCATCAACACACTGTCAGTATTGACGACGTCTGTCACGCAGACCGCGCCGTGTGTGGCACGGCAAATGATGGGCATTCCGACCCCATAGAACGAAAAAGCTGGCCGGAAGCATAGGCGCTCGCCCGGCATGAAGTCACAGACCTCACACCGGCTACACCTCCGGCCAACTTAATTTCTCGCTCGGTCAGAATACCTTGTTCGTTCAGAAAACGGGGACGAGGCAAGATTGAGATCGGCAGCCCGTTCCAATTCTTGAAACGACTGAAACCATCGCCCGATTCCTGTTGCTACGACTCACTGGCAAACCGCGTGCCGGAGTCCGTAAATATTGGGTCGGTATGGCGCAACCCCTGTCGTAGTTGTCAGATGCAGCATGAGGATGTATTTCATCCACGCAGAGTGACCCGCCGGAATGCACTTTCCGCATGCAGTCGCTGCGCAGAAAACTCGCCACCAACCAACTGGCCGCCGCGCCATCAGGCATAAATTGGATTCCACTAAGAAAAGAGTGCGTTGCAGCGGCTCATAAAACTCGATAAATTAGTGTTGTCCGATGCGTTATTCTGCCGTCAGGGGTTTTGACCATGTTGACCATTCCCGGTGCGAGGTCGCGGTTTTGTGACGGCATGTCCCGCCGCAGTTGGCTGCAGATTGGCGGCTTGGCTCTCGGCGGGATGGCGTTGCCCGATATCCTGCGGGCTGAAGCCGAAAGCGGCAGTCCCGCGGGGCGCGCCAAAGGCATCATTATGGTGGTGCTGCCGGGCGGTCCATCGCATCTGGACATGTACGATCTGAAGCCGGATGCTCCGTCGGAAATTCGTGGCGAATTCCAGCCCATCGCCACCAAAGTGCCGGGCATCGATATTTGCGAGTTGATGCCAAGTCTCGCCGCCCGGACCGACAAGCTCACACTCATCCGCTCGCTCAACGGTTTTCGCAACGATCACAACACCCATTGGTGTACCACCGGTTGGGAATCGCATCCGCCGATGCCTGCCTCGCCAATTATCGCCGGGTACCCGCCGGGGGGGTGGCCTTCGATGGGGTCGATTCTTTCCAAGAGCCTGGGGCAGCGCGCACTGGGCGTACCCGCGGCCATCGATCTGGTGCCGGTCGATCCCGATGCACGATTCATTATGCGCACCGCACCGACACAGGGCGGCTACCTGGGCGCGGCCCATGCCGGGTTTGAAGTGAAAGCGGTTGATCGCCGTAACATCACCCTCAACGATGTCAGCCTCAGCCGTCTTTCCGATCGCCGCACGTTGTTGGGAAGTTTCGACCGCTTCCGCCGCGAGGTGGATCGTGGCGAGTTCACCGACGGGATCGATGAGTTTCACCGGCGGGCCTTCGAGGTGCTCACTTCATCGCGACTGGCCGACGCACTGGATCTCAGCCGTGAAGATCAGGACGGTCGCAACCGTTACGGTCTCGACGGAAGTTATCCCAACGAGCGCGAAGGTAAGACGATGCTCGACCAGTTTCTGCTGGCTCGGCGGGTGATTGAAGCCGGCGCACGCTGCGTCACGCTGGCATTCAGCCGCTGGCCGTTCGGCCGCATGTTGCAAGGCGATTACAACTGGGACTGGCACAAGGACAACTTCACCGAAGCCCGCGGTGCGCTGCCGTTGTTCGACCTGGGGATGTCGGCATTGATCGACGACTTGAGCGAGCGCGGCCTGCTGGATGACATCGCAGTCGTCGCCTGGGGCGAATTCGGACGGACGCCGAAAATCAACGCAAACGC
Organism: Planctomycetaceae bacterium; assembly: GCA_018699955.1. Taxonomy (GTDB): domain Bacteria; phylum Planctomycetota; class Planctomycetia; order Planctomycetales; family Planctomycetaceae; genus JABISG01. Next base: position 35,511 of record JABISG010000041.1, on the reverse strand, counting down.
CGGCCGCGACCATTGGCCGAATGTTGCCGGCGCACTACTGGCCGGCGGCGGCATGAAATGCGGACAGGTTATCGGATCGACGAACCGCTTGGGTGAAGAGCCGCTGGACCGCCCGGTCCACTTCCGCGACGTCTTCGCCTCGCTGTATCATCGGATGGGAGTCGATGTCTCGACAACCCAATTCGCCGACCTCGCCGGCCGCCCCCAATACCTCGTCGCCGATCACCGCCCGATGCCCGAGTTGGTTGGATGACGTGATTGCGTCCTCACAACCGAGCATCACTTCCCTTCGGCCGCCCATTTCTTCATCAGCGCGATATTCGTCTTCAGTTCCTGCAGGCGTTCCGGCCGTCTCTTCTTTAGTGTGTCCAGGTAGACCTGCATGTCGCTGTCGTACATTTCGGCGGTTTCCGGCTTTCGACCGTGATCGTTGGTTGAAGTTTCCCACTGCTTCAGGCTGGCTCTCATTGTCGTCATCCAGCGTTTGTGCAGATTCGACTTGGCGAGATTGTTTAACTCGAACGGGTCTTTCTCCAGATCGTACAGTTCTTCGGGCGGTCGAGTCGGAGCGAGCAATCTCGCCTGAACTTTATTGAGCCGTCCTTCGGCACCGGCTTTCTTGATCGCGATCAGAATCGCTTTGTGGTCCTTGTAGGCGTTGGGTTGGAGATGCGGCCGATTGTGGAGATAGTTGCGAATGTACTTGTAGTTCCCCATTCGCACGCTGCGCAAATGTTCGACCGTTTCATCGCAGCGGTCGCGGGCGGCGTAGGCGGCATCGCGCACTTGGTAATCTTTGGCAAAGACGTCTTTTGCCTGCATCGATTTGGGAATTGCGATTCCTGCCGCTGCCAGTGAAATCGCAGCAATGTCGATGTGTTCGACGAGATCGACACGGGTCTTTCCGATGCCAATTTCGGGGCCGGCAATCACCAGCGGGATGTGCAGTCCGTCCTCGTACATGAACTGTTTGCCCCGGGCGTGGCTGATGCCGTGATCGGTCATAAACAGCACGATCGTGTTGTCGAGGTCACCATCGGCTTTCAACTTTGCCAACACCTGACCAACCATCCGATCGGTTTCACGAACGGTATCGAGATACGCGGCCCAATCCTTTAACAGCACCGGGTCGTTCGGGTAGTACGGCGGCAGCGTGACGTCTTTCGGCTTCGTGCGACTTCCGAAGAGTGCCTCGGCTCGCTTGCCCGTTTTTTCAAACGACTCCAACGTCGCGCCGCGCAGTTTGCCGCCCGGTGTTTGGAGTTGCGCAAAGAACGGCTGACCTTTCTTCCGCTTCGTCCAATCCGGGCCGTCGTACATCTCCTTGTTCCACTCGAAGTTGTAATCTGTCTTTCCCATTCGGCCCTTTCTGAAAGGCCAACCGCTGATCGAAGTGTAATAGCCGGCTTCCTGAAACAGCTCAGGAATCGGCCGGACACCTTTCGGCAAATGAATCTTCTTCTTGCCGCGGCCACTGCGATGGTGATGCGCACCAATGCTGGTTTGATACATCCCGGTGATGAATGCCGAACGACACGTCGAACAAACCGGTGCCGTGACATACGCCTGCGTGAACATCGTGCCGCGTTTTGCGAGCGCATCGACGTTCGGCGTCTCAATCATTTTCTCTCCGTAGCAGGAGAAATTGGCCGACATGTCATCGACGATGATCCAGAGAATGTTCGGCCGTTCGGCAAACGCATCGGTCGCCGGAAGTGACACCAGCAGAAGCAAAAAGACAAATAGTCGGTTCATCGTTCGATCCACGTAGCAAGGTTGTCTGTTTGAATCCTCTAAACCATCATTGCGCCGCATCATCGAGAAGACAAGCGACGCGATCTGGATTGCACGCGTCGGGCCGCTGGCAGTGACGGGGCTTTCCCTTGTCACGTGGCCAATGTTCCTCAATCGGGAACACAGGCGCGAGAAGAATCAGAGTTCGCTGCAATGTTCCGAGGTTGGAAGTTGAGCAATCTCTCGGCGCGCATCACATTTTCGTGTGACTCGCTGTGCGGCTGGAGGAAACCAAGATCTGCTTCTCGGGGAGCAGCACACAACTCATGTTTCCCTGACGGCCGCCCGTTGTGTCAAGCAAGATCCGGCGTGGTGCGAATCGGACCTCGGGGACGAACTCGTGACCCGAGACAACCGTTGTCCGACAATCTCGCGGCGGATCGGAGCTGACCAGCGATTTAGAACACAACCAGGGTGGGCGGGTCAACGAGAAATCCCGTTGTCGAAGGATTCGCAATTGGGTTTCGAAGGGAATGTTGGGATCGAGTCCGGCATGCACGAAGAGAAATTGCGGGTGTTCGACACACCACGGCAATTGTGCAAAAAGACTCTTGTGTGCTTCCGGAACAACCGCGTTCAACCCGGCCAAGTCCCCATGACTTGCTCCGTACGATTCAAACGTCGGTTCCGAATCGTAATGATCGATCCACCGTTTGTCCCATTTGCAGAATTCCGGCGTCGGAACCCATCCCAGGGCGGCCGCCATAGCCAGCTCATGGTTGCCGGCAATCGCCGTGCATCGGCGGTGTGAGTTCATCAGATCGACGACCAAATCCATCACGCCACTGGAATCGGCCCCGCGATCGACGAAGTCGCCGATAAACACGATCCACCGTTGTTCAAAGTCCGGACGTCGCCTGAGTTGTTCGATGATGTCCACGAGCATCTCAATTTGCCCATGCACATCGCCGATGACAGACACCGGACCGTCAATTCTTTGCGTCAGACCGTTCACAAGTTGCCCCCCGGCTGTCTTTTTCCTAAACAGTAAAAATTCGTTTGAGCGTTGGTCGCGGCACCAATAACGGAAATATTATTTTAAAAAACAGACGGCATAAGCCGCTCGTCAAGCGGCCCGGCGGCCCTGTAAATGTGGCGTGATTTCAACCGACGAATCAGCAGGAAACTGACGGCAGATCGAATCGAACGACTCGAACAGCACTACGGAGTTGGAGAGTCGGGTGACATTGACCCCACCGGCTTCGAGCGTCGCAATCCTGTCGGAATCGAGCCGACGCGAGTACTCGATCATGTCGGAAGTGTGAGATTCAATAGGCGTCGATTCTGATTTCCAACTTGCGATCACGCGCCCTTGATTTTGCCCCGGTTGACTCAAGGTGAAGGTCATGCTGGCGCCGTCATGCGCAGATAACCAGTTGCAGGCATCTTGCCAGGATTGCTGCCAGTTGCCGGGTTCGTTCTCGTCCCGATCGCTAATTTGAATTCGAGACCGCAGTAAACAGCGTGCGTCTTGTAAGACGCTGCCAAGAATTTGCCAGTAGAGCCTGAGCAGACGCATTTCCTGGCTGCCGAAATACCCCTTCGCCGTGACGACGCCGAGTAGTGAAACGCACGCCAATGCGGCGATCCAGTCGTTCTTGTAATAGACCGATGCAATCGAACTTGTCGCCATCAAAAGGGAGAGGGCTCCAATTGTCAGGACGATTCTGGAGCGAGTGTCACCGCGGTCTTGGAGCCGGTGGTGAATGTGCTCTCGGTCGGCGTCGCTCATTTTGCGTCCGCGGAGTTTTCGTCGTAGGATTGCAAGCGTCGTGTCAAAAATCGGAATGCTCATACAGACGATCGGCAGAACGAGCGTCAATCCGGCCGCCGACTTGAACGATGCTGCCATCGATAAAGCACCGGCAAGAAAGCCAATTGTCAGGCTACCGGAATCACCGAGAAAAATTTTCGCCGGCGGCCAATTGTGAGGTAGAAAACCGGCGATACTGGCAGTGCAAATCAGAGCGCACACAACAATTCCGAGCTGGCCGTTGATCATGCCCATCGCCGTGACGCTGACGGTTGTCGTTAGTCCGATGACGGTTGCCAACCCGTCGAGTCCATCGAGCAGATTGATCGCGTTTGCACAGGCGACCAGCCAGAAGATCGTGGCAACCACACTCCACATTCCCAATTCCAGCTCGATACCAAAGAAGTGGAACGAATGGATCGATTGCGCAGCGACCGCAAACGGAATGCTGCAGACAATGTGTCCCAGAAATTTGTAGCGTGCGGGAATCGACTTTTTGTCGTCGTAGAGTCCGAGGAGACAGAAGAGTCCTGCCGAGCAGAGCAGCCCGATGACTGTACGATCGTCCCATGCGGAAAAAAGGCTCGAAAGAATTCCGGTCGATCGGGCAACGAGCAGTGTGAGGAGAAGCGAGCAAAAGATGGCGACCCCGCCCATGAGTGGAGTCGCTTGCGTATGCAGTTTTCTCACGCCATCCGGATGATCGAGAATGCGCCAACGCCGAGCCAATCGCTTGGCTATCGCGGTAAACGCATAGCTGGTCGAGAGGGCAAGCGCCGTCAGGCCGAACAAGAGCCAGAAGACGTGATCCATCCCGTCGCTCAGTCGGAAATCGGCGGGCATTATTGACGATTCTGTCTATGACGCTCGGAATTGAGCGGGAAATGACGGGAAAATGCAGTGCAGGGGAGGATGGGAGAGCGTGAAATACACCGAAACCGGCTGTTGGGTCAATACCGATCAATTGCACCACAGCTGCGACTGAACAAGTTGCAGAAGCCCGCGACGCATGGCGTCGCATCTGTGAATTCGTGCGAATTTCGGATTGACCGGATAAATAGCTACAAAGTCCGTCGCGTACCCAGCCGTCGCATTGCGACGGAGAAGAGGCTACGGCGAGAAACCAGCCAGTTTTTCGTTGCCTGCGAGCGGCACAGCCGGTAGATTGAAGAAGCATTTTCACTTCGCGATTCCCTTCAATTCGACTGGTCACACTATGGGCGGCGGTTCCACTGCCGGCACGCGCGGCAACGGCATGCCATTGGAACGAGCAGACACACTGGCAACCCTGCTGGCTTCGGTCAACGACCTCGTCTGGTGCACGTCGGTCGATGGCAGTGAGTTGTTGTACGTCAACACGGCAGCCGAACGGATTTACGGCCGGCCGTTGGATGAGCTGATCAAGAATCCCGACCTCTGGCTGGAAGCGATCCACCCGGATGATCGTGACGCCGTTACCAGGAATCTGTCGCGAATTCTCAAAGAGCGGGAGATCTCACAGGAGTATCGCATTATTCGCCCCGACGGCGAAATCCGCTGGCTGCAGGACCGGCTCAACGTTGTTTGTGACAGCGATGGCAACACATTGTGCGTCGGCGGAATCGGCACCGATATCACCGACCGCAAACGGGCGGAGCAGGCGCTCAGCGAATCGGAAACCGTCTACCGTTCCTTGATCGAGAACCTGCCGCTCAACGTGTTGCTCAAAGATTTGAACGGGCGGCTGACCTTCGGCAATAAGAGCTATTGCGAAATGATGGGCCACCCGTTGTCGGAATTGCTGGGCAAGACCGACGCCGATCTCTTCCCGGCCGAACAGGCAGAGAAATACCGCGACGACGACCGGCGCGTTCTCACAACCGACGAGCGATTTCACGACGTCGAAAAACACGTCACGGCCGACGGGCGTTCGACGTACGTTGAGGTGCTGAAACTCCCCGTGCACGATGCCGCCGGCGATGCGATTGGCGTGCAATGTATTTTCTGGGACGTGACCGACCGCGTTCAGGCACAGCAGCAGCTTGTCGTCGCCAAGGAAGAAGCGGTGGCTGCCAATAGCGCCAAGAGCGATTTTCTGGCCAACATGAGTCACGAAATCCGCACGCCGATGAATGCCATTATCGGCATGACCGAATTGCTGCAGGACACCGAGTTGGCCGATTCGCAGGCCGAATATGTGCGAATGGTCAACGAGTCGGGCGAGTCGCTGCTTTCGCTCATCAACGACATCCTCGATTTCTCAAAGATCGAAGCGGGCAAACTGGAATTAGAAAGTATTCCGTTCAATCTGCACGACTCTCTCGGCGACACAATGAAGTCGCTCGCAATTCGAGCGCATCGCAGTGACCTGGAACTCGCCTTTCACATCGACCCCGATCTCCCCGAAGTTCTCATCGGCGATCCGAGCCGATTGCGGCAGGTCGTCGTCAACCTTGTCGGCAATGCCATCAAATTCACTGAGCGCGGCGAAGTCGTTCTCGACGTGAAATGCGAATCGGAAGGTCCCGGAGGACTGAAACTAGAGTTTTCCATCTCCGATACCGGAATCGGAATTGCCCAGGACAAACTCTCGCGCATCTTCGAGGCATTCGAACAAGCCGACAGTTCCACAACGCGGCGGCACGGCGGAACCGGCTTGGGACTGGCGATCTGTTCGCGATTGACGAATCTGATGGGCGGACGGATTTGGGCGGAAAGCGAGGAGGGAAAGGGAAGCACGTTCTGCTTTACGGCGCAGTTTGAAGTGTCGGCCGGCGAAGCGAACCGAAAACGCAAGCTGCCGCCGCCGAAATTGCGGGGCATGAAAGTTCTCATCGTCGACGACAACTCCACCAACCGCAGAATTCTCGAAGAGATGATCCGCGTTCGTGGCATGCAGCCGGTTATCTCAGCCGACGCCAATCAGGCCATCGAGTTGATGCGTGAAGCGCATAGTAACGGCGAGGACTTCCCGCTGGTGCTGACCGACGTCAACATGCCCGACATTGACGGCTTCACGCTCACCGAATGGATCAAACGCGACGAGTTTCTGCAGTCGGCCGTCGTTATGGTGCTGACATCGGGCGATCGGCCCGGCGACCTCAAGCGGTGTCGGGAATTGGGAGTCGCCGCCCATTTGATGAAACCGGTCAAGCAATCGGAATTGCTCAACGCGATCATCGTCGCCTTTGGGATTTCGAAGGCCGAGCAGGATAGCAAAGCGGACTCCCCCTCAGGAGCAACCGTCGAGGTGCCGCCGCTTCGGATTTTACTCGCCGAAGATGCTGTCCCCAATCAGTTGCTGGCGGTTGGGCTGCTGAAAAAGTGGAACCACACGGTCACCATCGCCAACAACGGCAAAGAAGCCATCGCGCATTTGGAATCCTCGCCGTTCGATCTGGTGCTGATGGACGTGCAGATGCCCGAAATGGACGGCCTGGAAGCAACCGCCGCCATCCGCCGCATGGAATCTGCAAAAGCACTTCCATTACAGCCCAAGAGTCACATTCCCATCATTGCCACAACCGCACACGCGATGAAGGGCGACGAAGATCGCTGTCGCCAGGCAGGCATGGACGGCTACGTGTCGAAACCGATTCGCGTCAACAAACTCCACGAACAGATCGCTCAGTTTTATTCTCAGCCGGCATCAAGCGAGGCTGCTGGCGCCGACGCGCCGCAGTCGGACGGACCCGTCGGCGAAGCAATCGACTGGTCGGTGGCCATGGAATCGGTGCAGGGTGATGAAGAATTGCTGAGAGTGGTGGCGAAAGCGTTTCTCGTCGAGCGAAAAGAACAGCAGCGCGAATTGGGAGCCTCAATCGAAAGCGGCGACGCAGACGGCGTACGCCGAACCGCTCATCTCCTCAAAGGTGTTTCCTCAACGTTCGGTGCGCATGCTGCGATGGCACGTGCAGAGGAACTCGAAGCGAAGGGACGCAGCAACAACCTCGACGGAGCGCCGGAATTGTTCACGTCGTTGTGCGATGCCATCGATCGGGCTGCCGACGTCCTGACAGAATTCGTCAACAAAGACAACGCTTCCAGCGAGTGAGTCACTATGACAGTCAACCGGCACCGTCATCCTCTAACTGCCGAAGGGAGTGAACCGCGATGCTCGGCGAGTTGACTCCCTGCGGCGGTGGTGCGCCGATCCCGCTGTTCTTCCGGCGAATAATCGTCGGACGCCAGGACGATTGCGATGTGACCATCGCCGCTCGCAGCGTCTCCTCAAAACACTGCGAACTCAGCTTCGACGGCACGCAATGGCACCTTCGCGACATGGGCAGCCGCAACGGCACCGCCGTCAACGGCGATCGCTGTCGTGAGATGTCGCTACAGCCCGAAGACATCATCTCGTTCGCGAAATAACGTTATTCCATTCGGTACGTTCTTGCCGACGATGCACCTTCCACGCCGGCAGCCGTTTCCAACGAGCCAATTCCCGTGCGCGCATCGCAACCCGATTCGCATAAATCCGCACAATTCGGCCGGCTGATGCCGTGCGGCGGGGGTGATCCCATCCCGCTGCTGAAACCCTCACTCACCGTCGGCCGACGCAGCCGCTGCGATATCACATTGCGGTTCGCGACGGTTTCAAGCGAGCACTGCCGCTTGGAATTCAAGGAAGGCTTCTGGTTCGTCCGGGAAATCAAAAGCACCAACGGCATCAAAGTCGATGGCGTCCGCTGCGAGTCCCACTGGCTGAAGCCGAACAGCGTGCTGTCGATTGCCAATTTGCGTTATCGAATCGTCTACGAAGCCATCGGCGATGAACTTCCCCCGGAAGAGAATCCGTTTGCGATGGGCCTGTTGGAAAAAGCGGGCCTGCAAAAAGAAATCGAATCCGGCTCAACACTCAAGTGGACATCGCGCAACGACGACCAACCGACATCCAAAAAATGGACACTCGACGACAACGATTGACAATTGTGTTCTTACTCCCTCTCCCTCTGGGAGAGGGTTGGGGTGAGGACGGTTTTTGAAGTCCTCTAACATTCAGCTAACCCAGTCACTTCGACCAGGAGAAGATCGTGGCCAAAATCCTTGTCGTTGACGATGCGTTGACCGACCGCGCGTTGGCGGGTGGTTTGCTCAAGAAGTCGTTCGATTGCGACATCTTCGAAGCGCCCGACGGAGAGGCGGCCCTCGCGCAGATTGAACAGGAACCGCCCGATCTGGTGCTGACCGACCTCGACATGCCCGGCCTCAATGGGCTGGAGTTGGTGTCGGCCGTCAAAGAAGACCATCCGCTCATTCCCGTCATTCTGATGACGGCCAAAGGCAGCGAGGAAATTGCCTCGCAAGCCTTGCAGCAGGGGGCGGCCAGTTACGTTCCCAAACGTCGGCTGGCCGAAGACCTTATCAGCACCGTTCAGCATGTGTTGAACGCCGCCCGCGAAAACCGCGTTCACACGCAGTTGATGCACTATTTGAACAATGGCGAATGTCAGTTCGTGTTGCACAACGATTTTGTGTTGTGCAAATCGCTGGTAAAATTCCTGCTGCAAATGCTGCGCTGCTTACCGTTGGGCGATGAAACCGAACGGCTCCGCGTCGGCATCGCGCTGGAAGCCGCACTCTCGAACGCGTACTACCACGGCAACCTGGAAGTCGGCGACGGCAACCGCAAGCAACAGGACGAAGTCGCCCGCCGCCGGCTGATGGAAGAACCGTACGCCACCCGCAAGATTGAGGTCCACGCAAAAATCTCCCGCGAGCAGGCCGAGTTCGTCATTCGCGATGACGGCCCCGGCTTCGATCCGTCGGCCTATCTCACCGGCGACACCGCCATCTCCGACCAAACCAGCGGCCGCGGCCTCCGCCTGATGCACTCCGCCATGGACCAGGTCACCTTCAATCCACCCGGCAACGAAGTCACAATGCTCAAACGCTGCGTGCGTGACGAAGAAGGCGACGAGGAACCGGACGACGCGGAAGAGTGAGTTCTTCTCCCCAAAGCCCTCGGGCCGCGCCCCGAGGGAACAGTCGCGTGTGATAATTCTGGCTGTCTCGCAAGCGCACTTCGAAGAAACGAATGCCCTATGAGTGAACCACAGTTCTACCGCCTGGAAGCGCCTCGGTACGAGAGTGGCTACGAGGACACGTACATCAACGGCCACGCGAGCCACCGACACTCGTTGCCCGGTTTGGATTGCCCCGACTGCACTCCGTGGAGCGGCGGGCGTCTTCTGCCGTTTGAATGTCCTGAAGAATTCCGCAAGCATGAAAACATCAAAGAACGTTGGCCAATCCCAACAGACGCCCACCGGGAATTGTGCGATCAAATCCTCGCCGCCCTTCATCAAGCAGGACACGCAATCGAATCACTTGGACCCGGCGACACATTTTTGCCTGCGGTACTCGACATCCCGTCATGTCCCGAATTCGATTTCCTGTGGTCAACACTCGGCAGTGCGATAGTTTCCGAACGAATCAAGACGGCCTTTGAATCGGCCGGGTTGACAGGCATCCAGTTTGTCCCCATTTGTCTGCAGCGTGTTGGCAAAGCGTACGCAACCGATCCGCCGCCAACGCCATCGACGGGCGAACCGGAAGATATGATTAATGAGGTCGAAGAGTTTCTGATGCATAGCGAAGTCGACCCCTATTTCCAAATGATCATAACGGCCAACTCCGCGACTCCCCCGGGAGCGGAAATCACATCGGTGTGTGACACTTGTGGCCGCGAATCATACGATAAGGCGAAGCGTCAACTCGTCATGCAGCCGGAAATGTGGCAAGGCCATGATGTGTTTTTCCTGGCGACCACTCTTTATATTCTCATCACCCCGGCGGTTCGCGAATTGCTCGAAGAACTTGAGGCCACAAATGTGGAAATGCGACCCATTTGATGCACGGCGATGCGTCCAGACAATTCCCGACACGGGCTGCGGACATGGACGGCAACACCGTGTAGCCAGTAAAGTGACAATAGAATACAACTCACCGTAACAACGGTCTTGGGCTCACCACGACTGCCCACGAATACAGGAATACGCCGAAATGACTCAACTCAATCGAACGATTAACCGCCGTAACTTTCTGCAATCGGGCATCGCGGCCGGGCTCTATGTTGCCGGCGCTTCGGGCAAGACATTTGCCGCCAACGCGAACGAAGAGATCAATCTCGGTTTCATTGGATGTGGCGGTCGCGGCGGCGATTTGATTCGCTACTTCAAGAAGATCGACGGCGTGAACATCGCCGGCATGTACGATCCCGATCCGGGGCGTGCGCAAGGGACAAAGAACAGTTCAAAGACGGCTGCGGAAGTCTATCCAGACATTCGCAAGTTGCTGGAAGACGACGGGATCGATGCTGTTGTCATCGCGGCGTGCAATCACTGGCACTGTCTGGCCGCCATCTGGGCAATGGAAGCGGGCAAAGACGTCTATGTCGAAAAACCGCTTTCGCACAGCCAGTGGGAAGGTCAGCAAACGGTCGCCGCCGCCCGCAAGTACAATCGCATCTGTCAGGTGGGAACGCAGCAGCGCTCCGATCCGATGCAGGCCGAAATTCAGAAATTCCTACACGAAGACAAAGCACTCGGCAATATCCTCTCGGCACGTGTCAATCGTTACGGCCGCCGAGGCCCGATTGGCAAACGCAAAACGCCACTCGTCATCGACTCGAAAATCGATTACGACATGTGGCTCGGTCCGGCACAACGCGAGCCGCTCTACCGCAACAGCCTGCATTACGATTGGCACTGGGACTGGAACACCGGCTCGGGCGAAATGGGCAACTGGGGCGTCCACGTTCTCGACGATGTCCGCAACAACGTCTTTCAGGACAAAGTCGCGCTGCCGAAACGGATTATGGGTGGCGGCGGCCGCGTCGCCTGGAACGACGCCGGCGAATCGCCGAACGTCCATTTCGTTTATTTCGACACCGGCTCGATCCCCGTGGTCATCGGATTGAGTAATCTCCAGGAGCGTGGTTCCGCGAAACATCCCGGACCGGGTAGCGGATACATCGCCTACTGCGAAGGGGGACGGCTGGAAGGTCAACGCGGTCGCGCGGTCGCGTTCGACAAGGACGGCAAACAGATCAAGTCCTTCAAAGGGAGAGGTGGCAATGGCCTACATCAGCAGAACTTCATCGATGCCGTCCGCTCCCGCGACGCCTCGTCGCTCAACACCGATGTCCAGGTCGGCCACCTCTCCACCGGTTGGTGCAACCTGGCCAACATCGCTTTCCGTGCCGGCAGCACGTTTTCACATGCCGCCGCCAAAGAAGTCACCGGCGACCGCGGCGTCTGGGGCAGCCTGCTCGGCGAAACCGAACGGCATCTGGGCACTCACAACATCAAGATCGAGAGTACCCAAATCAAACTCAGCCCCATGCTGACCGTCGATGTCGAAAACGAACTCTTCATCGGCGACCACGCCAAAACCGCCAACGCGTTCCTCAAACGACAATACCGCAAGGGCTACGAAGTCCCGGAAATCGTGTTAGGGAAGGCGCTCCTCGATGAACGAGGGGCGCCAACGACTCGCCACACGGAAAACTTGTAATCGGCGCACACATGCCAGAAACACACATCCGTGAAATTCCGTGGCGGCGAGTCATCACCTATGCCGTTGTGACCATCGCGGGACTGCTTCTCGTCGCCCTAATTGCCCCGGCGATTCAGCAGGCGCGCGATGCCGCACGCAAATCCACTTCGAAGAACAACCTCAGGCAATTCGGGCTGGCATTTCTCAACTACCATGATGTGCATAGCTGCCTGCCGTCGGGTGGTGTGATTGCCACCGATGGAACCTCCCATCACGGCTGGTGTGCGTCGATCATGCCGTTCCTGGATTCGAGTCCTTACTACAATATGATCGATTTCAATCGCCCGTGGAATCACGCCACCAACAGCTATCTATTTCGTATCGAGATGCCAATCTGCCAGATGCCCGATCACGAACCGCGATCTACAGCAAATAATGGCTACGCGCTGATTCACTACATGGGCAATCCGAATCTCCTCCATCGCAACAGCAGTGTCAGTTTCGATGATTGCACCGCCGGTCTTGCAAACACCTGGCTTCTTGGTGAAACCGCCGGCGAATATCAGCCGTGGGGATACCCCTTCAACTGGCGATCGCTTGGCACAAGTCTGAATAGTGGCCTCGACAGTTTCGGTCGCCCTACCGGTGACGGCGCATTCATTTTGAAGGGAGACGGATCAGTTCGGTTCTTTTCGAATGAAACAAACGCCGCAGTATTCAAGAAACTGGCCGACGCACCGCCGATTGCGAAGTTTGAGATGATCGAAAAACCAGATGCAACCTTTGAGTATGCGTCTTCCGATTGGACGGGGGATTGGATGGACCTTGATGAACACGACCCGGATGGTCTTGGGGCCGTGATTAACATAGATAATGAAGGTGTCCCGCGCTGTGCATATTTCTTAGGCAAATCCAAGTCGGGTGCAAGGCCCGTCAACATCCGCGACATCAACAGAATCGTGGCTGAATATCCTGAACTGCGAGAGTTCGTTCATTGCCCGTCTATCAACGACGAGATGGCCGAAGCCCTTTCGGGGTTGACGAAGCTCGAACTTCTCAAGACCGGTTCGGTCACCGTCTCAGATCGCGGCGCTCAATTGCTACAACCACTTACGCACCTAAAGTTGATCCGCGCCACGTCGATTGCCCCCGACGTTCGCGCGCGGCTCAAGACCGTTTTGCCGAATTGCGAATTCCGGGTTGATGCCACAACTGAGTAGCGCCGCACTCGCTTGCCCTCACCCTGCTTCTGGCGCCTTTGGCTTTGAAGCTGTCCCTCTCCCGGGGGGAGAGGGGGTTTGAAATCGCCGCTAGCAATTCGGGCCGGACGTGGCGGTGGCGGGTTCGGGGGAGGTGTCTTTACCGCGGATTGATTCCAGGGGGGGTAAAGCTTCTTCCAGCACTCCTTTCGCCTTCGGCCAGGCGAGCAGGGCTTCGACGATCATCCACGCTTCCAACAGCAGCGCGGCGGTGGCGATTCCAACCAGTAGAAATTGTTCCTTCTCGACCCATTTTGGAATCTGCGCGATCATCGCCCAGGCCGGCATGACGAGCATGAACAGCATTGGCAAGGCGACAAACCAAATCGGTTTGCTGCGCCGCCACAGCCAGAAGGTGATGACCAGAAACGCCAAGCCGCCCAGCAGTTGATTCGTCGCGCCGAACAACGGCCAGAGAATCAAGCCGCCACCACCGGCCGCTTCCCACGACCAGGCGACTCCCGGTTTGGGTAACAACGCCAGCAGAAACGCCGTCACCACTGCGAACAAGGTCGCACCGTATGCGTTGGTCAGCGGTGCCATAACCGGCCGCAATGCGGGGGCCTGATCGCCGACGGCCCGGCCTAATTCCTGCACGACGTAGCGTTGTAGTCGCGTTGCCGTGTCGAGAGTAGTCGCGGCGAACGAGGCCACGAGGACGCCCATGATGGCCACTCCCATGGTGTGATTCACGCCGATGGCACCGAGAAAGTTGGCCGTCCCCACAACGAACGCACCAATCTTGGTCGCCAGGCCGACTTTGGCCCAGTCGCCATAAATGTCATTCCATAGTTCTCCGCCGGTCAGTGCTTCGTTCCCCTCCCAACCAAATCCAATTCCCGCACCGACCGCCAAAATGACGATGACTGCGAGGAAACCTTCGGTCAGCATCGAGCCGTAACCGACCATTTGTGCGTCGGTTTCACACTTCAATTGTTTGCTGCTGGTTCCGCTGGAGACCAGACAGTGAAACCCGCTGATCGCCCCGCAGGCGATGGTGATAAACAGCACGGGAAAGATGGGCGGCGCATTTGTCGGGGAAAACTCGAATGCCGGTGCCACGAATTCGACCGGCTGTCCATCGATTCCAGTCAGCCCGGCGACGACAATCCCTACCACCACCAGACCCAGGGTGGAGATCAACTGCAAACTGTTGATGTAGTCGCGCGGCTGCAACAGCGTCCACACCGGCAGCACGCTGGCAACGTAACAGTAGCCGAGCAGAATCGCCGTCCAGACCCACAACGGCCATGTTGCCAACGTCGCATTCAAATCTCGAACGCCGGCGCCGAGCGCTCCGCCGCCGCCCTCAATTCCGGGACAACCGGCACCCAACCAGACGGTGAGGTACATCGTCGCCAACGCGAGTGCCGAGGGAAGCAGCAGTCCAACACCCTTACGATGCAGCCAGAGGCCGATGCCGACCGCAATGGGAATCTGCAGGAAGACCGGCAGAATCGATTCGGGGAACATGCGGAAAACCGAAGCAATGACCAGCCCGAAAATCGCCAGCACAATCCAGAGGCTGAACAACAGAATCAACAGAAACAGAAACCGCACGCGCGGGTTCAGCAAACGGCCGGCGATGTCGCCGATGGTCTGCCCACGATTCCGCAGGCTGACGACCAGTGCGCCGAAGTCGTGGACGGCACCGATAAACACCGAACCAAACAGCACCCACACCAACGCCGGCACCCAACCCCACATGATGGCGATCGCCGGCCCCACAATCGGCCCGGTTCCGGCGATGCTTGTGAAATGGTGGCCGAAGACCACCGATTTGGCCGTCGGCACGAAATCGCGGTCGTCATTCAGCACAACGCTCGGCACGTCGGCATGCGGATCGAGATTGAAAATCCGCTGCGACAGCCAGCGACCGTATGTGTGATAGGCGATGATATAGCCGACGAAAGCGCCGACGGCGATCAACAATGTTGACATGTGAGCTTGCCTTCGAGATGTCGAGAGCCGAGGGTTTGTGTGAAATTGCGTGTGTCGTGCCGGCCAGGAATCATTTGCGATCGATCACTGCAAAATGTGAATTCGACCCGCCAACGCGACCCCCCTAAAGCTATCCGAGCAACTCACAATCCGCAACTTGAACGGCAACAGGTTCGCATCGTTGTGGCGTGCAGCCACAATTGGTGCCAAATTCCTGCGGTGTCAATCGCGTCATTTATCACAACCCGCAAAGTTTCGCGCGGTCTTGGCCCATTGGCGTGGTTTTCCCCAATCGTCGTTTGCCCGAAGAGCCATCGTAGACGATCAAACCTTACACACGACGGAAACGAATTAAACACCACCGGCCAACGCCCGAGCGAATGTCGCTTGCAGCGGGGCCAATGCCTCGGATGAGGCGGCCGGTTTGGTTTCTGATATTTTTAATATAGACAGATTGCCGTTGAGATTGGTCGTGACGAGGCGACCCCCATTCGTCTCGTGATCGATTTCCGGTAAGAACCGGTAAGAAGGAGTCCTGCCGATGTTGGTCTTATCAAGACAACGCGACGAGAGCATTATTATCGGAGACAACATCGTGATCACGATTGTTGACATCCGAGGCGACAAGGTTCGGTTGGGCATTAATGCACCGAAGGATATTCCCGTACATCGCGAGGAAGTCTACGAGGCGATTCAGCGGGAGCGAGCGGCCCAGCGGGACGCCGACACCGATGCTATGCCCCAGGATTCCCCAGCAGCCGAGCGAGCGAATTCGGGCAAATGACGTGCGGCGGCCGGAATCGCGTCTTGCCGTGGCTCGGCGGCGCGTTTAACGGTTTTTCCGATTCTGCGGGCGATCCCGCTCAATCCAGCCCCTCAGCAGTGCCGATGTTAATTCAGCGGGAAATGCTGCGCGCTCTCTGAAACTTTAGAGAATGGCTGCGGTCGCGTGTCACTTTTCGCGACGTACCGCAATCCACCATTCTCTCTTTTCAACTCAATGCGCCGGCTGAGTTCGACGGCAGCGAGCAGGGAAGCTCCCATGGCCTCGATCACCGAGATCTATACAACCGCTTTGAAACACCATCGGGCGGGCGAAGTGGGTCGTGCGGAAGGTCTCTATCGAGAGATTCTCCGCATCGATCCCGGGCATGCCGACGCGAATCACCTGCTCGGCGTCACAGCGCATCAGCAGAACAACAACGATCTTGCGGTGCAATACATCAGCAAGGCGATTGAACTCGATCCCGGCATTCCGTCGTATCACAGCAATCTCGGTGCCGCGTACCGTGCGCTGGGGCATCTCGAAAACGCCGTCGAATCGCTGCGGAACGCCGTGCGCGTCGATGCCGATTACATCGACGCACATCAGAATTTGGGCATTCTGCTGGGCGAACAGGGAAATCACGACGAAGCCAATCGTTGTCTGGAAAAAGCGCAGCAATTAAAGCACGCGTCCGAATCGCCGGCGGGGGCAACTCAGGATTACATCTGGCAAGGCATCTACTCCAGTTTTGACGAGGTCCCCGTTAGCGGTGGTGGACACGAGGGGAACAACTGGGCACAGTCGACGTTTGAGGGAAACAGGGAACTTCAGAAAATTACCAATTCCTATCAAACAATTCCATTTCAAACGCTCGGCCACCACACGTTTCTACCAATGGTCGCGGGCATTGTCTCACAGAAACAAAGCGCGATCCGAATTCTCGACTTCGGCGGAGCCACTGGAACCGCACTTTGTCACCTGCATTCCGGAGTGGACGATCCATCGTCGATTGAACTGCATGTCGTCGAGACCGAAAGCGCATGCCGCCTCGGTGAACAGTTGTGGCCAGGCGAGCCGCGAGTCAGATTTCACCGTGCAATTGCCGACGTGCCACGCGAGATTGACATCATTCACATCAACTCGGCGTTGCAGTACGTCGAGGATTATCGCGCGGTGTTAGAGGAACTGTGTGCGTTTCAGGCGAGTTACTTTGTGTTGCCGCGACTGTCGGCTGGAGATTTCCCCACCTACGCCACCGCACAAATGAATCTCTGGAACGACGTGGTGGCCTACTGGTTCATAAATGTCGTCGAACTGATCGACATTATGAAATCGTGCGGATATCGATTGCTGTCCAAGAGCGTCGAGGCGCAGGTGTACGACCAGTCGAACTTTCCTGCCGAGTACCGCATGCACCGTGCATGCAATTTGTTGTTTGGACTCGATGCAGCCTCAGCCGGGGATAAGGAGTGACCGTCTTGATTGCGGAAAGCAAATTGCAGTTTTGGAACACGCGTGCAGCCATCGGGCGAAATGCGGGTTCCAACGACTTCATTCTCAAGCAGTTGGAACAGCAGCAAATCCTTGCGCAGATTCCAGAGAATTCCCGCGTCCTCGACATTGGTTGTGGCAATGGCGAGACTCTGATTCGACTGGCAACGGAGAAGGCGTGCGAAGGCACAGGTATTGACTTTTCGCCGGAAATGCTTAAATCAGCCGCATCCACAGCACGCGAAACCGGATGCGCCGAGAGGACTGAGTTCCGCGAAGCGTGTTTGCCCGAGTTGCCTCAAGACCTGGAACAGTACGACTATGCCGTCTCCGAACGCTGCCTGATCAACCTGGCCGACCACAACGAACAGCAAGCCGCCTTCCGAAACATTATGCACTGCCTGAAACCGGGCGGTCGTTATCTGATGGTCGAGAGCTTCAAGCAGGGCTTGGAACGCAGCAACGAATTGCGCCAGTGTCTCGATCTGGAGCCGATCGATCCGCCGTGGCACAACTGCTTCATCGATGAGGAAATTGCCGCATCGTGGGCCGATGAAAACTTTGTTTTGGAAGAGACGTTGCCCTTCACCAGTACCTACCATTTTCTCAGCCGCGTGATTTACGCACGGTTGGGGGCGACCGCCGGTGAAGAACTGCAATACGATTCGGAGATCAACCAATTGGCGCTGAAACTGCCTGCCATCGGCGATTTAGGGCCGGTCAGAATGTGGACTTGGCGACGAACGCGGTAGCCAGAATTCAGAGAGCAAAGCGCAGCCGATGGAAAGCAACAACTTGCCGCCGATTCATATGGCCGGCCCCTGGATCACCGAGTTGGAGATCAAGACCGTTGAAGACGCGATGCGCAACGGCTGGTACGAGAATCCGTATTGGTACTGCGAAGAACTTCAGCGGGATTTTGCCGCCTACCACAACCGTCAGCACGCACTGATGACGCCGAACTGCACGTCGGCCATTCATCTACTGCTGGCGGCACTTGGCATCGAGGCGGGCGATGAGGTGATTGTGCCGGAATGCACCTGGATCGCGACGGCTGCGCCCATCAGCCAGTTGCGGGCGATTCCCATCTTCTGCGACATCCAGTGGGACAGTTGGTGTCTCGATCCGCAATCGGTCGAGCGCAGCATCACCGCACGAACCAAAGCCATCATCGCTGTGGATCTCTACGGCAATATGCCGCAAATGGATCAGCTGCAGGAGATCGCCGACAAACATGGAGTCCCGCTGATTGAGGATGCGGCAGAGGCGGTTGGATCGACATTGCAGGGGAAGAAGGCGGGCGAATTT
The DNA here is from genome assembly GCA_018699955.1 of Planctomycetaceae bacterium. Taxonomy (GTDB): domain Bacteria; phylum Planctomycetota; class Planctomycetia; order Planctomycetales; family Planctomycetaceae; genus JABISG01. The sequence goes on along the minus strand of JABISG010000041.1, from coordinate 16,721 downwards.
GGAATCGCTTCGGTGTTCAGCTTTCACCGCACCAAAACAATAACAACCGGCGAAGGCGGGATGTTGCTGCTGAATGACCATCGGTTACTCGAACGATATACGATTCTTCGCGATCACGGTCGGCATCCCGGCAGTGCCACATACCTCAATGAAGAAGTCGCCTACAAGTACATGCCGTTCAACGTTCAGGCCGCGATGGGTTACGCACAGTTTCAACGCATCGACGAACTCGTCGCGAAGAAGCAATGGATATTACATTCGTACAAAGAAAAACTGGCCGATGTGCCGGATATCGAGTTCAACATCGAGCCTGCCGACGTTGACAACGGCGCGTGGATTACGGCGATGGTTCCCGGCGCAAGCTATGGGCTCGACAAGCACGAGTTGATGGAGCAGCTGGCGAAAGTCGGCGTGCCGTCACGGCCCTTCTTCTATCCGCTGTCGTCGCTGCCCGCCTACCTGTGTGCACAGGAAATCTACCGCGAGAAGAACCCGGTTGCCTACGACATTTCATCGCGCGGAATCAATCTGCCCGGTGCGATGAATCTGACCGAGGAGCAGATCGATTTCGTCTGCGACGGAGTTCGCAAGGTCTTAGGTACGGCACGCGGAACAAAGCCAACCGAAGGAGCGGCGGCATGAATAACACGCTCAACAACAGTCAGCCGCAACTTGCTGGAAAACGTGTACTGATTACCGGCGGACTGGGGTTCATCGGCAGCAATCTCGCGGAGCGGTGTGTTGCCGATGGCGCAGATGTGGCGGTCTACGACTGTCTCGACCCGCATTCCGGCGGCAACATCTACAACGTGCATGAAATCGAAAACGACATCGATATCATCGTCAGCGATGTTCGTAATCTCGACGACCTCTGTCAGGCGGTCAGGCAGAAAGACATCGTGTTCAATTGCGCTGCACATACGTCGCATTCGCAATCGATGACCGATCCGCTGGCCGACATCGACGTCAACTGTCGCGGCACCATCAATCTGCTCGAGGCGGCGCGGCGATTCAATCCGGATGTAAAAATCGTTCATGTCGGCACAAGCACGCAAATGGGCCGCATGATTCACAGCGAAGCTGACGAAACGCATCCGGAGTTTCCGACCGACATTTACTCTGCCAACAAGTCGGTCTCGGAAAAATACGTGCTGATTTACGGCAACGCCTACGGTATGCGGACGACCGTTGTTCGTCTGGCAAACAACTTCGGTCCACGATCAAACATTCGAAATCCGAATTTCGGCTTCATCAATTACTTCATCGGACTGGCGCTTTCCGGACGCAATTTGACGGTGTTCGGTGATGGCGGCCAACTGCGGAATGCAAGTTACGTCGGCGATACGGTCGATGCACTGCTATTGGCTGCGCTCAACGACGCTGCGAACGGTGAAGCGCTGTTTGCTGTCGCCGACACGCAATGCAATGTCGCGGAGATCGCCCGAAGTATTTGTGAGTGCATCGGCGGCGATGTGCAGTTTGTCGAGTGGCCCAAAGAGCGGGAAGCGATTGAAGTGGGCGATGCCATCATCAGTAACGAGAAAATCAAACGGCTACTTGGCTGGTCACCGCGCGTGTCGATGAGCGAAGGAATGCGGCGAACACAGGAATTCTTTCGGCCGCATCTGGAACACTACATCGAACCCGGCGCGGCCAAGGCCGCGTGAATCTCCTGCCGACGAAGATTGCAGCAAGCACATGAAGAACATTGTCATCACTGGATCGCTCGGCCACATTGGTTCGCGGTTGATTCATTCGCTGTTACCCGGCGAATTTCGGCGGGTCTTGCTCGTCGATAATTTGCTGACGCAACGTTACTGCTCGCTGTTCCAGTTGCCCACTGGAGTACCGTTTGAGTTCATCGAGGCGGACATCTGCGATGCAGACCTTCAATCGCTGTTCGCCGGTTACGATACCGTCGTCCATCTGGCGGCAATTACCAACGCTGCCGGCAGTTTTAAAAATACAACGGAAGTCGAACGCGTCAATCTTTCCGGAACGGAACGAGTGGCCCGAGCTTGTGCCAAAGTGAACTGTCGGTTGATTGCATTGTCGACGACGAGCGTTTACGGCGTGTCGTCAGGTGTCGTCGATGAAGACTGTCCGCCGGAACAACTCAAGCCGCAAAGCCCCTACGCCGAAAGCAAACTGCAGTCCGAACGCCTGCTGGCGGAATTGGGTTGCACCGAATCATTGAAGTCAATCATCTGTCGCTTCGGTACGATTTACGGCACATCGCCCGGTATGCGATTTCACACCGCGGTAAACAAGTTCGCCTGGCAGGCATGCTTGGGGAAACCGCTGACCGTCTGGCGGGTGGCCCTCGATCAACAGCGACCCTATTTGGAATTGGGCGATGCCGTCCGCGCGATCAAATTGTTGCTAAAAACCGACGACAGCAGCTTTGACAACAGCATCTACAACGTACTGACGGAAAACGCGACCGTGCGCGAAGTCGTTGCCTGCATCCGACGCTTTGTCCCGGATGTCGTCGTCGAGGAAGTTGACAGCCCGATTATGAATCAGCTGTCTTATACCGTCAGTTCCGAGAAGTTCCGCCGCCGAGGTTTCACATCTCGCGGCAATCTGCAAACGGGTATCAGAGAGACAGTCGAGTGGTTGCGTGGCACGCGTAGCGGTGCTGACTTTTCTCTTCCTGGAACAACTGCCGCCGCTTCTTAACCTGACGCGTTTGCCGCGCCAAAGACACATCGACACAAAATCCCGCGACATCTATCATCGTCTCAATTCATCCGCGTTCCGCGTTTCATGGACGAAATGCTATGGCCGATTGCCTCATTTGTACGAATTCGATCGAACCGTTTCACGACTTCGGTCGCATGCCGATTGCCAACGGCTTTCTACGGCCCGAACAGGTTACCGACGAGTTCTTCTTCGAACTTAAAGTGGGATTCTGCCCTTCCTGCAAGATGGTGCAGCTGACCGAGTTGGTCGATCCCGACAAGCTGTTTCACGACGATTACGCTTACTTCTCGTCGATTTCGACGAGAATGGCCGAACATTTTCGGCAATACGCCGAGTGGGTACGTGAAAAGTACACGGCCGCCGCCGATCCCCTGGTGATCGAAGTCGGTAGCAACGACGGAATCATGCTGCGGAATTTTTCCAACGCGGGCGTTCGCCACGTCGGTGTGGAACCATCGGCCAACGTGGCACAAGCGGCCCGCGAGCAGGGTATCAACACGCTCTGTGAGTTCTTCAACGAAGAAACGGCAAGGCAAATCTGCGACGAGTACGGACAGGCCGATGCCGTGCTGGGGGCGAATGTCATCTGCCACATACCCGATCTGCACTCGATCTTCGCCGGCCTCGATGTGCTGCTGAAGCCGACGGGCGTGTTTGTGTTTGAAGAACCGTATCTGGGCGACATTGTCGAGAAGGCGTCTTACGATCAGGTCTATGACGAACACTTCTTCTACTTCTCGCTGCACTCGGTCAGATCACTGGCCCGTCGGCATGGAATGGAGTTGATCGATGTGCTGCCTCAATCGGTGCACGGCGGCTCGATGCGCTATGTCATCGCCCGACAAGGTAGCCATCGGCCCACGGCATCGGTCGCCGAGATCTTGAATCGAGAGATCGACAACGGACTGGCCCACGCGGCCACATTCGTTCGGCTTAGTGAACGCATCGACGCGTCGCGGGATGCGTTGGTTGGTTTGCTGCAAGAGTTGAAAGGCCAGGGCAAACGGATTGCCGGCTACGGGGCGACATCGAAGAGTACCACCGTCACGAATTTCTGTGGCATCGGTCCCGATCTTGTCGAGTTCATCAGCGACACGACACCGGGGAAACAGGGCAAGCTCAGTCCCGGTGTTCATATTCCAGTTGTGCCATACAGTCACTTCGCCGAGAGTCGCCCCGACGTTGCGTTATTGTTTGCCTGGAATCATGCTTCCGAGATTCTTGCGAACGAGACAGCGTTCCGCGCCGGCGGGGGGCAGTTTGTTGTGTATGTTCCGGAAGTCAGAATTCTGGATGACAAGACATCGTATCGTCACGCCGGCTGAAGATTTCGATCATCTCGGTTTGGGTGCCACTGGCGTGTCGCCAGTACATCACGGTGAACACTGGCGACACGCCAGTGGCACCCGTCAAAAGAGGATTGATGTAATTCGAGCGGGATCAGGACATTGGCGATGATTCTTTGCAGCAATCCGCACGCGCAGTATCTGGCGTTGCGGGAAGAAATTGACGCGGCCGTCCAGCGGGTGCTTAACAGCGGCTGGTACATTCTCGGCGACGAAGTCGCGGCCTTCGAGGCGGAGTTTTCCGCGCATTTCGGGATCGAGCATGCCATCGGCGTTGGTAGCGGGACCGAAGCGATCCATCTGGCGCTCGCCGCTTGTGAGATTGGCGCAGATGATGAAGTCGTCACGGTTTCGCACACGGCCGTGGCGACAGTGGCGGCTATTGAACTGACGGGAGCAACTCCCGTGTTGGTCGATGTCGATCCGGTCACAATGACACTGAACCCGGCGCAGTTGGAATCAGCGATAACACCCCGTACGAAAGCCATCCTGCCGGTTCACCTCTACGGCCAATCGGCCGACATGGATGGGATTTGCGAGGTGGCATCGCGGCACGGTTTGCGTGTGATTGAAGATGCCAGTCAGGCGCACGGAGCATCATGGAATGGGCGACGTGTCGGCGCGATCGGTGACGCGGGCTGCTTCAGTCTGTATCCGACTAAGAACCTTGGCGGTCTGGGTGATGGCGGCATCGTGACGACTGCCGATGCCGATCTTGCCCAGCGGATGCGCTCTCTCCGCGAGTATGGATGGGAACGGCGATTTATCAGCGAGCGGCCCGGTTGGAACACGCGGCTCGATGAAATTCAGGCCGCCGTGTTGCGAGTTAAGTTGAAGCACCTTGACCGCTTCACCCAACTGCGGCGAGACATCGCTGCGCGTTACGATTCCGGCCTCAGCGATCTGGACATTCAACTGCCCAGCCGCAGAGCGGACGACGGACACGTCTTTCACCTGTACGTGGTACGTGCGAAACAGAGAGACAGTCTGTTGGAGTTTCTGCGCGCACGAGAAATTGGTGCCAGTCTGCATTATCCGGAACCGGTGCATCGACAGCCGGCCTATCGGAACCGTTTGCCCGGCTCGAACGACCTGCCGGTGACGGAACGGCTCGCCGACGAAATCCTGTCACTGCCCATCTACCCCGAATTAAGCAGTGATGATCAGCAGCGCGTGATCGCGGCGGTGTCCGCATTCTATGGAGCGGAACACGCAGCGAATCCGCACGCGGCGTGATTGAGCCGGAGCGTTACTCGGTGCCGCTTTCGCGTTCGCGAAATTGATTACTGGCTTGATCGAGCAGGCGTCGTTCGGCAGCGGTCAGCGAGTCGATGCCGCTCTGGTGGACTTTGTCGAGAATCTGGTCTAACTGAAGTTCGACCTGCGCAGCCTGCTCTTTTTTACGCTGCTTCTTCTCCTGTCGCCGTCGGTCCTTCCAGCGTTCCAGAAAGCCGGGCCGCCGTTCGGGAGTGGCGGCCTGTTCGCGTTCGAGACTGGTGTAGCCTTGCGAGAAGTCGTACCCCATGAACGACTCGTCGAATGTTTCGCCCGAACGAAGCTGGTGCATTTCCTGCATGTTCAGCAATAGAACAATCGCACCGAGAAACACGACGGCAACCCCACCCTCTTTGATCAACAGGCCGGAAAACATGGCAACGAGACCAATGACGCAACCGACGCGGATGTAGACGACGATTCCGGTCTGGTTTCCCCAGCGCGCCGTCAAAACAGTCTGCAGCATCTGTCCGCCGTCGAGCGGGTACACCGGCAGCAGGTTGACCAGCAACATGATCCAGTTGGCTGCAAAAATGAGTATTAGCACATCGGACAAAAGTTCGCCCGAAAATGTCACGGCGGGGACTTTCAACGGATGAAACACCGCTGAGGTCCACGAGGAATCGAGGACGGGTTTCAGTGTCAATCCGCAGAGAACAAGATTGACCAGCGGGCCGGCTGCCGTCGTCATCAGTCGCGACCGAAGCGAGTCAGCCGGTTGTGTGGAGGCGAGTCCGCCGAACGGCCAGAGCAAAATCTCATCGGCCGCTCCACCGGTCATCCGCGCTGCAACAACGTGCCCGAACTCGTGAAACAGCACACTGCCGAAAAAAATCCCGCCGAACACCAGCCCCAGCTGCAGGCTTTCCAGTCGCCAGCAGATGACAACCAGCAACAACGGCAACCAGGCGCTAATATAGACTCGCGTTGCGAACCATGTGCCGCAAGGGATGGGCCAAAAGATGCTGTTGTTCTGGTGATTCATTCGACTTACGCCACAATTGGCGACCGGATCGATGCAGATGCACTGCTTGGATGATCGAACGTGACTCCGTGTGTGAATCGTATCACGCCCAACCCGAACTGGCAATTCCTCTCTTGCCGTTCTCCACTCGTCGATCAGCAACAGTTATCGGTGCCGCAACAGCTATCGCCGGGAAGTACGGTGAGATCGATCGATCCGCCTGCTTTGGTTTCGCGAGCCGAGCGAATCGCCGCACTACGGCAATCGTAGGGAACAGCATCAGAAAGCGGTACGGATTCGGCCGGAGGAATGGGGGTGATTTGCTCGGCGTATGGCGGGTGGGTGTAAATGTCGAACGTCTTGCCGCAAACTGCCATCCGCTGTCCCCGCAGCAACTTATGACCGTCGTCATCGATGACGGCCTTCCAGGGGCCGTTGTAAATAACGGCTTGACGCTGATCGAGACACGGCCCTTCCTTGCCTTTGAACGCACTCACGGTGACGCTGCGGAACTCGATGCCTTCGACGACGGCCCAAGGCTCTTCTTGCCGACTGAGCAATTCGATGCCGTAAAAACCGGCTTCCTCGAACGCGTGCAGCAGTTTGTCTTCGCGAAACGCGCCGCTGATGCATCCACTCCAAAGTCTAGAATCGTGACGCAAATGGTCGGGGACATCTTCATCGGAAACGATGTCGCTAATCACAACGCGGCCGCCACGATTCAGCACGCGAAACATCTCGCTGAACAGTTGTGTGCGGTCCTCTTGATGAACCAGGTTGAGTACGCAATTCGACACGATCACATCGATGGAGTCGGAAGCAACGAGCGGTGCCGTTTCACGGATGTGGTGAGAATATTCCTGCACGCGGAGCCAGTCGGAACTGGATGTCGCGGGCTGCTCGGCCAGGTATTTGTCGAGCAAATCGAGATCGAGTGCTAGATCCTGAATGCGGCCGCGCAGAAACTGCACGGCGTCGTAACCCAACGTGTCGGCGATCTGCCCTTGATACTTCCGCGCGAGCGCGAGCATTTCGTCGTTGCAATCGACGCCGAGCACTTTGCCCGCCGCGCCAACAATTTGAGCTGCGATATAACAGATCTTGCCGCCCCCGGAACCGAGGTCGAGTACAACCTCGCCTTCCCGCACGTGCTGCGAGGGATCGCCGCAACCGTAGTCGCGTTCGATGATTTCCTGCGGAATGATTTCGAGATGTTTTCGGTCATATTCAACCGGGCAGCAAAGGGAAGCCTCTGCCTGCTGCGCCGCGTTGCTGTAGCGGTCGCGGACTGCCTCATCGACGTTAAGTTTTCCGTTTCCCTTGGCCTGTTCAGCAATGCTCGCCACGCGATTGTTCTCCTCAATGTTAATTATGCAGCGTGATCCGTTCCGCCGCTTTGTCGTTGATGTGATTCGCAATTTCGGGCAGATATCGGCCCGACCTCTGTATCACGAATGCACGCAAGCCGGGCGAACCAAGCTGCGCCATTCTAAGAATTCCCACCCGAGTGGGCAATGTGACCAGAGATCATCGGCGATGTGCGTGCCCACGTCTGTGAGAATTCACACAACAATCAGAGAAGGCGGACGTTTGCCAACGCGAATGCGCGCCTCGACCGATTCTCGGGTATTCTGTCCCGTCGCGAATCACTTCTGCGTGATGCAGTACAGGTTCTTGAAGGTTCGCAGGAAAATCTCGCCGTCGGAAACTGCCAGACTGGAATTCGTGGCGGCACCGGCTGCCAGTTTGTTCGTTGCCAGCAATTCGTATTTCGGTCCGGCTGCGAAGACCAGCGTCGAGCCGTTCTTCATCAGCACGTACAGCCGGGCGTTGGCGTACACCATCGAACCCCAGGTCTTGCCGCCGTTGGGGCGTTTCTTGACCTGCCAAACTTCGGCACCCGAGTTCAAATCGTAGCAGTGGGGGATCCCACTCTCTTCGACGATGTAAATGTGATTGTCGATCACCACGCCGGAACCAACCCGCTGTGTCGCGCGGGGATGCAGCCACAGACGGTCGGACGTGATGTCACCCTTACCACCCAACGTGACGGCAAATGCCTGCCCGTTGTAACCGGTCATCCCGACAACCGTGCCGTTGCCGAACAGCGGCGAGGCATACACGAACTTGTTGTGGCCGCCACACTTCCAGAGTTCCTTGCCGGTTTTGGGGTCAATCCCCTTCAGCATCGGGTTCGTGCCGAGTAACAGTTGGTCTTTGCCGTCGTGCTTAACAATCAGCGGCGTTCCCCACGAGCCGAACTTTTCGTCGTGTTCCCAAACGGTCTTGCCGGTTTCCTTGTTGACCGACAGCAGGAAGTTTCTGCCCTGCTTTTCATTCGGGCCGCACCACAGAATGGCCGTGTCGCCGTAAATGATGGGCGAAGAACCGCTGCCGAACTTATGCTGCCAACTGCCTAAATCGGTCCGCTTCCAGAGTTCCTTGCCATCCATGTCGTAGCAGTACATGCCGGCCGAGGCAAAACTGACGATCACCCGTTTGCCATCGGTCACCGGCGACGAGTTGCTGTACCAGTTGGGGTTCCAACTCAGCTCTTTGTCGGCATGGGTAACGTCTTTCTTCCAGAGCAACTTGCCATCGGTTCGCGACAGGCAAAGCAGACTGCGGGTGGCCCCCTTGTTGTTGGCCTGCGTGAGGAAAATCTTCTTCCCGGAAACAATCGGCGTCGAGTTCCCCTGAAATTCCAACGGCACCTTCCACTTCACGTTTTCGGAATCGCTCCAGGTCAGCGGAATCGCCGTGTCGTCCGAATACCCTTGCCCGGTCGGCCCCCGCCAGGCAGGCCAATCGCCCGCATGAAGATTCGAGGCCAGCACAACAAACAGGGCGAGCGCGGAAGCGAGTGTTTTCATTTTGGGAACTCAATTTCAATTGGGGAGCGTTGAAAAAACAGGCAACGCGCACCACAACACGCGACGCATTACCATTCGTCGATCCGATATTACCCCGCACCAAACCAGACGGCAAGTTCCTCAGCCATCGCACGCCAACCGCCCACCGTCAGTATTCCATTTAACCGCCCCGCTTGCGGGGTGTGCCGCAAGCAATCCACGGCGATCCCAATCCAAAACAAAACCGTTGTTTGAGAATGCGCCTCCCCAAACCGGTGAAAATGTCGTCGAGGCCGCCGAGTAGAAGAAGAGAATCGACTCCCCATACGACGTGCAGGATTTGATCGTTTTCCGCATCGGAGCGCCCTTCACCAATTCGCCGGCTGGTTGCGCTTGAAACGAGGGTGTTTTACCGCTGTAATACTGAGGTGTGAGCATTTGTGTAGAGTGGATAGGGGGGGGCTGTGTCGGCCGGGGGTTCACCATTGGCGTTGCACGCACATCACGGCCGGCCCTTCTACTCTTTCGCCGTTCCAAGGCGACCTTCATTGCCGCTGGTTTGCCATTCCGCGAGGGTGTCGAAGAATAACTCCACAGGCTAATCGATAATCATTGGGAAGAGAGGTCAGGGCTTTAGCCTGACCTGCATAACTCATCAGAACGAGAGCGACCGATGGCGGATGTGACGGTTCAATGTCCCAATTCGAAGTGCGGAAAGACCTACCGGATATCGAAGACCCAAGTGGGCCGAAAAAGTACTTGTAGGAACTGCGAGCAGGTATTCACGTTAACCCCCGCTGCCACCGTCGCGAGCGGGGCGAATAAGACTCTTGAGGCGGCAAAGCAATCCACGACCGATTCTCAGACGCAATTGGTCGGGGCCGTTGCCAGTGCGACAGGCCCCCCGCATCTGGGCCGCTATCAGATTCAAGAGCGGCTTGGCGCGGGGGCTTTCGGTGCCGTGTTCCGGGCCTTCGACACTCAACTTGATCGGCAGGTTGCTCTCAAGGTTCCGCAACCCGCGACACTTGGAAACCAACGGGCGATCGAGCGATTCCTCCGGGAGGCAAAGGCGTCGGCGCGGCTGACGCATCCGAATATCGTCCCCGTCTTCGACGCCGGTCAGGATGGCGACAGCTACTATTTCGCGGCGGCTTTCATCGACGGCCATCCTCTTACGGATTCGATTGAAGAACAGCCGACGGATTTCCGGACCAGTGCAGAAATTGTTCGTAAATTGGCGGAAGGTCTGCACTATGCCCACTCGCTTGGCATAGTGCATCGCGACATCAAACCTGACAACGTCATGGTGGACAAAGCGGGTGAGCCGCACCTGATGGATTTCGGGCTTGCACGCATCGGACATTCGGAAGAAAAGCTGACACAGGACGGCTCCATAATGGGGACGCCCGCCTACATGTCGCCCGAACAGGCAGCCGGCCACAACGAAGAAGTGAAAGCGCCCAGCGACCAGTACAGCCTGGGTGTTGTCTTATACGAGTTGATCAGCGGGCACACACCGTTCGAAGGCCCGCCCGCGATTGTGATCTACAACATTCTGAACGAGGAGATTCCGAGTCCCCGCACAATCAACCCGGCCGTACCCGCCGATCTGGAAACGATCTGCCTGAAGGCGATGTCCAGGGATGCCGATCATCGCTATCGCGATTGTCGCCAGATGGCCGACGATTTGCGACGGTGGCTGGACGACGAACCGATTCGCGCCCGCCGTATCGGCTGGACGGAACGGGCGACGCGCTGGTGTCGTCGAAACCCACTGGTTGCCGGGCTGACCGGAACGGTCGTGGCCGTCATTCTTGTCGCTCTGGTCCTCTCAATTTCGCTGGCCGCTTACGCCTCAACCAAAGAGCGGCAGGCCGTTGCGGCATTGGGCAATGAACAGAATGCGACGCGTAAGGCCCAAAAGGCAAGCGAACTGGCCGACATGAGGAAGCAGGAAGCTGTGGGAGCCCTCAAAAAGGCCGAAAGTCAGCAGCAACTCGCTCAACAGAGGGAGCAGGAAGCCCTCAGGGCACGAAATCTGGCGTCCTCGGAGAAGAAGAAGGCGGATGCGCAACGTCAATTGGCGCTACAGGCACAACAACGCGCCGAAGACACCGCCGACGAATTGCGCCAAGCACTGACGCTATCGAAACTGGGACGGTACAACGTACAACTTGGCCTCGTGTGGAAACTGCGCGAGACGCAACCGCAGGAAGCTGCGGCGTTGCTGAACGATCTGGAGGGCTGCCCGCCTAGGCACCGGGACTTCATCTGGAGTTTTCTGCGAGAGAATTCGCCGTCCAATCCAGCGGTACTCAGCCAGGCGTTAGAGTCAGGCAGGCACGCAAATTGCACGAGAACCGCCCTGACGGAAGATCACTCAACCGTCGCCGTCGTTCACAGCCCCACTCGCAAAGAGGATCCGAGTGAGATTCGCATCTGGGACGTTGCCAGCGAGGAGTTGCAGCAAACGCTCAAGGGGCTGCCGTCGGCCATTCGATGCGTGGCATTTTCACCTTCCGGAAGGGTTCTGGCTGTGGGAGGCGGCATATCCAGGATGAGTTCTCACCTAAGTCTGTGGGATGTGGAAACGGGGAAGCAGCAGTTCGCCCTGAAGGGTAACAAGAGGGAAGTGCGCAGTGTTGCATTCTCGCCCGATGGGAAGACACTGGCTTCCGCAGAAACCGGCCAGATCATTCTCTGGAACACCCAAAGCGGCAAGCAAATACGCTCGTTGGCAAAAACAAAACGTTCCGGACTCGGCTGGCTGCGGTTTGTCGGCGGCGGCCGGATGTTGATCTCAGCCAATCCGGTGTCTCTCTGGGATGTGCGAACGGGGAAACTCGTCAAGAGGTTTGGAGTCAAGTTTGGCGCCAGCATCTCGCCCGCAGTATCGGCGGACGGAACGACGCTTGCGACCGCCGGTGACATTTCGGATGTTCCAGACCACGAAAAAATGGTACAGGTGTGGAATCTTGAATCGGGACAGGAGCAGGCTCGTTTGGCAGGACCCGGAGGGCATCGCAATGATGTTCGCTATCTCGCGCTTTCACACGACGGCAAGACCTTGATCACAGCGCCGAAACAGGAAGGCAGCAGCGGCTTGCTGGCTTGGGATGCGACGACAGGACAGAGCCGAGGAAAATTGCAGGGCCACGAGGGACGCGTCGTGCATATGTCCTTTTCCAAAGACGGGACAACGCTGGCCACCGCAACCTTCAACGGCGACCAGTCAATCAAACTGTGGCGAGGCAGACCAGACCGCGCTCGAGTGGCTTTCAGAGAACACGAAGGCCCGGTTTTCTGCGTCGCCTTTTCGCCGGACGGAAAACTGCTGGCCTCGACGTCCACCTTCGACGTTCCGAGCAGCATGACCGGCTCCGGTGGCAACAGGGGGCCCGACAATACGCTACGGATCTGGGATTTGGAGCGGAAAGAACAACGGCACGTGATTCCGCAAGATCGAATGGCAACTCGCACAGCGTTCACCCCCGATGGCAAAACGGTCTGTTCGACTGGGAATGTTGATGGCTTCCACACGATGCGGCTGTGGGACCCGTTTTCAGGACAAATGAAGCTCGCATTCGGAAGATGGAAACGGCAGACGCTTGCGTTCGCCGGATTCTCCACAGACGGCCGGACTACGATATCGTACGCATCCCCCGCCATTAAAGCAGTGGGGATCTTGGCGTGGAACACCAGGACGGGAAAATTGCAACGCGACACCGGCATCAAGGGCCGGCATCGGGGTATGGCGGTCTCGCCAGACGCACGGTTGGTCGCCATTGCAGGAGGCAAGGACGTCCAGATTGTGGACATAGGAAATTCAAAGAAACGAATAGGGCTGAAGATTCCCGGCGACCTGATGTGCGCTTCTTTTTCTCAGGACAATTCACGCTTCGCCTGGGTAGACATCCAACAGAAGGTCCACCTCACGGATGTGAAAACCGGCCGCGAAATCTTCGTTCTCGAAGGGCACAAACCGGCAACAAATGGCACATACAACGGCAGTGTTTCAAGTATCACTTTTTCGCCGAATGGTAAGCTGTTGGCAACGACGAGCGACGATCGAACGATCAAGCTATGGGACCTTTCCACGGGCCGCGAAGTTGAAACGTTGGCCGCACATACGGCTGCCGTGAACTGCGCCGCCTTTTCCCCGGACGGGAAGCTGCTCGCCTCAGGAAGCGCAGATAGAAGGATCATTCTGTGGGATGTGGCAGCCGACTGAAAGCGCGATCGCCACTGAGCCTTTTTTGGCTTCAGCCGCGTGGGGCCAACTGTGGCGGCTCTGCCCAACCTGCGATTGCGATCACCCGCGGCCGTTTCGACGCTGTGATGCAACATTGGTCAGCGACGGCAGGTGACTGAACAAAAGCAATCGCCGTTTTTGACACCGTGCTGTTTGTGAGCTACGGTTGCGAGGCTCATTTTCTTTTGGGCCGTGGCCCGCCTGCTGTTATTTCCTGCAACAATTCGGCCCTGTACACCGACCATCGTGGGGATTGGATTGAAGATCTGATTCTGCGAGATGTCGGGGAAGTATCGAAGAAAGCGGTTTGCTCTGATGAGCGCATACAGCCAGTCGAATCCAGAACTGCCTGATGATGGGCAACAGCGATCGCGGGCGAGAACGCACGTGGGAGGTGTGCTCGTCCAGGTCACTCTGGTCATTTTTACCATCGAAGCGCTCATCATGTGTGCGTTTCAGTTGGTTAAGCCCGATGCGCATTCCTGGAACGATGTCTTTCTGGATGCTTCGGTACTGGCACTTGGCAGTGGTGTGGTCCTCTATCTCTGGGTCATCAGACCTCTTGATAGAAAACTAACAGCCACGGTTGAAGAATTGCGCACTGCCAAGGCCAGGGCAGAGAAGTTGTCACAGATTGACCCACTCACCGGTGTTCTAAACCGCCGCACGTTCTTCGAGCGATTTGAGCGAGAGTGGGAGAGAACCAATCGCGGCGGGATGTCGCTCTCCTGCATCATGCTTGATCTGGATCTCTTCAAGCAGGTCAACGACACTCACGGTCATCCGGCAGGGGATGCGGTTCTGAAGAGAGTTGCTGAATTGCTGGAGACGCATTGCCGCGTCAACGATGATGTTTGTCGCTACGGCGGTGAAGAATTCTGCGTCCTCTTGCCAGACACCGAACAAGACGAAGCGGCAACATTTGCAACCCGAATGTGTGCCGCTCTGGAACAAGCATCGGTCAGCTATGCCGGCAAGATGATTCATGTGACGGCCAGCTTCGGAGTCGCGGAGCGAAACGAACGAATGTCGAACGCTGCCGAACTGGTTGATGCTGCGGACCAAGCTTTGTTACGAGCCAAGCAAGCGGGGCGAAATTGCGTGGAAACCGCCGAGCCTGATTGGCAATCACAACCCGTCGGCAGGCGTGATCGCCTGCTTCACACGGGGCATTCGGTCGAGACTGGAACCGCATGAATGCGGCCACTACGAACCCTTTTTTTCGCGCTGACGCGTGGTGAGCGTTTGGTAGCGAGCTGTGTGGTCGATTGAATCGAACAGACAGCACGCTCTACTGTTTGGGTTTTGCCACAAGTTGTTGGGCTTCGTCGTGCAGGATCTTGGCGATCAGCCAGTCGTGCCAGAAGTTGCCGCCGTATAGGGCTGTTTGGTTCTTGAGTTTTTCGGTCAGGACCGGGGTGGCTTTGGCGAGGACATTTTTGGCTTCGTTCAGTTTGCCGAGCCGTATCAGGCACATCGATTCGATGGCGCGGTTGCAGACGATGACGCTGGGAATTTGAAAGCGGGCGGCGGCATCGACTTTGTCGGCAGCGCGGATCGCATCGATCGCTTCGTCGTATTTCTTCATGCGATAGAGGACGAGCCCCAGCGTGCGATGATGGTGGGAGGCGAAATCGCGTCCTTTGCTCAAATCGACCGATCGCTTGGCGAGTTCCAGGTGTTTTTCCAGTTTGCCGACCGGTTTTGGCATTAAAGTGCAGAGCTTGGCGGTTCGCTCCAGGTTGCCGAGATCGTTGGAGTCGCTGTATCCTTCGAGCATCTCTTTGCAAAGTGCTTCATGGGTTTTCGTGTCGCCCCCCAGCACGAGAAACACGCCGATTTGCTGCCCGATTTGTGAATTGCCTTGGCGGAGTGAAGCGAGTTTTACGAAGTCGGCCGCCGCCTTATCCCACGCATGGCCGCGCGCGTACTGGAACGCCCGCATACGATAACCGGCGGGGTCGTTCGGTTTAGCCTGGATCAACGCCGTCAACTCGAGGATGCGTTCTTCGTTGAGCTTCGGTTTCTTTTCAGCTTTGTTGTCGGCGTGGGCGACACTGACGAACATCAGGCTGGCGAATGAAAAAAGCCACATTGAGATCAAAAAGCGGCGTAACATGGATCACTCTCCCGAACTTGGTGCGCAGTCTGGTTCGATTGATGCGTTTTGGTGATTCGCACCGCATGAATGCGGTTACTACGAACCTCCCCTCCGCGCTGACGCGTGGTGAGCGTTTGAAAGCGGGCTGTGTGATCGACGCTGTGCTACAGCAGGCCGGGGATGGGGTCCCAGGTGGCCATGGTGCGGGAGACTTCGCCGGGGACGCCTTGGGTGATTCGCAGTTCGCCGACGCGGAACAGCGTATGCAGAATGGTGGAGATGAGGTGCTTGTTGGTCATCGGCTCCGACAAGGGTTGGCCAGCGTCGCGGGTCGATTGGCCGACGACGTGGCCCATGTTCAGGCCGCCACCCGAGAGCAACAACGGTGCGAGGCTGCCCCAGTGATTGCGTCCGCCGTTCTTATTGATCCGCGGGGTGCGGCCCATTTCACCACAGCAAACGAGTAGAATTTTATCGCTCAGCCCACGGGCTTCAACGTCTTCGATGAATGCCGAGACCGCGTGATCGAACGGCACGCCCATGTAGCCCATGCCCTCGACGACGTCGGCGTTGTTCACGTCAGCGTGCATATCCCACACAAAGTTGGTGGTGAGCGTGACGAAACCGCAGCCGCGCTCACACAGGCGTCGCGCCAGCAGCAACAGCTTGCCCAACGTTGCGCCGTTGTCGGCATAGCGTTTGTGGTTGTTCCATTTCTTATCGATGTCGTCCGGGCGGACGAGTTTGCTGGTGTCGTAGCGGGCGACGGTGGCGGGGTCTTCTTTTGAAAGATCGAACGCTTCGGAGACGCCGCCGAGAATGACTTCAAACGCTTGTTGGCGGAGTTTGTCGATGCCGTCGAGTGTGCCGCTGGAATCTTGCGCTGCCTGAATTCGGTCGAGTCCGGTCAACAGCAGGCGGCGGTCGTCGAGGCGGTTCATGGGAATCGCCAGCTTCATGTTTTGCTGCATTTGCCCGCCGGCACCGGGAACGAACGGCGCGAACGATCCGCCGAACGGGCCGGTCGCGAGGAAATTCCCGAACTGCGTGACCGGCGGCATCGCTTTCGGATCGACCGCCTGCGGGAACAACGCGGTGTTAGTCGGCATTCCCGTAAACGGATCGTTGGTGCCGACGATTCGCGAGTAGATCGATCCCAGGTTGGAGCCAAAGGTATCGGCGTGGACGATGGGCTTGATATTGTGTCCGCTGTCGCCGGTGG
>JABISG010000042.1 GCA_018699955.1 Planctomycetaceae bacterium | reverse complement strand
CGTTCCTGTCACAGAAGCAAGGGGCAGCGGTATTGGCCAAAGCGCTGGGCGGCCGAACACTTACCGCCGACATCGCGAAGATCGGTCTCCGGCAAGCATCTGCTTCCGGGCGAAAACAGGACACCCTGGCATCGGCGCTACGGACGGCGGGGGGCATCACCACCGGTGCCCGCAAACTGACCGACGCTGAAATGCAACAGATGATTACCGGCGTGCGCGAGCACGGCGATGCAGTGCGTGGTGAAGCAATCTTCCGCCGCGACGATGTTGCCTGCTTGAAGTGTCACGCAATAGCCGGTGCCGGCGGAAAAGTCGGCCCCGATCTGGTGAGCATCGGCGGCAGCGCGCAGGTCGATTATCTCATCGACTCGCTACTGGTCCCCAACAAGAAGGTCAAGGAGAACTACAACACGCTGGTCATCGTCACCGACAAAGGCAAAGTACACACGGGCGTGAAGGTTCGCGAGTCGGCGCGCGAAGTGGTTCTGCGAGACGCGGAAGACAAGGAAGTTTCGATTCCTCGCGGCAGCATCGAGGAACGCGCCGACGGCACATCGTTGATGCCTGTCGGATTGACCGAAAAACTGACCGATGCGGAACTGATGGACCTCGTGCAGTTCATGTCGCAGTTAGGCAAGATCGGACAGTTTCAGGTCTCGCGAGATCGCGTGGTTCGGCGGTGGAGAGTGCTGCAGGCAACACCCGATGCAGTTTACCGCATTCGCCGCACCCGGCACGCAACCGCGGCAACCGACGATGCCGCCTTCAATTGGAAGCCCGCCTACAGCACGGTCGCCGGTCTGTTACCGACATCCGGTCTCCCCGAACTCTCACGAAACCGAGTCACACCAGGCGCAAAGGGAACAGCTTTCGTTCATTGCGAACTGGAAGTGACCACGGCCGGGAAGAGTCAGTTGGTGCTGAACTCGACTGACGGACTGACAATGTGGATCAATTCAACCCCCCGTGCCGTCGCTGATGCGATGCTGCTCGATTTGCCCCAGGGGCGTCATCGGCTGACATTCGCCATCGATATGAGCGCACGAAAGACGGGACTACGCGTGCAACTGGAAGACGTCGAAGGATCGGCCGCCGTCGTGCGCGTGGTGAGCGGAAAATAAGCGACGTGATCGATTACGATTCGATCTGGTCGATCACGTTCGGGTCGTTGTGATCCAACAGCGGCAAATTATTTGGCGGGAACAGGTGGTTGTATTTCAGCCCGCTGCCGGTGTTGAACAACACGATGCGTTCGGACGGTTTCAACCAGCCCGATTCCAGCAGTTTGAGCGCCGCTTTCCAAACCGCTCCGGTTTCCGGGCAGAGGTAAATGCCCTGTTCGCCGGCGAATTCCCGCACACCGTCCAGCAGGTCATCGTCGCTGACGGTGACCGCAGTCCCGCCGGATTCCTTCAGCACATTGAGCATCAGAAAATCGCCGATGGCGGCCGGCACGCGCAGGCCAGCCGCTTTGGTTGAAGCGTTGGGGAACATCTCGGCATGCGTGGCCCCTTGCTCGAATGCGCGGACAACGGGGGCACAGTTTTCGGCTTGCACGACAACCATTCGCGGGCGTTCCTCGCCAATCCAGCCAAGCTGCTGCATTTCGTCGAACGCTTTCCACATACCGATTAACCCGGTGCCGCCACCGGTTGGATAAAAGATGACATCGGGCAATTGCAACTTCGTCGATCCGGCGGCATCGGCCATGTCGAAGGCCAACTCGTAACCCATCGTCTTTTTGCCTTCAATTCGGAACGGCTCTTTGAGCGTCGAGAGATCGAACCAACCGAATCGTTCGCAGCCCTGCTTGACAAGTTTGCCGCAATCGCTGATCAAGCCGTTGACCAAAAAGACTTTCGCGCCACCCACGGCCGCTTCGACAATGTTGGCCGGCGGTGTGTCTTCGGGCATAAAGAGATAACACTCGATGCCCGCGCGGGCGGCATAATAGGTTGCTGCGCCGGCAGCGTTTCCGGCAGAAGGCAAAGCAACTTTCTTCGCGCCCAATGCAACGGCCCGCGTGATCGCTGCCGACATTCCCCGCGCTTTGAAACTGCCAGTGGGGTTGAACGCTTCGTCTTTGACGAACAGATTTTCAAAAGCAGCCGCTGCCCCCACCGGTCGGCACTTCAACAACGGCGTGCTGCCTTCGCCCAGCGAAACCGCGCCGGCTGCATCGTCCACCGGCAGCACATCGTGGAACCGCCACATGGAACGAACCGAACGATTGCGAACGGCATCGGGCGTGAAACTGTCCTTGATAGCAGCCAGATCGTATCCAACCAGCAGCGGCTTACCGCATTCATTGCAGAGGTTTTGAAGTTGATCGGCATCGTGAGCCAAGCCGCAGGCAGCGCAGGTAAGAGAATTGTGCACGTTCGGGGTTTCCGTCTGGAGTATCGGTGTTTGGGCCGCAAAAAAACAGAATGCCCAACCTACACCGACGACAGACAGATTGAAAGAGAACAGAGATCGCGACACACGCAACGACTGTCCCACACTCAAAGCCCACGGGCCGCTCCCCGTGGGAACGGAGAAAACTCCGCCGAGGGAGCGGTGGGCTACTTCAATTCCGCTCAGCATCGTCCGGCGACTGATGCCGCATCTGTTCCCATTCCCGGCGTATGCAATTCAATCCGTAGCTGCACAGCTCAAAATCCTGGCTGAGCCGACGCAGCACGGGGGCCTCGTGTTCAAACGGTTCGTCGTCGAACGTGCTGGCAATGAGATACGACCGCTTGCCCTGTTCACAATAGTCGATCAGATGGTCTTTTGAAGCAGAAGAACATCGCTGCTTGAGAGCTTCGGGGTAGACACCTGCCCAGAACAATGCGAAGTCGCCGATGTGCCGGTGAATCTCGCGTTTCGGTTTCGCCTGCCTTTGTTCAGCCTCAATCATCATGTCGGCCAACTCTTCCAGCCGTCGGCCTTCGACGTCTCGGACGCGGTAGATCGTGTCGATTCGGACAAAGCGGACGAGCATGTCCGCCAGGTAATCGATCACCCGGGGATCGGCCACGCCCAAATCGACGTGGAACGTATTCTCCACAAGCGCCGCAAACATTCGGCGCAGATCGTCACGACCCGCTAAGACGTCACCCATGATGTTCTCCCGTTCCAAATCTCCTCGTGATTGATGGACCTGTGCGGAACAGATTACTCAATTGGTGCCAATCGACAGGTTCGCACTCATGACTAAGATCGACAGAAAACGTGTAACCGGTTCAGTGTAATTCTAGGTCACAAGTGGTGGTTGAGTCAAAGCGAATGATGCAACCCATTGTAGCAAAGGACGTTACATAACCAGACCGCAGCGCAAGCAAGGGTCTAAACCGGCATTCTGAGCGGCTGAATTCCCTCTGCGATAGCGTTGCCAACGTCCGAACCGCATGAATGCGGTCACTACGAACGCTCTTCTGGTTCTTGCTTGTCTTCCGCGTTGGCTCTTGCGTCGCGGAGTAGTTGTTGTCGGCGGTCGAGGGCCATCGCCCAGAAAGCGAAGGTGAGGGTGGCGGCAACTTCGACGGCGATGAGTGTGCCGCCGTGATTGTCCAGGAACCGTGCCGACGGCGCGCGCGGGTCGCTGAAAATGGTCGCCGTCAACGCCAGCACCGTGACGACAAACAACGCGCCGGTGGCCAGCGCGAGGCGGAAGAAGATGTTGGGACGCTCTTGCATAGTCACTTGAATCGCTGGGCCAGACTGCAATCTACGATGCACCGGAGTATAACACGCACGGAGCGGGAGACGGGAGGGAAGAGCTAACGCCAGATGAACCGGCGGGTTGACACCCGCCGCTCGCCCTTTCAATCAACACACCGGTTCAATCGACTTTGCCGAAACGGACGGTGCCGATGGCGAAATACAGCATCGCGAATCCGACGAGCGCGGCGCAGCATTGCAGAACGATGCCGACGTTCGGATCGTGTGCCGAGAGAATTTGTTCGTAGGCGGTGAGTGCCCAGGCATGTGGCGTCACGAGACTGACGCTCTTCATCACTTCGGGCAACCAATCGCGGGGGAACATCGAACCGCTGATCAGCCCAAAGGTAATGACCACCAGATTGGCATAGGCCGACACCTGCGACTCGGAACGGACGATTGTCGCCACCAACAAACCAAGCGACGTGGCGGCCAACGACGTGCAGATGATGACCGGCATCAACAACATCGGCATCGGCCCCCAACTCATGCCGAAGAAGAATTTTCCGAACAGAAACAGCAGTGCCGTCTGTATTAGCGAGACAAACAAGAACGGCATCGTTTTTCCGGCCAGTACCGATATGGGTCGCACGGGCGCAATTCGCAGCCGCCGCAGCGTTCCCAGTGCTTTCTCGTGAATGAACGAGCGGGCCATGATGTTGATGAGGAAGAAAACGAACAGCACCGTATAGCCGGGAATGACCTCCTGGTAGACGTGGCTGGATGACTTCTGCACCTTCTGCGGCAGCATGAGCACCAACGGGGCTTCATCCGCCTCGGCGTCTAACTCGTTGCAGCTGGTTCCAATCTGGCTGCGACTCTGACTGTTTGCGCACAACGGAAACAGTTTGATGTTGTCGAACGCGCTGTACAGAACAACGATTTCGATCAGGTCGTGCGTTGCCGAGCCACGTGCTTCGCCTTCCAGACGCATGTTGAGACTCTCGAGTCCCGAATTCAGACCATTCGGATAAATGTCGAGCAGTTCGAGCGGTTCGGCTGCTTTCGCCAGTTCTTCAAATAGGGCAGAATTCTTAGAGTTCTCCCAGTCGTCGTCGAAGAGTTTCATCGAGATCTGCTTGGGCAACCGAAAGGTAATTTCGGCATTTTCCAGATCGACGTCTTCACGATAAATTTCTAGGTCCGCGGCCTGAGCGCCCAGGACGGGTGCCAAACGCTCTTCCAAACCTTCCCGGTTGTCGGAGAAATCGGTCTGGTTTTCTTTGGGGGGCACAAATTGGAATGTGAGTCCGCCGCGGCCGCTGTCCATAATGTCGCGGTGAGAGAGACGGAGAACGCGTTTGAAGAAGTCAGGGCCGACGCGGAGGGCGACATTCGACTCGTCTGAATCAACTTGCTGCAGTGCTTTTGCGACCGCCTTCTGCTTGTTGGTCACATCTGTTTCGTCGATCGTCTCTTTTATCTCAAATCCGCTCTTTTCCTGGATGCCGTTGAAAATCTTGACGAACGTGTTGCGGGCATGGCGTTTGAGTTGGTTGGCCTCGTCTTCTTCGAGCGACTCGCCCTCATCGTCGAAGCCGAGGGCGTCGTAGTCGATTTCATCGACCATCGAGACTTTCAAAACGCGATTGGGTTCGTTGAAGCCGGTCATCTTGCCGGTGATCATGCCGATGATCCAGATGAACAACACCGGCAGCGCCAGCAGCACAACGAACGTACGTCCGTCGCGAACAAGCAACTTCAAATCTTTCCGGGTGATTTCCCACGCCTTCATTGGTCAGTCTCGCAGCCGCTTTCCGGTCAGTTCGAGGAACAGCCGCTCCAGGTTTGGCTCGTTTGTTTCGACTTCGTACAGTTTCACGTGACCTGATTTCAGGATTTGCAGCAAGTGGGTCAACGTGGCGTTGAGTGTCAATTCGTCGGCTTGCTGGTCGTGCGAGACGACAATGGTCAGCGGTTCGCCATCGCCGGGCGAGTTGCGAACTTCAGCCACCTGCTCGATTTCGCTGCGAATTTCGGCCGAGGGTTCTGCAATTCTCAACAACAATTCAGAACTCATGCGGTCGAGCAGCGCGTCGATTGTTCCGGTGGCGATCATTTGTCCGTGATCGATAATTGCCACGCGATCACAGATGGACTGCACTTCTTCCATGTAGTGGCTGGCATAGATGACGGCGACACCGTCGGCGTTGAGTTGCCGAATACAGTCGAGCAAATGCGCTCGCGACTGCGGATCGACGCCGACGGTTGGTTCGTCGAGAATCAACAGTCGTGGCTGATGGATGAGCGCCACGCCAAAGTTGAGACGTCGTTTCATCCCGCCGGAAAAATGGCCGGATTGATCGCCTGCCCGGTCTGTCAAACCGACCTGCGACAGGATTTCGTCGATTCGGCTCTTGAGCGTCTTTCCTTTGATGCCGTATAAGCGTCCAAAGAAGTCGAGGTTTTCGCGGGCCGTCAGTTCTGGATAAATCGCCAGATCCTGGGGGACGACTCCCATCAAGGATCGCAGGTTGAGTGTGGAAGCATTGAAAGGGTGGCCATCGAGGCGAACTTGTCCGTCGTCGGCGGGCAGTTGACCGCAAATCATCATCATGGACGTCGACTTGCCTGCACCGTTGGGACCGAGCAGACCGAACACTTCCCCGGCCTCGACGTGAAAGGAAACCTGATCGACGGCTTGCAGATCGCCGAACCGTTTCGACAGGCAATCGACTTCCAGCAGGTGCGCAGCCGAACCGGACGTGCCGTTTTCCGGCTTGGTCTCGGGGACGATGATGGCCGGTTCTTCAGACAAGGCGGTCTCTGGAATGTTGGCAGATGGTGGCGAAAAAGTCATGGCAAATCACGTCGTGGCACGAAAATGTAGGCGGTCCAGGTTGCCGACATTCCGTCATTCGCCAAGCGAGGCCGAAGATTTGCCGGAATCGTACTCAGTTGGACGAATTCCAAGCAACTTTCAAGTTAGCAGTCTGCAAGGGCGCTGTCGACGGGGAAACGATTGCGAATCCGGCTCTGGCGCAAGAAAACTGGCATGCGTATCGAGAAATCGGAAGAAATCGGCAGTGTGTTGGAGAGATTTCTCGGTGTGAGCCGAGTGAACCATAGATCCAAGCCGTCGGCTTGCTGTCGGAGGTCACGCTGAGCAGCCATTCGACAGCGAGCTGTCGGTCTGGGTTTTTGCGCCGCTGCGCGACTTTTGACGTTTCGTGGTTGGCGCACGCACATCGCTGAAAAACGGGCCGCACGTATCGTTTTCTCCGTCGGGTCTGTTGTGATGAGCAAGGTTGCGTTAGAGTATGTTGTTGTTGATTTAACCCCTTCGGAAGAGAGTTCATTCGTAACTCATCCAACCTGATGCAGCGCGGCGTTTGTTCGCCGGTTGCGGCTGGAAGGAAACGGGCCATCATCGTTTTTAAGACCTGCCAACGGATTGCCGCTTGCTGTTGCCGGAAGGTGACTTGTGTGTCGTTGCGCACCGGAGACAACGGGTGCTGCTGCGGGAGGCGCGAATAGTTCGCTGTCGTCCAAGTTCGGCTGGCGTGAATTGACTTTATTTCGGAGAGTTCTCTGTGACCTCAAGCGAATCTGGTTACCAATTGGAAACCGCAGACCAGTACGCGGTTGTCACTCTCTCAGCGCAACTCAGCAACGAGCAGTGGGGCGACATTCACGAAGTGGGCAACCAACTGGTCAAACGTCTGAATGAATTAAAGACGAAGAACCTGCTCGTCGATCTCAGCGCGATGGAATACATCGGCAGTTCGACGGTTGCGCTGGTCGTCCGATTGTGGAAAACGGTGCAAGAGCAGGAAGGCGCCCTGGCTGTCATCACCAAGCATCCGGTCGTCGTGGAAGTTTTGCAAATCTCTGGCTTGAGCAAGGTGTGGACGATCGTCGATACCCGTGATGAGGCGCTGACGGAATTGGGCATCAGCACGTCGTCCGGAATCGGAATTGTGGTTTGGGGGCAGTTGGTCTCAGTCGCCGTAGCAATTGTGGGACTGACAATTCAGTTCAACTCCGGATGGTCCGTGCCGCGAGAAGTGATGTTGGGTCTGATTGTCGGCGGTGTCATTTTGGGAGTGCTATTGGGATTGGTTAACTCACTTAGCGAAACCGGAATTCGACGTACGGTTTCGTTGTTGGCATTGCTGGCGTCTGTGGCAATCGGCATAGTCAGCTTCGCGGCAATGACGACGTAATCTAACAGCCGTTGGCTGTCATCGTGTGGGATGAACGACTGCAGTAGGAGATTGAGGAATGAGTGAATCGGGAGAAACCGACTCGGCTCCGGTCGAATCGCGGGAAATCGCGCTGCAGGAAGAATTGAGGGAACTGATCGATGTCGTCGGCCCGGCGCCGCTCGTCGATTTGTTGCTCGAACGGGCGTTCCAGATTGGCGCCACCGATATTCACTTCGACCCAACACCCAGCGGCTTGCGAGTGCGGCTGCGCGTGGATGGATTATTGCACGACGTTGTCCAGTTACCGCCGACGATGATGTCGCAGGTGATATCGCGTTTGAAGCTGATGGGCGACATGAACATCACCGAACGCAGGCTGGCTCAGGACGGCCATATTTCCAATACGGTGTTGGGACAACAACGCGATATCCGCGTCGGTAGCGGCCCGACCATTCACGGCGAACGCATCGTGCTGCGGTTGATGCCCGACGCCGGGACGTTGACACAACTTGAGGAACTGGGCTTCGACGAAGAGCAGGAAGAGACGGTGCGACGTGCGCTATCGGCCCCGTACGGCACAATTCTGAGTGTGGGACCGGTCGGTTCCGGCAAAAGTACAACCACCTACGCCTGTGCCGAGTTGTTGAATCTTCCCACCAAAAGCATCATTACCATCGAGGATCCCGTCGAGCGACGAGTCGAGGGGGTCAACCAGCTGCAAATCGACTCAAAAATCGGCTTGAATTTCGTGTCGGCCCTGCGCGGTGCGTTGAGGCAGGACCCCAACGTGATGATGATTGGCGAAATTCGCGACCCGGAGACGGCACGGATCGGAGTCCGCGCCGGCCTGACCGGTGTGTTGGTGTTGAGCACGCTGCACGCAAATGATGCAGCCTCAACCATCGATGTCTTTCGACAATTCGACGTTCCCGCAATGTTCGTCGCCGACAGTCTGCAGGCCATCATCTCGCAACGTTTGATTCGCAAAGTGTGTACCGATTGCCGGGTGAGCCATCATCCCGACGAGACGATGTGCGAAGCGTTAGGGATCGATCCGGCAGAGGCCGAAAGCGTCGAACTGTTTCGCGGAGCGGGTTGCGACTCGTGCTTCCACACGGGATACCACGGACGAACCGGTATCTTCGAGATTCTGACGTTCGATCAGGAACTCCGCGATGCGATTCTACGCGGCAAAAGCCACGGCGAGATGCTGGAACTGGCGAAGTCAAAGGGGATGAAAACGCTGGAGACCTCGGCGATGGACAAGGTGAAAGCGGGAATCACAACGGTGGAAGAAATGCACCGGGTGATGATGGCGTTCCCTGCTTAAGCGGCGAATGTCGCGACTCGAGCCCACCGGCCGCAGCCCGTGGGCTTTGAGCGGACACACATGCATGGGGCGCGATTGCGAATGGATTTCCCCGGCCGCAAACAGAAGAGAGAAAGCGGCCTCCGTGCCGAACAAGCCATCCATGGTGCCTGAAAGCCTGTCACGTTTCACGGAAAATTGTGACTGAGTGAGCCTTCGCTCTCTCTCTTCTGTTTGCGGTCGGGTAACCCAACGGTACATTCCCGGTGGGTGGTTCCATCTGCCGACTTAGTCTGCCAGTTGTTGCAGCAACGGTCCG
This sequence comes from Planctomycetaceae bacterium, assembly GCA_018699955.1. Lineage (GTDB taxonomy): Bacteria > Planctomycetota > Planctomycetia > Planctomycetales > Planctomycetaceae > JABISG01. The sequence continues at coordinate 53,274 of JABISG010000042.1, read as the reverse complement.
AATTCCGGCATTTCCTGGCGGAGAATTTCCTGCCACGCCTTCGGATTCCAGATTTCGATGCAGATCACCGCACCAACGACAATCACCTCCTGATTTGCGTTGACGTCGAGAAACTCACGGCAGCTATCCGGGACCAACAGGCGGGAGCGATTGGCGAGTTTCACTTTCTGCGAGCGGGTCGATAACAACCTCCCCAATCGCTGAACCTCGCCCCAACGCTGCTCCATGCGGCCTGCGTCAATTTTCTGCCGTATGAGTGACACTCCGTCATCAAGTCGTTTCTGCCATTCGGCTGCCCGCCACAAGCTAAGGCAACCGTACCGCTCCTTCACGAGGATCGACTCCCCGTCTGCATCCGTTACTGCCTCGGCCATTTCCGGCGGCAGCGTGATGCGAAACCGATCATCGATCGTCCGACGGCATTCACCGGTAATAAACGAATCGGCCGACATACTTGCGTTTGCTCATCAGGATCGACGTCGATCATCCGCTGAATTCCCGGCGACGCACATCCCTTGCGAGCAGACCAACTGGGCATAAAACCCACCAACTTTCACACAACACTACCGCCTTGGGCGTAAAACCCACCACAGAGATCCAGATTACACATCCCAATCGAAAAGGTCAAACACCAAATGTCTGTTTCCTGAATTTTCGACGAATGAATTGGCGTGGTCGGTCAGCGCGCACCATGGACGCGTTTCCAGAAAACGGGCGCGACCACTGGTTGCGGATTTACAGGCGCGGAAACTGTGACGTGACTCGATGACGGCGTGCCGGACGGTTGGTCATTCGGCGTCGCGGAGCTGTTTGGGTTTTGGCAGGGGAGTGGGTGCGTCGGCGCGTTTCAAGCGAACGGTCATGAGGCCGGTGTTGTCGATGAGTTCGTGCCATTCGTCTTTGCAGCGCAACAGCAGGTCGCCATCGCCGGGGGCTGTGAACTTGCCGTAGATGCCAATCTCGAAAGGTTCACTCAATTCGTAATCGTCGAACAGAATACCGAAAAGCTTGCCGTTGCCATCGTCGTCTCCGGCGGCATTGATCGGTTCACCATTCTTGGCAATCTTCCAGGTCCCTTCGGCGCTGACCTGGTATTCTTCGCCCTTCTTGACTCGCAATCGACTTGGCTGCCATCCTCGTTTCGCGTTAATCTTTGACAACAGAGAATTGTTTCTGCGCGGCCGGGCGTATTTCGCTTTCCAATCCCAACTGCACAAATCGGCGCGGAGTCCGCGTTCGAGATGGTTGAGGAAGAACAGGTATTCGAAACTGATCTCTTTGGCCATCGAGCCGTAAACGCGTTCAAACGATGTCTTCTTCTTCTGCAGCAAGGCAAGCCCCAAGGGACGGAACCGCTTGCGATAGTTTTCGTTGTTTGCCAGCAAATGGCAGAGCGCCCACCGCCAGGCATAGTTCTGCCACGAGTCGCCGGTGGTTTCCGGACTGTTGATAATCTCGTTCAGCGTTTTCGGTTCACTCTTGCGAATGTAGCGAACAATGTATTCGCCACAATTGACGCTGGGGTCTTTCGGGTCCCAGTAGGCCCCCATTTCCGCCATGCCTTCGCTGTACCAAACCGGCCCGGTTCGCCCGAAGGTTTGCGAACAATAGGCGTGAACCGCTTCGTGCAACGGAGTCCCTTCCCGGGTCACGGCGTAAGACTTGGCATTCATGTTGAACGCGTTTCCAAGTCTCACCCCTTCTGCAATCGTCAATCCGCCCCCGCCGCGCAGGCTACCGATGGCCCGGGGGTCAATTCGCCCCTGCGCCCAATTGTTCAAATCTTCGACGACGAAAATCTCGATGGTCTTTCTGTTCGGCTGGCCCCAATACTTGGAAACCAGCGTGAGCATCGATTCGAGTTTTTTCAGCAGGTCTTTTGCCCGCTCATCGGTAATGTCGGTATGCAGCAGAAAGTTCTTCGAACGAAAGTCGCGCGGACCGGTTGCCGATTCCGTCTTGCGCTGCGCCGAGGCGGGTGAGACCATCAGCAGCGTCGCGACAAGAAACAGCAGTAAACCGAAAACCGAACGTCGTACAAAAACCAGCATGCTCGTCCTCTGACGGATGGCGATTGAAAGAAAGGCAGGGCAGATAGCAGCTCTCAATAGATGTCCACGTTCCAGTATAGCCATGAATCATATACGGACAATACGTCGTCCGCGTTGCCGCCGCCTGTAGAGGTTTGTAGTGACCGCATTCATGCGGTTCGGATGCTTCAACCCGAGCCGCCCTTGTTCGACTAAGACAGGGGCGACAAATCAGGTCACCACGAACCATTTCCACCCAAGCCGCTACCACGCTTTGCGAATGCGGTTGCGGACGCTGGCGGTGGAAATATGTGGTGCGGGAACGTCGTCGGTTTCGTCCTCCTCGGCTTCGCCAAGGCCGGCCGACTGTCGTTCGAACAGCGTCAGAATGTCCTCGGGCAGGAACCGCGTCAATTGCGAGAAGCTGTGCGCGTCGCTTTTGAAACGGCCGTGAAAATAATATCGCTCGGGATGGCAAACGTAGAGCCAGGTTTTCGCGCGGGTGAGGGCGACGTAGAACAACCGCAGTTCCTCTTCGATCTCCTCTTCCGAACCGGTCGACATATCCGAGGGGATGTTGCCGTCGGCGGCGTGCATGACGTAGACGGCGTCCCATTCCAGTCCCTTGGCCGAGTGGATCGTGCTGAGGATGAGATAGTCTTCATCCAAATGCGGGTCCTCGGGCAAATCCTGTGTCGAGGATGGTGGGTCGAGCGTGATCTCGGTGAGGAAGGTTTGCCGATCGGCAAACCGCGAGGCGACCTGCTCCAACTGCTGCAGATCCCGCAACCGCACTTTCGCGTGATCGTATTTCAGTTCCAGCAGCGGTGTGTAAAAAATGCGGACGTCGGACAGATCGGATTCGACCTGATCGGCATGCCCGCGTGTGCTCGCCAGACGACGCATCAGCGCCACAAACAACGGCCAGTGTGTTTTCGCAGCCGTGGGCGGGCGGTAGTCGCGCCAGCAGTTGAAATCAAAACCCGCTACTTCAAGCTGATTAATGAGTTGCCCCGCCTTCTTGCGGCCGATTCCCGGCAGCAGCATCAACACGCGCATTGCAGCGACAATGTCGCGGGGATTTTCGCCCAGCTTCAAGTACGCCATCAGGTCTTTCACATGGGCCGTCTCGATGAACTTCAGCCCGCCGTATTTGTGAAAGGGAATATTCTGCCGCGACAGTTCGACTTCGAGCGCAATGCTGTGATGCGACGCACGAAACAGCACCGCCTGCCGCTTCAGGTCCAAACCGTTTTCGCGGTGTTCGAGAATCTGATCGACGATGTAATCGGTCTGCTCGTCTTCGTCCTGACAATGAACGAGAACGGGCGGGCGTCCGTCGGTGCGCTCCGACCACAGTTCTTTTCGATGCCGTTCTGTTGCCTGCCCGATGACACGGTTGGTCGCATTGAGAATGGGTTGCGAGCTGCGGTAGTTTTGCTCCAGCGCGACGACGGTCGTACCAGGATATTGTTCCGGAAAATCGAGGATGTTGCGAACGGTGGCCGCGCGGAAGGAATAGATCGACTGCGCATCGTCGCCGACGACGGTCACTCGCTGTCCGTCGGGGGCAAGTCCGGTGAGGATTTCCGCCTGCAGCAGATTGGTGTCCTGATACTCGTCGATGAGGACACAGTCGAACTTCTTGCGAATCGCGTTGCCCGCCTGTTCGTCGTGGACCATCGCGTGCCAGAAGAACAGCAGGTCGTCATAATCGAGAACGCCGAGCGATTCCTTGCGATCGATGTACGTGTTGAACAGCGTTTTCAGGTCGTCGTGATGTTCGGCACACCAGGGGAAGCTGCGATTCAGAACCTCTTCGAGTCGCCGCCGCGTGTTCATCAGGCGGCTGTAAATATCGAGACAGGTTCCCTTGAGCGGAAATCGCGAACCGGTTTCCGCCAGTTCCAGTTCGGCTCTCAGCACGTTTAGCAGATCTTCGGCGTCACTTCGGTCGAAAATGGTGAACTCGGGTGGCAGGCCGATGAGTTGGCCGTGACGCCTGAGCAACCGGGCGGCGACGGCGTGGAATGTGCCTCCCCACACGGCGCGACTGGCTGCGGAACGCCGCGATCCTTTACTGCGATCGTTGGCGTGCATTTCCTGGAGGATACCATCGACGCGGCGGAGCAATTCGGCGGCAGCGCGGCGGGTGAATGTCAGCAACAATATTCGTTTGGGATCGACGCCGGTGGAAATCAAATAGGCCACCCGATGCGCGAGCGTTGTCGTCTTGCCGGTTCCCGCACCGGCGACAACCAGCAGCGGCGAGTCGCCGTGCGTCGCCGCGGCGCGCTGCTGCTCGTTGAGATCGGCGAGAATGGCATCGATGCCTGAATTGTCTGCGCTCATCCGTGAGGACTCGATCCGGTCGCGGGACGACGTCAAATGAGGAACCATCTACAGCGGTTCATCATGACGGATCGGTCACGGGAATTGAAGCCCGTTTGCGGAGGGTCCGTTTCGCGTAAATGCTCAATCGACGAATTGGGTGCCACTGGCGGGTCGCCAGTGGCACCCGTCAACGGAGAATTGGTTAACCGACGGCATCAGCTCCCGCCGACGGAGCAGTGGACTGCCTGCCTACGCCTGAAACATCAGCCATAGATGCCGGGCGAAGATCAAACCCACTGCCAGCATTGTGCCGGACATGGTGACGAAAACGGCCGCCGTGGCGATTTTCAGGCAGTTGTGGGGCGAATCGTCGGAACTGCCGGGAATCAGCCGGCCCAGTTCAATCATCACCTTGTTGAACATTTCGGCCGAAATGACGACGGCCAGGGCCAGGATCAACAAAGCCCATTCGGTGATCGACAGGCTGAGAACGACAGCCGAGATGAGGATGACGCAGCCGACAAACAGATGCACAAACAGCGTGCTGTCGCCCCTCAAACCGAGAGTGACGCCGCGTTCGGCCTCGACGAGCCGTTGTCGCCAAGCGGAACGCCTGGGCCGTTCGGAGGTTTCGGCATGTGGTTGTTGCGGTGGCTTGAGCACTGTTGCCATCGTAAAACCTCCCGTCTAGTAACGGTAAATAGTCAGATCGAATTATGTCACGGTGCCGCGTTAGTGGCGTTCATGAGGGAACCCATTCCACCGCCGGAAGCGCCGTTGAACAAGCCGAAGCGTGGCTCGATTGACAATGCAATACCCGCGTTCTCTTTGCTTTCATCGTAGTTGACGCCGAAGTGCATGAGGAAATCCGCTCCGATGCGGGTAATAACGAGTCCCTGGCCAACGTTGCGGCTTTCGCCGATGTCGTAGGATGTGTAGGCGGTGGAAAACCACTTGGGGCCCATAATGTAACTGTAGCTGCCGGTGAGAATTTGGCTGTCGAGGCCGGCCCCTTTGACCTGCCGCACGCCCACGTAGACGCTGCCCCGCGCGGTGCGCTGGCTGTGCAGTCCAACGTTCCAGAGTTCCTGGGCGTCGTCGAACAGATCAAAATATGTACTTGCTTCCAATCGTGTGCGGTCGCCGAAGTTCCATTGGTATTGCCCACCAAGCAACCCAACGTCCTCACCGAAATTATCGCGATCGGCTTTGGGAAAGAACGAAGCTTCCAAATCGAGCCGCATCCAGTCTTTGATCCGCAAACGATCCGGCGGGCCGACTTTGGTCTGCAAACGTTGCCGTAACGCGAGCCGCACCACCTGCTGATCATCGACGAGTTCGTGGTACGGTGACATGAGCGAACTCCCGGCACCAGTGCGGACGGCGTAACGGCGGGGTTCAAACACGGCGGGCAACGTCCCGCCAAAGGTGTTGGTGATCAGGCGTTGCCGAAAGCGTTCCTGTGCGTTGTCGTCGAATTCGTTGTACTGTGGGATTTCGGCCAAACTTCGAGTCGATTCGGTCAGCGCGTATTCGGCTTCAAATCGCATCTTGTGTGCCAACCCGTTGAGGTTGAACACGCGGCTGGAGACGAAGGGATACGTCTTCCACATCAACATGCTGCTGCGAATTCCAGCGCTGCCGACGAAGCGATCGATGCTGTTTGCGTTGAAATCTTCACCCCAGAAAGCGGCCTCGCCCATCACAAAGGGAACGAGATTGACCGGCCCAACGCTGAACGGCATCCGCAATTCGTGCCGACTCATGAGAACCGCACCGCCAACGTCGGCAACGAAGGGCAAGGGGTTGAACAGATCGTTGGGATCGGACGGCGCAACGGCCGGTTCCAGGTTGGCATAACCGGCCGACGTATGACTACTCCAGGTGAGCAGCCCGTTCAGCAGCGGTTCGGAGAACAGATGCAAGTCGCCGCGCGGCAGCCATTCGGTCGTGTTCTCGAAGTCGTTCAGTTGGGGACGTGCCAGCGCCGACCAGGCGAGATTGCCGAGATCCTGTTTCAGATAGAGCAACGTTTCATTGTCTTTGTCGCGGTCGAACTCCGGCTCGTAATACTGTTCGAGGAAATTACGATCAGAGAGCAGTCCAATTTCGGCGATGAACGACGTGTTGGCTGGGAGACGTTGCCGATGACGAAACTTCACACGACCGCGAAATTCGTCTTCCGGTACAAGCGAGTTGCGACCGGTACCCAATTGGTCTGTCCCGTCGTCCTGGATGCCGTAGATCAAACCTTCGCCAATATAGTTGCCCGGCATACCGAACAAACCTTGTCCGACGTAATTCGTTCCCGTTCCTAAAGCGGGTCCACGTTCGCTGAAGTAGTCGGCGTACAGATCCCAGCGGACTCCGGCCGGTTCTTCCATGCCCAGCAACATGAACATATTCCAGACGGTTTCGACCTGTCCGCCGAAAATACTGTCGTGTCCTACGGTGGCTCGTCGAAGCGGGACGTTTGGTTGATCGGCGGGAGCGGCAAAGAACGGCGTATAGAACACCGGAACGTCACCGATAAGAAACGTGTTGTTCAGGCTGGTAATCCACGGCACTTCGGTCAAGACCGGTTGCCCGGTCAGCGGATCGATGTTCCCTTGCGGTCCAACCCACGGGTTCACCATTCGTGGTTCGAAGAAGAGATCGCTCGACTGCACCCGATAGCCCGGCTTGGCAAATTGGCTGCCGGAAACCCACGCCCGTTCGGCATGAAACGAGTTCCTTGCCTGTTGGCGAATGCGTTCGGCGCGAATGCGGATGTTGCCTTGAATCTGCGGGACAAAAGTCTTCAGTTCGGCGTTGAGCAACAGAGCACGATCTTCTCTGGCATCGTAAACCGCTCGCGTTCCTCGCAGAGTGATTTCACCGAGTTGGCCGCTGCGCTGTTGATCGATGAAGGACAGCCCCTCGTCAGACGCGGGATTGTTGTTGGGCGACGATTGATCGGGCAGCGCGGTCGGATCGCCCCCCTGCCGGATGACAATGTGACCTTCCATGTAGACCTGAAACGGAGCGTCGCGACTCTGGATGCTCTCGCGCTCGAGTTCGTCGGAACCACTCGACTGCCGCCAGATGACCATGCGGTCGGCCGAGAGATCGACCGTACCGTACTCCCCGACACCATCGATCAGAATGTTGATTCCGCCGGTCAGCACGATCACCTGCTCGGGCGGCGTGGTCGCCTTGGATTCGAAACTGAGAATATTGAACCGGATGGCGCTGCGGGGCGAAATGCGGACGCGCCGCAGGCTGCCCGAGGGCGATTGAATTTGCACCGATCGAAATTCGGGGTCGGTGGGATCGCTGCCGGGAACCAACAGTTGCGTCTGTCGTATGGCGGACGGTTGCACCGCCTGTCGGCGGCCATGCGAGACGCGTTTTTCTGCCCGGCGGTAAAGCGGATCGTCGCGACGGGCGGGATCGCTCTTCGCTCGGCTGCGGATTTGGTGAGTCAAACCGGCGCGGGTAACCAGATGCACAACCATAACCGGCTTGGTGACCGATTGGCCCGGCCGATCAATGCGGACGTCGTCTTCCAGATAGACCGTCAGCCGGTCTCGCTTGTCCCAGGTATTCGAGTCGTTCTCGCGAAACACCACCATCTTGCGGGCGCGCAGTACGGTGTCGCCCTGGGCAATGCGGCACTGACCGTGCAGCAGCGAGATGCGAACCGAACCCTCTTCCCACTCCTGCGACATGGCGGCCGAGATGGTCACCGCATCACGTTCCGTGGGCGCATCGAACGCCGTGTCGCCGCGCAATGTCGGCCGCCCAACAAAGCACGCAACTGCAATGATGGCAGTTGCCGCTGCAATTGCTGCGAACGCTGTCGAATGACGCAAGTAGGTCATCAGGCCCTTCACGGGCGCTCCTGGTTTGGCTGGGCTGGCCAAGATCTGTCTATCGGTTGCGGGGTATGGGTCGGTCAGGACGAACGGGCGACTCAGCCGTCGAGGCCGAGCCGGTAATCGCCGTCTGCTTGAAATGTCGCGGTTGGGGATTGTCGTGTGTTCTCTGCGCGGCGGTGCTTAATTCCACCAGCAGAGAGGATCAGGGTCCATCGGGCAAATTCTCGAACGAGAATCCGTATTGCCCACATCAGAGTTTGTATTGTCGTAACAGCAACGAATGCCGACCGGCGGCGAAATGGGTCAGTGCCGTCGAATCAACCGGATTTGAGGCGGGATTATAGGTGTCGCCCGGCAAAAGTGTCAATAAGGGCTGCCTTGCACAGAATTTTGCCTCAACTTATTATACACGCACAGGTTATGGCATTCACCGTGACGCTAAAATGTCCGCGGTGTGCCTTTCCCGCTGGCCGGTCGTCACAGCACACAATCCCGCCACCGCAATGAGCGCGATGGCCGGAATGACCGGGGCCCGCATTCGCATATTCGACCAGAAGAAAAGGTGAACCAGAGAAAAGGCGGCGATCATCAAAAACAGGGGAAACCAGCCGGCCGGTCGCTTGCGCAACAGCGCGATTGCCCCGGCCAAAAAGGCAAGGATCTCGAAGGTATAGAACAAGCCGACGCACCATACAACGAAATGTGGGATTGCATCGCGCGACGGGCCAAGTGGGATGACATTCCAGAACCGAACGAACCGCAATCCGCACGCGCGGAAAAACAGGCCCGGTTCGTTGGCGATGTTCTGACATGCGCGGCGATACATCCAACGATCGCGGCTCGGTTCGTCGATCGCGCGGTCGCTAACGAGTTCCGCTTCCACGCCGCTTAACCAGGCTGCCTGTGTGCGGTCTCTTGCGGCAGTGTCCCAGACCGTTCCCCAGGGTTGGTCAACAACCTCGTGATAGAAGACCGGATTGTTGCCCAGCAGCAACGTGTAGCCGCCGTGGGTCGTTGCGGGAGTGGGCCGACCGATGACCAACTGATTGCGAATCATCCACGGCGAAACAACAACGGCGGCAGCCAGGGCGACCGGCCAGAGATTCAGCGGCGGAATCGACCGGTTCCGTACACCGATTGCCAACCACCACAGCAGGCCGAACAATCCGAACACCACGATTGTCGGTCGGCAAAGCAGACAAACGCCAAACAATCCGCCGATCAAACAGAGCTTCAGTCGCGACTGATTTCCCACCGTAGACAACTCCCCGTCACGCGACGTTCTGTGATCATGGGCGGGACGTAACCAATAAACCAACTCCTTCAGCAGCAATGTGACGAGGAACGTACAAAGCGTTTCGGTCATCGGCAGGGCCGTGTACTGCAGTAACAACGGATCGCACGCGACCAATCCCGTCGCAAGGAATGCCGCGCGTCCCAATCCGAGCCGCCTCCCGGCGAGATACGTCAATAGAACGGTCAATGTGCCAAGCAGGATCTGCAACGCGGCGATGCCGACTTCACCCGCATTCAGACAAAAGATACCGGTGAGCACGAGCGGATACAGCGGCGGGCGGTAGGCGGTTGGCAGATTTTCACCGGTCTTAGACGGTGGCAGTGAGTAGCCGAGTCCGTCGGCAAGACGGTGTGCAATTCCACGGTAGCCGTCACGATCAATGGACAGCTTATCGAACTGAACAACGACCGTCGCCGTCCGCAAGAGGAACGCCCCCAGCAGCAGCCCGGCAATCAGTGCTGTTTCTCGACGAGAGGTCGGCTGCAAAGTCATTGTCCTGCTGGCGAAATGGCGAAGTGAAAAGTAAAAGGCAAAAAAAGAGACAAATGGCCTGTCAGCGTGAGTCGTCCTGTGGCAGAATTGTCTCGTCATTCGGCATTGGAATTTCGACATTCGCCGCTGACCATTCTACCCGAATCATACGGCCCGCGACGAACCACCTGATGACCGAAATGCAAAAACCATTCTTGCGAGCCTTGGTCGATGGGCTGATTCGCGTGCGGTTTGTGCTGTTGCTGGTGGGAATTGTGGCGTTGATTGCCGCGTTTCCGGTGGCGCGACGATTGCAGTTCGATCAGAGCATCGAATCGCTGTACGCCGACGACGATCCACACATTCGCGATTACCTGGAGAGCAAGTCGTTATTCGGCGGCGATGAGTTCGTCATTGTTGCCTATCGTGATCGAAACCTGTTTGAAGCCGGCAGCCTGGAAACAAGTCCTGAATTGCAGCCGGGAAGCCGCCAACGAATTGAAGATCTGGCGGCGCGGCTGAACGCCATCGACGGTGTCTGGGATGAACGGACGCAACATCTGGCGGCGATGCTCCGTCTTGCCGCCAAACGCAAATCCATCATCCGCATGTCGGACCGAATGCTCCTCGGCGATGATCGGCAGACGACGGCGATCGTGCTGCGTCTGGAAAACGAATCTCAGCTGTCTGGCGAGCCGGGCGAAAGTTTCGATGAACTGCGCGGAAAGACTTTTGCGAAGATCCTGAAGATTGCCGACGAGCACGACCGCCCAACTTACGTGGTCGGAGAGCCGCTGCAAATTCACTACATGTTCCGCTACGTGCAGGAAGATGGGCGACTGCTGTTCTTCGTGTCGCTGGGGCTGTTGGGATGCGTGTTGCTGTTGTTTTTTGCTCGTCCGCATATTACTCACATGATCGTAGCGATGCGATTCGGCGCAAGAGCGGTCGGCCGCCAATTGGTGACATTCCTGCTGCAGATTCTGCAATGGGTCGGCCTGCCGTTGATCGTTGTAGTGGCGACGATTCTCTGGACCGAAGCGGTCCTGGTGTTGTCTGGCGCGAAGCTGAGCATGGTCAGTTCGATGCTCAATTCGATGGTGACGATCATCGGCATCGCCACGGTCACACACGTCACAGTTCACTACCGCGAACACCGCCGTAATGAAAATCGAATGGAAGCGTTTCAACGTTCGTTCGTCGAATTGTTGCCCGCTATTTTTTGGACCTGCCTGACGACGGCCATCGGTTTTGCCGCGTTGCTATACAGCAGCATCACACCGGTGAGCAGCTTCGGGTTGATGATGGCGTTGGCATCGGCGCTAGTGCTTGCGGCGGCGATTGTCATTCTGCCGGGCGGAATTCTCATCGGCCGTTGGAGCACCGACCCGCTCAATGCGCCGGCCGAAGCAGGGCTGGTTCGTTTCCTGCTGAAACTCATCGACTGGGTCGAACGCCGTCCGCTGTTGTTGGCAGGCATTGCAATCGTTTCGGTGGTTTTTACGGCTGCCGGCTTGTTTCGTTTGGAAGTCGAAACGGACTTCAGCAAGAACTTTCGCAAGAGCAGTCCGTTGGTGCAAGGACTGAATTTCGTCGAGACCGAATTGGGCGGCGCGGGGACATGGGAAGTGAATTTTCCTGCGCCGGAAAAACTGAACGAAGCATATCTCGCCAAGGTACGAAAGCTGGCAGACGATCTGCGCGGCCTGAATGCCGACCGAAAGAATGCTCCAGTCTTGACGAAGGTGATTAGTTTGACTGACGGTCTGGATCTTGTCCCCACGGAAGTGCGGCTGCCCATTTTCGGAACGCAGGAGTTCAGCCTGACCAAGCGGTTGTCGCTGTTGAAGATCATGCAGGCAGACTTTGAATCGTCGTTGTATCACCCCCAGCAAGGGCGAATGCGGATCGTGCTTCGCGCCCGCGAACAGCAATCGGCACAAGACAAACTCGGCCTGATTGCCGAGACCGAACGGTTGGCGCGAGAGACATTTCCCCAAGCGAAGGCGACCGGACTTTTCGTGCTGTTGGCGTTTATGATCGAAAGCCTGCTGAGCGATCAATTGGTCAGTTTCGCCCTGGCGGCGGCGGGAATCGCGCTGATGATGACGCTGGCCTTTCGCAGCCTGAAACTCGGCTTGATTTCGCTCGTGCCGAACTTTTTCCCAATTGTCCTCGTCATCGGTACGATGGGTTGGAGCGGCCTGCCGATCAACATCGCGACGGCGATGATCGCCAGCGTGTCGATGGGGCTGACCGTCGATTCGACCATTCATTACATATCGGCGTTTCAGCGGGCGCGACGCAACGGGCTGACGGTAGGTGAATCGCTCCGCGATTGTCATCGCGGCGTCGGCCGGGCGCTGGTGTTCGCCAACGTGGCATTGATCGTTGGTTTCGCGGTACTCTCGCTGTCACATTTCATACCGCTGGTCTACTTCGGCCTGCTGTTGAGTGTGGCAATGGTCGGCGGACTCATTGGCGATTTGGTGTTGCTGCCGTTGCTACTTCAATGGGCAGTTCGCCACGAAGCGGATTGATGCGACCAAGCATCGCGTCGGCCATAAAAACACCACTTGTTAACGCCGGATCTCAAAGCCCTCGGGCTGCTGCCGGAGGGATCGAACACCTACACCTCGGCAGCGAGTTGCTGTTCCAAGCAGACCAAACTGCTTTGAACTTCCTGAAACTCACCCAATTCGGCCAGCGTGGCGGCGGCTTGCAATTCTTCGGGCAATGTTCCGAGCAACAGTTCTTTCAGGCGTCCCATCAGCCAGCCGGCGCGACGTGCGGTATATGCGGCTTGCAGCTTGTGAAATCTGGCTTGCAACATTCCGGCTCCACGTCCGGCAGCGCCGGTGAGGGCTTGTTCGCCGGCAACCGCTGCCACCGCGCCTCCGGCGAAGTCGGCGACAACGTGAGCAACGGCGTGCGTGGCGGCATCGGCAACAAACGGCGCAACCGCATGGCCGGCCGGCCCCCAACCCAATGTAAACATCACCACGCTGGCCACAGGCCGAGCGGCAGCCGAGACGTTGTTTAGCTGCCGGTAGAACTTGTACAACTCCGGGCTGTCTCGTTGAAATGTTTCCATCTCGGCCGCCACGACGGTCGTCAGCTCGTCATCGAGGGCAATCGTCTGGTGTTCGGCGCGGAGGCGTTCGAGCAGGTCGGAACGCGATTTTCCTTCGAGCAACTTTTCAAGTCGCGGCTGCAACAGTTGACTGCCCGATTCACTCATCCAGGTCAGCCGATCAACGATTTCCTCGACCGCATGGAGCGCGGCTGACCATTCCTGCTTACGATACAAATCGAAAGGCGGCTGGCGATCTGTCGAAAGTTTGCTGCGTGCGAAGCGAATCGGCCAGGTCACCCCCGACCCAACGACGTCATAAAACCCATGCACTCGCCGCGCCCAGCCTTCTCGTTGCGAACGCCACCACGTGCGGATTTCGGCGACCAACAGACCGTTGGGGATAGTCGGCCAGTCACGAACCTTGACGACGCTTTCCGACGACAGCCGCTCGGCGGCCGCCTGAAAATCGCCGCTGCGCCGCTGAATTTCTTCGAGGTAACTCGGAACACCCGCGTCCGTATCGAGAAGCTGTTTCAACGCGCCCCGCAACGAACGAACTTTAATGTCGGCAAACTTTAGACGTGACAGATCTTCGGAGAGGTTGCGGCTGCCCCCCTCTTGTGAATGCGATTCAACCGCCGCGCTGTCGGCATCCGTCCGATTCACCAACGGCCAAGTCCGTTCCCAAAACGATAGCCGGTTGTCTTCGGCAGCCGCACGGTCGTTCGGCGCGACGTAAACACACTCAGGATCGATGCCGGTCTCACGGCAAAACGTATCCATCCACAGCGGCCAGTATTCATCGTCTTCCGGCAACTGACATTGATTGAAGATGATGATGACGGCTTTATCTTCGGCGGCCGATTGTCGAAAGAACTTCTTCACCGCCGCGTCGTTATATTTCTGCTGCGTCAACACGGCGATTAAGACATCGGCAGCGCGGCGAATGTTGTCGGCACGATGCCAATTGATCTCCGCGTCGCTGTCGATGTCGGGCGTATCGAGTACGAGCAGGTTGGTCGGCATCTGATTGCTGGTTTGCCAGAAGAGCTGGTGCTCGGGCGATTCTTCGAGTGCCGCATCCGCTGCCGTCCACTCGCAAAGTTCAAATCCATCAAAGATCGCAGCGAGATCATGTTGTTCGTTAAAACCGGGCGGCACCAGGCAGACCGGATGTTTGGTTCCCGAGGCCAACGGGCTAGCAGCGCTCGCTTGATATCCCGCGATGTGATTGAAGATCACACTCTTGCCAATATTCGTCCCACCAACCACCGCCACCACCAGAAACGCATCGTCGCGAAGTTGCGGCAGCAGTTTCTGCCGTAACAACTCATACCATTCACGTTGTTCCAGCGGATCGATTTGCAACAGCCCGCACGCGCGTTCCAACTCCTCGACGGAGTTTCGCATCCGTTCGATCGTCTCGGCGAATTGTTGGAACGGTGTTGGCATGAGTCGTGAAGTCACCGAACGCGAATTGGCAGTGGAATCGAGGCAGATTGACTGCCCGAATTATACCAGACGACTCGGATCGGCGTCGCGGCATGACCGCGCGTCATTTGTCGGTTTGTCGCAACCCGATTTATCGGGTTGCGATTACTGAGGTGCATTCCAACCGCATAAATGCGGTCACGACAAACCACTCAGATTGGCCGATTGCCGAGATCGACACTTTGCGAATCGTCCGCTTCGTCGTCGGGTGATGTCGACGGTGGAGACTCGATATCGACAGGAAAATCGGCATCGGGTTGGAGCAGCGCGGCATCGTGTGCGTCTGCGTCGCCGTTGACCTCAGACAGTTGAGCTAACAAACTGCGAATGACTCCTTCGGCGGCGACCTTCTCCTGTTGCCAACTATCTCGGGCCGTTCGCCAATCGGCCGACAACGTGTCGAGCTTGTCGGCTTCCTGCCGTAACTGTTGTTCCCAGTTTCTAAACGCACTCTCCCGTTCGCCGATCCACTCGGTGAGTTGGTGGCGTTCTCCGCGGAATTCGTCTCGTTGTTTTTGAAACGCAGTTTGCGCGTCGAACAGTTCCTGCTGCTGCGCAGTGACCGTCTTACTGAGTTGGTCGTAATGTTCCTGGAGCGCGGCGGTTGCCGCATCGACCCTTTGCCGTGCGTCGTTGTCGCCGGCCGTTTGTGAGAATTGTGCCCATGCCTCTTCGATCGACATTCGCATTTCCAGCGTGCGACGGTGCGTTTCTTCCAACTCCGTCCGCAGATGGTCGAGCCGATCGCGGCGCGCTTCGAGGTTTTCGGCGTGCAACGTCAACAGATCCTGTTGTCGCTGGACTTCAGCCTGTTGCGCGCGTCGTTCCTGCTCCCACACGTCTTGTTCTTGTCGAAGACGCGCCTTCTCCCGGCGAATGTCGGCGTCGCTCGTGTTTCGCCACTGCGCGAGCAGTTGTTGCTCGCGGCCGAACGACTGATCGCGTTCGTCAAGGATGAGCCGGTAGTGATCGAGCTGGTTCGCTCGCAATCGTTGCAGTTCAATCTGCTGCGCAAGTTCTGTCTGTACTCGTTGCTTATCGATCTGCCAGTCGCGTTGCGATCCTTCGAGTTGTTGGCCCATTTTGTGCAGGTGATCCTGCTGAAACTGCATGCGGTTTTCCAGGACGGTCCGCTCTTGCTTGAGTTGCTGCCGTCGGATTTCGCAGTCGCGCTGAAACTCCTCGTTCTCTGCCTGGAATTGTTGCTGTTGATTCTCGCACTGCTGGCGCAACTCCTCTTCAGAGCGATGAACGGCTTGTGCTGTCAGCTCGCGTTCGCTTTCAATTCCGGCCTTTTCGGCTGCATGACGGGTATCCCAATCGGCCTGTTTCTGTGCCTGTTGGTCATCGAATTCTTCACGAATCTCTTCGAGACTGGCTTCCAGCTCTGCCGTACGACGTTCGATTTCAGCTTCCTGTGCGCGTTTCGCGGACAGCAATTCTTCTTGCGCGCGGGTGAGGGCTTCATCGTTGATGTCGCGTTCGTGGGCGAGCTCGGCCATTTCCCGGTCGCGCTGATTGCTCCACTCGGTTCGTTCTTTCTCGAACTCAGTACGTTCGCTCGTGAGTTCGGCATGGACACTTTCGTGCATCTTGCTGCGGTGCTCTTCCAATTCATCGCGGTGCTGCTGCAGCTCGTGCCGTTGTTGCTCGCGTTCGGCTTCGATGGTCGACTGTGCCTGCTTGAGTACGGCGCGTTCGACTTCCAGATCCCGCCCCAACTCTTCGCGAAGTTGTGCGCGTTCGACATCGAGCGCCGCGCGAGCGGTCGTCATTTCTTTCTGCTGCTGTTCTAACTCACCCACCAGCTTTTCGCAGGTGGCAAACTTGTGGGCGAATTCTGCGCGTTCAGCATCGAACGCCTCTTCCCGGTCGAGCATCTGATCTTCGAATTCCTGCACACGCAGGCGGAGACTGCGGCGTTCCTGGTCGAGGGCGGCCAATTGCTCGTTGAGGTTGTTCTCGCGACGATCGTTATCGCGGGACTGATCCTGCAGTTGTTCGGCAATTTGGCTGGCCTGCAGCAGTAGTTCGCGCTGCTGCCGCGAAACGCTCGGCGTTCCCAGCGGTTGAGCATCGGGTGGTGGCGGTGAAGGTTCAGTCGCCGGCTGTTGTGGGGCGACCGGTTGTTCCGCATTGTTTTCTGGCGCAACGGGGTTTTCCGGCGCAGCGGGGCCGTGCGGCTCGTCGAGACGGTGATCGCTACCAAGAGACGAACCGAGCGGAACTCCGGGACCTGCCGGAATCCGATCGCCAGCCGCCTTCTTTTGGTGCGATTTGGAAGCGGGATTGTGATTCGTCTCGCTCATGACGGGATTCCTTTCCCAGGGCGAGCAAATAGATGATGGCGGCGCGGCGTTTGAATAGAACGACAAACGCCGGAGCCGCAATGTCTAAGGATGTCAGAAAACTGACGTTAAGAAAGATGAGTGTCCAGCGATGCTGCAAACTTGTCTTTGGGGGTCACGCCAACAAATCGATCAACGACTTCACCGCCCTTGAACAACATGACCGTTGGGATGGCGCTAATACTGTGTCCGCTAGCGGTCTGCGGATTCTCATCGGTATTCACCTTGCCGACGCGCACCCGGCCATCATAGTCGGCTGCCAGTTCTTCAATGATAGGTGTCAACATTTTGCAGGGACCGCACCACGGCGCCCAAAAATCGACGAGGACCGGCTGATCGGCCTTGAGAACTTCTCCCTCAAAGTTGTCGTCCGTAAAATCCATGACATTCTCAGCCATAATGGCACTTCCCCTCTGCTGACAGCGATTGCAACGATCCGAGTAAACGAACCGGCGGCAGAAGACTGCCGCACGGCCGACCCGGGTGATCTATTCGGTAACGGGGGAATTATAGGGAAACGGCCTATTCTGTCAACGTGGGGAAAACCGGCGTATGGTGTGGCGAACCAACGGCTGGACGTCGGCGGATCGCGGCGGATCACGCTTGTCGGTCCGGATTCGCTGCTCTTTGCCCATTCCACCGGAGATTCCCTCGACACGGCGGCCAATTGGCGGAAGAATGACGGAGGGAACTCTAGAGTTGTTTGATCCCACGGGCAGCGGCCAGTGGGCTTTACGGTGCGTTGTTTGAGTTTTGATATGTTGCGATTCAACCAAGTGGAATTCATAGCGGCGATTGTGCTATTGCTGGTCACCTCGACCGGCAGTGCTCAGCGTGCCGATGAGGCGAAAGTCGCCGAACCGGCCGCATCGCTGTTCGACGTGGTCAAAGATCGGACGCGGGTGAACACCGACGAAGAAGAGAAGTTAATCTTTCGTCTTCTGGGTGAAAGCCGCTCGATTCCGTTGGCCGAACGAAAATCGGCTGCACGAAGGTTGGTGCGCGACCGTCGCCAGAAGATGGTGGAGTTCGCCGAGCGTTCCAATTCGGAATTCCTCGTCGAAGACGACCGTTCCGATTCGGAATTTCTCGTCGAAGATGTGTTGCGCGCGACCGACTTCTATCGCGGCAAACTCATCGAAATTCGTGGCTACACCCGCCTTGCCGGCGAAATGCCCGCGCTGTCGAA
Organism: Planctomycetaceae bacterium; assembly: GCA_018699955.1. Lineage (GTDB taxonomy): Bacteria > Planctomycetota > Planctomycetia > Planctomycetales > Planctomycetaceae > JABISG01. Next base: position 35,178 of record JABISG010000042.1, on the reverse strand, counting down.
CGACGGGAACATCACCCGTTACCACCGACTGCGACTGTATATTGAGGAGGGCGATTCCAGTCCGGTGGAAGTCTGCTTCCTCAATTTGCCGGACAACTGGCCCACTTCAGGCGGCGTTATCGATGACATTTCGGTTGTCGGACGGTTTCTGAAGCTGATCGAGTACGACGACAAACAAACCGGCCGATCCGCGTATGCCCCGTTGATTGTCGCCGAGCGTGTGGAGTTCCAGCCGAAGATTCAGGCGGGGCAGGTGGTCATCAATCCGACGTTATGGGACGGCATTGTGCGCCACAAGAAACGGAAATGGTTCAACGCCGAGCGCGATCTGTACTACCGCGTTCTGCAACATGCCCGCGACGGCGATTACGCCGAACAGAAGAAGCAGGCCAAGAAAAACCTGCGGGCGCGAATTGAACGCTACCGGATCGAGGCGGAGAGTGAGCACGAACGGCGAACCGCTCGCGCGAAACGACATCTCGAAAGTCATCCCGAAGAGCCGGCGGAATATCAGCGACAGTTGGATGATGCGGACCGAAAGAAACGACGCAAGTTGGCGATGTACCTCCGATACCGCGAAAAACCGACGCTGTTTCCAACGTACGCCGATGTCGTCATCAACGATCACGTTGCCTACAACGGGCAACTGATGACATTGCGCGGACGAGTGCGACAGATTATCAAGTCGCCCGTCGATGACAAGATTCGATACAACTTGGGAACGCTCTATGAAATCTGGTTCTACACCGAAGACTCTCAAGCGCACCCCACCGTCGCCATTTGCACGTCCTTGCCACAGGAGCTGTTGGACAAAACACGCGAAGAGGGCGAACGGCTGGACGAGCCGGTCTCGGTTACTGGATATTTCTTCAAAATGTACGTCTACGACGCACAGGACACCGTGCGGTTTGTTCCCATGTTGTTGGCGCATCAGGTCGAATGGCAACCAAAGCCAGCCGAGAGAAAGCTGCTGTCGGCCATCTACGTGCTTCCATTCATCGCTGCCCTCGTCGTCGGCATGATCTACGTGTTGTGGAGAATCAAACGCGAAGACCGGCAATTTCAACGTCAATTGTCAACAGATCAGCAGCCGGTCACAATACACGACCTCAACCAGATTGAAGGACCGGCAGGAACGCGCGAGCCGTCGTTCGATCAGATCGAAACCGTCGAAGAAACACACTTTCGAGATCACGGCAGCCAAGGTTCGCAGAAAAAACCTTCGGTCGAAGACGGCGAAAACTCGACGTCCTGACCACTGTTCCCACCGCCCTATTTCATTGATATTGGACTCATGTCGGCTCTTCGTCCCATTAGCGAACCACTCGAAAGGCCGATTCGGCTGGGTGCCCTCATCTCCGGTGGCGGAACGACGTTGGTGAACTTCGTCGAGCAGATTGCCCGCGGAACGCTGAACGCAGAAGTTGCCGTCGTGATTGCCAGCCGATCCGATTGCGCGGGAATCGCGCGGGCAAAAGAAGCCGGGCTGCGCTGCGAAGTTGTTCCCCGCCGCTCGTTTGCAACGGTCGCGGAGTTCAGTTCACGGGTGTTCGATGTGCTGCGCGAGGCGAACGTCGATTTGGTGACATTTGCCGGATTTCTCTCGCTGCTCGAAATCCCCGCCGACTTTGATTGCCGAGTGATGAACATTCACCCGGCATTGATTCCCGCTTTTTGCGGCAAGGGCATGTACGGACATCGGGTCCACGACGAGGCGATTGCCCGCGGCGTCAAAGTCAGCGGTTGCACGATTCATTTCGCCGACAATCAATACGATCACGGGCCGATCATTCTGCAGCAAACCGTTCCAGTGGAAGCGGATGACACGGCCGATGAATTGGCAGCCCGCGTGTTCGGTGCCGAGTGCGAGGCATTTCCCGAGGCGATTCGGCTGTTTGCCGCCGGGCGACTGACGGTCGATGGCGACCGCGTGATCGTTCGCTGAAAGGTGCCGCATTTGTCGCTGCGATGCGTTGCATCGCAGCTGGTTGGCATTCAGCGAACACGCGACTTGGCCCACCAGATTGCGGGTTCTTCCTCCGAACCGCCCGAACTTCCCCGCGCCCGACTGGAGCCGGTCACCGAGGATGCCGATAATTCCGATTGTGACGTATTGGCAAATCGGATGACTTAGGATAACTTTATCGGCACGGATATAGATTGCCTCGTTTGACACCCTGCGGTGGGCAACGGGCAGCGATCGGCTTGTGGTGGAACCAAATGGGATTCGCCAACGAGTGGCGAAAGGGCGGCACGGATGAGAATCGTCATGGCGAGTTCGGAGGCGGTCCCGTTTGCAAAAACGGGCGGTCTGGCGGACGTTGCCACAGCCTTATCGAAATCGTTGGCGCGAGCCGGCCACGAGGTCTGGCTGATCCTCCCCCACTATCCCCAGTCGATTCAGAAGCAAAGCGGTCTGGACGCCGACATCGAGCCGACGGGAGAAACGCTCGACATACCCATCGGCTCGAAGCGCGTTGCCGGGAGAATTCTAAAGTCGTCGCTCGTCGATAGCGACGTCAACGTGCTGTTGATCGATCAGCCCGATTATTTCGACCGGCCTGAACTCTATCAGGAGAATGGCGAGGACTTTTCCGACAACTGCGAACGATTCGTATTCTTCAGCCGCGCCGTTCTCGCGGCAGCGCAACGGCTCGACATCCGGCCGGATATCGTCCACGCGAACGATTGGCAAACGGGGCTGATACCCGCGTTGTTGAAATTGGAGTACGGCCAGATCGCCGGCTTCGAAAACACGGCTTCCATCTTCACCATCCACAACATGGCCTTTCAGGGACAGTTCTGGCATTGGGACATGGCCTTGACCGGCATCGATTGGAAGCACTTCAACACCAGAGAAATGGAATACTACGGCGACATCAACCTGCTGAAAACGGGCATCGTGTTCTGTGATATTGCGACGACAGTCAGTCCGACTTATTCGCAGGAAATTCAGACTGAAGAATTCGGTTGCGGTCTGCACGGTGTCTTGCAGGAAAAGGGCGACCGGCTCGTCGGCATTCTGAACGGTGTCGATACTGACGTCTGGAATCCGAATACCGATCGGGCGCTCGCCGAGAATTATGCACCACCGCGCAGCGGAGAGTTCGGGGCCCTGAAACGCGCAAAGGGGGCTTGTAAAAGCGACCTGCAGGAACAGCAAGGCCTACCGGTTCGCGCAGACGTTCCACTGTTCGGAATGATCTCGCGGCTGACCGATCAAAAGGGTCTCGATCTCACCGTCGATTGCGTCGATCGCGTGATCGGACTCGATATGCAAATGACGTTTCTCGGAACGGGGGATGCGCGCTACGAAGAATTCTTAAGCGACGCGGCCCGAAGGCACCCGGAAAAGATCGCGACGACAATTGGATTCGACGATGCGTTGGCGCGCCGGATTGAGGCGGGAGCCGACATCTTCCTGATGCCCAGCCGCTACGAACCATGCGGCTTAAACCAGATGTATAGTCAGATGTACGGCACCGTGCCAATCGTTCGCCGCGTGGGAGGGTTGGCAGATTCGGTCATCGATGCCAGCGGCGAAAACCGGGAAGCGGGAACCGCGACCGGATTCTGCTTCGACAACTACGAAAGCGACGCGCTGCTCTCTCAAATGCAGCGCGCGGTTCGCAGCTTTTCCGACAACGACGAGTGGATGAAACTCGTACAAGCCGGAATGCAGCAAGACTGGTCCTGGAAACGCAGCGCCTCGGAATACTTGGCGGTTTACCGCCGCGCGACAGAAATTCACGGTTCGTAAACTCATCGGCACACGATTCAACCCACACGATTCAACAGAGTTCTCAAACTCCATCTGGACGCGAACGCCCTATGCAAACCGTATCACTCGCCTTCTTCTGGCATCAACATCAACCGTATTATCCCGATGACGTCTCCGGTCAGACGCTGATGCCGTGGGTCCGCCTGCATGGCACCAAGGATTACTACGGGATGGCGATGCACATTAAAGAGGTGCCCGAGTTCCGTTGTACGATCAATCTGGTTCCCAGCCTGCTGGTGCAACTTGATCGCTACACGAAACACGATGGCAGCGATCGGCATCTCGACGTGTCGCGAATGGCGGCCGACAGTCTGTCGGAAATCGACATGCATTATCTGCTCGACCATTTTTTCATGGCGAGCGTCGATAACATGATTCGTCCCCACTCCCGTTATTACGAACTGTATTTGAAGCGCGGGCTGGGTGTTGATGCGGTCGATAAAGCGGCTCCCAGGTTTTCCACACGCGACATTCGCGATCTGCAGATTTGGAGTAACCTGACGTGGATGCACGAAATCGCCTTCGAGCAAGACAGTGAACTGAAGGCGTTTCGCGAAAAGGGCCGCAACTGGAGCGAAGACGAGAAAAACTGGTTTCTCGACAAACAACTCGACATTGTCAGGCAGGTCATTCCGCTGCATCGTGAGCTTTCGGAAGGCGGGCAGGTGGAATTGACCACCACGCCGTTCTACCATCCCATCTTGCCACTGCTATGGGACAAACGCAGCGCCCGCCAGGCGATGCCGCAGTGTGCACTGCCAAAGAATCTCGACTCATACCGTGAAGATGCCGTCCTGCATATCCAACGGGCCATTGCGTTTCACAAGGAGCAATTCGGGTCCGTTCCACGGGGAATGTGGCCGTCGGAAGGATCGGTTTCGCAAGAGATTATTGCGGCGATTGCCGACGCCGGAATTGAATGGATCGCGACCGACGAGGAAATTCTGGCGGAATCGACCAACGGCTGGATTTCCCGCGACGGCAACGGCCACATGCGGCATCCAGAAATGCTGTTCCGTCCGTGGCAGATTTCCGATGGCGAAGATCGATTGCAAATCGTCTTCCGCGATCATGCGCTCAGCGATCTCATTGGCTTTCACTACCAGCGCAGTTCGGCCGACCATGCGGTCAACGATTTGCTGGGACGCGTCGAAGGAATTGCGCGCGCAGTCGAGCCAAACAATGCCGGCCGGCCCGCGCTCGTGCCGATTATCCTCGACGGTGAGAATTGTTGGGAATACTTTGCGGACGGCGGCGTCGATTTCCTGCGAAAACTCTATCGCCGTTGCGCCGATCACAAATCGATTCAGCCGGCGCGCATTATCGACTATCTGCAGGAACATCCGGCGACCGACCGCATCAGCCATCTTTTCGCGGGCAGTTGGATCTCACACAACTTTGCGATCTGGATCGGACATCACGAAGACAACACGGCGTGGGACCTGCTCCACCAGACTCGCGAATTTCTGAAGGAAACAGAGGCCGAAGGGAAAGTGCCGGCCGATGCACTCGCCAGCGCCTGGGATGAACTTTATATTGCCGAGGGAAGCGACTGGTTCTGGTGGTTCGGCGACGATCACTCTTCGGCGCAAGATGCGTTATTCGACCAACTGTTTCGCAAGCATTTGCAGAATGTGTATACCTTGTTAGACGCAGCCTGTCCCTCGGCGTTGAACCAGCCAATTACCAGTGCCGTGCAACGCGCCATACATTCACAACCGACAGGTTTCCTGCCGGTGAAAGTCGATGGACGACACAGCTACTTCGAGTGGATTTGTGCCGGCCACTACGAGAGCGGCAACGAGCGAGGAACAATGACGATCGTAACCGACCAACTGTTACGCGAAATCTATTTTGGGTTCGATGTCGAACGACTGATGATTCGCATCGACACGATGGGAGACGCGACCGACGATCTGGACCAGTTGGACGAAGTTCGTATTCGATTCCTCGAACCTGCTGCCACGGAAATTCGACTCACCGGGTTTCGGAAACGTCAGGTTAGTGGAAAGCTTTACCGAAAAGGCCGCGCGGTTGCCAAAGCCGATGTCGAGGCGGCTTGCGATGCGATTCTCGAAGTGAGCGTCTGTTTCGCCGACTTACGTGTTGGCACCGACGATCCGATTCAAATGCACGTCGAGGCAATCGCCGACGAGCAAAGCATCGATCGCGCACCGCAGGAGGGGAATCTCGAACTGTTAGTTCCCTCGCCCGATTTTGAACTCATGATGTGGCAAGCATAAAACAACGTTAACAAAGCCCGTCGGCAGCGTCCGGCGGGATCACCACAATGAAGACAGCGAATCGGCAATCACGCCGATTCCTTGACAGCCAGGACAGAACAGCATGCCGGAGTTGCGTAAGGACCCCATCGTAGGCCGCTGGGTGATAATCGCCCCCGACCGCGCCAAGCGGCCGGAAGATTTCACCCACGAATTCAAAACGAGTACCGACCGGTTCGATCCGTTTCTGGAGGGAAACGAAGAATCGACGCCCCCGGAAATTCTGGCTTACCGCGAGCCGGGAACCGAACCGAACGGTCCGGGGTGGCGCGTGCGCGTCGTTGCGAATAAGTTTCCGGCACTGCAGATTGAAGGAGATATCGACAAGCGCGGCGACGGCATGTACGACCTGATGAACGGCGTCGGTGCCCACGAAGTGGTCATCGAATGCCCACACCGCGAAACGAACATGGCCGACCTCAGCGTCGATAACATTCGCGAAGTGCTCTGGGCCTACCGAGACCGGCTGGTCGATCTCAAACGAGATCCGCGGTTGGTCCACGGGCTCATTTTCAAGAACAAAGGCGCCGCCGCCGGCGCTTCGCTGGAACACAGTCATTCGCAGTTGATCGTCTCCTCGGTGGTTCCCATTACCGTTTGGGAAGAGATGTCCGGTTCGCTGGAGTTTTACAATTTTCGCGGTCGTTGCATTTACGACGACATGATTCAGCAGGAACTCGCCAACGGCAGCCGCATTGTGCTGGATACACCGGGCTTTGTGGTATTCTGCCCCTTCGCCAGTCGCTTTCCCTTTGAAACCTGGATTGTGCCCAAACAACATTCCAGCCATTACGAAAACATACCGCGGCAGGGAATCGAAGAATTAGGCATGGTGATGAAGACGGTTCTGTGCAAACTGAAGACGGCACTCGATGACCCGCCGTACAACTACGTGCTTCATTCCGCCCCCTTCGACTCGACCGAACTGCCGCACTATCGTTGGCACATTGAAATTTTCCCCCGGCTCACCCGAGTCGCCGGTTTCGAATGGGGAAGCGGATTCTATATCAACCCCGTGATGCCCGAAGAAGCAGCCGAGTTTCTGCGCGATATCGAAGTGGATATCGAACAGCCGGCAAAAATTTCGGCTGCGGCGTCGTAAGAGTTGAATATTCAAATTGACACCCGGTCACCCGCAATAATGATCTTGCTCAAACAACATCCAAACGCCATAGCGGCCAACCGTTTCTTCCCCGGAGAGAAAGGACTCTTTCCATGACTGTGGGCATCAGGCTCGCTTTGGTCCTGCACAATCATCAGCCCGTCGGGAATTTCGACGGGGTGTTTGAGGCGGCGTACCAGGACAGCTACGCGCCGTTTCTCGACGTCCTCGACGAATTCCCCGAGGTTGCCATCTCGCTGCACACTTCGGGAAGTTTGTTGGAATGGATCGTCGATGCGCATCCAGAGTACATTGATCGGCTGCGATCGTTGATCGAGCGCGGGCAGATCGAAATCGTCGGCGGACCATTCTACGAGCCAATTCTCGCCGGCATCCCGCGCCGCGATCGCATCGGCCAAATCACCGCCTATGGCAAATACCTCGACGGCCTGTTCGGCGGTCCCGTTCGCGGAATGTGGGTTCCCGAGCGCGTTTGGGAACCTTCGTTTGCAGCCGACGTTGCCGAGGCGGGCATCGAGTACACCGTCCTCGATGACTACCATTTCCGGAATGCCGGACTGCGCGAAGATCAATTGCACGGCTACTATTTGTGCGAAGACGAAGGACAGCTGCTCAAAATCTTTCCCGGCAGCGAACGTCTGCGATACACCATCCCCTTCCAGGAACCGCAGGCCACCATCGACTACCTGCGCAGCATCGCCGAGAAGGCACCGGGGACGATTGTGACCTTTGGTGATGACGGCGAAAAATTTGGCACGTGGCCCGGCACGAAAAAACATGTCTACGAGGAGGCTTGGCTCCGCCGCTTCCTCAGAACGCTGTGCGACAATCGCGACTGGCTGCAGGTTGTCACCTTGGCCAATGCCGTCGATAACGTCTCGCCGTTGGGAACCTGCTATCTGCCCGATTGCAGCTACCGCGAGATGACCGAGTGGGCGCTACCCACCGAACGGCAATCGCAGTACCTCGAACTGACGCATCGGCTCGAAGAGAGTCCCGAATGGCGGGGCGCGTTGGACTTCATTAAGGGAGGCTTCTGGCGCAACTTCCGCGTGAAGTACCCGGAAGCCAATGAAATGTATGTCCGCATGCTCGAATTGAGCGGGCGGCTCGATGAAATGCTGCAAGCCGACAACAGTCCCGAGCAACTTGATGCGTTGCATCAGGCGAAACAGGAATTGTACCGCGGCCAGTGCAATTGCACCTATTGGCATGGCGCGTTCGGCGGGTTGTATCTCCCCCATTTGCGCGACGCAATTTACCGCCACTTGATTGCCGCCGACACCGCGCTGGAAACCGCTGCGGAGCGGACTGATCGCTGGACGCAGATCGATGCCGCCGACTTCAATCTCGACGCCCGTAAGGAAATCCGCATCGCCGGCGAACGGCTGGTGGCGTATCTCGCGCCGTCGCGCGGTGGGCATCTTTATGAATTGGACATTCGCAGCACAAAGCACAATCTGCTGGCAACGCTCAACCGCCGTCCTGAGCCGTATCACCAGAAAGTCCTTGAAGCGGGACAACGCCAACGCGATGGCGAAGGCGACGACGAAAACAGCGTCGCCAGCATTCACGACATGGTCCGCTTCAAACAGCCCGACCTCGACAAAAAACTCACCTACGACAATTGGCCCCGCAAAGCCCTGGTCGATCACTTTCTGCAGCCGGGATTGAGTCTCGAAGCGTTTCAGGCGGGTGGTGGAGAAGTGGGCGACTTTGTCACCGGCGTTTACGAGTCCCGGTTGCGGCGATCGGACGAATGGGTCGAAGCCTCGATGACGCGCGAAGGTCGAGTTGGTCCGTACAAACAACTGTGCGTGGAAAAGGCGGTGCGACTCGATTCCGGCCGTGGCAGTCATCTCAAGATCACATACCAGTTGAGCAATCTGCCAGCCAACGTCCCGTTACATTTTGGCGTGGAATTCAACTTCGCGGGCATGGCTGCGAACAACGACGACCGCTACTACTACGATGCCGACGGCCGGCAACTGGGCCGCCTCGAAGCGGTGCAGTCGCTCGAAGCAACCACGCGAATCGGACTGGTTGACGAATGGCTGGGCGTCGATGTTGCCGTCGAATCATCACAGCCGGCCGGCTTCTGGACATTTCCTATTCAAACCATCAGCCAATCGGAAGGCGGCTTCGAACTCGTCCATCAAAGCTGCGTGGTCATGCCGCACTGGGAATTCATGGCCCCCGCCGATGGCAAATGGAGCGTCGTATTGAATCTGGCAGTCGATACATCCGCCGCCCAAGCGCGACAATTGCTCGAACCGGCGACCGTTGTGTGATGTGGCGAGACAAAACTCGTTGAGCCACAGCAAGTCCGGTTGCGCAAACTGCGAAAAGTCTGACGCCTGCCATCAGCGTTGGTTACGGCCAGTTGCTACTTCCAACCAATTCCAATCCGCCCACGTCATCTGCACGTCGATTATTCATTATGCGAGAACTGCGGTCTCTTCAGCGAAGCTATTTGTCCTTTGAAACGTGAACCATGACTATCAACCGTTCACAATCTTTGTTGCTCATCGGCTTCGCGGCCCTTATGTGCGGCCCGGGTTGTGTCTACCGTAGCCCGCTGAGTACCTATCGCGTTTGGGCTGACGGCAACACGCTGGGTACGCCGGCGATGTTCATCGAAGAAACCGACCATCTTCCGTACCACGCGCCGCGCGTCGAGCGTTATCGCTGGATGTACAATCTGGACACGGTCGCACAACGACACAACGGCGGCGTGTACACGGCCGCTGCATTCGTACCCAGCAAACCCATTCCTTCAAACCAACAACCATCGATTCCCGCTCCCAGCGAGTTGCCCACCGACAACCCCATAACGCCAGAGATGCAAATCCCGCCGCTGCCGTCGAAACTGCCCCGGCAACTCAAATCGATCGACGACGCTCCCGGGCCCGCCACGCCAATTCCCCAATCGCCACCACCGAAGCGCAAAGAATTCGTCGGCCCCACCGCCTTGGATTACGGGCTCATCTTCCCACCGCATTTCTAACCAACCGTCATGTATGTCGGTCGCATGCGTGAAGGGGTGGCTGGCTTCGACGGCGCTCAACGATTTCCAACAGCGAGAATCCGTCTTGAGTTCGGCCTCAAAACGAGACATGCTGTTGTTGGAATCGTTCGGGGGGATGTAAGATGGCGGAGGCTTCGGTCACTTGCAACACGTCGTTTTCCGGCCATCTGTCGGCCGTGGCGCAAACTCTCTGCCTCTAGTTGCTCCAGCCATCTTCCGACCCGGAATATTTTCGTATGAAACAAGCATTGCTTTCCATCATTTCGGCACGGATCGGAATCGCAGCGACCGTCTGTCTGGCTGCTGTTGCCTTCGCGCCAGCGCAGGACAACAAACAGGAGAGTCAGAAAGCGAACCGGCAAGATTCTGCCATCGCCAGCACTTACCTTTTTGTCATTCGCGATGACGACCTTCACCGTGAACTACGGCTCAGCGACAAACAGGTCGAATCAATCCGTAAGGTCACCGACAAGATCGACGGGCCGCTTTGGTCGACTCGCAATAAGTCGTTCGCAGAAGGATCCCGCGTGTTGTTGCAGCTGGTCACCCAGGCAGAGGCAGGACTTGCCGGCATTCTGTCACCATCAGATCAGTTGCGGCTGAAACAAATTGTGCTTCAGGTTCAAGGCCCCAAGGCAATTCTCAGTTCTACTGTCGCCAAACGACTCAACCTCAGCGACGAACAAGAATCGAAGATTCAAAAGACGATCGACGAGACGGCACAATCCCTGGCCGACAATCAGAAGCAATTGAATTCCGCCGCGAAAGAATCGACGCGAAGATCGCTCAGCAGGAAATCGTCGCGACTTCGCAGTGACGAGAAATCAACGATCCTCTCTCACTTGACCAGAACGCAGCGAAGCCGATGGATGTCGATGATCGGCCGATCGGTCGATACGTCAAAAATGGGAACCGGGATCGCGTTCAAAGCACCGGAGTTGGAACAGACCGGGAGTTGGGTCAACTCGAAGCCTCTGAAGATTTCCAACCTCGAAGGCCAGGTGGTCGCCGTTCATTTTTATGCCTTCCAGTGAATTAACTGCATTCGCAATTATCCCTGGTACAGGGATTGGGACAAGAACTTCTCGAAGAACGGGCTGACAATCATTGGTGTTCACACGCCGGAAACGTCATCCGAAAAGAACAAAGACAGCGTGCGAGAGAAGGCCGAAAAGGAAAGCCTGAATTTTCCGATCATCATCGACAACGACAAGTCGAACTGGAACGCGTGGGGCAATTCCATGTGGCCCAGCGTTTACCTGATCGACAAGAAAGGGTACGTCCGCTACTGGCATTACGGCGAACTCGACTGGAACGACAATGGCGGCCAGATCCTCATGAAAAAGCGGATTGAGAAGCTGCTCAAGGAATAGCTTGAGAGGCGTGGTCGGCGACGGAAGCCCCCGGCGGATACGCCGTGGATGTTTTCTTCGCGCTCATGTGCCAACACCGACACCAGCGATTGAGCGGGTAGTCGAAGACAACGGCACGAAGGAAGCACCCGTCTGTGGGCTTTACCGCGCTACGAGCGCAGCTACCCTGTCGTCAGGCTGCGGCGACCTGGCTTGGATCACTTCCGAATGCAATACAGGTGCTTCATGCCACGAATCAGAAGTTGGTCGCCAGCCACGGCAGGCGAGGACCAGACAATCCCGTCGTTCAACCGATTGGACCGAATCATGCTGTACCGAGGACCTGCTTCAAGTACAACCGTCGAGCCGGAATCATCCAGAAGAAAGATCTTGTCATCGTTGACCCATGGCGATGCCGCGAAACCCTTTGATTGCGGTAACCTTTTCTGATAATGAAGCTTTCCGGTCTTTGCATCGAAGCAGCGGACGATCCCTGCCGACTGTTCAAGTAGATACAAACAGTCGTTGTACAACAGCGGTGAAGAATTACGGTAGGATCGGAACATCATGCTCCAGGCTACGAACTTGTTGGTCGTAGTCTTTTCGTCCTGCAGCGAGATGTCGCCGCTCGCACCAGGTCGAATGGCTGCGAAGCGCCCGGGACTACCCTGAAACCAATTGACCGAATCGACAAACAGCATCTCGCGATTGCCGACCGGCGACACCGAGGTTCGTCCGCTCCCGGCCATCTCCCACAACAACTTTCCTGTCGCCGGGTCATAGGAACGCATTTTGGTTCCGCCGGCGACCACCAACTCTGTCCGCACCTTGTTTTTCCACAGATAGGGTGTTGACCAATTCGTTCTCTCGTCGCGATTGACGCGCCACAACTCGTCCCCCGTTTTCTTGTCCAAGGCCACAAGAAACGATTCGCCTTGGTTGTCACACTGAATCAGCACAGAGTCGCCATAGATCACTGGAGAACTAGCGGTTCCCCAACCGGCTTGAGTCGGAAATCCACCCAGTTTTTTCTCCCATTGACGGTTACCAAAATGGTCATAGCAGACCATTCCTTTCACACCGAAATAGACGAAGACTCGTTCCCGGTCGGCGACTGGCGTTTCCGACGCGTAGGTGTTTCCGCGATGTTTGCTCTGAGCGGGTTTGCCTTCGTATGGCGTGTCGTCCCAAAGCACTTTCCCTGTACGCGCCGACAAGCAGATCACCTTCCACTGGTAGACGTCCTGGGTTGATTTTCGCGCGCCCTTGGGTAGGCCTCGGTCGAAACGGCGTGGCGGTTCTTCGTTCTCGGCGACAGCGGTGGTGACGAAGATCTTGTCGCCTGCCACCACCGGCTGGGACCAACCGCGACCGGGGATTTTCACCTTCCATGCGACATTGGAGTCTTCCGCCCAAGCCGTGGGCAGCTTCACTCCCCGGACGACGCTATTGCCCTCCGGCCCGCGAAATCGACTCCAATCCGCTGCAGTCGTTCCCGTTGCCAAAAGCCCCAACCAGCAACCCACGACAAGTCCAGACCTGTTCCACATGACACTCTCTCTTTCGGCAGGATAGAAAACACACAACATACATATGCAGTTCGGGCAGGGTGCCCGGTAGTGACTGCCGCTTCTTCGATTTCGCTTTTCTGGACCTGACTGCGACGAGCCCCATCACGGCGCGAGGCGGATCGGACTCGACGCGTCGAACCAATCAAATACGTCTCGTCAGTGCGTAAGTAACGGTTGTCCTGAAAGCGAAAATCGCAGTCCGCTGACGTTACAGGCGCACAACCCCCACAAGATGACGGTTCAGGACGGGCATTCACGCACAAATTCGCAAAATTCCCAGGAAGTCGATCAGGGCGACAGCCTGACCTGCGTCACTGCCCGGTGACGCGGCACCACTGTTAGGAATCCGGATGCTTCGAGATGTAGGTGCAAACGAGGCCGGACGGCTCCTCTCGCGGCCACACCCGAAAGCCTTTGGATCGCACCATGTCAATTCCTGGGGCCGGGAGAAACGTTGTCACAAGTTCGAGCATCTCGCCGTCATTTAGTCGCGTTGCCTTTCGAAGTACGCCCTTCAGCGGCATTTCATTACGTTCTGAACTGTCCGTCTCTTCGCTGTCCGTCTCATCAATGGACACAACGACCACACTCGATACGAACCACTCAGGCTGTTCGGTAAAGTAGGATGCATCATTCCCAGCTTCGTTGACGGCGAGAGGTTCCTGGCCCACCGCTGCACGCAGGTCGTTCACCATGTCGAAAACCGAAATCCGTCCGACGGCCGCAGCCTGGCGAAGCGATGCCACCTTCGCAACACTTCGACGCAGAATCGGGTTCCGGAGCTTCTTGAAGGGAGGAGCCATCCCAATCAGAACGTCTTCGAGTTCCGGGTAGGCAGTCAAAAGATCAGCGACCTTCGTCGCTGGTGTGATCAACGGTCTATCCTCGGACATCTTTCTTCCTTCGCACTAACGCACTCCCTCGCATGGTAAGTCAAAAGCAGGTCAGACTGAAGCCTGACGTCTTGTGCTGGCGATTGTCGGCTGGGTGGTCGATTTGTGTTATGACGCTGCCCGAAAACGGTTCCGCAATGCAGCCGTTTGTAAGATACAAGGTCAGGCTCGACCTGACGCGATTCACCAAACGACATCAAGGGTACGTTGCGTCAGGCACAGCTTGACCTACACTATTACGCTACGACCACAGCCACCCTGCCGCAGCGCCAGAAAATCGTAAGGGCCGATGCGATCACTTGCTTAAAGCGGAATGGGGAAAATGGGATGGAATCGACGAGACACCAGCAATCTCAGTTATAACCTCATCGCGTCCTCGCCTTGCAGATGTGTTCCCTCACCTATTTGTCGTTCCCGCACTGGATTGATTCGTCCACGCCGAAGATTGACTTTTCATGCCTGTCAAACCACCCCCAGAACCTATCGCGGTATTGGTCATTCTGATCGTTGTTGCTCTAGTCGGCGGTCTGCTTTGGTGGGTAATTCGGCAAACGGAGAAGCGGACCGACGGGTTTCGGCAGTTCGCAGAATCAAGATCGCTCCGTTTCATCGGACGATCCACAAAATTCTTGCACTATTTCTCGGCTTTCGATCTGTTTACGAGACGCTCGACTCCGAGGACACGGCAATTATCCAACCTGATTCACGGCCCGATCAGAGACTGTGATATCTGGATTTTCGACTATTACGATACTCAAGTGTTTAGTTCCAAGGGTTCGTGGGCCCGGCAGAGCGTGATCTGCATCGAATCGGAGGCACTCTCTCTGCCGCGGTTCTCTGTTCTTCCCGTAAAGATCGAACACGAGACTAATGGAGCCGGGGGGTTGTTTGCGCCGCGACGGATTCTGAAACGGATGACGCGGAGGCTGGAACGCGATGAGATCGAACTCGCAGGCCGAAATAAATTCTACGAGAAATATCGGATCGGCGGCCCGAACGCGCAGGCCATTCAGCGACTATTCGATACGTCGGTCAACGAGATGTTGGAGCAGCTGGGCTCGGTTAGCGTCGAAGGCGATGGTTGCAAGATGCTCATTTACCGAGAATCCCGAATGGCACCGGTCGCGGACCTTCCGGAGTTTGTTGGGGAAGCCATTAGCCTTTATTCGCTACTCAAGTCTAGTAGGTCCGGCCGTGTCGGACCCAGTTTAGATTGAACGTCGAACGTCAACCGTCGTCCGGCACAGCCGGACCTACCCGTCTTTTCTAATCGAACAAGGACGATGTGGCAGGCAGCACTCGAACCGCATGAATGCGGTCACTACGAACCCTCTTCAGGTTCTTCGGCGTTTTTCAATCGATCACCGCGTCGCGGTTGTCGGCAACGGGTCGCTGGGATCGACGACGAACTCGTACTCATGTGTCGGTACCTCGGTGGCACCAACCATGTAACCGCATGGATTCTCATTCCGAAACTCGAAACCCAGTTTGGAGAGCACTCGCCGACTTGCTTGGTTCGACGGGGCCGTTCCTGCCCAGACCGATTGCGCACCCAGCACGCCCACGGCCAACTCGAGAACCGCCGAGGCACATTCCGTGGCGAAACCCTGGCCCCACTTGTCGGGGACGATCCAGTAACCCAGCAGCCACGTATCGGGTTCGGGTTCGCGCGAGATGGAGACCTGGCCTGCACCAGCACGGCCCGGAAGACACTCGATCGAGAAATGCAGCGCCGCAACCGATTCCCATCGAGCCGACTGAATCTCGAGCCTCAACCGGGCAGCCTCCTCCGACTCAACATCGCTCCAGGAATCGTTATGCGGAAAGCGGGGGTCACCAACAGCGGCCGCAACCCATGCGGCGTCTGCCGGACTCGAACGGCGGAGCAAGCACCTGCGGGTACGCAGCGGCAGAAGTTCATCAATCACATGAATATCAGGAATCACGGGTACCGCCTGACGATTGCTTATCTCGCGTATTCTGCATGTGACCGATCCGGGTGGCTGCGGTTGACCAACGACGAGTGGCTGGGATCGACCAACGGAAGCCCCCGGAGGATATGCCGTGGATGTTTTCTTCGCGCTCATGTCCCAATACTGACACCAGCGATTGAGTGGACAGTCGAAAACAACGGCACGAACGAAGCACCCGTCTGTGGGCTCCGCTACGACCACGGCTACCCCGCCGACAGTGCGTCTCTGCGTTTCACTGATCTACTAAGACTCCTGTCCAAACAGCAGGCATGTCAGCCAAAGCAGTATCAATCCTAACGAAATCAAAGCGGCTAGCACCCTTTTCCAATAACGGAATCCGAAATCCCACTGTTGCCACCATTTGCGTTTGTCGTCTCCCCAATATCGGGCCGGTGGACTACGCAGGACTTCCAGATGCTGGGCTGATTCCTTCAGAAAAGTGATCAATTCTCTGAATTCATCATTTGCCGACTCATCAAGGGAATGAAATGTCAATCGAACGGTTTCGCGCCACGACAACTTCATGAGCCGAAGTTCGTAAAAGTCTCGCACGTACACAGGGCCGTTCCTGCCGTGCCTCTCGGTCTTTTCATCGTGATCAGTAAACACCGCAGAGTAGAGATTCAGGTCAAGCGTGCCGCTAGATCGTTTGAGCCAACCGACTTTGCGATGCCTTTTTGGCACCCGCAACAGAATCTTGTCACCCCGCACCTTAATCTCGAATTTGTCACCACCAACCATCAACTCCCGCACGCTTTCGGTTTGTCGAACTCCGCCTGAACGAAAGTCGTAGCCACAGTCAATACACAAAGCAGCCGATGCCGGGCATTGAGTACCGCAACCGGGACATTGCTCGTTACAACCCATTTGGTTCTGCGGCACGCTCTTCTGTTGAATGAGCTTGACGACTTTCTTGAGTTCTCCCGCATCGAACCAAAGGCCACAACAATCTTTACAGTAGTCGAGGTCAATCGCGGGGTCGGAGAATTCAACTGTGACCATCGACACATGACATCGTGGGCAGTCGCGATCAGTTGGGACAGCGTCGGATAACAGAACTTTGATAGCTCTGTTGGCAGCACTGGGATCTTTAGTCAGCCGCTGCAATTCCCCGCCATCCAACCAGATTCCTCGGCAGGATTGGCAGTTGTCGATTACAAGACGGTTCTTCAGGGTGCGTTCCTGCAAATCAGACTGTTTGCAAGCTGGACAGTTCATTTCTCCGTCGCCTCAGTAACGTAGGTCCGGCTGTCCCGGACGCCGATTGACGAGTGACATCACCTGTAAATTGCGTCCGGCACAGCCGGCCCTACCCCGCTTCGTCGATCATTGACTCGGCGGCATCAACGTCGCCCGACGCCAATGTGTTAAGCCACTCGAAGACGAAGGCACTGAACAAGGGGTATGGAGCAGCATCTTTCTTGCATTTGATCATGGCGATCGGAATCTCCGTGATGTGTTTCGGTTAATGACTGCGTCGAAGTGACGCAATGTTCGCGTAGGGTGCCACGAATGGCTCGTCCACCCGTGCCGATTCGTGGTCGATGTTTAATCCCGTTCGACTGCGAATTCAATTGCAACACAGCAACGACGTTCGCACTGGCGGACAAGCCGACCCACCCACCGTGGTGCGTCTTCGCTTCGCTGTGACGCATCCTACGTTACTAATTGAGAATTCGACCTTTCGTTGTGACCGACTTAATTTCCGGCCAGAAGTAGCGACCATTAAACTCTTCAATCATGAAGTATGCATCGTTCCGAAGCGGGAGTTTCGCCAACGTTCCATCGTCCCTCAGTTCACACATCAGTCTTCGGAGCATCTCCGCAAAGTAAGTGTTTAGTTCTTCGTGTAAGTCGTTATCGACCGATTTCCCTTCGCCTTCAACGCTGTATTTCAGTTTCTTCACCGTCCCATCATCCAATACCAAGGTCACTGCATTCCCATCGCGGGCCTTCTCGTAGAAGTCCAACCATTTGGGAAAGTCTAGCGAAGTAAGTTCACCGATATGCAGTGTCCAATTTCCATCAAGATTCTTCCCCGGCCGAGTATCAAATACGAGATAGATGTCCCCACCCTGCTCCGCGTAGAAGCCGAGCATGATTGCCTGAATTGGGTCGTCATCTTCGCCAGGTCCATCATTGACATAGGCCGGGTAGTCCTTGATGCGTTTGGAGATGTATCGCCGTATCTTTTCTTTGTCTTTGGACAGGTCGAGTTTCATATTGCGTGAATCTCAATTGAAAGCAGAACGTGAATACCGTCGGCTAAACCAGGTAAACGACGACATGCTCAGCATTGTGACCGGTCGGTTGCGTGGACACAATCCACGATCGTGGTCGAGAGCGATGTCGGTCAGGTTCGGCCTGACGCGATTCACCAAACGACATCAATGACACGTTGCGTCAGGCACAGCCTGACCTACACTACTTTCAGGTTTCCGAAGTCGTTTCCTTCGTTTACAATTATTGGTGTGACAACGTTAACTCAGTTGGCCCGCCAAACTCGGTTACCTCGGACGATATGCCTCTGGCATGACCAATTATGAAACGAAAAACGTTCAAAAAAATACTGGGTGTGCTGCTCGTTTCCATCGCGGCGGTCACGGTCGTTTTCTGGGGCCAGATTTCCGAGTCATTTGGGCCCATGAGTCAGACTGATTACCAATGCCTCATCTGCCACCGCTACCACGTTGAGAAATGGGTTTGCGGATCGAAGGTCAACGACGCAATTAACACGAACAAGTACTCCGACTGGATTGACACCTTCACTCCGTTGGATCATCAACATGTGTGGGTGGGGACCACCACGTACAACCGATCTCACTGGTTCGGCAGCAAGTCGATCGGGTGTGGAGGCATCGCGACAATTCCGAGGATTTTTGAGCAACGCAGTAGTTTGGGAGAATTGGAAGCGCAGAAGATTGCTGCCAGATTCCATGGACTGATCAAGGGACAATTGCCGCAGATCGACTTCAATGAAATGGAAGAACTGCATATCTTTACGAAAACGGTCGTTGACGATCCAAAATCGTTACTGGATGCTGATCCTCAAGGCTAACCGCTTCGCTTGCATTTAACGCGATGTGGCAAAACCACGCCGGGTGCCACGGGTGGCTCGTCCCCATCCGGTTCGGCACGATTGTTGCGGCGGGGCGGAGATTTGAGTGCAGCGACAGGTGGCTGGGATCGACCAACGGGAGCCCCCAGAGAATACGCCGCGAATGTTTGCTTCGCGCTCATGCACCAATACTGACACCAACGATTGAGCGGGCAGTCGAAAACAGCGGCACGAATGAAGCACCCGCCTGCGGGCTCCGCTACGCTTCGACCACAACCACTCCGCCGCATATCAAGGCCGCGGATGTATACACACCAGATGATCCGGCAGTTCGTTCACGTCGTTGTCGCCTATCGGCAGCGATTCAGTCAACGGTGGCTCGAGTGCCTTGACGGCATCTAAGAACGTTTCGACCCGTTTGCCGTCTTTGATGTTCTTGACGGCCGATTCACAGATGGCGTCGAGCATTGACGGCTCCAGCACTTTCATCGCACCGTCGTCCGCGAGCACGATGACTTTGCGCTCGAACAGCGAGACATAGACCAGCACGCCGCCGACGTGTCGGGTTGAGTGGAGGCGTTGCGACGAGAAGACAATCGATGCCGCCCGTTCGGCTTCGGCGAGTTTGTCTTTCTGCCGGACAAAGGGACGGCGGAGCGGGTGGTAGTAGCTTGCAGCAATTGAACCGCCGATGAAGCCAACCAAAACTGCTATCAGTTGGAACATGAACGGCAGGCCGAAGGGGGGATGCCAGCCGCCAGGACCGGCGGACCAATCGGTAAGGAAGACCCATGCAATGTTCGTCAACGCCAAGAGTACAGCGGCCACAATCAGGCCGACGATTGACTCGGCCCGGTCATATCGGCCTGATTCGGTGCTGACGGCGCAGACGACTTCGGCTGCAGTTTTCTTTTCCAACGCAGCAATCGATTGAGAAACTTGACGTTGTTCGTCCTTTGAGAAAACGGTGAGTGCGTTGATCATGATGACTTCTGCTTTTCCCTAACAGCGAACATTCCTAAGCCGGGCAGCGAGGACGACTCATTGCCCCAGAAGTTTTTACCTGCCAGCAATGTGAGTTTCCGGATACCACATAAAAGATCCCACTCACAGTCACCAACTTCCGGAAGCTCCGCCTCCGCCGGATGAGCCTCCGCTGAATCCTCCGCCGGAATATCCTCCACCGCTGCTGCTGCTGCTGAAGCTGCCACTGCTGAAGCCACCACCACCACCTTTGCCGAATATGGCTCCCATGATAGCCATTAGCAACGCGAATGGAGCGGCGAGACAACTGCCGCATCCCCCCAGACCGTTGCTCCCTCTGCTCGCCGTGTGGCCGACCCGACTAGGCAGCGATGCGGCGGGCGGAGTGGCGGACGGGCTGGATTCGGCCATCGACCGCAGTGCGGCTACGCCGCTGGCAATTCCGACGGCGTACTGTTCCTGCTTAAAATTGGGAATCATGTGTGACTGCATGATGCTCTGGCAATGACCGTCCCAGCCGCGGCCCCAGTCGGCTCCGAGTTCAATTCTCGCTTTGCGGTCGCCGACGGAGACCAGCATCAGAATGCCCTTATTGGCCCCGTCAGATCGGTCGGCCGTGCCGATTCGCCACACGTTGAACCACTCGGTCGCCAACTTTTCGATGCTGCCCGAGTGGCCGTACTGCGACATGCGGCTGATGGTTACAACAATGATCGGGGTATCATGGTTTTCAAATGCTGCTTGTTGGTGGCCGGCGATCTGCTTTCTCACCGACTCGTCGATGACTCCGGCGTAGTCCTGAATGAAGAACCCTTCTCCTTTTTCGGCGGGTACGGGAGGGATGCTGGCAGCGATGGCCAGACGAGGCGCAAGTGCCAAAGCCAGGAATGAGATTGCGCGGATTAGCGATTTCACGGTATGGACTCCCGTTTGCCTGGTCAACTCATCCCTTGGCTCCAGCCACGGAACACAACGTCTACGATTGGCTCGCCTTTTGGGACGTTAGTAACGTAGGTCCGGCTGTGCCGGACGCAGTTTAGATTGAACGTCGAACGTCTACCGTTGTCCGGAACAGCCGAACCTACACCTAGTGAACCACGCAATAGGTCACATTCCAGCAGTACAACAGGTCACCACCCCGCTTTCAAGCAACCGTTTCTGAATTCAGGAACATTGCAATGATCCTGAGTCGAACCGTAATGCGCCAAACAACCCCCCGGTTGACACCAACCGCTCGCCAACTCTACGTTGAATGACTAACCAACCCAGATACACAACTCTCGCGAAAGCAGAACCAATGGCAAACGTCTTCAACTTTGGTGCGGCGGGCGATGGTAAGGCTGATGATACCGAGGCGTTGCAGCATGCTTTGGAGGCGGGCGATGGGGTGTTGCGGCTGAATAAGGGGACGTACCGGATCACGCGGTCGTTGGTGTTCGACCTCACCAAGCAGGGCTACGGGGCGGTGCGGGGGGAAGCGGGGACGTCGCGGATTGTGATGGCGGGAGCCGGGCCGGCGATTCGGTTTGTCGGCGATCACCAGGGGACGGCCGATCCCGGTTCGGTCAAACCGCACACCTGGAACGACGAACGCTTCCCGATGATCACCGACGTCGAAATTCTCGGCGAGCATCCCGAGGCAATCGGTATTCAATTGCAAAAGACGATGCAGGCGACGATTTCACGGGTGCTGATTCGCAACTGCCAACATGGCGTTCATCTGGTCGAACGCAACCGCAACTTCCTGCTGGCCGACTCGCACATTTACGACAACCACGAGTACGGCGTCTTCTTCGACGACTGCAACCTGCACCAGATGATCATCTGCGGCAATCACATCAGCTACAACAAGAAAGCGGGCATCCGCTCGTACAAGGGCGACATTCACAACCTGCAGATTACCGGCAACGACATCGAGTACAACAATCGGCCCGGCGAGGACGAATCGCCCAACGGTGAACCGACCGGAGCCGAAATCTGGTTTGAAGCGCCGACGGGAAAGATCAGCGAAGTCACCATCGCCAGCAACACCATTCAGGCGACCGTGCAACCGGGCGGCGCGAACATTCGCATCTGGGGCGGACCAACCAAACCGTTGGCGAACGCGGTGCTGATTGCCATCACCGGCAATGTCATCGGCAGCCAGACGCGCGGCATTGAATTGTGGCACGTCTCGCGGGTTACAATCAGCGGCAACACGCTGTACGACGGCGACGAATTCTCGCTGCTGGCGAGCGATTGCACCGGCATTGCGATGGGAACAAACACCATTTGTTGGCGCGGCTTGGACAGCGACCCCCGCCGCGATGGCGTCCGGCTGGAAGACTGCGAAGCGTCATCGATTAGCGGGCTGGTCGCCCATCGGCTCGGTGCAGGAGACTTTGAAAGCGGGGCCGGCATCGCTCTCGTGCGCTGCCGCGACACGGCCGTCAGCGACTGTCAGATCACCGACCCGTTCGTGCGCGGCATCGAACTGCACAACTGCGAGCGCTGCCGCGTTTCCGGCAACAGCATCGCCGACCGCCGCGAGAAACATCTGATGCAACAGGCGATTCGCGTGTCGGGGAAGAGTCGCAATAACCTGGTGCAGAACAATCTGGTCAGCGGCGCGGTGCAGAAACCGATTGACGTTGCCGAATCAACCGCGACCGTGCAAGGGAACGTGGAAGCGTAGAGATTGCTGCGGAAATCAGCCGGCTTTCACCGGCCGCTCGCCTTAGCTTTGCTCCATTGTCGCGCGAATGGTTTGTTCTGCCTCCTCGCCCAACAGTAGTTTGGGCGAATGCGATGGAGCGAAGACGGCTAACGGTTCGAAGTGTTGCCGGGCGAAGGCCATGCGGATGAGGTCTTCGGCGGCCAACGTCAACCGGCCCGCGCGGGGTGTGAGTTCAAACTTTACGCCCGCCACGTTTTCGTAACTGCGATAGACAACCTCGGTGCAAACCAGCCGGTCGGCCCGCGTGAAGTCGAAGTCGAAATCGTACGCTTTGCCATCGTGAAACATGCCACGGCAAAGCGCCTCGGCCACGTCGGCTTCGTTGAGTCGCGGTCGCAGCACGGTCATTGCGTCGCAGGCAAACGGAGTCGCGAGCGAGCGAAGTCTGACGCCGTCCTTCATGGCTTCCAACACGCGGTGCGGTTCTTGCTTGTCGAGACCGAGTAAGCGCCGCCAACGGGGGGCGACGTTTTTGTGTGTTTCGATCCCCAGCGCGGTCAACTGTTGCTCGTCCCCCAAATACAAGGCGGCGTGCGGCCAGTAGCCGGGCAGGAAGTAGTTGGTCAGCGCGTGTTCTTTGCGGGTAATAAGCACATCGCCCGGCTTCAACATCCCCCGCAATTCGTCGGCGATGCCGGCTGGCAAAGCGGGTTTGTGATCCGATTGGGTGGAAATATCGGAGATGAGTTGCGAGACCGCTTTCTGCAAACCATAAATAGCGCGGAATAATAAATCGCGTGTCACTGTGGTTGCCAGCTCCCGTGCGCGAACCCGTGTGCGGGCAGCGGCATACTGGCCAATGCTGACATCGATTCGTTCCTGCAGGCGTTGGACGATGTCCATCAACGGGGCCAGGTCATCGTCGGCTGCGGCCGATTTCAACTCTGTCTGATGTTGCTCGAAATAACGGGCCGCGTGATACAGATGCCAGGCATGCACGGGGCTGGTCAGGGATTTCTGCACGCGATCATACGTTCCCTCAGGAATGCCGAATTGCGGGGCCGGCTCGTTCAGTTTTCCGCGGACAACGGGCCGTTCGTGGAATTCTTCCCGCAAGAACCGGGCGGCATCGACCAGCACCAACGCGCCCGCATAGGCCACCAGAAAGCCCGCCGGCCGCATTTCGTCCGGGAGCGTCTCGTCCTGGTGGAACGAGAGTACGACCTCGATGAGCGCATTCCGCGATTGCCAGTACGAGACCTGTAGATGCCGCGTCTGTTCATCTTCCGTCGGTGTGAAGAAACCGCGGTTGCTCGAAGCGGCCACCTCGGCCAATTGATGCGCCCGTTCCTTTAACCGGCCGAAATGTTCGGCGACATCGACAACCGTTCTCGCACCGGCGCTGATTTCATCGGGTGACACGCCCAGTCTCCGTCGGGGAATTAGTAACCGTTGCTGTGATTTTGGATTCTAGTCGATTGTGTTCCCGAGAGTGAAACCTACGAAGCGCTCCCTACGGTCGCAGCGAAACGCGTTGTTGGTTGTGTGACGGTTTTCTCTTCAGCCCGTAGCCCCAACAACTCGGCGGCGCGGCTGGCGTATTGCGGACCAAAATTGAATGACTGCTTGATTCTTAGATCGAGATCGAGTGGGTTCTGTCGTTCGGGCGGAAACAATCCCGTCCGTTTGAGATACGGCAGTCGCCCCGGTGGCAGTGGGTAATCGCTGCCGTGCAGGATACGGCTTTTCAGTGAATCGCTTTCCAGGCTGAGTTTCTTCAGCGCTGTCCAGCGGACCGAACTGGCCATCACCGCTGTGTCGCCGTACAGATTGTCGTAGAGGTGCATCATCTCCACGAAGTTCGGGTAGTAGTCTTCACGGTCGAAGAATGCGCAGGTGCCGCAGTGGGCGGCGATGACATTCCCGCCAAAATCGAGCGGCCGCTCCAGTCGTTTCGGGTCAGTAAATTGTTGCGAGATGACGGTGCAGGAGTGTTCGTAGCCGGTGTGAAACATCAGCACGACACCCAACTCGGCAGCCAGTTTGTAGAACGAATTGAACCGCGCCAAACCGGGATCGACTCCCTGAATGGCCGTGTGCACTTTGATGAGCCGCGCACCGGCGGCATAACAGCGTTCCAATTCTAGTAGCGCGTCGCGGCGAACGGGGTTGATGGAGCAGCCGGCCAGAATCTGCGGGCATTCCTCGGCCAATTGCAGCACGTAGTCGTTCGACACGTAGAAGTGGGTCGCATCGTCGTTTCGCGATCCGTCTTCGCGATAGACGGCATCCTGCGCAAGCACGACGGCCGCATCGAGACGCGACGTGCGAACCTGCCGCAACAGTCGGCTGCGGATTTTCTCGCTGATCGAATCACCCGCTTCGTGCTTCAGCCCGGTGAGATACATGATCAACCGCGTCAACCACGCCCGCCGCGTCTTCTGCGAAAGATATCCGTCATCGGGATTCTCACCCCAGCAAAAAACGTGCGTGTGGCAATCGATTGTCGGTTGTGGGGGGGCATCGTGCATTTCGTATCGATTCCTGTTTCGCGTGACGATGTGGCGGTTTTGGTGTTCGCAACCCTCTCGACTAGACAGGGCGTGAATCGAAAGAGAATATAACGCCGTGGCAATTCAACCAGCCCACAGCGCCAGCCAGGGTCTTCCATGAAGAAATCTAGAAACGTCCAATTGCCGGTCGTATGGCTGATTCTGCTCCTCTTTATAGGTGGCGGATGCGGTGTGGACGCGCCTGTTCCCCCGGCAACCCCTTTAACCGGCCCACCGCCGGGACCGGCCGACTCCAGCATCGGCAATACCGATGACGCCGTCCCTTCGGGCGCAGTTGATTTGCCCGAAAACCTGCCCGATGCCGAACGCAATGCGACAACTGCCGTGCTGAATCTGGGTGGACACATCGATCAGGCAAGTTCGGGGCATGTGCTGACGGTTGATCTCACGGGCACTGACGTTGGCAACGACGACCTCGAACAACTGCAGGACTTTTCGCAACTGCTTGGTTTGATTCTGACCGACACTGGGGTATCCGATGACGGATTGAAACACGTCGCGAAACTCGGCACGCTGACGACGCTGGAACTCTATCGGACGTCGATTTCCGATGGCGGCATGAAACATCTCTCGAACTTGAGCAGTCTGGCGGGACTGTACCTCAAGGGGACCAACGTCACCAATGAGGGGTTGGAACACATTGCCGGCCTGACAAACCTCACACAACTAAGTCTGTCAAACACCGCGCTCACCGACGACGGGCTGAAACATCTGCGCGGCTTGAGCAAACTGGAATCGCTCATGCTCGAAGACACCCAAGTCACAGCGAACGGTTTGATTGAGAATTTGAGTGATTTGAAGAAACTCGAACTGATAGCGGTCGCCGGAACACAGATGTCCGCCGAAGAGGCCGGCACGATTGAGCGATCGCTGCCGGGAATCCGAGTCACCGGCCCGTGACGAGTCATGTGATTGCAGGTTCATCCTTTCCTGAACCGTGGAGAAACCACTTGCGAAACTCATCGAAACGATTCGTGATTCTTCTTTGTTGTTGCGTGCTATCGGTCGGTTGCACCGATGAAAGTGATGGCGACAATCAGGCCGAGATCCCGACGGCCGCCGGGTTGGAAGAGGTGTCGCTGGTTCTCAATTGGTATCCGGAAACCGAGCACGGTGGTTATTACGCGGCGTTAATACACGGCTTTTATGAAGAGGCCGGGCTGAAGGTGACCATCATTCCCGGCGGGCCGAATGCGCCGGTGCTGCAGAAGGTCGATCGCAAGACGGTCACGTTCGGCGTGACAAATGCCGACCGCGTGTTGTTGGGTCGCGCACAGGAGGCGGACGTTGTCGCCGTCATGTCGCCGCTGCAAGTCAGTCCGCGCTGTATCATGGTGCACGAATCGTCGGGAATTGAAACGTTGGCCGACTTGAGAGGCGTGACGCTGGCGATGAACAGCGGCGCAACCTGGGCACAGTTTCTTCGTAAGCGTTTGCCGCTTGAGAACGTGCGAATTGTCGATAATGCCAGCGTTGCCAAGTTTCTTGACGACGAGAAATATGCGCAGCAGGCCTATGTTTTCAGTGAACCGTTCGTGGCGAAATCGAAGGGCGGCGATCCGCGTTCGTTGATGGTTTCTGAATTGGGATTTAACCCGTACACCAGCTTGCTCATCACGCACGCCGACACGATTGGTAAAACACCGAAGATGGTCCGCAAGATGGTCGAGGCGTCGATTCGCGGCTGGAAGAAATACCGAGAGAGTCCCGGTGAGACGAACAAACACATTCACCAACAGAACCCAGAAATGGAACTCGACATTCTGGAATTCGGCGCCGAAGCAATGACGCCGCTATACACCGATGACGAGACGCCGTTGGAGCGATTGGGTACGATGACCGCCGCTCGCTGGAAGACGTTGAGCGATCAGCTTGTGGAAGTCGATGTTCTCAAGCCGGGCGAAGTTGACCCACAGCGGGCTTTTACAACGCAGTTTATTTCCGCCGCCGATGGAACCCCCGATGCAGAATAGTGACGTCGCCCGTTTTTTCGAGGAATTGGCCGATCTACTTGAGGTCGATGGTGCCAACCCGTTTCGCATTCGTGCGTACCGCAAGGCGGTCCGAACGATTGGTAGTTTGCCGGATTCGATTGCCGATATCATCAACGATGAAGATCGCAAACTGACCGATCTGCCCGGTATTGGGAAGGATCTTGCGGCGAAAATTGCGGGCATCGTTGAAACCGGTCGCCTGCATCAGTTGGACGAGATCAACGAGAAGTTCCCACCCGGCGTTCGCGATATGCTGCGGATGTCCGGCGTCGGTCCCAAGAAGGTGGCAGTGCTGTTCAACGATTTGTCGGTCACGTCGCTCGACGAATTGAAACAGGCCGCCGAGAACGGCCGCGTGGCTGCGTTGAAGGGATTCGGCGAGAAGACCGAACAGTCGATTCTTGAACAGATCGACCGAGTCGCCGAAGCCGGTAATCGGTTCCATATCGACATCGCCATGCGCGAAGCCGATGCGATTCTCGATGATTTATTGCAACTGGAGTCGGTCGTTCAGGCGAAGGTCGCCGGAAGTTGTCGCCGTCGTAAAGAAACCGTCGGCGATCTCGATTTGCTCGCCACTTCAATAGCTCCCGCTGAAGCAATGGACCGGCTGGCCGAACACGAATCGGTCGATAAAGTGCTGGCACGCGGCGAGACCAAACAACGCGTGCGGCTTCGATCGGGCATCGAGATGGACCTGCGTGTCGTTGCGGATGAATCGTACGGCGCGGCGATGCAGTATTTCACCGGCTCGAAAGAGCACAACATCGTCATTCGCCGTCGCGCACAGGAGCGCGGCTTGAAGGTGAACGAATACGGCGTCTTTCGCGGCGAGGAACTCATCGCCGGCCAGACTGAGGAAGACGTTTACGCCGCCGTCGATCTTCCCTGGATTCCACCCGAATTAAGAGAAGACCGTGGAGAGATTCCGCTTGCCGAACAGGATCAACTGCCGACGCTCGTCGAACTGCAGGACATCCGTGGCGATTTGCACATGCACACGACGGCCACCGATGGCCGCAACAGTATCGAAGAAATGGTCGAGGCCGCCAAGGCGCGCGGGCTGAAATACATCGCCATCACCGATCATTCCAAGCGCGTCACCATGGCCAACGGCTTGGATGCCGAGCGGCTGCGCGAACATTGGCGGGCCATCGACGAGGTGCGCGGTCGCATTTCGGACATCGATGTGATGTGCGGCATCGAATGCGACATTCTGGAAGATGGAAGGATGGACCTCGATGACGAGGTTCTCAGTGAAGCCGACTGGGTCGTCGCCGTTCTGCACTACGGACTCAAACAGCCCCGCGAACAGATTCAAAAACGGCTACTGAATGCGATTCGCTGTCCGTATGTGACGGCCATCGGCCATCCGTCGGGGCGAATTGTGCTGAAACGGCCTGGTGCCGACGTTGGCTACAAAGACGTTTTCAAGGCGGCGGCCGACTTTGGGGTGATGATGGAGATCAACGCGCATCCCAGCCGTCTCGACTTGGATGACGTCCATGCGGCGGCGGCTCGCGATCAGAACATTCCCATTGTCATCAGCACCGACGCACACAGTACTGCCGGATTCGACGTGATGCGGTACGGTGTCAATCAAGCGCGACGAGCGGGCCTGGAGAAGAAAGACGTCGCCAACACCCGCACCTTCAAGCAGTTCTGCAAGATGCTGCGGACCGCATGAGCGTTGCAAACGCCCCGCCCTTCATTGACAATGACAATCTACGTTTCACGCAAATCACCACCGTCGGACCACGCCGGTCCGGCGCAGTGGTCCTTAAGAATGGGAAAGACCCAATGAACTTCAATACGAAAACAGTGCCTCGATGCTTTGCGGCAGTTTTTGCAGGTTGCCTTGCGTTCGCCGTGTGCACACCACTCAGTGCCGCGGACAAACCGGCGGAAACGGTGAAGACCGTTGAGGTGAAAGTTAGAGACATCACCCTCACCGTCCCCACGACCTGGGAAAAGCAAAAGCCGTCGAACAAGTTGCGGCTGGCGCAGTTCGGCATCCCGGCCGCCAAAGGGGAAGAGAATCCGGTCGTGTTGACCGTCTTTTCGTTCGGAGGCTCATCGATTCAGGCGAACGTCGATCGCTGGATCTCGCAGTTCGATTCCAAAGACCGCAAGGCGAAAGTCACGCAAGGGGAATCGCCGGCCGGCAAGTACGTGTTGGTTGATCTCACCGGTTCCTTCAACCAAGCGGTGGGACCTCCAATCCGGCGAAAGACACGAAAGATCACCGATGGCCGCATGCTGGCCGTGATCCTCATCGTGGAAAAGAAGGGCGTCTACTTCCTGAAGATGGCCGGCGAAAACAAGACGGTCTCATCGGCCGCGGTGGCCTTTCGCAACTCCTTCGGTGCCAAGGCCGACAAAGAGCAGCCTCTGGAAAGTGAAAGCAAGAAGTAGCACTGGGGCAAATCGCGGTTGACCTATCCTACTGGCTCTGATTTCCGTATTCGGTTCAGGTGCCCCAATGTCTCAGCCCGTCCGCCATGCAATCGCCAGATGGACGGTGGCCGCGCTGCTGACGATTGCCGTGGCGTACCCTCTTAGTTATGCGCCCTATGTGCGGTATCGACAGACGCAACCGATCTCGATGCAGTCCCGCTTGTTCGGGGGTCCGGGAGAAACTCATGTCTTCGGACCGATTGACTGGCTGATCGATACGACGCCGCTACGGAAACCACTCTTCCTCTGGGCACGTGTGTGGGGCGTCGAGTCCGACTTCGAGTTCGCTCGAATGCAGAGACTCTGGGGAAGAGGGTAGCGCTAAATGCCTCTCGCACGACTGCATCCCATTTTGCCGCTAACTCCCATCGACTATAGTTTTTGTATTCTGCGTGGACTGCTGCCCGCTCAGTTGGGTTCGACAATCACCCCTTCCCAGTCTCCCCACCCTTCCACGTTTGATCGATATCGGATCGGCTCCCAGCCCTCAATGGCCGGAAATTCGGAAACATCCGGATAACCGTTACAGATTACCAAGCCACTCGACCGATATTATCCGCGTGACCGTCCTCCTGCGCTCCGCGTTGCGGTAGTGCATTGGTGGACTGTCTCCCCTCCAGTCATGTAGTACGTCAAGGACGATCAGATGCGGGTACAGCTCTGGTTAGCACCTATTTTGGGGCTTCTTCTCACGGTTTCGAGCCGTCAGGAACTGAAGGCCCAATATGCTCCCCCCCAAGCCGGCGGCCATACGATGCTGCCGGGGATGAGGTCGAATGTCAGGCATGCTGACGCGCGAAGGCCGCGCAAAGGCCGGCCCGCGCGGGGGACATTGCTTTCAGCATTCCAGAAGGAAGAACCTGCGCCGGCTGGCGGCGGGTTCATTCCCAACGGTTATAGTTCACCATACGGTGGTGCGCCGGGGCAGAGTCCCTATGCAGCCGGCATGCTTCCCTCCCCCCAAATCTCGCCCTTCGAACACCGATTCGACCAGACATACAATTCCGGCGGTATGTGGACGCGTTTCACTAGCAACCAGAATCGTGAGTACTTCAGCACGTTTGAGTACCTCGATACCAAAACGCGACACGCCAAGGGCTTTGTCGGAGACAAGAACGCGGCGACTTACAAGGAAATCTATCTTCCGTTCTTGGCGACGGAAGAAACGAGGGATGGCTTGGACGACACAGCCATTCTGGCCGATCTGTTCCAGGGTGATGCAGATTTCATCGATGGCGTCGGAGAGTTTCCTGCCGTCGGCGATCCCGGCCAGAACCTGTTCAATGCACGCTCTAACAATTACTCGGCAGACGTTGGCGGGCGTGGCTTTCGCATCGTCACCGGCTTCAACGAAGCGGGTGGCGACGGAATGGTCCTCGATTTCTGGATCAACGGCGAAAGCTCCTCAGATTTTAACGCGGCCCGGGCGTTGACGGCTCGCGGCAACGTGGGCAATCCGGCCTCAGCGGGTGTCGCCGGCAGAGGAGTTTCAGAACAGGGTACCTTCAGGGAAGTTCTGACGAGTCCCGATGGGATCCTGGTGGATATCGGACAGACCGACACACTGCAGGTGTTAAGTCGCAACCTGTTGAACCTCTCGTCGATTCCCGTCGATGACGGTACGCTGCGGGTTCTTGCCGACGGGACATACCTGGGGGGAACATCGATCCCTTACGATGTCTCGTTTCGCCTGAAGAACAGAACCGAATCGCTGGGAACATCGTTGAACTTCATCTCGACGCGAAAAGTGCGAAGCAAGTACATCAAGGCCAACTTCGTATTCGGCGGTCGCTACGTCTATATCAACGAGTCGTTCCGTTTCGATGGCGAAGACAGTGGTCTGGGATACGAAACCATCACGGACACCGACGAACCCTTCTTTTCTCGGGCCAAAGTTCACTCGCTGCCAAACTTCGTCGATGACAACTCAGACAACATCATCGACGAAGCGATCTTCGTGGAAGATGACTTGGGCGGCGGCCAAGGCGGTGGTGGTGCCGCAACGACCGAAGGGCGAGCGGTTCGCCTTGATCTCGTAGCAGCAATTGCCGGCACAGAGCATCCAGGAAACTACCAGGCATTTCTGGAAAGCAAGATGACAACCCACCTCACCGGTCCGGAAGTCGGCCTGAACTACAACCTCGGCGGAGACACGTTTCGTATCCGCGGTCTCACCAAGGTCGGCTTGATGGCCAACTTCGAGAAGATCAAGCTGTCGGGCAACAACATTGGCGATGCCAACAATATTGGTGATACGATCGATCTTGAGGAACTTGCCGATCCATTGTTGGCAGGCGTCGTCGACTCACCGCTCGTCACACCAACTGCCGC
The DNA here is from genome assembly GCA_018699955.1 of Planctomycetaceae bacterium. GTDB lineage: Bacteria > Planctomycetota > Planctomycetia > Planctomycetales > Planctomycetaceae > JABISG01. The sequence continues at coordinate 3,122 of JABISG010000042.1, read as the reverse complement.
CAATCCAACTCCAAACGACTTTGCCAGCACATACCACACGACCCACGTCTCGCCTCTGCTCGAACAGAAGGTTTCGGCCGAATTCCCGCTCTTCCGCTACATTCCCATGATGAAGCGGAAAGCAATTCTACAGAATGCGACTTTCACTGCCGGTTGGTCGGTCATCTGGATCGGCGAAGTGGCTCGCCCCACCCAGAGCATCGTCTGGAAGGCGAATCCTCGGGCGGGACTGTTCCCATCCATCAAGATCGACCGGGCAGACTGGTGGACGATGAATTGGAGCTTCGGACTGACGATCCCGTTCTAATGGGTCGTTCATCCAGCAGTTAAACTGCTGTGCGCTGCCACCATTTAAGCCGGGAAAGTCGAGCCGCGCCGCACGCGGCTGAGTGGATTGAAAGAACCCACTCAGCCGAATGGCGGACTGTTGCATTCCGGCAGGTCTACTCTTCGAACTCGCTCGCGGCGAACTTGCGCGGCTCCAGTTCGTTCATGCCTTCCTCGACCGTCACCACGTACTTGCGGTCGAGGTAGCCGGGGCGCTCGTGCCAGACGCGGAATTCAATGTCGCCGACCGGCAGCTTCTTGATGGTGAACTTTCCGTCCTTGTCGGTCACCGCGGCATACGGGTGGTTGATTATCAACCAGTGCGCCTTCATCCAGGGGTGAATGTCGCACTTGACCGGCATCGGCAGACTCTCGGGAACTTCAAGCGTATCGAGCAACACGCCCTTGCGATCGTTCGGCGAGATGATGGTGTTGAACTCATCGTTGAAGAGCGTACTCGTATGCGTGTTGTGTGCGCAGCCGTCGGCCGACTTAATGAGCACGTTCTGGCCGTTTCGGATCACCATCACATGCGGGATGAAGCGGCAGTTCTTCTGATCGAACACAATCTGCTTCTCACTATCCTTGATCTTCGCCGCTTCGGGGTGGATCTTGATGTCATGTTTCTTGATGTTCTTGTGATAGATATACACGAACGCGTTGGCGATGCCCTTGGATTCCGGATCGACCAGCAGATCGTTCGCCGTCAAATCCTTCGCGGCACAAACTGACGCGTCTTTCACTTTCGGATCGCCCGCCTTCACAGCCAGTTTGAGTTCCGGTACGTCGCCGTCAAACAGAATCTGCCCGGTGATGTCGCCGTAACCTTTCTCGACGACTTCCTTTTTCAGTGACACCTCTACGACGGGAACCTCGGTGGTTTCCGTCGCCGGTTCATCAACGACGTCAACGTCAGCAACAATATCAACGTCATCAACATCAGCGGCCGGCGGCACGGCGACGGCAACGGGGGGCGTGCTGACCGACGAGGAATCGACTGTCCCTTCGTCCGCGCAACCGGCGACGAACAAGACGGCGAAACACGCCAACAACATTGGGACAGAATTGCAATTCACGCGGGACATTTTCATTCGTCTTACCTCGCAGTTCTCATGGAAGGGAAAAAGGTTGGGCGGGTACCGTTTTGCAGCGCCGGTCGAATGTTCAACGGGCAATCAAGAAACCAACAGACGATCTACGCTGCGGACCGGTCCGAATAGAGGCTCTCATAACCAGGATCGTGAATGCGAATCGAGACGACAACTCGCCGCCGAATCGCGATTCTCGATCCGTTCAGGGTAACCGACGCCGCCACCAATTTCGACCCGAACTCGCATTTGCAGCGGGTCATTGATCGGATTTGTGATTGTTCGATACTGCAAATTCGGCATTCATTATTGAGCGCCAATCGGCGGCACAAGTGACGCTGCCACCCCAAACGATGGCCCCGCTGCTTGCGTCGCGGGAGTGTCCACCGCACAATGGGAACACTCACCGCCCGTTTGTTCAGTCAAGCACGAATTGCAGTTTCAGCATGCTCGCTCGCTTGTTCACATATTCGCTGTTCGGTATTGATGCGAAGCCGGTCGAGGTCGAAGTCGATATCTCGCCGGGTGCGATGCCGAAGACGATTCTCGTCGGCCTGGCCGAAGCCGCCGTCCGCGAAAGTACGCATCGCGTCGAACGCGCATTGGTCAACAGTGGCTACACGCGACCCATCGATCGCATTGTCATCAACCTCTCGCCCGCCGACCTTCCCAAAGACGCTGCCTCGTTCGATTTGCCGATTGCCCTGGGACTTCTTTGTGCTAGCGGGCAGTTGCAATCCGAACGGTTCGACGACTACGCCGCTGTCGGCGAACTCGCGCTCGACGGCACACTGCGTCCTATCAAGGGCGCGCTATCGATGGCGCTGGCCACCAAAGCGCAGGGCAAACGTGGCTTGCTTGTTCCCGTCGCCAACGCGCATGAAGCGGCCGTCGTTGAGGACATCGAAATCTATCCGGTCGGCTCGCTCGCCGAAGCCGTCGGCTTCTACAGCGGACAGCTCGACGCCACCCCGGTCGACTTCAGTTGGGATGACGTCGTCGAAGAACATGGCCAATACCCGATCGATTTCTTCGACGTGAAAGGACAGGAAACCGCCAAGCGGGCCGTCACCGTCGCCGCCGCCGGCGGGCATCATCTCTTAATGATTGGAAGCCCCGGCACAGGCAAGACATTGCTCGCACAACGGCTGGGAACAATTCTGCCGCAACTCACGCAACAGGAAAGTCTCGAAACCACACGGATCTACAGTGCCGTCGGTCGGCTCGACGACGATCAGGCACTCGTACTGTTGCGGCCGTTTCGCTCACCGCATCACACCATCAGCGAAGCGGGACTCGTGGGTGGCGGCAGCACGCCGGCGCCGGGCGAAATCAGCCTCGCGCATCACGGAGTGCCGTTGTGGTGAATCTGCAGTATGGGGAGTTTGACATTGTTGTGTGCTATTTCGTACAAAGTTTTTGGGATGAGCTTTTTTGATAGTTTAACACACTCTATGACAACAATAGCTACAGGTGGTTTTTCTAATTATAATGAATCTATAGGATATTTTAGCAGTCCATCTATTGAAATATCATCCATGATTTTTATTATACTGGGCAGTTTACCTTTTATTGCCTATATAAAATTTTTGAACGGTAATAGAAAAATATTTTTTTCTGATGTCCAAATTAGATCCTTTATAAAAATAATTATATTCTCAATTATTTTACTTTTTATTTATTTGCTTATTGAAAACAAAAATTTTT
>JABISG010000076.1 GCA_018699955.1 Planctomycetaceae bacterium | reverse complement strand
GCAGCTGGCTGGCTGTTTTTCTTCGTCTTGACAGAAACATCGCTTCGCACCACAATCCCGCCCCTCTCTCTCCGTACTCCCATTGCACAACTCGATTCTCGAACGAAGAGTGTCCTCTTCGGCGGAGGTCTTTGCGCGCATGTTCTATCTGTTGCGGCCTTTCCGTTTCCTCGCCAAAGCGGTCACGTCGGAGAATGCTCCGCGGCAACTGGCGTGGGGATTTGCGTTGGGCGTTCTCATTGGACTGGTTCCTAAAGGCAATCTGATTGCCGTCGCGCTGATGATGATTCTCGGTGCGACGCGCGTGAATTTGGGGGCCGGTATGTTGGCCGCCTTTATCTTCTCATGGGTCGGCATGCTGACCGATCCGCTGACGCACCGCATAGGTCTGGCGATTCTCGAAATCGAATCACTGCGACCGTTCTACATGTCGCTCTACAATTTGCCGCTGGTGCCGTGGACCCACTTCAATAACTCAATTGTGCTGGGCAGTTTGTTGCTGGGAATTGCCCTGCTGTATCCCGTGTACCGCCTCACCGAACCGCAATTTGAAAAGCACACGCCGAAACTCGAAGAGCGGCTGAAGAAATTCAAGGTGGTAAAATTGCTGTGGGGAACCGAATGGGCCGGCCGACTGGGGAGTGAATAATGCGCTGGGGATACCTCGTACCGCGTGTCGTGATTGTGTCGGCCGTCTGGCTGTTTTTTGCGTTTGCATTCGACCCGCTGCTGCGCTGGGGAACCGTTGAGTCCAGTCAACAAATGACCGGCGCGATTGTCGATGTGGACGGAATGCGCACGAAGTTCTTTCCGCCATCGATCGGCATCGGCCACGTGGAATTGGCGAATCAAGCCGAGCCGATGACCAACCTCATCGAGTTCGATTCGTTCCGGTTTCACCTGGAAGGCGATGCGCTCATGCATCGCAAATTTGTGATTGAAGAAGGCACGCTGACCGGGCTGAAGTGGGGAACGCCGCGCAGTGAATCGGGACAACTTCCCGAACAAGCTGCTCCCGATCCGAACGCAGAAGACACCGGGCCGGGACTGTTCGATGGCTTCGGCGACACGGCCAAGGACTTAGGCCAGGACTGGCTCGCGGAGTTAACGAATCGCGCCGAAACGCTCGCCGACCCGAGGCAGTTTGAATCGGTTCGCCTCGCCGAAAGCATGCAGGACGACTGGACGGCGAAGTTCCATTCGTACGAAACGCGAATCAAATCGTTGGAAACGCGGGTCAAGGAACTGGAAAAAGCGATCAAGAACGCCAAAGGCTCCACCATCGAGCGTTTGCAGGAATACGACAAGGCTCGCCGCGAAGTGAACGAACTGTTGACCGAGGCCGACAGGATTCGCCGCGAGATCCCCGGACTGGGGAAGCAGGCGAACGAGGACTACCGGTCAATCGATATCGCGAGAAGAAAGGACCTCGACGAACTCCGCGCCAAGTTAGAAGGTTTCAAGCTCGATGCCGAAACGATTTCCGACGCGCTGATTGGTCCTGAATTGCGCGCTCGGCTGGCAGAAACGATTGATTGGGTACAGTGGTTTCGCAACAAGCTGGCAGCCGTTCAGAATCAGCCGGAGCCGGAACGGTTGCGCGGCAAAGACGTTGATTTCTCGAATCCGAACGAACTACCACAATTCCTTGTCCGCAAGCTGAAGTTGACCGGCGAGGCCGACATCGGCGGCGAAATCGTTCCGTTCAAAGGACTCATCAACGACATCACCTCCGATCCCGTGCTGTATGGCAAGCCGATGGTTGTTCAACTTTACGGCAAGAAGACGGCCATCATTCAGGTGAAAGCGGTCATCGATCACACCGTAGCGACACCGGTCTACGACATCGCCGTGGCGTATTCATTGCCGCAGCGCAGCGAAATGCAACTGGGCAAGCAGAGCAAAGTGAAGTTGAATCTGGCCGCCGCCAAAACCGACTGGCTTGGCGAGTTTCGGCTGCAAGGCGATCAACTCTCGGGGAAACTCAATCTGCGGCAATCGCCCGTTTTGGTCACAGTGAATGTTGAGAAAGAAACCAAACCGGAAATCAAACGCATCCTCGAACAATCGCTCACTGGGGTCAATAACATCGAAGCGACCATCGCGTTGTGGGGGCCGTACAAGAAACCGGAATGGAAAGTGAAATCGAATCTCGGTCAACAGATTTCGGCCGGCATGAACCATATCCTTTCACGCGAATTGGAAACCAAGCGACAGGAACTGGCGTTAAAGGTTGATTCGCTCACCCGCGAAAAGATGGCCGAGTTCGACATGATGCTCAACGACGAGTTCAAGAGTTTAGTAGCCGATCTCAACCTCAGCGAACAGAACGCCCAACAGCTCATCCAACGAATGGCCGACCGCTCCGGATTGAACATCGAAAAGCTGGGCAACAAGCTGGGGCTTGACGAGAAACAGGATGAACTGCTTCGCAAGAGCGGGCTGGACAAGCAGATCGATCTGGAGAAGTTCGACCCGAAGAAACTGTTTCCGAAGAAGAAAATTGATTTCAAGAAGCTGTTCGATTAGCCGATCCCATAGGGATCGTTGTCGCCTGTTAGACGACCTGCCGCGCCGTCATTCCACGTCGTATTCAAGCGATTGGCCGTTTTCGCCGGTAGAATCGGCACACTGTGCCTCGATGTCGGCCGCGACGGGGTGAAAACGTCGGTCTGCTCTTCCCGGCCGGTGACCGGCTGTGCGAGACTGAATGTTGTCTCTCTGACAGTTCTGTCGATGACATGTGTGCATCGGGCCGCAGCCTGCTGTTTAACGGCGGGCATTTTCAAACTGCGGCAGAGACGCGGTCTGTCTTGTCTCGGTCGATAATCATGCTCTTGTATTTTGCGGCGTGTCTCGCGCCGGCATTTCTAATCTCGTTTGTGGCGACGGCTGCGATGCGCAGGCTGGCACCGCGTTGGGGACTCGTCGATCAACCGGCCGCCCGAAAAATGCACACGTCGCCAACACCGTTGGGCGGGGGCATTGGAATCTGGCTGGGCATCGTTGTCCCGTTGGCGCTGACGCAGGTCGTCGCGCTACTGCTCTCACACACATCGAAATTGTCAGGTTGGTTCCCGGCAGAATTCAAATTTCTGCTCGACGGCATCGTTCACCGTTCCGGACAGATGTGGGCAATCATTGCCGGCGGGACAATCCTGGCAGTGATGGGTCTCATCGACGATCTCTGCGATCTTCCCTGGTTGCGGCGATTGTTGGTGCAGTTGGCGGTGGCGGTTGCGCTCACGTTGGCCGGAGTGCGAGCAACGCTGTTCGTTTCGATTCCCTGGTTGGGCGGCGCGGTGACGGTCCTCTGGATTCTGGTACTCGTCAACGCGTTCAACTTCCTCGACAACATGGACGGACTCTCTGCCGGTATCGGTTTGATCGCCGCAGCGATGTTTGCGGTTGTCATGCTCCGCATGACCAGTGAACCACGGTGGTTGGTCGGCGGTGTGCTAATGGTGATGGTTGGCAGTCTGGCGGGATTTCTCTGCCACAATCGTGCGCCGGCGCGAATTTTCATGGGCGATTCAGGAAGCTACTTCGTCGGGCTGCTCATTGCGTCGATGACTGTGCTGGGAACGTTCTATGAGAAAAGTGCAAGCGTCACCGGCCCGCACGTGATGTTGGCACCGTTGTGCATTCTTGCCATTCCGTTGTACGATTTTTGCTCGGTCATGCTGATTCGACTTCGCCAGGGCCGCAGTCCCTTCCATGCCGACAAGAGCCACTTTTCGCATCGGTTGGTCGAACTCGGCCTGCGACCGAGTCACGCGGTATTGACGATTTATCTGGCAACTCTGACAACCGGGTTGGGTGCACTGCTTCTCTACGAGGTGAAGGGGTGGGCCGGCGCATGGCTTGTCGTGGCACTGATCGGCTGCGTGCTGGCAGTCGTGGCGATATTGGAAACCGTCGGACGCGGCAGTAACGGCGACTCGTGACGCGGTGCAACTCAAAGCCCACGGGACACGCCCCGTGGGATCAAACGGCACAGTTCGTTCCATTCAAAATCTGAAATTCATTTCATCGCGGAAAATTGGCCACGGAACGGTAGATGGCGGCAAAGAGATCCAAACGTGTCAAACCGGCACTCCGCAGCGAACAACCCGCCGAGAGCGTACTCGGCGAGCTGTTGTCGCTGACGGTCGGCCTGCTGCTGGTGGTGCGGATGCTCGTCCCCACCGAGTCGGCCGAAGATGGCAGCACGCTGTGGATTGTGCAATTCTGGTTGGCGGCCGGCCTGTTGTGGGCCTGGAATGCGTTTCGCGAACGCGACGACCGCATTCGTTGGGACCGCCTCGATGTGGCGTTCTGGAGCATCGTCCTCGCGCATGTCGTCTCTGCAGTCGCCGTCCTTCTTAATGGCGGGCAGAAGCGGGCGGCGATCAATCTGACCTGGGAATGGGTGGGATTGGGCGTCTGCTTTTTCCTCATGCGCCAAACCCTGCGCACCGGCTCGGCAGCGCGGCGCCTGGTCGGCATCATGGTGGCCGTCAGCGTTTGTCTGGCGGCGCTCGGCCTTTGGCAGCATTACATCTCCTTCCCCGAAACCAGAGCGGAGTACAATCAGAACAAGTACAATCAGGAATGGTTGCAGGAATTCGGCGTTCCGCAGGAACCCGCAGCGCGGGCAATGTTTGAGGAGCGGCTCAAATCGAGCGAGCCGTTCGGCATGTTTGCCCTGGCCAACACATTTGCCGGCCTGTTGCTCGTCTGGTTCCTTGTCGCGGTAGGAACAATTGCCTCGGTGTGGAAAAGGCGTCCAGGTTGGAAAGAATTGCTCGCTCCGACATTGGCGGTCGGCTGGGTTGCCTTCTGTCTCATCCTGACGAAAAGCCGTACCGCATCGGTCGGTCTGCTGGCCGGCCTTACGGTTTGCGGAGCTTTTCATCTCTGGCGGTCGGACGGCAAACCGATGAGATGGATGGCATACATGGCCGTGGGCAGTCTGGCAGTTCTCTTCATGTTGGCGGTCGCCGCCATCAGCGGCGGATTCGATGTTGCCGTCATCACCGAGGCCCCCAAGTCGCTCAACTACCGTCTGCAGTTTTGGAGCGGCACCTGGAACGTGTTGTGCGACCGACCTCTGCTGGGAACCGGCCCCGGCAATTTTCGCCATCTGTATTTGCAGCACAAACTGCCCGCTTCGAGCGAGGCGATTGCCGACCCGCACAACTTCGTGCTGGACATCTGGGCCAACGGTGGCATTCTTGCAGTCATTGGGTTGTTCGTCTTCCTGTTTTTTGTCGTTCGCCGCCTGCGATTGACGCCCAACAAGGCTGCCAACACAACGCCCATTTCAGACACAGTTGCCGGTCGTGACATCCGTCAGGGAATCTGCAGTCCACTCACTGTCGGCAGCAGTCTGGCGTTTGTGGTCGTCTTTGCCGTTTCGTTTTTGGCAGGCGACGGTTTCGACCTACGGCTCCCGGCATTGTTGCTGGGATTCTGCGCATTGCTCATATTTTGTGGACGGATTTCCAACTCTCCGGCTGTATCGAGCGTATTCCTGATAGCGGCCGTTGTCGGCTTGATGACTCATTTGGTGGGTGCCGGCGGAATCGAAATGCCTGCCGTTGTGCAGACACTACTTGTGTTGGTGGCAGCGGCGACTGTGTGGAACGAAACGGGTCCCGTCGAAACGGCATCCGTCGCACAGCGACCTCGAAAAACGCTTGTTGTGGGAGGGTTGTTTGGTGTGTTGTTTGTCGTGTGTCTGCTTTCGGCCACAGCGCCGGTATTGAATCGTCGGGCATTGGTCGCCGCCGCTGATGCGACTGTTCCCGGTGGCGCAGACACCGCAAAAGCCATTCATTTGTATCAACAGTCTGCTGAAGCCGATCCCTTCTCACCGGTTCCCCCGCGAAGACTTGCCGAGTTATATTTTGCCCGATGGCATGCCTTGCCGGGCGACACCTCTCGCGAATTTCAGCGAGCTGTCGGCTTGCAGGAGATGGCGATTGAGTTAGATCCGCACAACCCGGGCAACTTCTATAACCTCGGCCTTTGGTATCGCGAGAGACATCGTCGCACCGGTAAGGAAGAAAACATAAAACTTGCTGCCCGTGCATTGCGGGAGGCGGTCGCCAGATACCCAAACAATGCCGATTTCCGTGCCGACTTGGCCTTGATCCTGGATGCTGCTGGGAATTCACACGATGCAGCAATCGAAGCGGCTGCAGCCCTCAAACAGGACACGATCAATCACCGCCACGGACATCGCGACAAATTTCTCGATTCACGAACCATCGAAGCTCTGCAGGAATTGGCGTCCCGTTCGCCCGTAGCCCCCGTTCGTCCGTAACCACTGACACGATTGATCCGAATTGATCCTGCCCGGTAGTCGACTACAATTGATCTACGCCGTTGATTTCTGAACCGTTAATTTCTGATCGACGACATTCCTTATCTTGAATTCATGTGAGCGGCATTATGGAATCGCACCCTCTGACAAAAGTCGTCGTTGGCATTGTCGGGCTGGGCATTGTCGCCGTTGCAGTTTGGTTCGGACGCTCAGGCGGCAACATGCCGGTTGGAAGCCCCGGCAATCGACTCGCGACAGACACGCCCGATGACATCATAGCCAAGGAAGTATTCGACCGACCGCCCATCTCTCCCGAGGGGCCTTACCCGGAAGTGAAGTTGGACAAAGAGAAGTACGACTTCTCGATGATGGCCGTCGGAGGCAATGGGTCCCATTCGTTCGTGATACACAACGTGGGTCAAGCAGCATTGCTCCTCAAGAAGGGGAAGACGACCTGCAAGTGTACCATTAGTGACCTGGCGGCCGGCGAGATTCCCCCGGGGGGTTCGGCTTCGATCGACCTCACCTGGAAGGCACTCGCTGTCGATCCACAGTTTGAGCAAAGGGCGATCATCTACACGAATGATCCGGACAATGATGAATTTGAACTGGTGATTTCCGGGAAGATCACGGAGGTGATTGAGGTCAACCCGCGCGGGGCGTGGACTCTCAACGAACTTTCGGTGAATTCGGAATCGACAGTCAGCGGTTCGATTTTTTCACACATTCTCGAGTCATTCGAAATCGACGAGACACAGTTGTCGTCGGACTCATTTGAAGTTTCAGTCGAGCCAATGGCTGCTGAGCGACTCAAGGCCCTGGATGCCAAGAGCGGCTATTCGGTAAACGTCAGCGTCACTCCAAACGTGCCGATCGGCGTATTTCGCGAAAAGCTGACATTCAAACTGAAAACGCCCGACATCGATCCAATTGAGGTTTATGTCGAAGGCCGGCGAACAGGCCCAATCACCTTTCTGGCTGCCCGCCGAACCCGTTGGAACGCGAGCCTCATGGCGATCAACCTCGGAGAGTTCGATGCAAAGCAGGGAGCCAGTGGCTCGTTATTGCTTTTCGTTCGCGGATTGGAAGATGAAGAACTCGAATTCACGTCGGTCAAATCCGACCCCGCTGATCTGCAGGTTGAGCTAAAGCCGGACCCTACGTTTCAAGGAGGGGGGCGAAAGAAATATGAGCTCCAAATCAAAGTCCCCCCCGGACGACGCTCCGAAACCCGACCTGTGTCTCAGCCGGCTGAAGTGGAAATCAAGACCAACCATCCTGAGGCAGGAACACTCAAGTTTCGCATCAAATACATCAGCCGTTAACGGGAACGGGTTTGGGTCTTGTTCTCCCATTCGCCTCCAACAACAACTTAGTTTCACGACACGCTTAAGAACGGAAATTCAGCAGATGCCAAAATGTACGATTGCGAACGTCGATGTCGCCAACAAGACCGTCTTGATGCGCGTCGATTTCAACGTTCCGCTTGATGCCGACGGTCGCGTGACCGATGACCGCCGCGTGCGGATGGCTTTACCATCAATCGAGTCGGTATTGCAGCGCAACGGCCGAGTGATCCTGATGAGCCATCTGGGCCGACCCGAAGGTCAGCCGGACAGCAAGTTCAGCCTCAAACCGGCAGCCGTGTGCCTGGGTGAACTTCTCAATCGCGATGTGAAATTCGCAACCGATACCGTTGGACCGGATGCGCAGTCGCAGTCGGCGGCGCTAGAGAACGGTGACGTTCTCGTGCTGGAGAACCTGCGATTTCAACCCGAGGAAAAGAAGGGCGATGCAGGTTTCGCCCAAACGTTGGCCAATATGGCCGACGTTTACTGCAACGACGCCTTCGGAACTTGTCACCGCGAACACGCTTCAATGGTGGCGGTCCCCGAAGCCATGGCGGGCAAACCGCGGGTTGTCGGTTTTTTGGTGGAGAAGGAAATCAAGTATCTCACCGACGTGATTTCCACGCCGGATCGTCCCTTTGTGGCGATTCTCGGCGGCGCCAAAGTGTCCGACAAGATCAACGTGATTGAGAAGCTGTTGACGATCTGTGACCACGTTCTGGTCGGTGGTGCAATGGCATACACATTTGCATTGGCAACCGGTGGCCGCGTCGGCGACAGTCTCGTCGAACCCGACAAGACCGACCTCGCCCTGAAACTCATCAACGATGCCGGCGAAAAGCTGAAGCTGCCGGTTGACACTCATTGCGGTGACGATTTCAGCGGCGACTGCAAGAAGACGGTCGTCCTCGCCGGCACGATTCCCGACGGCTATGAAGGGCTCGACATCGGCCCGGAAACCGCGCGGGCATTCGCGGCGATTGTCGAAAACGCGAAGACCGTCGTCTGGAACGGACCGATGGGCGTGTTTGAAATGCCCCCTTTCGATGCCGGCACACAAGCCATCGCCGAAGCAATCGCTCGTTCCGATTCGACGAGCATTATCGGCGGCGGCGATAGCGCCGCGGCAGTTCAGCAGTTAGGATTTGCCGACCGGGTTTCGCACGTCAGCACGGGAGGAGGCGCCAGCCTGGCAATGCTCGAAGGCAAGGCATTCAAAGCCGTCGATTTGCTTGACGACTGTTAACGCGATATCAGAAGCGGGTTTCCGAATCTTCGGCCGGCTCCGAGGCGAGCCGCGATTTCCAATCGATACCGTTCATCACCTCCGACACGGATTCGGCAATGTCGCTGACTGCTTGTTGAGACTGGCGCCCGAGCGCTGCCACTTTTCTCACTGCGATGCCAAAGAACTCGCGGCAACAATGGCACGTCATGCGGTAATCCATCTTGGCCCGGTACGCCACGGAACTGAAGACGGGCATGCGATCTTTACGCTCGACCAATGCAAACGTGGCTGCCAGTGGGACCGGCGCGATAACCGGTTCGGCATCGACAACGGGAATCGGTGCTTCGACCGGAATGTCGAGGGCGACAACAGCCGGTATCGGTGCATCGATCGGCGGATCAGTCAACATTGCTTGAGATTCCAATTGGCCCGGCAGCGGCGCTTCGACCGGTCCGTCGAAATCGACTGTGTCAATATCGGCTGCGTCGAAACCATCGGGATAATGGCATTCGCCGATCCCGCGCACGGCTGTCGCAATCCAGGATGACGCCGAAACGCGTGACTGAACAACGCCCCTCGGACAGCCGATTTCGGTATCATCGGCAAAGTCCACCGACAAGATACCATCAACTTGCTGTTCAACAGCCGTCGCTTGCAGCAAGATCGCAACCGCGCTTCGAGAGTGAGAACCCGGCTGGTCGGAAGGCGTCTCTTTGTGGCCACTGTCTGTCGACCAGACAGCCGCAAACAGGCCGGTGATCAGAATCAGCAGCATCACTTGACGGCTGGTTGGTGATGTTTCCGGCATGGATGTACTTTTCAAGTTTGGCTTCATTCAGCAGGAACGGATCGGCCCGTCACGAATGCCTGTCTGCCAAGTGAGCAAACGCCCCACGATTGGAACGACCGCGTTGATACCTGTCTTATGTGTTCTATCGGAGTTTTTTGGTCAGGTCTTTTGGGCAAGACGAAAAGGCTGGGATAAATCGGGAAAGTGAGGTATTTTCCGCTGGGAATTCCCGCCATCCGACAAAAAGAGTCCGCACTGGTTCTTTTCGCATCGCGTGGGGGGCGTTATGCTGGGGTTTGGTCCTGAATTTTCGAGCCAAATATGTCACAACCGCTGTCGATTACTCCTGTTACGTCTCCCATTTGCGGAGCGATTCGTCCACCGGGGTCAAAAAGTCTGACCAATCGGGCTTTGATCGTTGCGGCGCTCGGCAAGGGCGTGACGCGTTTGACCGGTGTTCTCGACAGTGATGACACGCGTGTGATGGTCGAGGCATTGAATCGGCTTGGCTTTGAATTGCAACACGATCGACAGAATTGTGATGCCGACGTCGGTGGCATCGGCGGACGGCCGCCTGCTGATCAAGCCGAACTCTGGCTCGAAAACAGCGGTACCAGCATCCGTTTTCTCACCGCACTCTGTTCGCTGGGAAGTGGGACTTTCCGCCTCGATGGCAACGCCCGCATGCGCGAACGACCAATCGCCGACCTGGCACGCGGGTTGAATGCGCTTGGCGGAGATGTCGCCTGCGAATTGGACACCAACTGCCCGCCGGTACTCGTCCGCGCGACGGGTCTCGCTGGTGGAACGGCACGAGTTGCGGGGAATATCTCGAGCCAGTTCCTTTCGGCGCTGCTAATGGCCGCACCGTGTGCGCACAATCCGGTCGAGTTGCACGTCGAGGGGGAACTCGTTTCCCGCCCGTATGTCGAGATGACACTGCAGGTGATGAAGGCATTCGGTGTCGCGGTCGATGAACCGCAACTGGGTCGGTTTCATGTCGCACCACAGTCCTATCAAGCCCGCGAGTACGACATCGAACCGGATGCGTCGGCCGCCAGTTATTTCTTTGGCGCGGCTGCCATCACCGGCGGCGAAGTCACCGTCACCGGATTGACGAAAGACTCGCTGCAGGGCGATGTCCACTTTGTCAGCGCGCTGGAACAAATGGGTTGCCACGTCGATTGGAAACCGGACAGCATCACGCTCAAGGGAGCGCCGCTACAGGGAATCGACATCGACATGAATGCCGTCAGTGACACGGCTCAGACATTGGCCGCCGTTGCAGTTTTCGCCGACGGGCCGACGCAGATTCGCAATATAGCCCACGTTCGCCACAAAGAAACCGACCGCATCGAGGCGACGGCAAACGAACTTCGCCGCTTGGGCCAACGCGTCGAAGTGGAACCGGACGGTTTGACAATTCATCCAGCACCCATCCAATCGGCCGTCATTCAAACCTACGACGATCACCGCATGGCAATGAGCTTCGCGTTGGTCGGTTTGAAGGCTGCGGGTATTCAAATCGCCGATCCTGGTTGCACGGCAAAAACGTATCCGCAGTTCTTCGACGATCTGCGAACGCTATGCGAGGCCGGAGCATGAACGGGCAACTCGGCGGAAACAAAGGGAAACGCAGGGGGCAGCAACAAGTCGAACCGGCCGATGCACGCGGTGTTGCCTTGGCCGTCTTGAACGAATATCGCCAATCCAAAACATTTGTAGCCACGTCACTCGATCGGCTTTGCACTGCGGCAGAACTCTCTCCGCAGGATCGCGGTCTGGCCGGCGAAATGGTGTATGGCGTCGTGCGGAGGCAGGCAACGCTCGATGCGATCATCCAGCCCTGCGTCAGTCGGCCCCGCCATCGTGTCGAGCCGGAACTGTGGACGCTGCTGCAACTCGGCACGTATCAACTGGTGTTGCTCTCCTCAATCCCTTCGCATGCTGCCGTCAACGAAACCGTTGAACTCGCCGCGCGACTGGGGAAACGCCAATGGACGGGAATGATCAACGGCGTGTTGCGCGCGATCGACCGCACCATTGAAAACGATTTCACCGAAGAGGCAGCGACCAATGCGGTGCCGCTGGCCGACGGCCGGTTTCTGAAACTCAAGCAACCCGTGTTTCCCGATCCGGCGGCTGATTTCGCCGGCTATGTTTCACAGGCATTCAGCTATCCCGGTTGGTTGATCAACCGTTGGACCAGGAGATTCGATCCGCAAGAGGTGCAGCGGCTGGCGTTCTGGTTCAACGCGCCGGCCAACCCATTCCTGCGCGTCAACCTGCTGAAATCCGACGGCGGAAGAACACTCGACGTGCTGCGCGGTGAAGGCATCGACGCCTCACCCGGCGCGCTGCCGGAATCGATTCGGCTCGACAGTCGCGTCCGGGTCGATGCCCTCAAGGGGCTGAAGCGGGGGTACTTCACCATCCAAGACGAGTCGGCCATGTTGGCGATCGATTTGCTCGATCCGCAACCGGATGAAACCGTACTCGATTTGTGTGCCGCCCCGGGAACGAAGACGACGCACATCGCCGAGCGCATGCAGAACACGGGAACTATTATCGCCACCGACGTTCAACCCGATCGGCTCAAGCGCATCACCGGAAGTTGTCACCGCCTGGGAATCTCAATTGTGCAGGCGATGCCCATCGAGCGTGACGGCCGCGACATTCCCGAGGGGCCATTCGATGCGATTTTGGTCGATGTCCCCTGCTCGAATTCGGGCGTGTTGGGCAAACGGCCGGAAGTCCGCTGGCGGCTGAGTTCGACCGATTTTTTCGAGTTGCCCGTCATCCAACTCCGACTGCTGGAAGCAGCCGCCCAGCGGCTCAAACCGGATGGCCGACTGGTGTACGCAACCTGCAGCATTGAACCGGAAGAAAATCGCGAAATCACTGCGGCCTTTGTCCATCAGAACCCGAAGTTCCAGTTGATCGAAGAACGCAACCACACCCCCGGCCAACCTGCCGACGGCGGTTACCAGGCGTTGATTCGCCGCGTTTGATCGACGCTCGGTCCCTCGGGGCGCAGCCCGAGGGCTTTGGAGGTTCATGTGGGCGACGCTTGAGTCTGGTTGGGCAGTCTCGGTAGACTGGAGGAAGAGAAACTACGCCGTCGTTCTTTGGCGTTCGATGAAATCTGTTCCCAGGGGTTGTTTTGATGATTAAGCCAGTTGCCGGTTTTCGAGTCGTTCTCTTGTGTCTGCTTGCCGTGTTCTGCCTGCCGACGGCTAGCAACGCGCAAAGTCCGTTTCCGGACAAGAACCTTGATGCCGTCATCCGCAAAATCCTGCGCAAGAAGAACGACAAAGACCCCATCAAAGATGACGAACTCAAAAACGTGTTCGTACTGAAAGCACGTGGGAAGAAAATACAGAATCTGGCCGGACTGGAAAAATGTGGCAACCTCGAACTGGTCCAACTGGCCGGCAACGAAATCACCGACGTCAAACAGTTGGCCGCCGCCAAGAATTTGCTGTCGCTCGACCTCTCACAAAACAAAATCGCCGACGTGACCCCGTTGGCCGGTTTGACTCGGCTGCAGTATCTCAAGTTGGACGGCAACCAGATTGAAAACGTCGGGCCGCTGAAAGACCTGAAGAAACTGTCGGCCCTTTATCTCTCGAAAAACAAGATCAGCAAGATCGAACCGTTGGCCGGACTGACAGGTTTGGCATCGCTGTATTTGAACGGCAACCCGTTGGGAACGGTTGCTCCGTTGGCCGGTTTGAAATCGCTGTCGTCGCTCGACCTGCGACAGACCGGCATCTCCGACGTCGCCCCGCTTTCGGCGATGACCGAACTGCGTTACACCATGCTGCAGGGCAACAAAATCAGCAACATCGCCCCGCTGTTGGCCATGGCGAAGAAAGACGCCGCCGGCGAAAAACGCTTCGCCCCCTATTGGCGTCTGTACCTCAAAGACAACCCGCTGGATGACGCCGCCAAGAAAATGCACATCCCTGGGCTGCAGAAGATTAATGTGCGGGTGAATGTCAAGGATTGAGGGGTAGCGAGTTTAGCCGCGGGGCAGTGCCCCGCGCGGATGATGTTCGCTAATACTCGTACCCAAGCTCCCGCTTGGGTACGCATTTGCCGGAAGCTCTGCTTCCGTCGATGCTGCAGACGTTCGCTTTTCGTGTCATCGGTCGAAGCAGAGCTTCGAGTTAGTGGGTAACCAAGCGGGAGCTTGGTTACCAGAAAATAATGTCACGCGACAGGGGTGTAGAACCGTCATGGAGACAATTCTTACGCCTTGCCGCGTGCCGTGGTCGATTTCACCGACTACAAGCGGCGTCACGTTAACTCATTCCGAGACCAGCGTCGAACCAGAATGCACCGTCGTTCTCGGAGCCGGCCGTCTTCGGGACGACGACAGAACGGATGACCGCAGGATCGAGATTACGTTCAGGCTTTGCTACTACGTCCGCACCTGTCCCCATTCTGACATGGAAGACATAGAAGATACAGGTTACCGCATTCTTCAGGACGATGGTTTGTCCGGAGGCGATTACATCGCGAAGCGGCACGCGATCTGGAGGGCGAGCGGCTATTGTCCAGATTCCGGCTTCTACGTGGCGACGCAGTCACAGTGGCTGGAGAGTGTTCCTGAGTTTTTTCAGGATGGTTTTCACCACTACGTTGTGTATGGCCGCGACGGTCATGTCGAATTGATTGCGCGCAGTTTCAGGTGGCGGGAATGGTTATGGCCTGATGGTCACCGAGAAGGTGCTCCGTCGAAGGGACCGATTATTGCTGAGGACGAAGGAGTCGCATAATGACGCAACTCCCGTAAGCTCCGCTTCCGTCGATGCAGCAGACGTTGGCTTTTCGTGTCATCGATCGAAGCAGAGCTTCGAGTTAGGCGGTGACCAAGCGGGAGCTTGGTCACCAGTTGCATCGACGCGCATAAAACAGCACGCGGGGCGTTGCCCCGCGTGCTGAAGATGTCGAGTTATTTCCCAGCTTAGTTGGCCAGCACCTTGACGTTGTCGATGAACAGTTCCGAGTCCTTGGCGTTGCCGAAGAGGCCGGGGCTGCCTTCGGTGTTGGCGGGGGCGTCGGTCCATTCGATAGTCCACTCCTTCGGTTCTTCCTCACCGCGCGCCCAAACTTTACCCTTGAGGACGGCCACTGTTTTGCCGTCCTGCTCTTCAAGGTTGGTCTGCAACTTCATGGTGTACCATGTGTCCGCCTTCCAGGCGAAGGGAATTTTCTTGAACTTGATTTCGTGGGCAACCCACGAGTAGAGCTTGAGTTCCTGGTCGGCCCCGCGCATTTCCAAGCGATACCGTTGGGCCTGAATGCCGATGTCGGGCATTTTGGCGGGCAATCCAGCAGTCTTCACTGCGGTTGGCGTGCCGTAGACGTCGGCCTGGATGGTGTAGTTCTTCCCGTCGGGATGTCCCATCCACCCCTGACTACGCGCACCGAGCGGAATGGTGCTGATCTTGCACATCACGCCGTTGCCATCGACTTTGCGCGGCCCGCGATTTGCGATCAATTGCACATTGCCACTTTCCAGCGTTTTCCACTCGAAGTTCGCGACGACTTTTTCTTTGACGAGCAATCCCAGCAGTGAATCGAAGGCGGCTTTGGCATCTTCAACATTACGCGGCCGCTTGATGCCGGCATCGTCGTCATCCGATTCCAGATTGAAGAACCGCAGCAGCTTCGTCCAGGTTCGGCGAGGATTGTCGTCGTCGAACGTTGCCACTTTGGGATTGCCGTTAATGAAACTGGTCATCACGTAGACGTACAACTCACTGGCACGCGGGTCGGCCTCTTTCAGCGTGAGGTACAAATCGTGGTCGATGGAAATGTGCCGGTACCTTGCTCCGACCCAGGTGATGGGAATGTCGCCATCGGAGAAATCGAAGCTCCAGGGAAAATCGGGAACAACGCGAATTCGCGCCTGCCCGGTCAAATCGCCGACAGCTGCCGTCACCGTAACAGCCGACGGTTTTCCGCCTGCTTCGGGAGCACTGTATTTTCCGCCGTCGCCAATTTCGCCGTTACCGTCGATCGAGAACTTGATCTCGTCGGCAGCAACTGTCCGCAGGTATTGGCCGTTCTTGTTATAGAGCCGGGCGGAGAACTGTTGCAGTTGACCGGGACGCATCAGTGTTTCGACCGGAACCAGTTGCAGGTGGGCTGCATCGGTGTCGTCGGCTCTCGGCGTGACGGCGGGGAATTCCGGTCGCGGATCGGCAGCCGCTTCTTGATCGACCGTGCCGATGCAGTAGAGCGCCTCGGTTGTCGGCACGTACATCCGGCCGTGCGAGACGATGGGTGAACCGTACGATCCACCGGCGTTCAAACGAGCGCGGTGGACAACTTCGACGCCGTCTTCGGTTGGTTTGAGCGTCCACCAGATGGTGTTTTCGGTGCAGATGAAAATCTTGCCATCGACGTACAACGGACTGCTGCGGACCGGGCCACGAAGTTTGACTTCGGTGACTTTCTCACCCGTTTTCAGATCGGCCACGTGCATCACGCCGCCGTCTTCGCAGGCATAAATTCGGCCATCAACGTGCAGCGGGGTGCTTTTGCCAACGAACCATTCCAGGTTTCGCCAGACTTCACCCGTCTTGGTAATGTCGCCGGTCTTGGTGCCGTCGAGTGCGAACAGCGAACCCATTTTTGTGTCGCCGATGTTTTCTTCGCTATGGCCGGCGATGACGGTGTTTCCGACAACCAGCGGCGTGGTGTTGATTCCGCGTCGGGAGACGTTGTAGGTGAAAATGTTTTTTCCGGTTTGCGGCTGAAATGCATGCACGCCGCCATCGCCCGAGCCGAACACCAATGCGTGCTGGCCATTGAGAACTGTGGTGATGGGAGCGCTGTAGGTGGTGTCGTACGGCAGCAGGCGTGTCTGCGTGAACCAGACCGCCTGTCCGTTTCGCTTGTCGAAGGCGATGAAGCGATGTGCCGGCTTGGCCATGTCGCCCCAACCGATGACGATGCCGCTGATGATGACCAGGTTGCCGTGAACGACCGGGTAGTTGGTTCGCCCGCCGTAGGTGTTCAACATGCCGTATTCTTCGCTGAGCGAATGCGACCATTTGGTTTTGCCGGTCTTGCCGTCGATGCAAATGAAGTAGTCGCAGACACCGAGTGCGTAAACGTCGCCGGTGACCGGATCGCCGTAAACGCTCGACCAGCCGACTCGCGTATCGGGTACGTCAGAGAGGAATACCTCGAATCGGTTTTCCCAAAGGGTCTTGCCGGTTTTTGCGTCGATGCAGACGACGCGTTCTCCCTCTTGAAGTGTTCCCTCTTGATCTCGCAACATGAGGTACAGCATGCCGTTCATGACGACGGGCGTCGATCGGCCGCGCAGATCTTCGCGTTGCCAGAGTACGTTTTCACCTGGATCGGTGATCTCGCCTTTTTCGTCCTTCACCTGCGGACGCCACTTATCGACAATTCCCTTTTCGCGGGAAATGCCGTTCATTTCCGGCCCGCGCCAGTGCGGCCAGTCCATTTCGTTGGCCATCCACGTGTAGCTCTTCGTTCCGCCGTTGGCCGAGGCCGGCTCGCCGACATTAAGAACTGCCTGCAACACGAGAGCGGCAACACAGCAAGTGAGGGTTGTCATTTTCATCGTGAATCTCGCGATGTCTGAAATCAGGAAACGGTTCGGGACGCTGATATCCCCGTGTCAAAATGGCGGGGTTAGTGAACGTCCAACGCGCTAAAAAACTAGCATAACGATCCGCGCCGCGCCCCACAAGCAAGTCGCGGTGTTGCGTTCCCGCCGCGGTTTGCGGCCCATTGGTCAATGGGGCTGACCCCAAGTGCCGGACTCGGCAAACAGAACCAATGAGCCGCCCTGTGAACTGTCGCCAATCAGTTGACAATCGGAACCCGGGCTGTGCTATACTTGATGGACTGTGGTCGTCTCCTCTCTCGCTGCTCGGCTGCGAGTTCCCGCAAGTATTCTTTCCCTTGTTTCTTTTTCTGTAACGAAGGCCCTAATGAATCTTAATCGGAAAGACGACAGATCGGTCTGTCGCAACAAACGAGCGTTTACGCTGATTGAACTGCTGGTTGTGATTGCGATTATCGCGATCTTGATTGCCCTGCTGCTGCCGGCCGTTCAGCAGGCGCGCGAAGCGGCCCGCCGCTCGACGTGCAAGAACAATCAGAAACAGTTGGGCATTGCCATGCACAACTACCACGAAACTCACGGTAGCTTCCCATACGGGTATTTCGACTCAAACACCTTCCACGGTCGCGATACGTGGATGCAGCAATTGATGCCGTTTTACGATCAGGGAGCGACCTATAACAAGTATGCGTCAACCACCAACGTGCGATGGGTGATGGACACACCGGCTGAAATCAAAGACCTGAGGGTTCCCGTCCTCATGTGTCCGACCGATCCTTCAAGTGGCGGTTTTGGCGGTGGTGGCGGTGCGCGAGCCGGTGGGAAGGGCTTCCAGGGGAACTACGTGATGTGTGCCGGCAATGCCTTGATGACACGCAGCAGCACAACACTCAATGGGATTGTCTGCCGCAGTTCGAAGATTAAATTCCGCGATGTGATCGATGGATCGTCGAACACGTTGATGGGTTCCGAGTCCATCGTTCGTGGAACGACGACCGGCGGCTGGGGCGGTGCTGGTGGATATTGGGGCGGTGGAAACCATGGTGCCTATGGCTTTACATCTTTGGAAGCTCCGAACACCACTGTTCCCGATCAAGTCTACTCATGTAAGAGCACGGTCTGGCCGAAGGCACCCTGCACTGCAATCGGAGGCGGTAGCGCCTTGCGAAACTTTGCTCGCAGCATGCACACCGGCGGTGTTCAAACTTTGATGTGCGACGGCAGAGTCAAGTTCATTTCCGAGAACATCAGCCTTGTCATCTGGCGTGGTCTGGGTAGCCGAGACGGTGGCGAAATTCTTGGCGAGTTCTAACAATCACAACGATGCCAAATTCGCCCTCCCAATTCACCGTTGGGCGGGGCGATTTCTGTCGTGCGTAGGCAGTCACCATCTCGCAATCCGACTCCGCGCGGTCGGCAGTGATGTGAGCTGACATACCAACCGAAATTCTTAATCCAAACTTCTCAGGTGCATCATGCGACAGTTACCGTTGGCTATGTTTTTTGTCTGCCTGCTTGGCTTTGTGGGTTGTGGCGGAGAGACTGGCCCGCAGACCATTACAATATCGGGAGAGGTCACGTTTAACGGTGAACCAATGCCGGACGGGGACATCATTTTCCGTCCCGGCGATCGTAATCTGGCGGCCGACGCCGGCAAGATTCAAGCGGGCAAGTACTCGATGGAATGCAAACCAGGCAAGAAGACCGTCGAAATTCGCGGGATGCGAAACGTCGCGGGCGCAAAGGAGCAGACGCTGGAAACCGGCGAAACTGGCACGGACGTCGAACAGTACATTCCCCTAGAATTCAACGACAAAACAACACTCAAAGCCGACGTCACTGAGTCGGGCGAAACGACGTTTGACTTTTCACTGAAAGGCAAATGAGCGAAGGTTCGCATCGCTGTCCGGCATCACAATGTGCCGGGCCGCGAAACGATGTCGCCCGGTTTTCTCGCTTTCGTGTTGTCGCGATGCGTTGGCTGTCGTCAGTCGCCGGCTGGCAATTCCAGCAACTGGCCGGCCCCTTCAACGATGACGAGTTCACGGTCTGCTTCGATTCCGTCAAAGGTCTCTTCCAGACCCGATGGCCAGCGGATTTTGAGGTGGTCGATTCGCTCGCAATCTCCCAGGCCGAACAGCAGCACTCGCTCGTTGCTCGACTGGTAGCCGGACCCTGCCGTCAATTGACGAGTCCAGGTTTGCTTTGCGCACTGTAGCGTGACCGTCGTACCGATCGCGTCGCGCGACGATTGCGTTCCGTGTAACCGAAATTTGAGCCACCGACCGGTTTGGCCCGTTTCGTTCGTGACGAGCGCGACCGACGTTTCCAAATGCGATGCGGCAAAGTCGGGACGACCGTCGCGGTTCCAGTCGAGGACCGCCAGACTCCGCCCCAATAACTTGCGGTCAAAATAGTCGCCAACGGATTTCCCCGCGACGTTTTCAAACCGACCGGAACCACGGTTGCTGAAAAACTGCGGTCGCATTCGGTAGGGAATACCGATGTAGCGAAAATCATCGAGATGTCCATTCGCGACCACAAGGTCCAACCACCCGTCCAAATCGGCGTCGAGAAACTGTGATCCGAATCCCAGCTGCCGAAAACTTGGGTCGTGTAAACCGGCTGAGCGCGAAGACTCCGCGAACAACCCCGCAGCAGTCTGCAGATACAGTGAGTTGGCTTCCTCGTAGTAATTGGTCACCAGCAAGTCGATGAGTCCGTTGCCATCCACATCGCCAGCAGCAACTCCCATGCACGCCTGAGCGCGACCGTCTCGATCAAATGCGAGGCCGGCAAGCAGAGCGTTCTCCTGCAAAGTAAGCGGCCCACCATTGGGCGGAGTGGCGTTAACCAGAAGGGAATTCGCAACCACATCGTTTGCGACAAACAGGCTCAAACGCCCCGAACCTGTCAGGTCGGCGGCAACGATCCCCAAGCCGGCTCGCGCCGGTTCTAGAGGATCGGTCTGTGCACCGGAGACCTCTTGAAACCGGCCATCCTGTTGGTTCAACTGAACCCGATCGCGTTCCGCGGAAAAAGCGCTCGGAGCACATGCTCGCTGCTGACCATCAACCAGACAGAGCCGATCGAACAGGTCGTCCCCTTTCAAATAGTTGACATCGTAGATGTCGGCAAAGCGGTCGCCGTCAATATCTGCCAGCAAGCAACTGGTCGTCCACTGCCGCCCCTCTAAACCTGCCTGGTCGGTGAAATCAATAAATGTGCCGTCGCCGTTGTTGCGATACAAGCGGTTCCGTCCAATGTTGGCAAGGTAGATGTCCGGCCATCCATCATCATCGACGTCACCGATTGACACTCCCTGGCTGAACCAACCATCGCCTAACCCCGCCTCATCGGTGACGTCCTGAAAGTTGCCGTTGCCCAGATTTCGAAACAACCGATCTCGGTACTCCATCGACTCGGCCTTGGGAGGCCAGCGGCTGCCTTGCGTCAAATACACATCCGGAAATCCATCTCCGTCGTAATCAATCACGCCAATACCACCACCGGAAAACTCATACATTCGCGTCCCCGGTGTCGAGGGATCGCCGCCATTGAAATAGGTGAAATTGAGACCGACATCGACAGCACGATCGACGAACCGTATGGTTGGACCGACATCGACGGCCGGCCGATCAGCCAACGGTTCGCTCGCAACGGAAGGCCAAGATGGCAGAGGGAACACCGACACATCGAAACGTTCGGTTGGATCGGCCACAGGGTCGGTCAAAGGCAACTCCGGCGACAGGCGTCGGTGCAGCGCCTGCATCCGCGTTCGCATCGACTCCTGGCTCGGATCAGAAACGAGAATCAAACCGCACCAACCATACGCTTCCCAATATCGTCCCATTCGCTCGAGTGCGATCGATGCAGACTGCATCGCCTCGGTGTCCGATCGATTCAACGTGAGTTGGCTCACCAGCGCGGCGAGTTTCTGTAGCAGTCTCGCCCGCTCTGCACAATCAGCGGCCAATTCTTCGAATTCAGAGCCAACCAGCAACTGGCTCAACTGGTATTGGGCAGTTCGCTGGTTCGGATCGAGAACGGCGGCTTCTGCGAAGCATCGCATTGCCTCGCGAGTCTGCCCCGTTTGCTGTGCCCACAGTCCCCGCGCGATCCAGACATCGGGATGGAATTCGGCACCGGCCGGCAAATTGTGCTGCCAACGGGGAATTTCCGACGTGTCACGATCAACCAGTAACAGACCCAGCCGAGCGTGTGCCTCGACGAGGCTCGGTTTTCGCCGGATCGATTCGGCCAACAGCCGGGCGGCTTTCTCGGGTTGATGCTTCGCGAGGGCGGCGGCGGCCTCGGCGAGTTTCACGGCAGCAATATCTGTCTTCGAGAGCCGGGCCTTCTCAAGTTCAGCGGGAGCGGGAATCGCGGCGTCCCTTGCTCCCAGCCGTATTAACGTTGAGAAGGAAATCTGATCCTGCCGAAGCAATTCCAACAGATGCGGTACAGCCTCCCAACGCCGTCCCTGCAGGTCCAGAATGAACGCCAAACGCTCACGTGCGGCAATATGCTGCGGGCGCTGGGTCAACACTTGGCGATAATCCCGTTCCGCGTCGGCAAGATGTCCCATTCCCCGCGAGACTTCGGCCGCCGAAAACAGTGCGGTAATAGAATGTTCTGCGGACGATGGCGGGATCGCCCGAAAAAATGCCAACGCGTCCTCGAACCGTTCGCTCTTCATGGCGACCGCTCCGGCCAGCAGAAGCGTTTCGATGTTCTCTGGATCCCGCGAGAGAATCTCTCGGCAGCAAGCGTCTGCCGATTCGTAGTCACCCGCCGCCAGCGCCACGCGTGCCTCGCGCAGCAGTTCACTTACCGGCCTGGCAGGCGCATGCGACTGCCACCACCATCCCGCCAGGAGCAGCGCAGTAACAATCGTCGCACCGACCAATGTGAGCACTCGGCTACGAGACGAAGCGGCCATTCTGTCTCCCGTTTCTCGATTCTGCCAATGGACGCCAACAGTCCGGGTGAAGGCCATGATATCGTGAACACAGCACGAATGTCGGCCGAAACTTATTCTACAGAAGAGGCTTCTCGTGACCGAAGAATCCGTGGCGGCCTTCCTTCGACAATGAGAATCTCCTGATCGACGCTCAGTCCGCGCAACAATTGTTCGAGACCCGAGGGCCAGACAATCGTCACCTCGTCGATCTGTTTGCGACTGCTAAAACCGAAAGTCAGTTTTCGCTGGTTGCTCGACTGGAAACCATCACCGGCCGTCAAATGTTGATACCAAACCGCATCACCCGCGGTAATTTTGACCACGCTGCCAATGGCGTCGCGACTGCAGTTCACGCCACGCAGATGAATGCACAGAAAATGTCCCCGTTGTGAACTCTGATTGGTGAGCAGGGCAACGGGGCGATCGACGTGTGTGATGCAAGCGTCATCCGCGCCGTCACGGTTCCAGTCAATTCTGGCAACAGCACGGCCGACATGTGGCTTCATAAAATACGGGCCGATCTGTTCGGCAGACAACTCGGCGAATCGGATTCCCCCAAGATTTCGGAAGACTTGTGTCGGCATTTCATAAGGCAATTCGCCGGCGGTATTCCGGTCCAAATGGCCGTTGGCAACCAGCAGATCGGACAAACCGTCCAGGTCGGCATCGAGAAATTGACATCCCCATCCCATGGACTGCAACGTGGGCAGATGCAATCCTGCCTGCCGCGAGACATCGTGAAAAATCATACCCGGTTGCTGTACGTACAAATTGCTGTGTTCGTTGGCGAAGTTCGTCACAAACAAATCGAGTCGGCCGTCGTTATTCACATCTCCAGCCGCGATGCCCATGCACGACTGTGCCGTTCCCCAGTCACCGAACGCAAGCCCCGATCCGATTCCGTTTTGCAGAAACGAAATCGAATGATCGCCACCTGACGTGTCGTTGGCAAAGAAGAAGTTGGGCTTGTCGTCGTTGGCAATGAAGAGACTCAGGCGGCCGGCCCCCTGAAAGTCTGCGCCCACAATTCCCATTCCTTTTCCTTCAGGAACCTTGATCCCGGAAGTCTCGGTGACGTCCTCAAATCGGCCATCGCCGAGATTCAGAAACAGCCGGTCTTGTGCCGACGAGAAATACTGTAAGGGACATTGAACCGGCCGACCCTGTCGATCACATCTCCGAGTGAAGACGTCGTCTCCGCCCAAGTAATTGACACAATACAGATCGGGCAGCGTATCGCCGTTGACGTCGGCCAGCATGCAACTCAACGTCCAATCATCGCCACCAACGCCGACGCTCTCTGTGACATCTGCAAAGGTGCCATCACCGTTGTTGCAGTACAACCGATTCGCGCCGATGTTGGCCAGAAAGATGTCGGGAAGTCCGTCGTTGTTGAAGTCGCCGACGGTCGTGCCCTGGCTGTAACGTTCATCGCCCAATCCGCACTGTTCGGTAACATCTTCAAACCGTTCGCCGTTAACGTTGCGAAAGAGGCGATCGCGAAAACTATTGCCCGTCGCCGGTGGCCACGGGCATCCTTGCGTGAGGTACACATCGGGCCAACCATCGCCGTCGTAATCCAGAATGGCAACGCCTCCACCGCTGAACTCAAACATCCGCGCTCTATCGGCTTTCGGGCTTGCGCCATTATGAAAACTGAAATTCAGTCCCAGCGACTCGGCTTGGTCGGCGAACGCGATTTGCGAATCCTCAATCGAATCTTCGGAATGCGTTCGGCGATTCGTGTCACTTGACGACCAGTCGGGTAACGGGTAACTCGAAAGATCGACCTGGGTGGCCGGGTTCGATGAACGCAAAGTGAGTGGCGTGTTCTCATCAATGCGGGCCGCGAGTTGTTCCAGTTGCTGTTGTGCTTCGGGGAATTGCGGTTGGTGTTTGATCGCCGTTCGATACCATCCAACGGCCTCCCACAATCGACCCAGATTTTCCATCACATGCGCGACGCGGTACATCGTCACGGCCGTCAATTGGCTACCGGAGGAGTCATTGCCCCGCGTGGCCAGTCGCGCGACCTCTTCGAGGTCTTGAAACCGCTCGGTGAAATGTTCTGCCATCTCCGGCTTGCCCGCAGCGACGAGGGCCTGCGATAGCTGGTAGTTGGCCCGTCGATGGTTGGGGTCACGCACGACGGCTTCCCAGAAGCAGCGAATCGCGATCTGCGGCTGTTCTCTGTTGCGCACCCACATCCCGCGCAAGAACCAGATCTCAGGGTGCGCATCGGCCGTCTCAGGCAGTTGGTCGTGCCACTTCAAGAACGCTTCCGAATCGTCGAGCTGCAATACTGCTGCCCCAAGTAAAGTCTGTGCTTCGACGACCTCGGGGGCATCGGCGACGACTTCGCGAAGCATCGCTTCCGCCCGTTCAATCTCTGCATTCTGCAACCAGTGACGTGCCAGACCAAGCATGGGAAGCGAGTCGTCGGGGACGGATGATCGGCAGGATTCTGCGAGTTCAAATTCGCGGGGTCCCAATATCGTGCCATCGGGTGCCGCCAGCGGGATCAAGTATTCGCTGCCGGAATCCCCAGTTCGCAGCAGCAACAACGCGTGCGGACGGAGTTCCCAGAATCGCCCCTGCATTTTGAGCAGACGCACCAGACTCATGCGCGCTTCGTGGTTTGTTTCTTCGTGCGTCAGAAGGCGGCCGAGTGCCTGCTCGCCTTTACTGCAGTGCCCCAAATTGAGTGAAGCCTGGCCAGAGATCAGCAGCGCTTCCGGCGAATCCGGCACACGCTCGAGTAACTCGTCGGCTAGCCGTTGTGCGGTCTCGTAGTCCGACTGAGCCAGCGCAGTTCTTGCTTCCTGGAGTACCTGTTGAAATGGTCGTTCTGTGAAAAACAGCCACACGAAAATGGCGGCGACACACAGAAGTACGCCACATCCGAGAAGAACGAACGCCGTCTTGTGCCTGCCGGACGTGGGCGGGATGGTGACGGGTGATGGCTTCATAATGGCGAATTCAATTCTCGAACTTCGGCGACGCGACACCTCCATGATATACGATTTCAACCACAGGCACAGCAGCCGCCCAACCGCAGGTCAGAGTACCCAAGTTTTAGAAATGAAAAATGGGTGCCTGGGATCGAAGCGACGTTTTCGGAGCGCAGCCCCCAAAACGTTCGCTCGATTTCCCCTACACCCTGCGTTCACCGCTCAGGGAAACTGCAGGCGCTCGGCCACGCGTGTCGGCATGCGTGGTGATGGAGCGTCGGCGGCGGCGGGTGGTTGTGGCCGAAGTGGGCCGACCGTGGTGGATTCGGTCCGCGCGATCGGCAAGACGAAATGGGCAACAAGCACGTGCCGTTCGTAGGAGAGCAGGTACATGTGAATCAAATCAGGATTGTCGGCATCCCGCAGCAGTACCGGTCCATCGACGGCCGCCTTGTGGTGATCGATCCACTGACATTTCCCGTTCAACATGAAACTGTAATACGGACTGCACGTCGGCGGGTTGGCCTGAAGTTCTTCATACGATTGGTAAAACGGCGGCACTCCGATGCCCATCGGCATGTACAGCCCCTTCGAGTAGTTCTGCTTGGGCAACACGGGCAGCGAATCCAGGTCGATCCCACCAACGATAATCCGCGTCGTCGAACAGGTGTCGCGACCTGCATCGCGACGAAAACGGCTCGGTTGGAATTCGCCGCGCTTCTTCTTGTCGGCACGACTCGGATCGGCTTGAAATACCAACTCAATTTCGTGCAGATTCTTTTCGGGACTGGAAGGACATTGAACCGAGCGAACAACGGCCTGTTCAAAAGCCGCCAACCGCCAGAATTCGTTCCCCCATGGCGCATCGACGTGATACCGCCCCGGCGGCAGGAATGTGGCGAAGCTGCCCTGGTCAGACGCTTGCACATCGCTCCAGGTTTGATGAACGGTCATGTTGGATGACAACGTCTTTCGCGTCTGTTCGCCATCGTAGGCAATCAACTCACACGGGTTGTATTGTGCATCGATCGATTCTTCACTGCAGGCGGTGCGCAATCGATCGAGCGCGATCGGCGTGCCGGACGGATCGAGCCAGTGTTCCATGCGGTAACCGTTCAGGTCGCTGAAGTACGACAGGCCGGTGTTCTCTTCCCAGATGCGTTTGTAATGGCCCAGCGGAAACGTGAACCACCCCTGATAATACATCGCCTTCTTGCCGTCCTCTTTGGTGAACAGCAGCACTTCCCACAGGCCGGCGTTCAGGCAATTCTTGGCAAGCGATGCGACGCGAAGATTCTCAACTTCAAAGCCGTCGCCGCCGGTCACTTCGACATGCGGACCGGGAACGTCGAACTGCACCTGTTGACGGTTCCACTGCCGATCGACGACGGCGATCCGCTGGAGACCTTTGTCGCCGCGCACATATTCCGGCAAGCCGGGCGTCATCAAACTCACATCGACATCGCGAAACACAATGCGGGCAATGCGGGGATCGTCCGACTCGAAAATGAAATCGAAGTGTCTGCCATCGCAGCCGGCGACGAGCGTAAGATTCCTCCCCTGATAGCAACCAAACTCGCTGCTATGCGGCGAGGGGTCTTCCGGGTAATCGTCCGCACAAACTTCCGTCACCCGCACGTCCATGCAATCCGAAGACGGCTGCACCGCCGCACATCCGCTGAAAAGAACGCTCGCAACGGTCAGGGTGAGAATGGCCAACGTACTCGACATACCCCACGACTCCTCGCCTGCGGACGCCCATTGGGGGCGAACAACGCAGTCCGGCCCCGATCCCTCTATCGGCTTATCGGTCAACGCCGCCACGACATTGCAAATTCTCCGAGAAGTAACGATTACAACAGTCATGTGTGGCTGTTTGGCAGGATACGGGGTGGGAACCGTCTTTGCGATTCGTTGAATAATTCCTCTGGAAAAACGGACAGTATGTGCGACAATGCTGAGACAACTTCCTCACGTTGCGACACCGTGACGCGTAAAGCCCTCTTGGGCGGCGGATAAGTCTCTCATGCCTGAGCCCCTATCTAAATCCCAGCAGCGGCTTCGAGGTCGAAATGTCATTGACATGACTGTCGCACAGCTTCGCGACTGGATCGATGCCTGCGACAAGATGGAGCTCTGGGTCAAGGCGAACAAGGCCCGACGATCGTGGACGCGGGGCCGTCGGCAGGCTGAGGCGGAACTTGAGCGTCGAAGAACCGCAGTTGAGCCGGGTAGGTCAGAATCACCACAAAGCGAATGATCTAGAATGCGTCCGGCACAGCCGGACCTACTGGTACTCGCAAGCCTTGTTGCCAGGCCCGACCAAAATGAAACGCTGCACTCATGGAATTCTCGCTGGTGGCCTATTCGGCGCACTAGTCGCTGGTTGCGTCCCGCTGCTTATCCTCGGGCTGCGCTACCTTTTCGGAGATGCACATCCGATTGATCGCGAAAGTGATTTCGCACGACTCCCAGTTCATATCTCGTATGGCGTGTCTGCCGGTGCCGTGGTCGGTGCGCTGGCTGGTTTGGCCTCTCGACTACCGACTTCCGGTGTCTCTTTCTTGCGCTGCTGCGGCGTCATCGCACTTGCCGCAGGTGTCGTGCGGCTGTACACCGCGCCGCGCCCTAAAGTCTCCGAGTCCGATCAGGAATACCTCTCGTACGTTTTATCGTTCGTCGCTGCTGTGATCGTCTCCGGCATATTGGTTTGGGTAGGCGTGAAGTCGCATAGGTCCGGCTGTGCCGGACGTGAATCACCTCAAGACGACCTGCAATCAGACGAAACGAAAGCCTCAACTGGATGACCGCGACTTTTCCGGAGATTCGATTTCGCGGTCAGCTGCGGCCGTCGCAAGAAGACGTGGTTGAAATTGCCACGCGCAAATTGGAACAGGGGCGACGGCGGTTGCATATTGTGGCGCCGCCCGGTTCGGGCAAGACGGTACTTGGGCTGTATCTGTGGGCCGAATGCATCCGTCGGCCGGCGTTGGTGCTTTCGCCCAACTCGGCGATCCAATCGCAATGGGCGGCCCGCGTGGACATGTTCGATGTTACCGGCGAACGACACGGTTTGGTCAGCACGGCATCGAAGTCGCCGCAATTGTTGACTTCATTGACCTATCAGGCGGTGACATTGCCCCGGCGTGGCGACGATCATCTGGATGACCGCGCGATCGAATTGTGGATCGATCGGCTGATTGAAAAAGGACAAGCCGACGATCCCGATGAGGCGCAAATCTGGATCGACGATCTCCGGCGGCACAACGCCGACTATTTCGACGATCGCTTGGCCGCCTATCGCAAAGAGTTTCGCGATGCCGCAGCCGGGGCGGGTGGCGGCCTCGACATGCTGCACGCTTCCTCAATGGCCACGCTGAAGCGATTAAAGGAGCGGGATGTCGGGCTGATCATTCTCGATGAATGCCATCACCTGTTGGGTCACTGGGGCCGCGTGTTGGCCGATGCCCACGATTTTCTGGAGGAGCCAATCGTCGTCGGGCTAACCGCCACGCCGCCCGACTTGAGCGGAAAAGCGGCGACCGACATCGCGCGATACGACGACTTCTTCGGACCGATCGACTACGAAGTTCCCGTGCCGGCCGTCGTCAAAGATGGATTTCTTGCGCCGTATCAGGATCTGGCCTACTTCGTGCGGCCGCAGCCGGACGAACTTTCCTATATCGCGAATGCCGACGAGCAGTTTCACGCGCTGGTCGAAGAATTGTGCCGTCCGCGCGCGACCGACGAATCAAGCGACGACGTTCCAGCCGTTGAGTCTGCCACGGTCGATGAATCATCAACTCCCGAACCAGAAGGGGACAACGCGCCGGCCACTCCGGGTCCGCTTTCGCTTTCCGAATGGCTGCTGGAGTTGTTGACGACCCGACGTTTGCCGAGCGGGCAGTGTGCCGACTGGGCAAGTTTCGAGCGGCGCGATCCAGAGCTGGCGGCTGCCTCGTGTCGTTTTCTACGAAAACGCGGCGTCGAACTTCCCGAGGACATTCCTGAGCTTGAAGAGGAAGATAACGACGATGATGAAGCGGATGTCGCCCTGGAATTGCCCGCGCTGATTCCGCTGTTGGACCGCTATGTGCGACATTACTTGCGGCGTTCGGCCGACCCTGCTGACCGACAGTTAGCCGAGGCGGCCATCGACCGCATGCGAATGCTGGGGGTGCAAATTACCGAAACCGGCCACCAGCGGTGTGCCTCGCCGGTGGGGCGGGTGATGGCGTTTTCGCAAAGCAAGACCGATGCGCTGATTCCGATTTTGAAGGCCGAGACGAAGACATTGGGGGATACGATTCGCGCGGTGGTTGTGGCCGACTATGAAAAGACGTCGGCCGTGCGGGCGGGTGTCGAGCATCTGTTGGATGCAGAGGCCGGCGGAGCAATTGCAGCGTTCAAGAAACTGTTGAGCGATCCCGAGACCGATGCGCTCGATCCGATTCTGGTGACCGGATCGAGCGTGTTGGTCGATGACGATCTGCAGGAACGGTTCGCCACCGCGGCAACGCAATGGTTGAACGACGCGGGATTTTCGGTCGAATTGACGTTCGCTGAGGAAGACGGATTTCACGTGGTCAACGGTCGCGGCGCCGATTGGTGTCCCCGGGTTTATGTTGCGATGATTACCGAACTGTTTCAGCGGGGCGTCACCCGCGTGCTGGTGGGGACGCGTGGACTGTTGGGCGAGGGTTGGGACGCAAACAAGATCAACGTGCTGATCGATTTGACGACGGTGACGACGTCGATGTCGGTCAATCAACTGCGCGGACGTTCGATTCGCCTCGACCCGGAAGCGCCGGAGAAGCTGGCGAACAACTGGGATGTCGTCTGTATCGCTCCAGAGTTCGTCAAAGGGCTGGACGACTACGAACGGTTTCTGAAAAAACACAAAACGCTGTTCGGCATCACCGACGACGGGGCGATTGAGAAAGGCGTGGGCCATGTGCATGCGGCGTTTACGGAACTGAAGTCGGAAGGGTTGGAAGGTTCGGTGGCTGCGTTGAATGCCGACATGCTGGCGCGGGTCGACGACCGCGCCGATGTTCGCGGTCAGTGGAAGATTGGCCAGCCGTATCATCCTGAACCGGTTCGCAGCCTCGAATTTCGTCCGGGCGGTGGGGGTGGCGGATTCCCACCTTTCGACGGAAAGCAGGACGCGTGGAACGATCACTCATTGGCGTTGGCGATTGGGCAGGCCGTGTTAGGCTCACTCCACGAGACGGGACAGATCGAGACCTATTGGGACATTCACGTCGGCGATCGGGCGGGAGGCTATGTGCGCGTGTTTCTCGAACGGGCATCGGAAGAGGACAGCGCGTTATTCAGCCGCGCATTGCGTGAAGCGTTTGCCCCGCTGCGGCGGCCGCGTTACGTCATTCCGCGAAAGGTTGATCGATATTCGGAAACATTCTGGTCGAGTTTGTTGCCATCGGTTGTCGGTCGCTACTTTCGCCGTCGCCGCCGCGAGATGGTCATGCTGCACGCTGTCCCGTCGGACATGGCGAAGAACAAAAACCTGGTAGCGGTGTATCAGCGTTATTGGAATTCCTACGTCAGCCCGGGCGAAGCAGTGTTTGCACATCGTGGTGCGGGCGAGCGGATGGTGGAAAAGGCGATGCAAAACGGCATGGCACCACGCGGGCGGATTCACGAGAAGGAGATTTTCGTGTGACGCCGCGTAATGCTTCGATCGACGAATCGGGTGCCACTGGCATGTCGCCAGTGTCCACCGCGCTGCACTGGCGACACGCCAGTGGCACCCATTACCAGAGAGATCCGCAGCTACTTCTTTGCGACGTTCTTCTCGTCCATCGGAAACGCAAAGACGTCAACGCGATCGATTCCCTGCGAGAGGATCGCATCACCGATGGCGATGACATTGCCCGGCACGATGTCGCCGGGGGTGTTCGTTCTGGCGAGGAGGCTGCCAGTGGCGATATCGACGACCGCCATCTGCGCCGTGCTCAATGGGAGATACAATCTTCCGTTGCGAATGTAGCCGCGGCCCGATGGTGTCGGCAATGCGACCGGATTTTCCCAAACGGCCGAACCGTCTTTGAGTGACATCGCTTGAACGGTGTTCGTGCCGACCAACAACACCTTGCCATCGACGACACCCGCCAGATACAGGCCGTCCTGTTTTGTCTTCTCCCATGCCAAGGAACCGTCCAACAGATTGAGGCAGACGACGTCGTTTCCGGTGCGCGGCGTCAGCAACACTTTGCCAGTGGCAATCGTAGCAGCCGAGTCGAGCCAGCGCGTTTGATTTGCCGGACGGCGTGGTCGGGGTATGGGCAGCCCCGGTCCGTTACTTGTTGGCTGATCTTGATAGCCCCACAACAGCGACCGCCGCGTGAGATCGACGGCGACAACATACCCTGCATCGGTTGGACAGACCATAATGCCGTCGGCATACGAGACCGTTGAACCGGAGAGGCGGCGGCGAAGGTCTTGATGAATCGGCAACCCGGCACCGGCCAACGGTTGCGACCAGACGACGGTCTCGGGATGTATCGGATCGATCACCAGCAGTCGCACTTCGCCATCGACTTCGGCAAGGCAATAAAGTTGTCCCCCCAGCGGTAGCGGAGAGCCGAGGAAGAACGTGCCGGCCAGTGGATTCGAGAACAACGGATCGCCGCCCTTCGGTCCACCCAACGTCCAAGCCCGCTGCCCGATGCGTCGGTCACCGCTGATGTTATAGGCGACCAATGAGTTTGTACGCGACGGTTGCAGCGACTGCCGTTGCGGCCGATTCACGATGGCGTAAAGAAATTGGCCATCGCTGCTCATGGTTCCGTATGTGGAATCGCCCCAGATGCGTTGCGACACCAGCGTTTGCAGTGCGCGGGAATTTACCGGAACGGGAACTGCGTCTTCGCCTTTCCTCAGAATTCGCCCAACCGTCGCGTCGTAGAATGTTTCCCACTGCTTCGAGCCATCGCCGGGATCGAGTGCCAGAATAGTTCCGATCGTCCGCACGTACATCGTGCCGTTGACCAACAACGGCTGTGGCCGTGGCAGCGCCACCTGCTTGCGTAACTCCAGCGCGGCTTTGACATCGCGAACCGCCTGCCACAATTGGCGGTCGTTTTCTGTTTCAGTGGAGTCGGTAGGAAAACGGGTGACGTCGTACAGGGTGGAAACCGGAGACTGCCAGCCGCCGAAATGCCGATCGTCGCCACTCACGATAACACCGTTGCGGGCCGCGTTGCCTCGCGGCATTGCCCAATCGGTTTCGCCCGTTTTCCAGGCGACTTTCCCCGTGCCAAACACATTCTGCAGCCATGCAATTGAGTCATTGGTTTCTGCGAACAGTTTGACGCCGGTGCCACCAATCTGCACAGTGTCTCGCGGGACTGTTTCGCGCAGACCTGCCAGCACCGCTTGAGATTGCTTCGGCATGCCGGCACGACTCCAGCAGAGTGCCGTTTTCAGTGACAACGCCGGTTCCCATTTGGCCGCGGTCGCTGGGTGCTGCAGAAGTTGGTCGAAACAAAGCGCTGCGGCCAACGGTCGGGCGCGATCGAAATGCACCGATCCCACGTGGTACATCGCCTCACGTCCCGCTTTGGTGAAGAAAAAGCGGCGCGAGACTTCGGCCACAGCGGAAACGTCTTCTTCCTTGTTCGCATCGGCGAACATCGCGCGAGCCGTTGCGCCGTGCTGCAACTCGTAGGCCCGCAAACCATCGGCCGACATTTCGCCGATTAAGCGTTGTGCCTCGGCCTTCAAACTGCGGTAGAGTGTTTTCTTTTCCGGATTCGGGTGGAAGAAACTGTCTTCCGACCTGTCGAGGATGAATTGCAGCAGGGTTGCCGCATCGGCGTATCTCTTCTGCTCGATGAGATCAGCGGCCTTTTTCAGCCGCTGAATCATGCGGCGGTCGGCCAAAACCAACACTCCGCCACCGGGACGGGGAATCGGCTTCGCGATGATTTGCTTCACACGAGCGACGCCGACGGCACCGTGAAAAATCCGACTGGTTGCTCCTGCCTTTTTCCGACGAGCAGCGGCATTCGGCGGGATTTCATCGGGAAACAGACGTGCGACGTCGCGCAGTGTGCCACCACGTTTTTCCTGTGCGACGACGGATTGGCCGGTCATCGCCGCGCACATCGCCGCGATGACAAGCAGCGATGTCATTTGCAGAACGCGGTGCAGAAACATGGCGGCCTCAGGTTCGCGACCTCAAATTCACTGCAGCGTTTCACTTCATCAGCGGGGAAAGACATGATGCAGATGAAACGGTTTTGAAAATACGGTAGCCCTAGTTTAACCCGTCGAGGATCTTCTTGTAACGCGTTTCCTTATCAACGCCCTGTGCTTTCAGGATCTTCTCAAGCTCGGCTTTGCCGACAGCCCGTCCCCAGGCTGCAAGCCATTGGTCGGGAACTGCTCGTCCAGAGGGCTGGTATCCGGCGGCCGCCGCCAACTGCAAACTTCGCAGGTTGTTGTGCAGCGCGTTGTGGTGCGTCTTCTTATTGTTCCGGTCGCACCACAAGTACCAGGCGATGAGATTGCCGACGAGGGCTTTGGCGTCGTCTTTCTTCCACTGGATGCCGGGAATGAATAACGGGCCGCCGGTCCAAGGGACATCTTTCGCCTTGGGATCGAACTTGTACGCTTTGATAACGACTGCCGGAACAGCGTCTTCGCCCTTGGCGGCTAAAGCTCCCAGATATGCGGCCGCCTGCCGACGGACATTTTGGTTCTTCGCCGTCACCAGTGCGACGGCGAGAGAGTCGGCCCCTTTTGCGAGAATGGCCGGCGCGAGCGACTTCTGTAGTTGCGGCACGCGAAGCGTCACGTTCAACAGGTCTTCGGCGGTCGCATCATTCCCTTTCTTGCCTAACTCAGCAACCAGTCGCAATCCGATCGGGCGGCCGATCGCGGGAAACTGTGGGATGAGGGTGGCCAGTTTCAACAGTTCATCGCTCGACTTGGCCAGTTGCACCATGCCGGCGGCTGCCCAGGTTCGCACGAGCATTGACTGTTTCTTGTCCTGATACATTTCGGTTAGCCGCTTCTCAACGTCGTTGCCGCCGATTTCTGAAAGGCAGACGATTGCCCAGCCGCGAAGGACCATGTTGTTGCCTTCGAGTGCTTCACCAAGCAAATCGGGAACAACCGGTTTGCCACGGGCGATCAGGATTTTCGCTGCAGCCGCGGCCGTTTTGGGTTCGCCCAGTTTGTCGATCAGTTCCAGGTTGGTTGGTTCTTTCTCTGCGGAATTCTTCTTGGGTTGGTCTTGTGCGAATGACATTTCGCTAACGCCGAACAACCCGGCAATGAGTCCGCCGGCCAGCAGGAGCCCGACGACAGTCTTTTTGCCGCTGCGTCGGACGCCGATGACCGCGCCGATGAGCAGGCAGGAACAGAGCGCGAATGCGAGGCTGGTTCCCACGGGGCGCGGCCCGTGGGCTTTGGGGGGATTGGCGCGGAGTGATTGTCGCGCGGGCTTGCCGTTTCGCGCATCATTCACGCTGACGGCGCCGTAATGAATCACGCCCTGCCCGACGGGGGCGGGCTTGCGCGTTTTTGTATCGTAGAATTCGCGTTTGTTCCGCCGGCCCGGCATCTTGTACGGGCTGAAAGTGAGATTACGACTCGCAAGAACTTCACGCGGAAAACTGCCGTCGATCACCGAGAGTGTCATTCCCTCCAAGCCTTCCAGACCCTGCTTCACCGTCGCGTCGCGTTCGGCTTTCAGCGACGCTTCGTTCAGCTTGTCGATCTCCGGGCCGCGCAAACTCAGTCGTTCGCCGACCGCGAGCAACATCTTTTCGACTTCTTCGTGCGGATGCGTCAGCCGGCCTTCTTTGACTGCTAACAAGTCGGCTGCAAACAAATCCTTCGCCGCCCCGTTGTGCTGCGTCGGGTCGCGGCGTTGTTTGAGGTTCTGTTTCTGAAACGGCTGCAGGCTACTCACCGTGCCGCCGATGATCCGCAGTGGCAGCGGATCGATCACGTTCTTCAAGAGCTGTTCGCCGGGAATTTGCCGCACGACATATTCTTCCGGCACCGAGCGAATTTTCAGCGGCTTGTCGCCGAGAATGTAAACGATGTTGTGCAGGTCGCCTTCGTTGAACGTCGAGAGCCGCATCGGTACGACGAGTTGTTTCACTTTGAAGCGAAAACCCATCGCCTGCACGTTGCCGTCGAAGGTGGAACCGTCGGGCAGCGAGGAATCGACTTTGCGCATACCCGGTTTGGGATCGACGCCCTTCTTCTGGCCGACTTTCGTCTTCACCGCAACGAAGCACCACCCCTGTTTGACATAATCGTTGCAGGCATCGTCCATCCCTTTGGGGTATTGATAGCCGTGTTCATCGACCCACTTCTTGAGCGCGGCGGCACTGCCCGCCTCAAGGACGGCAACTTCATACATGCCGACCGCTTCTTCCTTGACAACGCGGACTTCGCCCATTTTCAAAGCCAATCCGGCAGACCGGCTCTGGGGTCGGGACGAATTCGCCGCGAAGTTGCGCGACAGAACACGAAGTCTCACGTCGATGACGACTTCCGGCGGATCGATTGCGGCGGCGATGTGCGGGAAGATGTTGTCGGACACTTTGCGCAAGTCGGGAATCGCCGGGAAGGGAATCAGCATGCCGAACTCTTCGACCTTGCCTTCAAAACCGGGTCGAATGACAACGGTTTCCACGCCATCCTTGTAGAAAACATACGTCTTCTGTTCTCCAACGCGGGCGATGGGAATGTCATCGCCAACATACACCGGCGGAACCATGCCGCAGGGATCGGCGAAGAGGGACGAAGCCACCACGCCGATCAGTAGCGATGCCAGGGCGGCCGAAGTTTTCCGGCAGAGAGTTGTGGTGCGCATGGGGTGAACTCCTGAAGCGGCTGACATTCCCTGATTAGGTCTCGTGATATCGATTGTTGAGGCAACCCGATAGGTCGCCTCGCTGATGGTCCAGCATTCAGGCGTCAAACAACCGGCCTCTGGCTGGCAATCTGGTGAGTAAGAAAACCACTCGTTCCGTAAGAGCCACGACCGGAGCGAGAAGTTCCGCGAAATGCCGACTCCCCTGCGAAAACCGTCAAGAAATACGACCAACACGGCTGAGCGTGATCAACAACCGTCTGGTTGGCGACCCACCGCCTGGCCGGCGACACAGAATACAGTATACGGAAGTAGTGAAAACGCGGGCCGTTTGCAATCATGCCGCCCCAATTCACGTTTCCGGAAACGTCACCAGAACCGCACAACACAGCCCATTGATTGCCGGTCAGGCAGTTTACAGAGTTTCTGTCGATGCTACGGGTGTTGACGCGCGAACACGAATTGCATCGATTCGCACGGTTGTGATGACGACATCGAAGATACGGTTTCGCGGCAAACTGCCGATTAACATCGTGCGGGTGGGAGAGCGACCCCAATTCAGATCGAGGGAGTCCGGGATATGCGAACGGCGACAAATCGTGTTCAGCGTAGCGATAAACGCATATGCGGCCTGGTGTTTCTCTGTTGGGCTCCGTTAGCCATTGCGGCAACAATTGCGGAAGATTTCGTGACCGAAGCGCAAGCTCAGCAGGTACCGGCGCCGGAGAAGTCAGGCAACACCGAGCCGACAGCACCGCCGGAAACCAGCATCTCGCAGATTCTTCCGTTCGCCGACTATCTGCCGGCATCCAACGACCCCAAGAAGTCCACAGACCCGTGCGACTATCTCTGCCCACGTCCGGATGGCGCACCGTGCAAAAGCGAAAAGCCCGCCGCCTGTCCGCAGGAAATCCGCCTTGGCAGTCTGCCCTATACGGATCGGTCTTTTGCATGTTCGATGTACATGTGGGAAGCATCCCAACTCTTCTCGAACCCTCTGTACTTTGAAGACCCGGCATTGGAGCGTTACGGCCATTCGCATCACAAACTGGTACAGCCATTTGTCTCCGCCGGCCGATTCAGTTCACAGTTGATTGGTCTGCCATACCAGATGACGATCGATCCCGTCTGCAAAAAGATGTACGCGCTCGGTTGGTACCGGCCGGGAGAATGCGCTCCACATAAGCGGTATCAGATTCCGCTAAATGCCAAGGCGGCCGTCGTGCAGGGCAGCGTCGTGACGGGACTGATCTTCTTGATTCCGTAGTTGATCGCCACACGAAAGAGCCGGGCAGTTTAGTTTCGTCCAAAGTTTGCGCGGTTGCTGTTCAGCTTGATCGCGAATCGCGTCGGTCAGCAATTCTGCCGACATCGAAGCCGAAGACCACCAAGCCGTCTCGCTTCACCGATCAAACGGCTCAAATTCGTCGATCAGTGGTGTGGCGTCATCGACTGCCGGTTGCCCCACCTCTTGGCGAAATGGTGACGCGGCCTCATCGATCGTGTCGAACGGCCCGCGAGCGGCGGTGCCGTCATCGGGAACGGGTTGCAGCGGCCGATTCTCGTTGGGAACGAACGGCGCACTCGTGTCCGGTCCAATCGGTTCCAGCATTTCCAGCCCGGCCGGATCGGGCGTTTCGTAACCGTCAGCGGCCGCTTCCGTTTCGACGGGAGAGTATCCCCAGGAAACGAATTCCGCAGGCTCGGTGTGCAGCAGCTTCGAATCATACGCATGGCTGCGACTTCGGGCGCGACGCAAGGCCTGGTTGTAGGCTTCTGGCTCCCAGTCTCGTTCGGAAAGATAGACGCTGTCGTGATCCAGCAAGGTTCCTTTGCGGTAGTTGACCTCGGTAATGGCCTTGTTGTAATCGATCAGGCTTCGGTAGTGCGCAATTTGCGCCTGCGCGTAGCTGATCTGCGCTCGCAAGACAGGATCGATGACCTGTGTCTGTCCGGCCTTCGGAAACTTGAACGATGCGACGAAGGCATCAACGCGTTTCTTGGCCGCCAATTGGCGATTGAGATTCGTTTGGGCGATGGTGTAGGTTCGATCGAGTTGTTGAAAGGCATTTGACAATTCGTGGCTGATTTCATGCTCTTGCTCCGACAGCACGCTTCGCGCTTTGGCGAGCTTCAATTCGATATTGCGCACTTGGGCATGCGCTTCTCGTTGGCCGAGCGGCATGGAGAGTTCGAAGCCGAGATTCCATCCGGTCTGACGGCCTTGCGTTAACGTTTCGTAGGCATTGTGAAATCCCTGCGGCGTGACACCATCGTTGTCGGTGGTGGAAATCAGCTTATCGCCAAACGCGTTGCGCTGATAATTCGAGACGAAATCAAGTCGCGGCCTGATCAAGCTCTTTGCAGCCTTCAACTGAAATTCAAGACTTTTGATGTTCCACTTCTGTCTGCGAAGTTCGACGCGGCGGGTGAGAGATTCCGCCAGCGAGACCTGCCAATCGGGCATGAACTCGCTCTTGACGGCGTCTTCGATCGGGCGAATCACCCGCCCATCGTTAACCGGCAACCGCATCAAACGGCGTAACTGTGATTCAATTTGATAGATGTCGGCCAATGCGTTTTCGGCGCGAGCGCGGTTTTCAAAATAGTTGTCGCGCGTCTGGGCTTCATCGGCGACGCTTGCCTTACCCCCGTCGAGTATCGCTTTCACCCCCCGCCAGATTTCCAGTGTCTTATTTCGCGAGGAGACTTCGATGTCGTAGATGCGATACGCCAACACGAGATCCCAATACGTGTCTTCAACGTCTTTCAGCAGGTTGCGGACACCCGCCTCAAAGTCGGCGATGGTGATGTCGTTGTTGATCCTGGCCTTCCCCCCTTTAATTGATCCACAGCGAGTGAGAGAATCTTGACCGGGCTGAACACCCGGAAAGGATTCTTTGAGATGAAACAGAACCGACACACGGTGGACCAGATCATTGCCAAGTT
>JABISG010000134.1 GCA_018699955.1 Planctomycetaceae bacterium | reverse complement strand
TCAACGTTGGATGCCGTCATGTTGGCCGCACGTATGGACGCCATTCTGCTGGATCCCGTGTATTCCGGCAAAGGGTTTGCGGGATTGATCGGCCTCGTCCGTTCGGGGTTCTTCAGTGCCGACGATACGGTGGCTTTTTTGCACACCGGTGGCTCGGCGGCCTTGTTCGCCTACGAAGATACATTCTCCAACATCATGACGGTAGAAAGCGCCGAGAAAACATCGGCCTAAACGTCTTTATGAAAGCCAACAAACCACAACTCACATAACGCATTTAATCAACTGGAGGTAACAATGAGAAAGACATTTATAGGAATAGCCGGCGGCCTCGCTATGGGCTTGCTTGTCACACCTGCACACAGTGGCGAAAAAGTTGCCATCGGCAATCCGTCATGGACGGGCGCACAAGCCATTGCGCATCTTTTGCAGGCCGTTGTTGTTCAGAAAATCGGCGGCGAAGCGACGCTGGTTCCAGGCAACAACGCAACCATCTTCCAAGCCATGGACCAAGGCAAGGGTGACATCGACGTGCATCCGGATGTCTGGCTCCCGAACCAGCAAAGCTTCACGAAAAAATACGTGGACGGCAAAAAAACCGTTCAACTCAGCACCAACCCCTATGAAGGCAATCAGGGTTTCTGCGTTTCCAAAAACTTCGGTAAAGCCAATAAAATCACCGACATTGCCGACCTCGGCCGCCCGGACGTCGCTGCGAAGATGGACAGCGACGGCAACGGCAAGGGTGAGATGTGGATTGGTGCGCCGGGCTGGGCATCGGCGAACGTCAACCAAGTCAAAGTCCGTGACTACGACTTGCTGCCGTTCATTGACGCGATCCGCGCCGAAGAAAGCGTCAAGACGGCCCGCATCAAGGACTCCATCGCTAAGAACGAAGGCTATGCGTTCTACTGCTATAAGCCGCATGCCGTTTGGTACATGTTCGACGTAATGATGCTGACGGAACCGAAGTTCGATCCGGCCATGTACAAAATGCTGCAGCCCTCGGACTCGCCCGATTGGTACAAGAAATCGAAAGTAGCGACCAAAGATGCCCTGAAGAACGTGCAAATCGCATGGTCGAAATCGTTGAAAAGCCGCTCACCGGCGATTGCTGAATTCTTCGAGCGTTTCAAACTAACCGCCGACGATGTCAGTAACTTCGCCTTTCAAATCTCCGGTAAGGGCCGCAATCCGAAAGACGTTGCCACCGAGTGGATCAAGGCAAACCCGAAGCGCGTCGACGCGTGGCTGGGACTTTGATCGCAAAATAGATCACGAAGCCCCGGCATTCCGATGCTTCGGGTGTCGGGGCTTCGTTTTTCATCGTGAATTTCGCGACGATGCATAGGAGCAATTCATGGCCACCACCGAAACAGCAGGACTCGGCGAAACCGTCATTCAGGTTGAAAACGTCTGGAAGATTTTTGGCGACAATGCCGACGAAGCCATGCGGGCTGTCAACGAAGATGGTCTTTCAAAGGCGCAGGTTCTTGAACGTTATAATGCGGTGGTCGGCGTCGCCGACGTCAGCTTCGACGTCCGGCGCGGTGAAATTTTCTGCGTCATGGGATTATCGGGTAGCGGTAAATCAACCATGGTGCGTCACTTTAATCGATTGCTTGATCCGTCATCGGGCGCCATCCGCATCGATGGTGTCGATATTACCAATCTGGAAGCTGACGACCTGAGGGAATTTCGCAACCGAAAAATCGGCATGGTGTTCCAGAACTTCGCGCTGTTGCCGCACCGGTCTGTGCTCGACAACGTCGCGATGCCGCTGGAAATCAGAAACCTCAACAAAAATGACCGGCTCAGCAAAGCG
Organism: Planctomycetaceae bacterium; assembly: GCA_018699955.1. Classification (GTDB taxonomy): domain Bacteria; phylum Planctomycetota; class Planctomycetia; order Planctomycetales; family Planctomycetaceae; genus JABISG01. The sequence goes on along the minus strand of JABISG010000134.1, from coordinate 181 downwards.
GCTGAAATCCTGAAAATTGTCGAGCTTGAAGCCTGGGGAAATAAGTTTGCTCACGAGCTGTCGGGCGGCATGCAGCAGCGTGTCGGGCTGGCGCGTGCGCTTGCCGCGGACCCGGACGTGTTGCTCATGGATGAGCCCTTCAGCGCCCTTGATCCGCTGATCCGCCGTCAACTCCAGGACG
>JABISG010000157.1 GCA_018699955.1 Planctomycetaceae bacterium | reverse complement strand
TATGCGGCCCGTTCTGTTCAACAGGACTTCGCTACGCTGCGCCCTGTTGAACAGAACGTGTTACCTGAACCCCGATTCTCTCACTGAGGGTGGTACAAAGATCGGGGGTAGGCCACTTCCGGGTCGGAAGTTCCTCGCCCTCGCGCAGAACACGGACTTCACCGTCAATCCGTGTCACACGAAGTACAACCGTTTCGTTTTTCTTGATTGCAAACGAATCTTCAAACGGTATTGCCAAGCCCTCGTAATCAACAAGCAGCTTCTGCGGACCCACTTTGAATTTCAATTCCTTGCCGTTGTTGTCGATGGTGATCACTTTGTCGGCGACTGTAACCGTCAAAGAGGGGTCGAGAATCTCAATCTTGACCGTCCCTTTGTCGGTTTGGAAAAACAACACGATGCCCATCAGGATCAGCAATGTTGCCGCGCCGGCACCAACGCTCCACTTGCCGATAGGATGCAGTGACTGCCAGTGTTGAGAGAGCGACTGCCAGATGCTTTTGCGTGATGCGGGTTCTTCGTCAAGCGTTTTGACAGCCTTTTCCTTCGACACAACTGTCGCCGAAGGGTTGTCGTTGGCTGCCACTGCATCGAACAGGGCCGCCAAACCGGCTTCTCCGGCGACTGTGGCGGTCGATGGTGTCTGGCCTTGCGGTGCCTTTGCGGACGGGAGGTCTTCAACCGACTGTTTGTTTCCTTTCAAATAGCCGGTCAGGGCGTTGGCGAACTCGGCCATTGAGGAATAACGGTCCTCAATCTGCTTGGCGATCGCTTTGAGGCAGATGGCTTCCAATGGCAGGTCGATGCCGGAACGCAAATCGTTTGGCTTGGGTGGTTCCTGTGTCAGGATCTGGCCGATGACGGCGGTGACCGGTCCGTCGAAGGGGATTTCGCCGGTCAACAGTTCAAACAGAATAATGCCGAGACTGTAGACGTCGGAGACGGGGCCGATGCGGTCGAGTTCTCCATTGACCTGTTCAATGGGCATGTAGGCCGGCGTACCCATCACGGTGCCGTCTTTGGTCATGCGGGATTGTTGGTTGTCGGTTCGGAAAGCGAGGCCGAAATCGGTGACGACCGGCTCCTTCTCCTTATCGACCATGATGTTGGCAGGTTTCAGGTCGCGATGGACCACGTCGTTCTTGTGGGCGTGATCGAGCGCCCGGGCAATTTTTCGGATGAGAAATGCGGCCGTCTTCTGGGGGATTGGTTTGTCCCGGTTGATGAATTGGTTCAGCGGCCGACCTTCGACAAACGCCATGGCGATGTAGGGTTGGCCGTTTTCTTCATCGACATCGAACACCTGGCAGATGTTGCGGTGATTGAGCGTCGCCGAAGCCTGAGCTTCGCGTTGAAACCGTTCGAGAATCTCGGGCCCGCTCTCTTTGGTAACTTTGGGAACTTTAAGGGCGACCTTACGTTTCAGTTTTGGATCGTATGCAAGATAGACGGCTCCCATCGCCCCTTCGCCGAGAACCTTTTGAATCTGAAACCGCCCCAATGTCTCGGGGTGTTCCTGCCCAGTGGAGCCAGTTTTGCGGCCTGCGATAGTTTCGACCGGTGATTGCTGCTGGCTGGCGGTGTCGGTGGTGACACTACGTTTGGTGGACCACTTGGCGAATGCAGCGGTCACCGCATCGGCATGGTCTGGAAATCGCTTGTGATACGACTGCGGTTCCGGCCGCTTGCCTTTTCCGCTGAGCAATTCGATTTCGACCTGCAGCAGCAGACTCAACAAGGTGGAACGTGTCTTCCCGGTTGTTTGATAGAGAAACTCCTCGATTTGAGGCGTCTGCCCCGCCTTCAGTTCGGCCTCGAATCGATCACACGTCGCATCCAACTTCTCCTCAACCGACAGTGATTGCGATTTTGCGTCTTTGTTCATGCTAGATCTTTTATTGGGCGGCGAATTGCGCGAAGGAATTGCTCTCGTTTCCGATACCTGTCTATTACAAACGAGCTCCGAAACCCGGCGGGAATTCCGGAATATCTTCAGAAAATTCCAAAAATGCCGTTCCAGCTTCCGAAATCGGCCGAAAACCAGGTGCTGTGACGTTATTGTTCCCGTTTCCACTTACTGCGAATCAACTTCAGTTTTCGTTCGACTGCGCTCACGCTGCATTCGAGAACCTAGGCGACTTCGGAGTTCTTGTAGTCCATCATTTCCAATGGCGCAATCGCACGCAAGCCCTCGTCGAGTTGGAACAGCTAGTCTTCGCAGATGAGATCAAATTCCCGTGCGGGGAGTTTGCCGAGAGCCTGGTCGAGCCGGAACGGCTCTCCACCAAGCCCCGCGTCCGATGACTCGCCGTACGCTTTGTGCGGCGACAGGATAACATCACCGAACTGCTCCACCTTCCCTTCCGCTTGTCGATAGCGTGAGTTCGTCTTGGCGAACCAATCAATGGCAGTCCTGTCCGTCTTGGCGAGCAGCCCAATGCTGTCGAGATGCTGGCAGACTGAGCCCCATTCTTGCCGTGCGATGTCATCATCGGCAACGTGCTGCGGCATGACGGGCGCACCTGATGGCGGCTCCGGTTCAGTTGTGTTGCGGCGACGGTGCGAAGGGTCTTTCTTCTTGTCGTTCAAGAGTGTGGACAGTGGTGGCGTCCTTTGGGCATGGATGTATTTATGCCAAACCGCTTTCATTTACCGATCAGAAACTTCTCTCGTTGGAAGACGAAAGCCAATCACACGCCACAATATCATTTGGTACTTTTCAACATGAGTCTTCGCTTCTTTGAGTCCCAGACTAGCCGACCCTTGTTTTCGTCGTACCATTTCTTCAGTGCGTCGATTTGAGCATCCCTCTTGCTTTCATCTGGTTCCAACTCATTGAATAGCTTTTCATCGACTGGAGCAAATCTCCCACCCAGTTGATCATCAAGACCTTCTCGCAACAGAACAAATGCTTTCGCAGCCACATCCTTCTGGCGTGTCTTGATGTCATTGATGCTGCCGCCCGTGTATTCCGCCTGATCCATCATTGCAATAAGAAGCGGACAGATTTCGAGACATCCGGCAGGTTCTCTGTCTTTACCCCACAGATCACCGGTGATCGACAGAAATATGTGTTGAAACACTTCGCTCGCTCGTTCTTCAGAGGAGCCGGTGACGACAGACTTGAGGCCCTCTATCCCCTCCTTCGTGTGACTGTGCATCAGGAACCAGACTGGTTCATCCCAGCTTCCATACGGTTGCTCCTTTGCCTTAACGTACTCGACAACGACTGGAACGCCGGATTTATCGCCGAGTTCCCAGAGAGCAATAGCGGCACTCAGTCGATCTGATGCCTCAGTCGCCTTTTTGAGAACATCCCGAATGATCGGCTTGGCAATTGGGTCACCGAATTTGGCAACAAGCTCACACAAATCACCTTTTGCAAATTGCGATGCACTTGGGATTTTCTCCAGCAAAGGTTGGACGGCTCGATTGTCCTTCTTTTTGAGAAAAAATTGTGCAGCCGTCATCCAGTCCTCTTCATTGTTGCTTGAGAAGAAAGCAAGCATTCTGTCGTCAGGTGTTTGGTTCTTGTTGGCCTCGTACCATTTCCTGATCTCTTCAATTCTGTACTTCTTTTCTTCTACTTTCATGGAATTGAATGTGAATCCAACAACTCGACGATATCCGAATTCCTTTTTCGTGATGTCTCGAATGATGGTCCAAGCAAAATCTGATACCCGCCAGACTCGACGACTGCGGTGGAAGTCCCGCCAGTGGTAAACGGTCCGTGTCGGCGTGTCATCTTCCAGTGCCTGCACCAATGCAGGCAAAGCACTCATTCCCATTTCCCTTAACTTTGCCGTTGGCGGATTTTGACTTGGCTTTCCATCGATAACTGCCATGTATGGGCCAATGAAACCGGGCTGCGACGATTGCGGGCAATGAACGCCTCGGAGTTGTGAAATGTAGAGTTTTGCCTTTTCTGAATCGCTCAGTTTCGATTCATCAGTTTGCGTGGCCTCACCTTTTTCCTCTTTTAAGAGACGCTCGATTTGCTTCACCAAATCATCTGCTTGATTCTTGAACTCGCTCTTCGATGAGATCGCCGAAACGAGTCGTAAATGTTGAAGAGCCTCGGTTCTGTCAGCGAACATGAGGAGATTCACGCCTCGAAGAAAGTGCAGCCACGCAAGGTCTTCGAGGGCCGCCAGCTTGTATTTCTCAAAGTCAGCTTTGTATTCAGGGTCGAGAGCGACAATTTGCTCAACGTAGCCAGTTAGTCCTTTTTTCCATGCTGCATGAGCAATCAGTAATCTGTGAGACGGGCCGGGGCCTCGCATACTAAGACGCATTCGCTCGAATTCGTCTTTTGGTTGTTCTTCCGGTTTGCTCATCTTCTTACAGATGCTCTCGAAATCAACTTTCTTCCATGCCTTAAACTGCATTGAAGCCGGTTGCCAACTCGAAGGACTCTTTGTCACTTCCTTCTTGTTATAGACCCACGAAATGAGATCGTCTTGAAGAAACTCTACTGACTGATCGTTCTCTTCAATCAGCCAAGCGGATTTCGTGGACTTGTAGTCGGCACGCTCCGTACCACCAAGTGTGAATTCGACGAACGTGGCGTTTTGGATTTTTCCTCGGCCCAATTCATCCAGCCGTTGAAATAAGGCCAATAGATTGTTCGGAAGGTCCGCGTTTTCGGCCTGGGTCTTGAGTTCGTCGGCGGCGGGAGTCTTATCGCTCTCCTGCTGTGTGACAGATGGTCGTGATGAATCAGTCTCCAGTGCGTCCTCGGAACAACCGGAAAGTCCAATCAGAGCCGTTGCCAAGCATCCAAGTAGTGGAGAACTCCGAAACATCGCACTCTCTCCTTAAATCTGGAACCACTCAATCCACCAGAAATCGATTTGCAGCCGAGATTGCAGAACTCGTTGGCAAGCGCCAACACTTGAATAGCAGGATAATGCGAATACGAGACAAATTGAAGAAGACAATCGTTGATGAGTCGAAAGGCCCCAAAAGAAGCGTCACGGTGAGAATTGCGCTGCCCCATTCTCACTGGTCGTGAGACGTGCCGCTGTCAGCACTTGTAACGCATTGGTATTTCGGAAGCACTGACCGCTTTTGGGAACGGCTTCCGAAGCAGTTCGATCTGCTCGGCCATCTTGTCATCGAGAAGTATTTATCAGACTAACTGAAAAACTCCTTGTACGAGCGGCCTGCTGTTGGCAGAATATGAAACATCACAAACGCACACTGAACGGATTGAAACGCCACCACTTTACACCACTCTTGCGGAGTGATTGCCACCATGAGCAAGACGATCCTGATGATTCACGGGCGGCATTTTAAGCCGCCGAAGAAATCCCTCGAAGAGCTGTGGCTCGACGCATTACGCTTCGGCATCGAGCGTGATAGTCCGTCAGCGTTACCGAATTTCGATGCTGCGAGAAAAGAGTTCGTCTACTACGGCGACATCTCCAACAAGTTTCTCGAAAGGGCGACCGGCGAGAAATGGAAGGATGACACTGCCAGCAGGCGAACGACGCTTGCGAGGCTGAAGAAGTACAAGAAGTCGCAATTCACGAAGGCTCAATATGGCAAACTGCCCGGTGCCAGTGGAAAAAAGGAAGCACTTGCCGATGTCTTCGCAGGATTCCTGTCGGCTGTTCGCTTGAGCGATTGGGCGATCAAATCAGTCGCTCCCGACATGCGAGAGTATTGGAATTCGGATTCACAGTTTGGCAGCGATGTGCGTCACACGATGATGGTACCGTTGAAGAAGGCGATGGATCGCAACGATGACATCATGGTGATTTCGCACAGTCTTGGCACGATGATTTCCTACGACACCTTTTGGAAGTTTTGCCGACTCGGGGAGTACCGCCCAAAATACACGGACAAGAAAGTCCATCAATGGATCACCCTTGGTTCTCCGCTTGCAGACGAAACCGTGAAGCGGCACTTGAAGGGGGCAAACGCCAGCGGTGTTCGGCGGTATCCCAGCAATATCGTGAAGTGGGCGAACGTGGCTGCGGAAGACGACTTCATTTCTCACGATGGAGTCGTGTCGAATGATTACAAAGAAATGAAGGAACGCCGTTTGGTCCGCTCGATAACGGACAAGCGAATTTTCAATTTGGGAGTGCGGGACGGAAAGTCAAATCCGCACACAGCGATGGGGTACTTGGTCCACCCGTATGTGAGTCGCATCGTTTCACGTTGGGTGTGAAGCTGTCTTGTCCGTCAGGTTAACAAGGAGTATTTACTGACATGGCCACATCACAATCTGACGCATCGCAGTATAGACTCGCCGCCGAAAACGGTCTCTTTTGGATCGGAGTCCTTACCGCACTTGGGACACCTTTCGCGTTTTTCATGGACGTGCTGACAGACAGTTATACGACATTTTGGAGCATGGCATTCGGTGGTGTCTTGTTAGTTATTTGCATTCCGTTCGTTTGGAGGAAACACGATGTGGAGTCTTCAATCGCCGGTGGTGAATCAAGCAGACAGTGGATGTTTAGTGCGGCGGCTCGCTTGACGGTCATTGGTGCGGCAATAATCGGGGTTGGTGGAACCACGGCCTTTGGTTTTGTGATGTATGAGGAAATTTTTCAGCTTGCCACCGTGATTGAAGAACCCACTACCGAAGAATATCGTACAACAAGGGTGTTTGTGGCTGTTCCCGAACTGGGGGAAAGCAAGGATCAAGACCTCTTCAAGAGGTTGAATGCAACTCGCTGTTTTCCAACTGGTGTGGATATCTCGCTCGTCAAATTTGACTTCAGAAAGCAGGACCGATTCGATTGGATCAAGATTGAAGAAGTCCAATTTGATGTTCTGTCATATGAACCTCTGGACGGAAAGATCGTTTGGAAGACTGAATCAAGGGAGAACACCGAAGTCATTTCGACTAGGCGAGCGACGGTAGACATTGGCGGTCGCAAGGACAAGTTTCGGAAGACATTGGCAGACGACGGAAACTTTATTGCGACGGGTGACAAACCGATCCCATTCGTAGCAAGTGTAAACGTGAAGACGAAAGGCATCTACACCCTCCAATGTGAAATCGTTGTCAGCCGTGGAAGGATGTCGCAGACCTTACAAATCGGCAAACCCATTGAAGTTGTGTTCGGTCCGAGGATAGACCCACCGGGTGCGCCGAAGTCACATGAAGCCGGGCTCGCACCCGAATACGTACCGCAAGCTCCAGCAGAAGCAGCACCTGCACCGAGAGATCCGTAAAAAGCGTCACGGTCAGAATTGCACTGCCCCTTTCTCATTGGTCGTGAGACGTGCCGCTGTCAGCACTTGTAACGCAAGAGTATTTAGACAGCATCGGTTCGTTTTGGGTACGGTCTTCTCAATTCTTCAATCTGCTCGGCCATAGCATCATCCAACGGCAGCAGATATCTGTGCTTGCCCGGCAAGTCGGTCTTCTCACATTCACTCGGCTTCACGACTTTTTGTTTCTCGCCATAGACGTAATTCCAACCTCTTTCCGAAACCATTCTCTCGTGCCAGACCCGTCCAGTCTTGTCTTTGTAGCCGTGTGACGAATTGCTCTGGCCCGTGTAGACCCAACCTGCGGCCTGATACACGCCGCCGTGATGTCCCTGAGCTGGATCGGCGAATGAAATCAGCAGCCGCAATCCGGGGCAGTGCTTCTTGAGCAGCTTCACGCTGATGGAGAGAATCCGGCTGACCGGCGTGTCGCGATTTGTTAATGCAATGCGGATAAGCTCGGCCCCTTCTGTCGGCTCCAAAGCACGACCAGAAACTCAGCCACATCCACGGTGACGACCGCCGACTCGATTTGTTGTGCGAATTGAATGTTGTCGAGCAGGTGCAAAACGTCTGCTCCACGACGATTGTTCAGCAGGCGTGGCGCAATGGACAGGAACTGTCGGTCCACGGCTGGATTTACAGCCTGCAGAACGGACTGCTGCAAGCCGTCAGTCCAGGAATCAGCGGTCCGGACGAGATTTCCGACGTCTATCGCATCGCAATCTCATTTTCGACAGCTGAATAAGCTCAATCTCGCGCCGCAAAGGTTTGCAGCGTTTTTTCTGCCGTTCCACGCAATCAATCTCACGCGACGGTTGCTGGACTTCGGCTTGCCCTTTGCGATGGCATGGAACGTCATCCGGGCATGGCCGTACGAATCGTCCCATCGCTGTGAAGATTGTTTAGGGGTTGTTCGCCTTTGCCTGCAGCCGGTTGTAGTGCAAGCGTCCCACGTGCCACATGTAGCTGGGGCCGTAACCCGCAGTGGGACCCCATTTGTTGGCGACCGCCTCGCGCAGGTGTGCTTCCGCCTTCTTCGCGTCACCGTGAATATCGTGATTCAGGCCGATGTAAAGCTGCGCGTAAAACAACCGTTTTTCCCGCTCGTCCTTATCGATCTTCGCTTCGGCAATCGATGTGAGGATTTCCGCCGGCGTAATCTTCTCGCCGAACAATTTGTAGACCGAGGGGAATGGCTCGCGGTCGTCTTTCTTGTACTTCAGCAAACCCTTGCGGGCGCGCTTTACGTCGTAGGCTTTGGCTTGCGAAAAGAATCGCCAGATGCCGTTCTCGCGGTCAACGTTGTCGAACGTGTCGTAGATTTCAAACTGATGAGCCGCCTGCTTGAAGTCACCGGCGTAAAACCAGGCGATCCCCCGTCGCCAGTGTGATTTTTCGAGTCGCGGATCGAGTTCGACCATCTTCTGATAATCGGCGGCCGATTCCTTGAAACGTCCCCGGAAGAAATAGGCATCGCCGCGACGGGAATAGAAACCCACTTTTTTCGGGTCGGCCTCCAGCAGTTTCGTGAACTGGGCAATCTGCGCATCGAGCGATGTTGCCAGTTCCTGTCGCTGTCTCTCGGGCAAGGGATGATCCTCGGCATGGACTCCGGTAATGATCGAACAAACCACAACAACGGCGGCAGTGAGGCGGAAAGCAGCAACCATTGGCATTCTCGCAGTGTTTTAGCGGTGAATAATTCGCACCCAGAATTCGGCAATCGGGTCCACTATTGATATCAGCTATTTCCAGACGTCAGCAATCGCATCAAGTTTTTCTTCGCCCAGGTACCCGTATCGGTTGATCCAGACGCCGTCGGCATCGCTGTCGGCGACCAATTGCAGGCGGCGGCGGAAATCGTCGGGCGGGCCGTACCCGTGTACTAACGGGGTGACGATGGCTTGTCCGGTCGTCGCGCGACAGACCTTCGCGATCTTGCGGATCTGCGGTTCGTTGGGAATGGGATGCGGTTCGTCGGGGGCCGGGTAACCGTAATCGTCTAAATGGCATGGCCCAGGATTGTCCGAAATATCCATCAGCGTCACCAGCGTGCGGGCTAAAGGTGTTTCGTCGAGATCTGGGTTGGCGGCGAGAATTTCGTCGCCCCAGAACTTCACCATCAACGACCAGTGCATGGTGTAAAGTTTCGGCGAGACGGCGTGACAGTGTTCGGCCGCACGAGCGAAGTCCAGACCGGTGAGCAACGTGTAGGGCGGCATGAACGCATTGGCCGACAATTCACATTCGGGTCCGCCGTATTCGGTGATGGCATCCCGCCATTCGCGGAGCATGTCGGCCGAGAGCTCCGCCTTCATCCGCAACCACTGGGCAACGCCCGGGTAGCGACCCAACCATGAAATAAGCGAATACAATCCACGATCAGGATCGGCAAAGCCGGCCAGCGCTTCGTTCGTTAAGCCGCCGTGCAAATGATCCCACAACGAACGGACGTCGCGGCGGATCGACTCGATGTCGAAACCATGTTTCTCGGCCCAGACGATGGCGTGTGGACTGAAGTCGGCGAAGACTTCGCCCAACGTGTAGCAGGGGTACTCCGGCCAATCGGGACGAAAGCCGCTGATTTTCGGATAGGCGGCAAGTAAATCGCGGATATACGCGCGGTTATAACTGCGGACGGCATCGCTCGCCAGACTGCCGGTGTTCGCCAGGCGATTCTCTGCCAATTTGCCGTTGGGCAACCGCGGTTTGTCCTCATCACGCAGTCCACTTGGCTGTGCCGACCCCACTTGAAAGTAGACCTTCACGCCGGCATCAACGGCGGCATCGATGAACTGGCCAATCACCGCGCCATGTTCCGAGGTCAATTCGTTCGGTCGGCGGGGAGAATAAGGAGAATCGGCATAGAAATCTTTGTTCGGCGAATAACTGACGCCGCCTTGCACCCACAACGACTTCTTGCCGAACAGCGAGCGGTCGAAGACGCGGGGGCTTGCGCCGGCGTCGATCGGTGGCTGGAAACTCCCTTCACCCTCTGGGGCCGCCGCAGTCACCGTCGGATTGCAAGCGGCTGCCGTCGCGCCCACCCGCCGCAGATTCTCAACGACCGCTTCCACTCCCTCGCTGAGAATGAAGTCGCCGAGTACAGTGATGCCCAGAAAACGCCGATTTGTCATTTTGTTTCATCGTGTTTCGAGTAACAAGGATCGGTGAACACAGACGATTATGGAACGCCCCGCGTGGTGTTTCCAGCCCACAGCACATGCAAGCGTTTCTTCAACCTGAACCCCCGTATGCGACGTGGGCTGGAGTTTTGTCGAGTTTGAACACTGAGCCGTCCCGCCGGACTTGCAGGGACGGAACATTTTCGCGATGATACTTCCCTTATTCCACGTTCGAGACAAGGAACAGAGACAAAATGGCGCATAAGAAGGGTCAGGGTTCAACCCGCAACGGTCGCGATTCGACGGCACAACGCCGCGGAATCAAGAAATTTGGCGGCGAGGCCGTCATCGCCGGCAATATTTTGGCACGGCAGTGCGGCACGAAATGGCATGCCGGTCGCAATGTCGGTGTTGGCAAAGACTATACGTTGTACTCGCTTGTTGACGGCACGGTCTACTTCGACCAAAAAGGCCGCCGTATGAACGTTGAACTCGCCGAAACAGCATAATTAGCGACGTTGCGTGTTTGCTTCCAAAGCCGTCGGGCTGTGTCCCGGCGGACCACTTACGGCAACAGCACCCGCCCGCCACTGGCAACCAGTGTTTGCCCAGTGGTGAAGCTTGATCGCTCCGACAGCAGAAACAGCACGGTCTGTGCGATCTCCTCAGGGCGGCCGATGCGAGGAATTGGTGTCGCGCCCACAATCGTGTCGAGTGCGTCCTGCGCGACGCCATCCAGAATCTCGGTAGCGATCAAACCGGGGGCAACCGCATTCACGCGAATGTTGTGTCCGGCGATTGCTTCGGCCAACGACTTTGTGAGAGCCACCACGCCCGCTTTGCTCACTGCATAGGCAATCGACATCGGCCGAGCGCGCAAGGCCGAGATTGATGACACATTCACAATGCGGCCAAATTCCCGGGCGATCATTCCGGACTTCACCGCCCATGTCGCGAAATAGGTTCCCGTCAGATTGATGTCGAGCGTTCGCTGCCATTGTTCCGGTGTCGTTTCCTCATGCGACACGTAGTCGAAAATTCCAGCGTTGTTCACCAGCAAATCGATCGGCCCCAACTCTCCCTCAACGTCGGCCACCATGCGGGCAACTTCTTCGGATGAGGAAACGTCAGCGCGGACGGTCATCGCCCGCCGACCGGTGGATTCGACGAGTTTCGCCGTCTCTTCGGCTGCTTGTTTGTTGCTGCAATAGTTGACGGCAACATCGGCACCTGCGGCGGCAATGGCTTCGCAGCAGGCGCGGCCGATGCCTCTTCCCCCGCCTGTTACCAGCGCGACGCGGCCTTTCAAATCCTGATCGGTCATGAATCACTCATTGTTTTCAGCGGGTTCCCGCAGGACGCGGCCTGCGGGCTTTGGGGGGTCACACGTTGAGTTCAACTTTAACTTTTGCGAAGGCGTCGATGGCGAACTGCAAATCGTCTTCGCTGTGCGCGGCCGAAACCTGCACGCGAATTCGCGCCTCGCCTTGCGGCACCACCGGGAACGAAAACCCGATGACGTACAGGCCCATTTCCAACAGTCGGCCGGCCATCTTCTGCGCGAGAACGGCATCGCCCAGCATGACTGGAATGATCGGATGTTCGCCGGGCTGAAGATTGAAGCCATTGGCCGCCATACCGGCGCGAAAGATTTCGGCATTGCGGCGAAGTTTCCCTAGCAGTTCGCTCGATTCCGAAAGAATCTCCAGCGCACGAATCGACGTGGCGACGATCATCGGTGCAAGGGAATTTGAAAACAAATACGGCCGCGATCGCTGCCGCAGCATGTCGATAATTTCCTTCCGCCCGCTGGTGTAACCGCCACTTGCCCCGCCGAGCGCCTTACCCAGCGTGCCGGTGATGATATCGATCCGATCGATGACGCCGTGATACTCCGGGGTTCCCCGTCCGCGTTCCCCGACCACGCCGACGGCATGGGAATCGTCCACCATCACCAGCGCGTCGTGCCGCTCTGCTAGGTCGCAGATGTCGTTGAGTCGGGCGATGTAACCGTCCATCGAGAAGACGCCGTCGGTGGCGATCATCTTGAAGCGTGCCGACTTCGCTTCGTCGAGTTTCGCTTCCAAATCATCCATATCGCTGTTCTGGTAGCGGAAACGGGCCGCTTTGCAGAGGCGAATGCCATCGATGATGCTGGCGTGATTGAGTTGATCGCTGATCACCGCGTCTTCGGAGCCGAGCAGTGTCTCGAACAGTCCACCGTTGGCGTCGAAACAGGACGAGTACAAGATGGTGTCCTCGGTCCCCAGAAACTCGCTGATCTTCGCTTCGAGTTCCTTGTGAATTTCCTGCGTCCCACAAATGAACCGCACCGACGACAGTCCATATCCCCAACGATCGAGCGCGGCGTGCGCTGCTTTAACAATCTCTGGATGATCGGCCAGTCCGAGATAATTGTTCGCGCACATGTTCAACACACCACTGCCATCGGCCACCTTGATGTGTGCTTCCTGCGGCGTGGTGATGATCCGCTCGTCTTTGGACAGACCGGCGGTGCGGATGGCGGCGAGTTCGGATTGAAGATACTGTTGAAATGAGGGATGCATGCGATGCTGTTTCCACAGATGAGAATCGTAAGGCGTTCACATATCCAAAAGAGCCGTCACTTCGCGTCGGCCCAATTCAAGATCACCTTCCCGGATTGGCCCGTCTGCATCACTTCAAACCCTTTCTCGAACTCTTCATAACCGAAGCGATGCGTAATGACCGGGCTGATATCCAGACCGCTCTGCAGCATGACGGTCATTTTGTACCAGGTGTCGTACATTTCGCGACCGTAAATGCCTTTAATAGTCAACATGTTAAAAATGACCGTGTTCCAGTCGATGCCGATCGGCTCGGACGGGATGCCGAGCATGGCGACCTTGCCACCGTGACACATGTTGGCCAGCATGTCGCGGAACGCCTGCGGATTGCCCGACATTTCCAGCCCGACATCGAAACCCTCCTTCATGCCGAGTTTTTCCTGCACGTCGGCAATGCTCTGCTCACGAACATCGACCGCCAGCGTCGCCCCCATTTTTCGGGCCAAATCGAGCCGATACGGGTTCACGTCGGTGACGACGACAAACCGCGCGCCGGCGTGACGAACAACAGCAGCCGCCATGATGCCAATCGGGCCGGCACCGGTAATCAGCACGTCTTCCCCCAACACGGGGAACGACAAGGCGGTATGCACAGCGTTACCGAAGGGATCGAAGATCGATTGCACATCCGCGTCGATGTCGTTTTCGTGATACCAGACGTTGGTCTTGGGCAACGCGAGGTATTCGGCAAACGCGCCGGGGCGATTCACGCCGATGCCCTTGGTGTCGGCACACAAGTGACGACGGCCGGCCAGACAATTGCGGCAATGTCCGCAGACAACGTGGCCTTCGCCACTGACAATGTCGCCCGGTTTGAAATCCCGGACGTTCTCGCCGATTTCACAGATCGTGCCGACGAATTCGTGACCGACGGCCATCGGTACGGGAATTGTCTTCTGCGCCCAATCGTCCCAGTTGTAAATGTGCAGGTCGGTGCCACAGATTCCAGTACGGTCGATGCGGATGAGAACATCGTCGATGCCATACACTGGAATCGGCAACTCTTCGAGCCACAATCCGGGTTCACGTTTGTTCTTGACGAGAGCTTTCATTGTTTCCATAACGGAAGAATCCCTGTGGGAATTTGTGTTTTCGTTGAGGGGTGCCACTGGCGT
>JABISG010000139.1 GCA_018699955.1 Planctomycetaceae bacterium | reverse complement strand
TCGACGCGGATCGGGACGGAGCCCGATCCCTACAGAAACAACGCTGTTCCGGCCAATGCGCGGTGTGGAAGGCGGTGGTTTTTCTATTCGTCGTCGTCTGGTTCGGGCGCGGCCACTGGCGTAGCATCGATCGGTTTTTCCGGTGAAGTTGCCTCGTCTGGTTCTTCGAACGGGGCAACCGCCGGCGGCGGGGCGGCTGCCTTCGACACGGACCGAACAAAAGGTGTCAGCGTGAATTTGTGGATGTCAAAATCTGCTTGCCCGCCGATAAACAACGAGTCTTTGTCGATTCCCCATTTCTTCCAGACACGAGGCACTGACAATTGGTCCGGCCGGCCGGTCCACGAGAAAATCTCCCGGTCACCAACCTGCAGGCGAATCGAATCCCGGCGGACGGCGACGGTAACCGGTACGCGTTCGCCTTTTGGAAATAGCAGACCTTTGAAGGTGGTGGGATTGTTTTCGTTGGCACCTTGATACCCATCAATCAACTCCAATCCGGACATCGTGCCGCCCCAGCCATCAATCATCACGGTCACTTGTTGACCGCCAAACAGGATGCCGAGATTGACCCCCGACTTCTTGTCCCGCCTTTCGACTAAAAGATCCAGGTCGTACTCACGAGGAATCGGTTTATGAGAAACTCCTGTTAATATGTGTTGAAAAATGGTCGCGTCGAAGGACAACACACCGTTTTGTTTGCGAACTCTCTCGTGCGTGTCGTCGGTCAAGGGAATCAGATCAACGGGCGCGTCGTCCACCACCGGCACCGGGCGTAACGATGTTACCGTGCCGCCGTCGCGGAGTTTGACTCGAATCCGGTGGAACACGAATTCGTTCTTCCCGTCGTTCCAGAGGCTCAGGCGTCGATTCTGCACCGTGCGATCACGCGTGCCGGGGATGGCGTCGAGATCGCCGGTCCATTCGCCTGCGAATTCGTCTTGAAAATAGACCTTCACGCTGTCACCATCGGTCGAACGTTTGACCTCGACCCGCACCTTCGTGCGTTCCCCGTCGGTGATGGAGTACCCGCGTTTCACAAACTTCTCCCCGCTGCGGAACAGCAGCAGTCCACCGCCTCCTTCCACATCGAACACTAACGGAACGGCTGTTGTCGCATTGGGCAGGTTGAGGTTGAATCCCCGGTCGCCTTTGTTGCGTGTGAATTCGATTTCGCATTCGTAGGACTTCCAGTCCGAATCGAGCGGCAGCGTCAGTTTCGATGCGGCTTCGTCAAAGGCATTGACCAGTTCGGATTCTGTCACACTCCATTTGTTGTTACCGGTCAGACCGACGACCTCCGTCTTGTCCTCATCGGGATCGATCAGCGGAATCACATCAATCCATTCGCCGCTTTGAAACGTTCGTTTGCTGAGCTTCGGCTCCGCGACTTTCGGATCGGATGGAGTCTTCGACGAGACTATCGCCGCCGCGACCCGGAAGCCACGGTCGAAGAATGTGTTGTCTGGAAGAGCAGCGCCTCGTTTTGCCGAGCGGAGGCTATTGGCGGAGTTCAAAAAGCTGCCACCCCGATTGACGCGGTGCAGATTTTCGACCTCTTCGAGCCGTACGGGGTCGATCGTTGGGGATTGTTGATAGATCGGGCTCATCCAATCGAGACACAATTCCCAAACGTTGCCGTGCATGTCGTAGAGGCCGAAGGCGTTCGGCTTCAGTAGTCCGCCGACATTGATCCACTTCGAGTTCGAATCGGACCAAGCGAATTGGTCGAGTTCTTCAGCGGTTTTGCAACCGTACCAGGTCGTGGTCGTCCCGGCGCGGCAGGCGAATTCCCATTGCGCCTCGGTTGGCAGAGAAAAGGCCATGTCGCCGTACTGTTTCGTCAGCCACGCACAGCACGCCATTGCGTCGTTATGCGAGACATTCACCACCGGACCATGGTCACCTCGGGTCCCCTTCAGCATATCCCAGTAGACATCAGGATCTCGAACTACTTTGCCATCGACCGGTCTCGCACCGCCGATGCCGTCGGTTTCCGCGTCGGTCTTGTAACCGGTACTTTCGACAAACCGGCGGAACTGCCCGGTCTTGAATTCATGCTTGCTCAACCAGAACGGTTTGGTAATTTTCACAAGATGCTGCGGACCTTCCATTCTCAGCAATAAGGTTTTTGCGTCCGGATTCTTCGCCTTGGCCTCGTCGATTCGGTTTGAAATCTCGCGACCGTTTGTTCCCATCAGAAATTCACCCGGCGGAACGAGCACCATCGTCAGTTTCAGGTCTTTTCCGTTGTGGTCTTTCCCGAGGATGATATCCTTCTCCACCGGCACGCCCAAATAGTCGGCCCAGGCCTGTTGATGGGCTTTGGCGGCATCGGCATCGAACGGAGCGGAGGCCAACGGCGGGGCGTTGGATTCGACTGTGGGTACAACTTCATCCGACAGCCGCCACACGTGAATGGCATAGTCGCCGTCCTTGTTGGCTTGCCAGACACCGTCAATCTCTTTCGGATGCATGCCGCCGCCACTCACAATCGTGCGGCCGTCCGGAGAGATGGCCAGATGCGAGACACAGAGGGTTTTGGATTCGACCTTGCCAACTTCCATGCCACGGGACATGTCGAACACGCGCATCGTTCGGTCCAAGCCTCCAGAAATGAAGTGACGGCCGTCGTGTGTGAAGACCAGACTGCTGACCTTGGCACGATGCCCGTCGAACCGATAAAGCTCCTTGCCGGTTTTCACGACCCAAACCTGTATTACCCCGTCGCCATCGCCCGACACGACGTATTCGCCGCTTGGAGAAAACGCCAATGCGGTCATCGCCTCGGTTTCGCGTTTGATCTGGTGTAACGTCTGTCCCGCTTCGGTTTCCCAGATGCGAAATCCGCTGTCAGTCGCACCGTGGGCTACAAAGCGGCCATCGTCGCTCATCGTCGCTGCAGCGCAGTAATTCTCAGAAAAGCTATGGATCGGCTGGCCGGTCTCGACATCCCACAGTCGCACCAGTCCGTCGTACCCCGCCGACAGTAATCGCTTGCCATCGAGTGACACGCGGATGGATTGTACGGACTTTGTGTGGCCAACGAATTCCTTTACAGCGCGTCCGTTGGCCAGACTCCACATGGTGATGTCGCCCCTGAAATGAGACGTGATCACGTGCCGCCCGTCGGGAAGCACGGCGAGTCCTCGCGGATAGTCGCCCACCGAGATTTTGCGGACGATGGTCCCAGACACGTAGTCCCACTGATACAGCAACTTCTCGCCGCCACCGGAGATAATGAACTTGCCATCGGGGGAAAAGGCGACGACATCGATGTTATCGGTGTGTCCCTTAAAGCGACGGACTTCGGTGAGCGGTTGTGACTGGGCGTCATTGGGCCTTGGCCTTTGAATGGATTCAGGCTGCGGCGAAAGTTCCTTGACGAGAATCTTCCGAAAGGCAACCGTATTCGGAGGAGTTTTTGAATGCAGAATGAAGTGTCCGTTCCGCGCAAGCGATGATTCGTCCATAAAGTTCACGACGGTCTTGCCATTGACCTTCGTGGTGATGTGGTTGCCGACCGCGACGACTTCAAGTGTGAACCATTCGTCCGCAGTCACCTCGTCACTCGACGCGGGACTCCTTCTATCTGACGTGTAAAGATCCGCGCATAATCGGTAGACGGTGCCGGTCGGTGATGTCGCTCCTGTCGATTTGGCTGTGGCGATCTCAGCCTCATAGCCGACCGGAGCGCTGCCTTTGCCGCCCACATTCGCCAGATCGAATGTGAAGCCGCTTTCGCTGCGAAAATACAATCCGCCGTTGCCGCGCTCACTGACTCTCACTTCAGCGTAAAGCTGAAAGTCGGCATAGTTTCCGCGCTCGCTAAAGAGATAGCCGTCCTGCGAGTTGAGCACGAGGAGCCGATTTTGCACGGCCCAGTTGGCCGGCCTGTTCGGGTGAATCTTCCAACCGAGAAGATCGCGCCCGTTAAAAAGCTCCGTCCAACCGTCGCGACCTGGAATGGGAGTGGTATGATTGATCATTGAACCGTCCGCGTTCACCCACTTGGCTCCGACGATGGTTCCGTGATGTCCGTTGCCGCTGGCATCTTTCACAACGTCGCCGACGCCTTCATCGAAGTGGTAGAGGGCCACCGTCTGCTCATCCGGCGCGAAGCGTACTGCCGGAGTGAAATCGTCGGAGTAACGAGCGACGCTGGAAATTCGCACTTCGTCGATGGTGCCGGCGAACCTCTCCATGTTTGTGCCATCAGTATTGGGGTTGGCGCCGATTAAGAACTTCAATGGTGAATTGCGGGGGTCAAGCACCTTCTGTCGTTCGATCTGGGCCTTACCGTCAATATAAAGCCGAATTTCATTGCCGTCGAAGACACACGATATTTGTGTGCGGCGATTCAGGAGAGCATCGTCATCGGCCTCAATCATCGCGTATCTTTTGCTCGACCGGACATCTGATAAATCCATCCGCCATTTCCCATTCTCGCGTAATCCCAACCCGAATCCGGCGCCTTCAGAGTTACACAGAGGCATCTGAGACCGTTTAAGAACCTTCGACGCAGTGATGTAGGCTTCCACCGTAAATGGTTTCGTGACATCAAGCTCGACCGGCGTGGCGACGTGATGATCGAGGTGGCCGTCGAAGGAAAGAGCGTAGTTGCCCTGACTTGCAGACAGCGGGACTCCAACTTCACGAACCCAAGTCGCCCCATTGATTTTTCCGTGATTCCCGTTGCCCGATGTATCGTAAAGGATCGTTCCGTTGCCGGTCTTGAATTCGTACAGGGCAAGCGTTTTCTCGTCGGATCGGAAATTTTTTGGGGCGGCGAATCGCGAGGTGTAGCGAGCGGTGTTGGAGATGCGGAGGGCTTTGATGGTTCCGCCGAAGCATTCGGTGGGCGGGGCCGACTGCTTGCCTTTCCCCTGGCCGAGGCCGCCGATGAGCAATCGATCGAGCGAAGTGCGGGCGCGTGATTTGTTGGTGTCGTTGCTGCCGGGTTGCAGAACGCCGTTGATGAACAACCACAGCCGCGAACCGTCCCAGACACCGGCGATATGCACGAACGGGCCGGGTTTGAAGCTTTGCGCACCGCGCGTCGAAATCCACTTGGAGCCGGATGACCGTTCAAATCGCCATTGCTGCGCATCGGTTCGCAACACAAATTCCGAAGTCTCCCGGCTGCCGAGATCGACCAGCGTCGATTGTTTGAGATCAACAATTCGACAAATCGCTTCGACCGTCATCGGACTATTGACGGCATGTTTGAGCGAGGGAATTTCGACGTAGTCGTCCACACCATCAAAGGAGAGGGCGCTCTTTACGTCAGCCGAGCTGATCGTCGTCTGCGGAGCGATCTCCAACCCATGATTCTCGTCGTAGGGTTCTAAATTCATCCGGACGACCGTCCGCCTGTTTCGGGTGATCGTTACCAACTCTTGCTTGGACGAAAATCCGACCCTTTCGGCAGCAATCTTGTATTCGCCGGGACTCAATTTGAGTTCAACGACGCCTCCGCCGCTAATGGTGACTTCCTCGCCGTCGCTTGTGATTCTCACGTGCACGCCGGGGTCGTCGGTCTCGATGACCAGCGTGCCTTCATTGGTGTTGAGCCGGATGACGGTCGAAGCGAACTGCGTCAAGCCGGTCGCTTCGGAAATTCCCAAGCCGACAAGCAGCAGCAAGACAACT
>JABISG010000137.1 GCA_018699955.1 Planctomycetaceae bacterium | reverse complement strand
GTGCAACACGGAAAGCACTGGCGACACGCCAGTGGCACCCGTTGAACAGAGCGGCTTAGAGAACCCCGGTTTAGCAACTCATCGAGTTCTGCATTCCACGGCACAGCCACGCGGGTCATTCCCGACCGGGGCGTTTCAGGTTGTGTGGTTCGGTCAACTGGCCGTACATTTCCGGGCGGCGGTCGGCGATGCGGTCGATGGCGTGCACACCGGGTACGCGAACCACCTTCTTCATACGTGCGCGCTCAAGGTCGATGTCGGCGTACAGAATTTCTTCGCGGTCCGTCGAACCGCTCGCCAACGTGTTCCCACCGGGATCGGCGATTCGGCTCGAACCGATAAACGTAATTCCCGACTCAGTGCCGACACGGTTAATCGCCATGTAATACACGCCGTTCTCCATCGCCCGCGTGTTGATCGCATAGGCGGCAACGCATTCGGCGCCAGGAGGCCAATTGGTTGGCAGCGCAATCAAATCGGCTCCCAATAATGACAGGCACCGCGATGATTCGGGAAAGGCCGAGTCGTAGCAGATATTCATCCCCACGTTCAGCTCGCCCGCCTGATGAACGGCAAAGGGTTCATCGCCGTAACTTGTGAACATGTCGGCCCCCAAAAACGGCAGATGCACCTTACGGTACGAGCCGATAAGGCCATTGGGGCCAACCAGCACGGCGGCGTTGAAGATATTCTCGCCGACCAATTCCAGCATGCCGAAGACGGCGAAACCGCCCAGTTCTTTGCACGCATCGGCAATCTGCGCAGTTGCCGGACCGGGGACCGATTGTGCAAACGGTCGCGCCGCCTCTTCTGAAGCAAAACAATAGCCGGTAACGGCGCACTCGGGGAAGACTGTCAGATCCGCCCCCGCGCCGCGCGTCTCGCGCAGCTTCTCGATGATGCGGTCAACGTTGGCATCGACTGCACCCAACGTGACGTCCATCTGAACGCCGGCAACTTTCATGGTCTGTTCTCCGGACTCAAAACAACGAATGGGTGGCTGGGGTCGAAGCGGAGTCTTCGGAGCGTAGCCCCCAGAACGAGCGTGCTGGGGGCTCGAAGACTCGACCCCAGCCACCCTTCCGATTCGTTTACCGTGCCATGTGAACGGTACGGGTCTCTCGCAGGACCGTCACTTTCACTTCACCCGGATAGGTCAGCGTTTCTTCGATTGCCTTGGCCAGATCGCGGCACAGCTTGGCTGCTTCACGGTCGTTGATCTGTTTGGAATCGACTATGACGCGAACCTCGCGGCCTGCCTGAATGGCGTACGACTGATCCACGCCGGGAAAACCACACGCCAACGCTTCCAGTTCTTCCAATCGGCGAACGTATTTCTCCAACGTCTCGCGGCGTGCTCCGGGACGGGCCGCCGAGATGGCGTCGGCGGCTGCCACCAACACGGTGTATGGAAATTCGACGCGAATGTCGTCGTGATGCCCGGCGGCTGCGTGAACCACTTCGGCCCCCTCGCCGTACCGCTTCAACAACTCGGCACCAACGGCCGGATGGCCACCTTCCATCTCGTGGTCGGCTGCCTTGCCAATGTCGTGCAAGAAACCGCATCGCCGCGCCATCGCGCCGTCCAACCCCAACTGCTCGGCGATCAGGCCGGTGAGATAGGAAACTTCGATCGAATGCCGCCTTACGTTCTGGCTGTAACTGACGCGGAAGTTGAGCCGCCCCATCAGGTCGAGGACCTTTTCATGCAGCGAAGGGATACCCGCTTCCTGCGCCGCTTCCTGTCCCAACCGCCGGATGTGTTCGCCCATTTCCTTTTCGGTTTCGATGACCACTTCTTCGATTCGCGTCGGGTGAATGCGGCCGTCCTGAACCAGTTTTTCCAGAGAGAGCTTGGCAATCTCGCGGCGGACGGTATCGAAGGCCGAAACGATGACCACTCCCGGCGTATCATCAACAATGACATCGACGCCGGTTGCCTTTTCAAAGGCGCGAATATTTCGCCCCTCGCGGCCGATAATGCGGCCCTTCATTTCATCGCTGGGAATACCAACGGTGGAGACGGTCGATTCGGAAGTGTGCGCGGCCGCATACCGTTGAACGGCCATCAGCACGGCTTCTCGTGATTCGCGCTCGCATTCCTCTTTCAGTTGTTTGCGATGCTCGAGAATCAGACCGCCGGTTTCGTTCTTCAACTGACGATCGAGGCGTTCGAGCAACATCCCGGTGGCTTCCTCTTTGTTCAACCCACCGATCTTGTACAATTGGTCCTGCTCTTCCTGCAGCACACGATCCAGCTCTTTCTCGCGCGCGTCGAGCGCCTTGCCGCGATCGGCAAGCTTCGCTTGTGTCGTCTCCAGCATGCGGTCCTTCTTCAGGAAATCCTGCTGCTGGTCGTCGAGCGTTGCTTCGCGTTTGTCGAGCCGTTTCTCCTGTTTTCGCAATTCCTCGCGGCTGCCGGTCAGTTCTTTTTCGAGATCTTCTCGCCGCTTCAGCAACTCTTCCTTCGTCGCCAACTCGTGCGAACGCTTCAGGTTTTCCGCTTCCTGTTCAGCTTGCTTGATGATTTCATCGCGGCCTTGAAAGGCGGCACCCCGGCGCAGACGGTCGAATAAAAACCCGATTGCTACTCCGACGACCAATCCCACTAAGCCCCAAACGGCTTCAGGCATTGTAGTCCTTCCTCTCGGTTGTCGCGGCAATGGGATTCCGATCGCCGTCCTGCACGCGTGACTCGCGAGGAAACGGCGGTTTGCGTTGCAGCCAATTCGGCACGGCGCTAATCCGCACACGACAGGCTCACAGGCAAACGAACATTTGCCGCCCGGAAGAGCAGACCGTTCGACCAAATAGCCACGGGCGTCAATGAAACGCAACTGTGACTCTTGTGACCGCGGCAACGCCAAGGCAATCGCCGGTTTAGCTGGATGGTGGCCTCGGTTGGGCAAAATCCTTGCCCGCCCGGTTATCACCACAACGAATTTGATTGTCGGCAATGGGTGGCCCGGCGCGCATCGGCACCAACACACAGCGCGGCGGGTACAGCAACCGGAATCCCGGCAACTGCAGCGAAGCCTGCTGCGAAAGACCTGACAGGACACTCCACATCTGCAACAGCAACCGGCCGGAATTGCTCCGCGAGCAAACGACAGCCAATGCGAACGCCGTCATGCACAAAATGCCGACGACCCATTGCAGGGCGAGAGGAATTGTCGTGTCGAAACCGTCAACCATCTTGGTTTTCCAACGGAACCGAACGTGTGACTCTTCGTTGCCGATCCCGAACCGTCGGGACTCGACTGCACCTTCGAGCAACATCTGCCCAAAGATCCCAACTAATTGTCAAAATGTAACTCGCTGACCGCCGGGGCAACATCGGCGGGAATCCGCCGATCTCAATCCAACATGCCCGCGTAAGTTTATACTATCAGAGCAGAACCGGCGGTCAACCGATTGACACGAAACCGTTGGGCAGATGCACGTTTTCCCTCTCTTTGCCGTGAGAACAGGCGATCACACACCGTTGTGAGATTCGGGCCACTAATTATGGGCTTGGTGGCAATTTACAGCTATAATGTGCCGACCGTAACCATTTCGATGCACGAGAGAACGACGATGATTCCGGACTTCTTGCCAGCGGCCATTCTCTCTGCGCTGCTGATGCTCGCGGGAATCAGTACAAAGACGGCTGAGGCAGCGCCGCCATCCACAACGGCGGCCCCACGCTCCGAGACCGCCGCCGAGCGTGGCTATCGCATTCTGAGGACCCGCCCGTTTTTGCCCCCCGATTTTGATCAGCGGACTTTCGAGGTCCTTTGGACGGTCTGGCCCGAACCGTTGCGATCGAAAGCCAAAGCGGCTACGCCGACAGAACGTCGCCGAATGGCCTTCTCGCGTTACGGTCTCATCGAATCGCCCGACGACGGTTTCAGCAAACGCACGGCCATCGGCTGGGTCGATGTCGAACGCGGAGGCTGGGTGATGAACTGCCTCGCCTGTCATGCCGGCAAAGTCGCCGGCAAAGTCATCCCCGGATTGCCCAACACGCATTTCGCGCTGCAGACGCTCATCGAAGACGTCCGCATCATCAAGCCGCTGCAATTCAAGAAACCGTCGCATCTGGAAACCGCCTCGCTGGCGCTCCCGCTGGGTACCACCAACGGCACATCGAACTCTGTCGTGTTCGGTATCGTTCTCGGCACACTCCGCGACCGTGACATGAACGTCAATTTGCGACCTCTGCCGAAACTCCTGCATCACGACATGGACGCGCCCCCATTCTGGAATGTCAGCCGAAAATCAACCCTTTACTGCGACGGCCACGCCCCCAAAACACACCGCCTGTTGATGCAGTTCATGCTCATCCCCAGAAACAACGCGAAAATCGTCGCCGGTTGGGAAGACGATTTTCGCGACATTCTCGCCTGGATCGAATCGGTCGAGCCGCCGAAATATCCATGGAAGATCGACACCGATCTGGCCGAACAGGGACGTGTCCTCTTTGGCGAAAACTGCAGCCGCTGTCACGGCACCTACGGTGAACGTGGAAAGTACGAACAGAAAACGATCCCACTCGACGTCATCGGCACCGACCCTCGGCGGCTGCAAGCACTCACGCCGAAACATCGACGCTGGCTGAAAGAGGGCTGGATGTCACGCTACGGAAAAGACCCGGTTGTGCTCGATCCCAAAGGATACGTCGCTCCCCCGCTCGACGGCATCTGGGCATCGGCTCCGTATTTCCATAACGGCTCGGTCCCGACATTGTGGCATGTGTTGCATTCCGATAAACGGGCAACCATCTGGAAACGAACCGAAGGTGGCTACGATCAAAACCGTGTCGGCCTGGAAGTGACCGAATTCGAGAAGACCCCCGCCGACGTCACGCTCGGCTCAGAACGCCGCACCTATTTCGACACCCGCCCGCCCGGAAAGAGCGCCGCCGGACATCTCTTTCCCGACTCGCTGAACGAAACCGAGAAACGAGCGGTGTTGGAGTTCTTGAAGACGCTGTGATGGCGAGGAATGCGGCCCAGAATTGAAACGCGGAACGTCATTCCCGCGCAGGCGGGAATCCAGTCGGTTCGGAGGCAACCGTGCGCCGTGTGTGCGGGGGCCGTCGGTAAGTCGATGGTTGTTTTGTGCTGATTGCTGGTTTGCTGGGTTCCCGCCTGCGCGGGAACGACGTTTTGGTAAAAGACCGACTTCTATCGTCACCTCAACCGCAGTTTCTCCCATTCCCCGGGAATAATTCTTCGCCTCCCCGGATCATACGTTGGCCACCACCGGTTGAATTCTCTCTCTCGCTGCAGGAGATCGCCATGCGCTCTGTCGCTTGTTCTGTCGTCTTGTTGTGTCTGTTCTCCGTCATCATCGGTTGCAGCGATTCGGCGCCCATGTCGGGGAGCGGCGGCGAAAAGTCGGCCATGCCCGCCGAGGCAATGGACTCTGCGAGTGACGCAAATGTCGCCGAATTACCCATGGCCGTCGCCGAAGGTGAAATCGGGCAGGACGGTGATGCGAAGCCCGATGTCAATCCGGAACAAATCCAGCGGCAAATCATCTACACCGCCCGGCTGAACCTCATCGTCGAGGAATTCAACGGCGTGCCGGAAATGGTCGAAAAGCTGGCGAGCAGTCACAGTGGATTCATTGCCGACTCGACTTTGGAAGGCAGCAGCGGTTCGCCGCGAAGTGGTACCTGGACAATCCGTGTGCCGGTCCGACAGTACGGCACGTTCCTCGATGCGGCCAAAGCGCTGGGCGAATTCCAAAGCCTGACCACTGAATCACAGGAAGTGACGGCCGAGTATTACGATGTGAAAGCCCGCATCGCGAACAAACAGCTTCAGGAAAAACGGCTACTGGAGTTGCTGGAAAAAGGCACCGGCAAATTGGAGGACATTCTGGCGGTTGAGGAACAACTGGCGCGGGTTCGCGAAGAAATTGAACGCATGCAGGGCCGCATGCGGGTGCTAAAAGACCTGACCGCGTTCTCGACGATCACACTTTCCGTCAACGAAATCAAAGGTTACCAACCGCCCGAAGCGCCGACGTTCGGCAACCGCATTGCCCGGGCCTGGAGCGGCTCACTCGATGCCCTGCTGAATGCCGGACAGAACCTCGTCATCGGCATCGTTGCAGTCGGTCCCTGGCTGGTCATTCTTTCGATTCCGTTCATCCTTTTCCTCTGGCTGATTCGGGCGATCGTCCGCAAACGAGTTTCGCGTTGATTTGGTGCGGGGGAAATTGGTTGCGGGAGAAGCGTCCGAACCGCAGAAATGCGGTCACCACAAACCTCCACTGGCGATACGCCAGTGGCACACGATTCATCGAGACAACTATTCAGCAGTTGCTGATTCCAATCGTTTCTGCCAGAAGGTTCGCGCGCGTTTGTGGTGGGCGAGAACTTCTTCCCGTTGCCCGACATCGGTTACGTTTTTCTCGACCCGCGCGATTCGTTCATCGACCCAATCGAGGAAGAACTTCGCCGACTTTCGGCTGATGCGCCGCTTCTGCTTTCCCACCTCAACGTAAAACGGCGCGGTCGAGGCGAAGCGAAACGTGCGCGGGTTCTCGGCAATCGCCCGCACGAGGAACCAACCGCTTTCGCGGAATTTCAACGTGCCGAATTCTCCTTTGCCATCTCCCTTTTCAACCGGTAGGTGGCGGATCACTTTGCCGTCGCGAATGATCTCCAAAGCTGTCACTTTGTCGCCGGTGGTCAGTGATACGTCGAATTGGATTTCGACTTTCTTTCCGGCGTCGGCCGCAAACACGTGTCCCGGCAGTTCGCCGTTGGCCCGGCAAATGAGCAACGGGCCGTTGGTGACGAACGAACGCCCCGCCTTCAGCCCGTCCCACCAGCCGTCGTAACTCAGTTTCTTTCCCGTGTGAACGTACACGCGGTTGTAGCCCACCGGGTTCGGCAACACGCCCGATGCACTTCCGGCCGACGGTGGAATCCGCAACCCGCAGTTGAGGATGTCGTAGTAGATTTCCTGCGTCCAATATCCGTTGCCTCGCGGTGCCGGCAAACGTTTACTGTCGCGCGGCCGGCCCCACGCCTCGTCTTCGTACATGCGGCTGCGACACATGTGATTGTTCGCCAAACCGATCGAATCGACCTGCCCGCTTGCCAACCACAGCGGCGCATCCCACCAGAACGGTTTTTCGATGTCGATCCAGACATTCTTGCGACTTCGAGCCTCGGTAACGAATTTCATTGGTGACGGAAACTCGCGACTCGATCCGGTGATCTCCAACGGCTTCTTCAAATGAAAAAACAGCAGCGCCCCGCCTTCGCGTTCGTCTTCGCCTGCCATCACATCGTACAGTCGGTTCGAGTCGAACCGGTGTAGCAACTGCTTGGGAATCGGACGGTCTTTCCACAGATTGCGATTGTTCCACCAGGTGATGACCGGTGCCACATGAAGATCCTCTGCCTGCATCAGCAGTCGGATGTCTTCGACCGGACGATGCACGTGCAGATCGCCCGCATGCCAGCCCAATTCGGCGAGGTCGGCGATTCGCTTCAGCGTGAATTTGACTTCACGGCGCTCGTTGCCGGACAGCTCAATTTCGCCGTCGATTCCCTCGTACTCCGGCCCGCGTTCAATCGCAAACGAGTATTTCCCGGCAGGCAATTCCAGCACCGCACGGCCCGGGCAAACAAAGTGATCGCGAAAGAACGGTAACCCGTTGGGCCGCTGCGGCTTGCCGTTCTTGTCCTGGAAATGGATTCGGCAAGGCATCGATTCGCCAGCGGCGTCGTTCACCAATAGTGTCAATGTTGCCGCTTCGACGGTCGCAAAGCTTCCGACCGATAACAAACCTGCAAAGATCGTCGCCACAATCAACCATCCTTTGCAGACGGTCGAAAGTATCGCGCGGTTGTTCGTCATATTTTCTCTCCAATGGATTCGACCGGGTTCTAGCGCGACGTCAGCCGAAAAGGAAACAGTAACGCTCAAGCAGCAACGATTTGACATTCGCCACTTGGTTCAGCGTTCGGATTCATGTTACCCTGAAGGTTCACGGCAATCAAAATGGTTGCAAGTTTGAATGGGGCCGCAGACGCCGAAACTCGCAAGCAATGGCAGAACTATGCAGATGATGAACAAGACTCAACAGACTGTTCTATTCGCTGTGACGTTCGTCGTGCTGCTTTGCGCTGGCGCTTCGGCCGATGAAAAGACAGGCCGCGCGACAGGAAAGCCGCGTCTGGTTCCGCTGCCGATGAAGGTTCCGGCTCCCGCTGACAACCCGACAACTCGGGCGAAGGTCGATTTGGGACGACAATTATTCTTCGACCCGCGGCTTTCCGGTGATAACAAAATGAGCTGCGCCACGTGTCATCTGCCCGACATTGACAAGGGGTTTGGCGACGGACTGGCCCGCAGCAAAGGTGCCGCCGGCAAGCGATTGACTCGTAACACTCAGGGGTTGCTAAACGTCGCGTTTTATTCCGTGTTCTTCTGGGACGGCCGGGCGAAAAGCCTGGAAGAACAGGCACTCGGGCCGATTGTCAATCCCGAAGAGATGAATCAAGACCTCGACAAATTGGAAGACGAGCTGAATGCCGTGGCAGGATACGTCGCGCAGTTTCGCAAAGTGTTCAAGTCGCCTGTCACGCGCGACGGCATCGCCAAAGCGTTGGCAGCGTTCCAACGAACGCTTATCAGTCGTGATTCTCCATTCGACAAATACCTTCAAGGAGAGAAGGATGCCATGAGTGAGCAGGCGAAGCGCGGCATGGCCCTGTTCGTCGGCGAAGCCGATTGCCTGCGCTGTCATAGTGGCCCACTGTTGAGCGACGGGGATTTTCATCGCTTGGGAGTTTCGTTTCGTGACGTCGGTCGCGCGGCAGTGACGGGAAAGAAGGATGACCGCCACAAATTCCGCACGCCAACTCTGCGCGACATTGCCCGCACGGCCCCCTATATGCACGATGGCTCGATAAAAACGTTGGAAGAAGTGGTCTTCTTCTACCTGAGATCGGCACCGGTGAGCGGTCCCGGGGGCGAGTCGATCGACATCGGCCAACGCAACGGTGTCAGCCTGAACGACATCGACGACATTGTCGCATTTCTGAAATCGCTTAGCGGACGACCGCCGAAAGTTACTCCGCCCGAGTTGCCCTAGACATTCGATCCCACGGGGCGTAGCCCGTGGGCTTTGAGTGGAAACACGTTTTCAACTGCCGGCGAGTTTGCGGTCGAACTCGCAGATGAGTTCGTATGTCGCGCCGCTGTCGTCCGATTCGCGCAGCTTGTCGAGAAACTCGGGCGTTTGAATCAAGCGTCCCAACCGAGCCAGCACGCGCAAATGCGTGCGGGAATCGCGACAGAGTACAAGAAAGAACAGGTCGCTCAGCCGTCCGTTTGCACCGCCGAAAGGAATCCCCGAAAGCGTTCGGCCGAAGGCGATGAGTGACTCCCCAAGGGAATCGGGTAAGGCGTTTCTTGGGTGCGGGATGGCCACCCCGTGATCGAATGCCGTCGAGAAAACATCTTCACGTTCACGCACCGCGTTGAGGACGGTGGCCGGCTCCCAAATTTGCCAGGTCCGTCCGGCCACCTCGACCATGCTCTCCAAAACCGAACGCTTGGTGCGCGATTGCAACGGCACTTCAACGGTATCGGGACTCAGCAGGCTCTCCACCGGGACCTCGGCGTCCGCTTCGGTCGATTGATACGCATCCTCCACAACGGCCAGTTCGCGATCGGTGTAATCGCGCATTTCCTGTTCCAGCCAATGTGTGATTTCCGTCGGATGGAACTGCCAGTCGCCGCCGATCTTCCGCCCGGGAATTCGACCACGGTTGACCAGCTTCTGGATCTCGCGCTTATCGCGACCCAGTTGGCGGGCAAGTTCGTCAATCGTCAGCCAGTCGTGAGGCATGACGCCTTCATCCAATTCAGAAACACGCCCCGCTGTGCCGATCCGAAATGCCACTGGTCGGCGACGGCTCGTATGGACGTAGAACGGTTGTATGCAGTTAGCAGTTACCAGTTCAACAACGCGACTCGCGTTCGCGTCGCCAAATTCAATCGGGGTTGCAGCCGGCGGACCGCAGCGGGCAGGGGTTGTGGAATGACTTATGGGGTGTGATTTTATCCGCGTGCATTATAACGGCGGCGACTCTTGAATACTGCGCCTCCGCGTGAAGAGATCATCGAAACGGGAACGGCAACTCTTGATGATCTGATCGTAATCCGACTTCCAAAGTTCTTCCGACCAGATTTCGAACTCATAGTAACCGTCATATTCCGAGTCGGCAAAGGCGGAGACAACATCTCCCAACGGAATGTCCCCATCGCCTGGAAGACAGCGGTCGTGGTCGGAGCGAGTCGGTTCCCGCCAGTCGCTCAATTGGACCAGCGAAACCAGCGATGCGAATTCCGGTATTCGTTCGATCAACCGTGGCTCGTGCCACAGATGGTAGATGTCGAATGCCATCCGCACACAATCGTGGTTGCAACGATCGATCACATCCAGCGTATCGTCGAGCGTTGTGAGAAAACTCCATTCGCCGGCCAACTTCGGATGCACCGGCTGGATGGCCAGCGCGACGCCGTGCGCGGCTGCGGAGTCGGCCAGCAAATCGAGTCCATCGATGAGCAGACGGCGCGCATGATTGGCGGTGTGGCCGGCGCGTGCGCCACTCATAATCACCAGACACTCGGCCCCCAATGCGCCGGCGACGTTGATCGCATCGCGGGCATCATCGACGCACTCGCGGAACGAATGGCCGTTCGATCCGGTAAATCCCCCCGCCCACGACAGGCTGGAAACGGACAGACCGCTTTCCCGCACAAGGTCGATTCCCCGTTCGTCGCCGAACTGAGACAGCTTCGGGCGCCAGATGCCAATGGCATCGACGCCCGCCTCCCGATAGGCGGTGACATCTTCGGGAAACGTCCAGCGATAAGTGGTCATTTCACTCATCGCCATTCTGTGCAATGGCGGTGAGCCAACATCCAGTTGGGGGGACGACGCGTCCTGGGTGAATCGAGCATCCTCTCTCGACGTGACGTCTTTCACAGGATTCCTGCTTTCCGAGATGGAACTTGAAGTGGCAGAACTGTTAACGGACAAACGTCGTCGCTGCAGACGGGTCCGGATACGCGAACCGAAACGTGCAACGACGATCGGTCACGGGACGTGCAGAACGCGTCGCCCACGTGACCCCGACCAACATGTTAGCCACGTGCGTTCGTCTTCACCGACGGATCGTTCGAGATGTTGACCCAAACGTGAACGTGCGGTGCGCCGCGCCAATGCCAGACGAACGACGGTCCTTCAATTCGCCACATGTCCCAAACGCCGTCCTCGCCGATGTCGTCTGACTGGTAGAACGCCATGCTGCACTTCTCCAGTCCGCCCTGGGCTTTCAGACACGCGAGCGCTTCTGTCTGGTCGGTCGCGCGATAGGGTGCCAACAACGTTTTGAGCACGCCCTCGGCGTGAGCCAACTGGTCCTTGGAAAGTTCGCTCAACGCAATGCCCGGCAGTTCGCCCTTCGGACCCTGAAAAGCAATCTTGCTTTCCTGCGGTGCCTTCGGAACCAAAGCCTGCTTTCGCTGTTTGCCATCAAGCATCGGCAACAGCGCATTCGCCTTCAACGCCTGATGCCAATAGACATTGCCCGGGTGATCCTTCTCTTCGTTGAATCCCTCTGCCGCGTGACCGTAGAAGATCGGTCCACCGAAGGCAACGTGTTCGGTGCTGTCGCCGTCGCAGCGAATGGTGAGATGTCTGCCGGTCATCACAAACTCGAACTTGCCTGTTCCCGGCGTGCCGAACAATGCAATCGACTGGCTCTTGCCGTATCCGCCCGCGTCGTCCTGTAGTTGCTTGCGAATCTGAGGTCGCCAATCGGGACTGTACAGGCCGTTGAAAATCGCTTCGATGATGTCCTGCTGATCTTTGGTGAAGAAGTTGCTGGCGATTTTCGGCTTGGTGATATGCCAGTTATTGGAAACGTGCGTTCGCAGCAGCCCGCGGCCGTCTTTGTGATCCCAATCGAAGGCAACCGCTTTTTTCTGTTTTGGCGTGAGCGTCTCGTATAGTTTCTGAACCAGCATCTCCGGCTGGGCTTTCTTGTCGACACCTGCATTGACCAGCGTCGCCGGAGCCAGTGAAGCCGCGGCCGCCGTCGCTCCAACCGCTTGAACAAATCCACGTCGATTCAGGCCGTCCGACGTCAGATTCTCGCTGTTGTTGTTTGATTCGTGGCTCGACATGACGTTACTCCCCCACCCATTGACAGAAGTCAGAAATCCGTTTGAAAGGAACGACACAGTCCATTCCTGCGTCGGGCTACAGTATGCGCGCAATGGCGTCGAAAAGGCAAACGGATCTCATCATTCACAGCCCAAACTTTGACAGTTCTTTGCAATTCCTGCTGTCGGTTTCTTGCGGATACGCTGTGGGCAACTTTGCCGATTGTGCCGGTCGCCCCGGTTTCAACGGTTAGTTTTGTTGTTCTTGGCGTGCGTGTTGTAACGGTGCCAATCAACTTCGAGCGGCCGAAGTCGATTCCCGATAATCATTGCGGCAACGCACTTGCGAACCGAATTCTCGCAGCAACGCGTCGCCATTTCTGCGCGGACGCACCGCTTACCCAACCCGCAAACTTCAACATCGCCCACTTCCGACTATGCACCAACGCCAGACCATGCACCGACTATCGACCGCCTTTCTCGGCCTGTTGCTGCTGAGCGTTACCGCCGTTCGCCCGGCGGTCGCGCAGAATGGCTCACCGTTTCAAGTCACGCATGCCGGCCGTTTTCAGTTTGTCGCCGACTACCGATTCACTCAATCGAAACAAGCCGGGATCGAACTGGAATCGATGGCGCAGAAGCTCTGGTCGGAGTTGATGATCCCCGATAAACGCACGCCGGTACGCGTCTATCTGTTCTCAACTCAGAAGGCGTTTTCACGCTACGTGAGACAACACATTCCCACTCTCACGCAGGCCGACACTAATCGCACTGCCATGTTCCTGCTGCGAAACGGTACGCCGTATATCTTCGCCGTCGCAACTTCGGAATTGATGTTAAATCTGCGACACGAATTTGTGCACGTGCTGCTCAACACCTCGCACGAAAACCTGCCGATTTGGCTCGATGAAGGGATCGCCGAATTCTACGAAACGAAGGACGGCCGGCAACAGGAATTCAGCCAGTTGCTCAGTCGGCAAAATCGTCTGTTCTGGAAGCCGAGCATCGGACGGCTGGAGCGACTGAAAACGATGTCGCAATTGGGCATCGTCGAATACGCCGAAGGCTGGTCTTGGGTGAACCTTTTGATGCAAGGATCGACGTCATCCCGCCAGGTGATTCCGCGATATCTCGCCGATCTGCGTAAGGGAGTTCAATCGCCTTCAATTTCAGAACGAGTTGCCGCAGCCGGAATCGACGCCGTTGGGAGTTGGAACCAACGCTATCGATCGCGGCGGCGACGTTTGGCGACACGCCCCACGAGCGGGGCGGCGAAATAGCCAACCGCCACTCACTCAGCTTGTGGCGCATCGAGTTGGTATTCCCGCGCGCTGATCTTCGTAGGCATACTTGTGGGTGAAGCGATCACTATTGTCGTTTCCGATAGTTCTGTGAGTACGCGGCACACCGACTCGATTCCCTGCGCGTCCAATTCTGCCAGTGGTTCATCCAGAATGAGTAGTTGCGGCTTGAACGCCAGCGCCCGCGCTAACGCAACGCGACGTGTTTCACCGCCGGAAAGTTGTTGCGTGTTGCTCGTTGCAAGTTCGTGAATGCCCAATTGTTCGAGACACTCCTGCGCACGTTTCGCAGCGACCTGCTGCGACACGCCGCGACAACGCAGGCCATACGCGACGCTCGACAGGACCGTTCCCCGAAATAAGCACGGACTCTGATGCACGTAGGTTCGTTCCCTCCATGTCAACCGAACGTCGCAACGCCCCTCGTAATCCCGTTCCAATCCGGCCAGCACTCGTAACAAAGTCGACTTTCCCGAACCGTTCGATCCGATCACGACAACGCGCTCGCCCGGTTGAATGGCAAGTTGCCGAATCGAACAAATGGTTCGCCTGTTCTTCTTCACTTGCAGGTGCTGGACATCGATCATCACGGCAGATTATTCCTTGTCTTCACGACTCAGTAAGACAATCACAATCGTCACGCTCAATGCAATCACGAGCAAGACAACACCCATCGCAATGCCGCGGGCAAATTCCCCCTTGCCGGTTTCCAGCGCTGTCGCGGTGGCCAGCGTTCGCGTGTGATTCTTGATGTTTCCGCCAACCATCATTGCGATTCCCAATTCGGTCACGCAGCGTCCGAACGCAGTGAGGACAGCCAAGACAACCCCAACGCGTGCTTCGGAAATATAGGTTCTCCAGCGACGAAACGGCCCCGCTCCCAATGTTAAAGCGGTTTCCCCAACGCGCGGGTCCAGCGCCTTAACCGCGCCGTGAGTGATGGCCGTGATGATTGGAAACGCCAGCACGAATTCGCCAATGACGATTGCCCACGGCGAATACAATAATTCCAACGGCCCCAGCACCCCTTGCCGGGAAAACATGGCGTAACAAACGACGCCGACAAAAACGGTCGGCAATGCCATTCCGGCCCGAAACGCCGCGATCACCCATCGCTTTCCTGGAAATGTAGCAAGGGCCAAAGCGATGCCAAGGGGCAGCCCGGCTGCTGCTGCCAAGACAACCGCAAGACTGGAAATCCAAATGCTCCGCCACGCGGCCGACATCACCAGCGGGTCGCAATTGACCACGAGGTGAATCGCTTCTTTGAAACCGTCCCAGATGAGGTCCATAACACTGTCAGTCGCCGTTGGAAAGTCGCAGCGGATAGAATAATTGTTCGCCGTCCACAGTGAAGTCCTGAACGATCTGTTGAACGCGCTGAGAAATCATGAAATCGACGAATGCGTCGGCCAATTCGTTGCGAATAGACGGATGCTTGTTCGGGTTGACCACAAGAATGCCGTAGGGGTTCTTCAAATCCTGGGAAGAGAAGACCAGCGGCTTCAGTTCGATCTTCTTTTTGAAACGTAGAAATGTCCCGCGATCTGTCAAAACATAGGCTTGCATCTGGTCCGCCATAATCAGCGTCGCACCCATTCCCTGCCCGCTCTCGATGGACTTGTCCGACGGCGGCTGGCCACCACCCTTTTTCCACAGCAGCAACTCGCGCTGATGGGTGCCGCTTTCGTCGCCGCGCGAAAGATACCGATGATTTCCGTCGGCGATCTTTTGCAAGGCCGCCGCAGGTTCCATTCCGACAATGCCGGCCGGATCGCTCGGCGGGCCGAGAATCTCGAACGTGTTGTACATAACGTCCTCGCGACGAATGCCATGCCCGGCCTGCATAAAGGCATCTTCGGCATCACGTGCGTGGACCAACATCACGTCCACGTCACCCGCTTCCCCCAACCTCAGCGCCTTGCCGGTTCCCACTGCAATCACATCAACGCGAACATCCCGATCACGTTCGAAAATCGGAATCAGTTCATCAAGCAACCCGGAGTCGCGAGTGCTTGTGGTGACCGCGAGACGTAGGGTCGAGCTTAGTTTTGTTTGCTGACTCTGATCGCCCCCGCATCCCAGCGCGATCAAACAGAGCAAAGTGAACATCCACAACCGGTGCAGCATGTCTTATTCCTGGAATCTCATTTGCTGCAAAGGCGGGAATTTCCGGCAGTGCGACGATTTCTGCCTCCAACGGTTCGGTAACGGGAATCGCGACCGATGGCTTGCGGTAGGTCCAGCCGCCCGTCTCATCGCCTACTTCTTAGATAAGCAATTAAGTTCTGGAATTCGGCCGTCGTCATTCGATCGACGAGGTCCTTGGGCATCAAGGACACTTTCTGCGGCGAACGGTGGTCGATGCGGCTGTGTGGAATCTCGATCAACGAATTCTCGGCCGTCATCAGTTCGATCTTCTGGTTGAGATTGTCGCGGATCAGACCGGAATAGACTTTGCCCCGATCGGTCACCACCGTCCACGTGACATAGGGGCGAGGAATTTGTTTGCTCGGCTCGACGATCGACTCGATCAGCATTTTTTGCCCCGTCGCGCGGCCCACGTTGGACAGGTCGGATGCGATCCGCCCGCCACGACCATCAATTGTGTGACATTGGGAGCAGTGTGCGGCATTCGCATGAAAGAACACTCGACGGCCTGCTGCCGCGTCACCGCCTTCTTTCATCTTGGCATACCAATCATCGGTATCGGTTGGTCGCGCGTCTCTGGCTGCCGTCAGCAATCGGCTTGGAATCTGTTTTCGGTTCTCCTTCCCGAAAGCAAGCACAATCTGCTCAATCAATTCCAGGTCTTTATGAGAGAACGGGGAATTACAATCATTCGCCTTTTCAGCCAGAGCGATAATCGTTGCGCTGACATCGGGATGTGAAGCGGCCAGTCCTCGCAGCGATCGCAAACTCTCGCTGCGCAAGCTGGCATTCTGGCCGTTCGCCAGTCGCAACAGCAGGTCACGAGTCGGCTTGTCGCCCGCAGCGTAGGGCGCCAACCCCACAATGGCCTCGGCTCGCAGTAACGGCGAATCATTGACGTCGGCGGCGATAGCACGCAGGAATTCCCGCGCATGGTCGTTCTTCCATTCCTGCAACGTGCGAATGGTCTCCAGCCGAAGCGTTTGGTGATCGGTGGCCAGCAATTCGGCCAGCAGTTCCCGGTCAAGCCCGCGATGATCATCTGCCAGCATTCTCAAACCCAGTGCGCGCAACTCTGGTTGCCGCCGATTGTCTTTCACCAATTCAAGAAATATCCCGTCGGGGAGGGCAGATTGCTTGCGCCACCGTGCGATTCGTTGGCGGGACGTACCTGTTGGATCTTCGAGCGGTTCGCGCAAGTATTTGTCACCACCGGGTGTCGAGCGAAGTGCAGCGGTGAAGTCAAGCAGTTGAACCGATGGCAGCGGCTTGATTTGCTTGACGCGAACGTCCGAATTCTGCGCGGCGGCAACCGAGTTCAGGCCGACTGCGACTAACCCGCACAAAGTAGTCCAGTTAAGGAAACGCCGGATCCGACCGGGAGCCTCTTGTGTCATTCTCATGGTTTTCTCCAGACGTGAATCGACACCAATATCTCAGGGGATGGCAGGCAACGAATCGCCCACTTCGATGGCGGGCATTTCCGGCAGTGCGACGATTTCTGCATCCAACGGTTCGGTATCGAGTATCGCGACCGATGGCTTACGGTACGTCCAACCGCTCGTCTCACCGGGATTCACAAATAATCGCCCATTCTGGTCGCGGGCGATTGATGGGCGGTGCGTGTGCGACATAATCACCACGTTGCAGTCTCCCACATGTCCGCGAAGATCTTCGCCCGCGTGCGTCACCAGGATGCGCGTTCCATCTTTCGTTTGTATTCCGAACGGTGGTTCGGCCACTTCGCCGATGATCCGCATACCGCCGGCAATGCCCGTTTTGTTTCCTTCGTTGTCACCAAAGCAGGCCATCACGCGGCAAGTCAGCTTGCGCAACGGCGGAACGACGATCGGCGAAACAAAGTCGCCGGCGAAAATGACCAGATCGCAGCCGGCGTGGTTAAAAATCGCCACCGCGCGGCGAACATTGTCGACGTGGTCGTGAGCATCTGCGAAAATGCCGATCCGCATTTCTTATGGCCTTGAATGAAAAATCTGAGTTTGTCTATTTTACTCTCTGCGATGCGTTGCATCACAGCTGTATGATCGATGTTCTGTCTCGCTGGTTCTGTCGTTCACAACTATTATAATCGGCTGCGAAGCAATGATCGACCGAATGTCGATCATTTGAGTTGAATGACACAAAGTGAGATGAACAATCGGGAGTCGTAGAAGCAGAAATGCCCACAGTCAAAGTGTTTTATGCCGGGCAGGCGTATCGATCGCAGAGATGTCATCGTCGGTTGATTCGCGAAGCGGCCCGCGCCGCCTGCGAGCGGATTACGTTGGTGCGGTCCAACAACTTCAAGGTGACGCTGGAAGAAGCTCCGGTGGTTGTCCCCGGTATGTGTGACGTGCCGAATTCGACGCTGCGAAAGATTGACGACTGCGATTTGGTGTTGGCCGACCTGACCTTCGTCGCCACAACCGACGAAGCGGGCCGCGAAACCGGAACCGCCGGTCAATCGAGCGATCCCAATGTGCTATTGCAACTGGGATACGCGGCTCATTCAAAAGGGGCATCGCGGCTGGTTGGTGTGAAGAACGAAATCTACGGCGGGCCGACCGATCAAATTCTCGATGTGCGGCGGCGTTGGATTGTGAGTTATTCGCTCGAGCCAAGCGAAACTGATAAACGGACCGTTTATCGCGCACAAAAAGTGCTCAGTCGCAAGCTGGAGGGGGTCCTGCTGACTGCGATGCATCAGCAGAATGATAACCGCAGCGAGCCGCTTGCCGATCAGCGGTTCCTCGAAGTGCGTTCGCAATTTGAAAGCGATATTGCTGCGGGAGCGATGCCGCGAATGGAAGATCAGCCGGCAGCGGTTGCCGTCACCATCATGCCGGAAAAACCGGTTAACATTCAACCGGAACGAATCGCCGAGGTGATGAATGAGGCGGAGATTTCGTTCGATGAACTGCACTCGGGTTCGCAGTCCGTCACCGGTTTCACCGCCGAATCTGCCATCGACGTGACGGCGACCGGCGCACTGCGCGCGGCGCTGACTGAGAATCTCAACGCTCAACGGGCGGGCTTCCCATTACCCCCCGGCGCAGCCGGCATGATTCCCTCGACCACGCTGGAACGCAACGTCATTCTGGCCGTTCACCGCTGCTGCCAATTGCTCCATAAGTTGAAGGTGCGCCGCCCCTGGCAAATGGGAATCTCGCTATTGAACATCCACGAATTCACAATGATCGTTGGTCCGGGCGAACGCAGCGACGTATTCGACCGTCGGGAATTGCCGACCGATCCGTTGATCATCACCGACTTCGAAACAGTCGATACTTCAGAAAACACCGCCAGATTTCTGAAAGGAACGTTCGACTCCATCTGGCGCGAATTCGGCTTGGGTTACTCCCGCAATTACGATATCGAGGGAAACTGGAATCGCAACGTGATGGACTAGCTGCGGTGCAACGCATCGCAGAGACTGCGAACCGTTGGATCGCAGCTACCCGGTCATCGTCTCCGTCCCGGCCTGCTTTGGTTGTGGGTCCTCTTCAATGCTGGGCCACGTCAGCAGGAACTGTGAACCGCGTCCTACTTCGGTTTCAACGGTGATGTCGCCGCCATGTTCCCGAAGAATTTTCCGGCTGACGGCCAGCCCCAATCCTGTGCCGCGCGCACCCTTGGTCGATTCGAATGCGTTGAAGATCATCTTCAACTGATCCTCGGGAATTCCAGCACCGTTGTCGGTAACGCAAACGTAAACGCTGTCGGTGTTGCCGTCGTACCCCGTTTCGACACGAACGGTCCCCGAGTCGGTCGCTTCAGTCGCGTCGATGGCATTCGTGACAACATTGAGCACCGCGCGATAAATCCCCTCCGGATCGAAAACCGTCACCGGTAGATCGGGCATTGGCTGGAATTCGAGATCGGCTTTTGCATCGTCGGCCCGCGACTGCATCAGCTCGCATACCTCGCCGACCGTTTCATTCAATTGAGCCGATTCGAGGGCCGGCTGTCGCTCTTTACTGAATGTCAGCATGTCCATGACGAGGTGATAAATCCGGTTTTGATTCTTCTCGACGATTCCCCAACCCTTGTGGACCAGTTCTTCATTGTGATCTTTCAGTCCCATGTCGATCAGATAGCTGCCGCCCCGAACACCCTGAAGAATGTTCTTGATGTGGTGGCTGAGCATGGCGATGGTTTGCCCCATTGTGGCCAAACGTTCGGCTTTCAACAGGGCTTGCTGGTAGCGGTTGTTTTCGATTGCCAAGGCCGCCTGACGCGCAATAGCCACCAGCAGCCGCAGTTGCTCTTCACTGAACTTATCGGGAACAACACCGTCGAGAACAACGCGTTCCGGCGGGATCGTCGTATCGACGTAAACCACTCCTCGTAGTTCGTAGCGGCCCTGCATTGGTACGCACATCGCCTCGCGGATACCGGCCTGCAGAATGCTCTGCCCCGGTTCAAACCGGCGATCCCGTCGCGCATCCGATGTCCGGACTCCCTGCCCTTCCTGCAGCACGTAATCGACGATGCTGCGAGACACCGGCATTTTCGCGTCGGCGTCGAAGCCGCGGCGTCGGGCGAACACATGTGGTACAAGCTCCCCGGTTTCCGGATCGTCCAACAGCATGCAACCGCGATCGGCACCGACAACTTCAATCGTGAGATCGAGAATCCGCTGCAACAGTTGTTCGAGCGAAATCGATGGGCTGACGGCTTCATCGGAAATACGGTACAGCACCTGCAAGTTGGCCAGCGTCTGCGCTAACTCCTGCGTCCCCGCATCGGCCGAGTGATCGAGCAGTTCTCGATCAACCTCCTGGCTGACCTCCGAGACAATACTCGAACGGTCGTCGGCTCCCTGGCGGCCCACCAAATCGACGAGATCGCCGGCCCATTCCGATTCGTTGACGTCGCCGGCCATATTCAGCAACAGGATGCTGCGGCCGATCTGAATCTGGTCGCCATCGGCCAACTGACGCGTACGAACCGGCTGCCCGTTCACAAACGTGCCGTTCGAGCTGCCGAGATCCACGATGGCGAGATGTCCGTCTCCATACTCCAGCGTGGCATGCCGACGGGAGACTTCGGTGTCGAGAATGCGGATTTCGTTCTTCGCACCGCGACCGATGCCGGCAGACCCACCCGCTTCGACCTGAAACCGTGCTCCCTGATCGACACCCTGAATGATCAGAATCGATGCGGTGGACACGAGACACTTCTCTCTGATCGGTTCCGGAATGGCAACGCGCGAAATCGCGATGCCATTATAGTACCAGAACATTCGCCCGCAGAGAAAGCATGCGATCCCACGGGCTGCGATCCGTGGTCTTTCGTCTATGCGGCGCGGTCGGAGAGCAGTTGATCGACCAGGCGGATCAATTCAGGATACTGAAACGGCTTTTGCAGATATTGGCCGCCGTCACTCTCTGAACCACCGTTGATCTGGGCTGAGCCGATGACCACGCGTGGGACGCCGGCCCATCCGCTCGAACTTCGAATATCGGCCGACGACTTCTCGTCATCGATAACCAATAGGCTGGGTGGGCCGCAATCGGGTTGCGACGTGAGATCGCGGACGCGGTCCACACGTAGCCCGCGAGGCTCCAAGACCGCCCTGAGAACCTCTTCCGTCGCCGACTCCGAATCAACGACAAGCACCCGTAGTCC
Organism: Planctomycetaceae bacterium; assembly: GCA_018699955.1. Taxonomy (GTDB): domain Bacteria; phylum Planctomycetota; class Planctomycetia; order Planctomycetales; family Planctomycetaceae; genus JABISG01. The sequence goes on along the minus strand of JABISG010000137.1, from coordinate 65,803 downwards.
GTCAGTCACTCGAATTCCTTTTCGATTCCGACTGCGTATCTTGTTTCGATCAGTATCCTGTTTCGTGCAAGTTTCGAGGCGGGAGAATAGCGGGATCGGCAACACGTGTCAAAATCAATCTCGCGGATTGCGGCTGCGCACTTCAACCGCCGCCGTAGTAACGACTTGGAATGGCTGAACTATTGGGGTTGACCCCCAAAGACGAAAGCCATTTAGCCGGGTCGCGATCGTCAGACGCGGTTGCCGTTCACGCGGGGACAAGCCCCGCGGCTCGCTTGCGCGATGATGAAACGCTGGTCTCAAACCGGGGCGGCAATTGGCAGCGAGACGAGGACGTCGGGGTGCGGTTGAGGTTCCGGTTCGTTGTCGGCCAGAACGGTATCGACCAGAAAATAGAGCAGCCGACGCAGTTCGTCCGGCTCGACTTCGTCGGCCAACGACTCGGCCCGTGCGCGCGACTTGGCGACCAACGCTTCGGCCTTATCGAATACGCCACAGTGCTCAAAAATGCGTCGCAACCGTCCAATTTTCAACGCGCTGACCTGTTCGTCTTCGAGCAGTTCTTCAATTTCCGCACGTTGCATGTCGTCGGCCACATCGAGTGCCATCGCCAACAACACCGTCGGTCGCAACGACAGTGCATCTTGCCCGGCGACGAGCTTGTTGTCGTCGTCGCCGCGCCAGTCGTTCAAATCGTTCAGAATCTGGAAGCCGACCCCAACGTGCCGACAGAACGCGGGAATCATTTTCTCGTACTGCTCCACCGGTCCACCCATTCGCAACCCGGCGTAGAGTGCGGCCTCAAATGCGGGTGACGTTTTCAGGGCGTAAATCTGCAGCGCGTCGAGCGGCGTGACGTTCAAGTCGCCTGCGTCCTGCCACGCCATTTCTGCGCCTTGCCCGTCACACAACTTCACGTGGGCGGCCGCCATCCGTTCGATAATGTCGGACGACGCTTCCGCACCAATGTCACCCCGCGCCGAATTGACGAGCCGATAACCCAACCCGATCAAATAGTCGCCCACATTGATTGCCGTACCCAGACCGTACCGCCGATGCAGCGTTTCGTTGCCGTAGCGGTAAAGGTCGTCATCTTCGATGTCGTCGTGAACGAGCGATGCTTTGTGGAATGCTTCGATCGCCATCGCCACGCGGCCGACCGATTCGGAAACTTCCAACTGCTTGCTTCCAGGACCGCCGTTCACACTCTTCGCGCCGGTCACGGCATCGTATGCTGCCAACGTAATAAATGGACGAAATCGCTTGCCGCCATTGGCAAGCCAGTCGTATGCAATGTGTTCGGTTTGCCCCAACGGCGACGCTGCCGCCTTGGGAGTCTTACTGCGAACCCGCGGCAGCAGTTGTTCAAAGTCGTCGCCGAACATCCGGTTTGCCGCCCGCATCAGCGGAACGTAGCTGGCCGTTTGTGGTTCGGGCAGCGGTTCATACTTTTCCAACACATCCCACACCCATGCTTCGTCCAGCGTGGTGTTTTTGCAGTCGCCCGAATGCAGGGGAATGGCATACGAGGGAACGCCGGCGATGAGGACCTTGTCGATTGCCTTTTCCAGCACGTTCAAACAGGCAACGCCCAAAATGCCGTCGATGTAGCCGCCGACAATGATCTTCAGAACGATTGGCGAACCTTCGGCAACCAGAACTTTGTAGCCAAGTTTCTCGGCTTTCACTTTGTAATCGGCAATAGAACAGGCGCCGCACGTTTCGCAGTCGAGGCCGAACTCGTCGTATTCGGCGGGACAGCCTTCGGCGTGTTTCAAGCAATGCGGCAACAACAACATCCGCCGCTCGAAGGGAATGGCCAGAAACTGCCGCTTCCAGAAAAAGTTTCCGATGAGTACCATCGCAAAGCCAAGGTACTCCTCGGACATGTCCATTTCTGCCAACAGCGTGCGCGAATGCTGTTCGAGTTCATCTTTGGAAAACGGCCGCGATTTGTCTAACCCCTCAGCATACCGTTCGGCTGCCCGCTTGAACTCCTCGCGCATTTTCAGTGTATCGGGAACGGCCTTCAGATGACTGGTGCTGCGACGACGCTTGCGCTTGACGGGCGCATCGCTGGCGACGGACTCAACCAATTCGTTCCCATTTCCGTTAGGTGGGACGGCGGCGTTGCCAGAATCTCTCGGCTCGGCGGGAGCTATGGACATGCTGTCATTCCTGTTGTCGTTCATCCGATTTATCTTCATCACCTGCATTCGCGAAATCGTCGGCCACGAATGATCGGTGGTTCAAACAGTACAATGCATCCCCTTGGATGCTCGTTCTCTCGTCAACCAAAAAGTCGATGCAAACCTAGCTGTGACCGGAGGCACCGCCCCCCATCGCAGCTACTCGATCGGCGCCGTCCGCGTGTGTCGTTCCTACACCGTCTCGGGCCACGCGCAACGCACCAACCATAAACGTCAGTGGATACAAGTCTTCAAAGTACCATAATTTGGCGAAATAGAAACCAATCGGCGTCGTTTCGCGGTAGGTACCCGCTTCAATCCCGCCGAGTAACCAGTCCAAACCGCCTAAAGCTGCCGACCCGTTCGGATCAACCGAGAGCAGAATCTCTGCCGCCAAAGCGGTTTCTTCGTTGCTCGATGCGATTCCCTTTGATCCGCCCCATCCGCCGTCGTCGTTTTGATTCTGTTCGAGCCAGGCCAAACCACGCTGACCCTGTTCTTTGTCCATCAGCCCGGCATCGCGATAAGCGGCCAGCACGCGCGCGGTGCCGTAAGTGGGATTCTCGTCGTTATCGGCAAACTGATTGCCGAACCATAATGGCAGCCAGGAACCGTCGCTGCGTTGCACGCGATTGAGGTACTCGAAGCCGTGCCGAATCGCGTCGGTGGCTCGACGCGTCAATGAGGACTCTCCGTCTCGGCGTAATTCGAGAGTGACCCACGCCTGCAGCGCACGGATCGCGTGTGCTGTGATGTCGGCTGCACTGCGGTCGAACGGAAGTGCTCCCCAGCCACGGCAGAAAGTGGGCCAGCCACCGTTGCCGTTTTGTAGATCGAGTAACCATTGGGCGGCATCTGCCAGCGATTCGTCGATCGAAACATCAGGGGGCTTACGCCCCCCGCTCGCTTGGTTGCCACATCCGGCGAGGTTCATCAGAGCCAGCATGGCACCGGGGGTGTCGTCGGCATCGGGAACTCCGCCGGGCAAATCGGTCCAAGCCCAACCGCCGGGATCGGCGTTGGTGTAGGGATGCAACTCCTGATATTGCTGCCCTAACAACCAATCGCGAATCGCCGTGCGATCTTCGAGAGGAATGTCGTCGCGTAATCCGTTCACCGAAAGCGTTGTCACCCACGTTGCCAAATTGGTGTCGATGGGCCAACTGCCGTCTTCGTTCACCGAATTCACGATGAATTGCACACCATGCTGAGCGACCGCGTGATCCGACCTGCCCATTCCCGCCAGACTCATCGTGACAAAGCTGGTCAGCGGGGTCGCTTCCAGAAAGCCGCCGGTGGTGGGTTGAATTCGTCGGAGCGTTTTCAGAGTGCGGCCAATCGACAGTCGCCGAATCAACCGACTGACCGGATTCCACGGTTTGCGGAAATGGTGACGCACCTGCCCGATGGCGATCAGCGCCGGCAACGCATAACTCACAACCGGCAGCCGCACCGTCTTGTAGAATTGCGGCGGCAAGCAGGCGAGTTCAAACGGCAGCGCATCGACTTCTTTCCAATCAACCAGCCCGGCCAACGCGCAATGCGTGAGAATGGGGATCGAAAAGGTCTTGTCTTTTCCGTACCGCGCCCGTAAGGCAGAAATGCCTCCGGCACGCTGAATGTACTCCGCAGCGGAGTCGGTCGTCGCGCGATGCCGTTCGGCATCACCGGCCGCATGAAACGAGGCATGAACGAGCATGGTTGTCGAAATGTTGCTGAGACTCTTGACGGTGTCGCCCCAACCGCCGTCTTCGTTCTGACTCTCAACCAGCCACCGCAGACCGTCATCGATCAATTGAGAAAACTTCGGCAACTGCGACTCGTCCGTTTTGCTCTCATCTCTCGATTCGCCCTGGTCTCTGCGGACCATTTCGAGCGCCATGATGGCCGTCGCCGTCGATAAGGCCGAGGCAGACAGATTGCCCTCCCAATGACCGGCGGCATTGCGCTCCGCCAGCAGCGCACCGCGAACCGTCTCATAACAATGGTCGATGCGTTCGGGTGATTGCAGATTAGACATCGGCGGCCGGTCGTGTTTCTATTTGCGATACGAAACCAGCCCGTAGCGCGAGCAAGGGTTTGAACGGATGTTGTAACCGAATTCCCCTTGCTTGCGCGGCGGGCTGGTACGGTGGCGAATCAGATGATCTACCCAGTTTGACGCAGCATTGATCCTTACAAGGCGAGTTCGTCCAGACCGTCCATTAAATCGTCGAGTTCGTCGCGCTCGCCGACGTGAGTTTGGCGTTTGGGGATTCCGACCGTCATGCCGACCGCTTCGCGTCCATCATTGACGAGTTCGGCGTCGCGCTCCGCAACCGCCATGTCGAGCAAATCACCGCCACCGCCGCCGAACAGTTGCGAGAGATCAATCTTCAAGCCGGCGACTTCACCGGGAGCCCCGGCAATCGCCGGCGACTTATGGCCGGGGAAGATGATCGCGTTCTCCGGACAGACGCGGCTGCAGGCGGGGCAACCCTTTTTGCAGTTGTCCTGCTGCTCGACCAGGATGCGATCGACCTGATCGATTCCGTACACGCCAAACAGGCAGAAGTCGATGCACTCCAGACAATTGGTGCAGCGGGCGTAATCGATCACCGGGTACCAGCGGCGCTTCGCCGGTTCGGGAAGAGCGTCGGCTCCGTTGCCATTTACGCGATTGCCGTTGCCGTTGACCGGTTTGCTCTGGCCGTTCGATTTGGCCGCTTCCAACATGCGATCGGGGTGCAGGTAGCGTTCGAGTTGCGGCTGTTGCGGGCTGCCTTGAATCCATTGCATGAGATCGACGGTCTGCACCGCGTTTTCGCCGGCAATGCGGCGAATCTCATCCAGGTAGACTGACGGGTCGGAGTCACTCCGTAGATCGATGCAGTACAGTTTGCGTTTGGATGCATGAACCGAGCCGATGCCGTTGTACTCCGGTGCATCGGGAGCTTCGGTCTCGTCGTCAATCTCGTCGTCTTCTCCTTCCGACTTGAGCAGCGTGACACCTTCGTGACCGGCGATGCCCTGTCGATCGAGAATCCAGCGGATTCCACGCGGATAAAGCCACGACAGCACCACCATGTCGCCCGGAACCGACCGCAGAAACAGCATGCCGGTGTGATCGGCGGACATGTCGTACAGATGCGGAACCAGCGAGACATCGACATCGGGATCGACAATCAACGCGGCGGCGATCTCTTCTTCCAGATGTCGTCGCGCGGGGTTTTTCCCCTGCGCTTGAGAGATGACGACGGTGATTTTTTTCTGAGCCATGACGGAGAGTGACCGTTGGGTGTGAGACGAAAACAAATGGGGGATAATCAGGATCGATCCCACAGGGTGCGACCCGTGGGCTTTGCGTTATTAATTGATCTGTCCTTTTAGGTGTCGTTGTGTGTCTTCCCAGCCTTCTTCCAGTATGACGATATACTCATGCGGTTGCAGTGGTTTTTCGGCGGTTTCAAACTGAAACAGCCAGCCGTTGCCGTAGTTGTCGGTATTGATGGTCGAAGGATCATCGAGCAGGTTTTCGTTGAATTCGATCACTTTTCCCGCTGATGGTGCATAAAGTGACGAGAGGGCTTTGGAGCTTTCGATCTCGCCGATTTCCTGCTTGTCGCGAACATCGGTGTTCGCGTCGATGGTCCAGTCGAGGAAATAAACGTCCTGCAACAACCGCACCGAATACGCCGTGAAACCAACGCGAAACGCACCGTCACATTCCTGTAGCCACAGGTGGTTTTTGGAGTACAACCGATCGCCGGGAATGCGGGCCTCGAATTTCCCCATATTGAAGATCAGGTCTGCTGACATAAACGAATTCTTTTTGTCGATGTGATGCTTGCGGACGCAGCGCGACCACGGCATCATCGTCCAGCTTCTTATACTACCAGTGAAGGATGCGTCGTCCGTGACTCGCTGCCAATGCGGCTTGGCCGGGCGAAACGAGTCACTGTGAGTAAACGGGCGTGTTAAACTGCGGGAATCGGGGATTCAGCGAAGTCTTGTTCGGGGAGGGCTGAACGCGTCCAGCGAGGGCCTTCGACTCTTGACTCCATGATTTCATATCACGGCCCGCATTTCAATCACCGACGCCACGCTGTCTTCCAGCAACAGTCACGAAAGCCAAACTTTTGGACAATTGAAACTGTCTAAATAGTAGAAACTTATCCGCACGAAGATGCAAGTGAGTGCGGTTTTTTTAGCAGTCGGGATCGCGTTCCGCACAGGATTCTCTGCCGCGGTTTTCTCTGACACAGTTGGGAAACTCCATCATCGGCGGTTCCGCAGCCGTCGCAGGCGCTTGAGTGCACGCAACATCCAACCAAGCGACCTGGCCCCGCGTTCCTGGATGGGCAACACCCACAACGCGGCTGTGAACCGTCCGACAAAGGAGACCAGGAAAATCAGCTGGAAACCGCCGATTTGCCATCCGAGCCAGTTCATCTGAAATTTGGAATCGAGAAGTGAATCGATCCAAAAGCCGCCCAACAGACCGCTCATGCCGGCCAGCAGTCCGCCGACCTGGCGAAAGAGCGCGATGTGCGCGGTGTTATCGCCGCGGCGAGAGCTTCAACATCAGGTTGCGACCGCTGATGTTCACCACCGCGAACCCGCCCCACATAAAATACGCGCCAAACAGCCACTGCCAGCGACCGGGGGCAGCGAGAAACCAGAACGGCATCGCAAAACTGACGCCCACCGCGCCCCAGAACAACAGCCATTTGTTGCCGAACCGGTCGGACAGCCAGCCGGCCGCCACGCTCAGCGGAATGTTGACCAGCAGCATGACGTTCGCCAGCACATAATAAGTCGTCAACGAAATCTCCAGCGGCCCGATGCGGTACTTGAAGAAAGCAACCTGCGTCAGCCCTTGCGCAAACGCCAACCATCAGCTATGCACCAACAGTCGCCGAAACGAACTATCCCGACGTGCGGTGCCGATCAATCGCAGATTGGGGACATCGAACGCTGGCGAACGCACGGCGACATTCGGCAACCGAATCAACGGCCACAGCGACGCCAACTGCAGCGAGGTGCCGACTCCAAATGCCGCAACGTATGCCAACAGCGCCAGATCGACAGAGACGTTTGCCCTCCAGTAATCTCTCAAATATCCACCGGCCACGGGAACCACGAGCAACAGGCAGACGCGGGCAATGTTGCGTTTGGCGAAGAATCGCCCCCAATTCTGTTCCGGCACCAAATCGGACAGCCACGACAGATACGCCATGTAGGAGTTTGCCTGTGCCGTTTGCGCGATCGCCAGAAATCCGGCCATCAACCACAAGGGGTTGATTCCGGCCGGTCGTAAACTGGGAAACGCCAGCAACGGAATTCCCAACGTGCTGAAGCGGGCAATCAGCGAGCAACCAAGCCAAACCGCTTTGCGATTGCCAACGCGATGAATCATCCAACGCGAAAGCAGCCCGGCGACACCGACCGTTTCCGGGATGACGAGCAACAGCCCAATCAGAATCCCGCTCGCGCCCAATTCGTAGCCGAAGTACGTGAGACAGCCGCCGGTGGTCAGCGAGTATCCGGCCGTCCACAAAGCCTGATTGACAACGACGGACCGCGTGACGCGAGAAAGATTGGTTTCCTCGATTGGATCGGACGTATTCAATTCCACTTCGCCACTTGCTCAAACCAAGTATGAGGGAACCTGCATCATCTGATCAGCGACGAATCGACAACAACCGCAATCGTTACAACCGTCTCGAACCGTAGAGCCATCGCATGCAACGCGATCATACCGAAGAGCTTTCGCCCGGTCGCGGCAAAGGCAGAATTGCCTCCGCCATCGGCCATGTATCACGGCTTTCCGACTCGCCGGCGCTGATCTCTTTTTGACCGTGCAGCAAACGCAAACTAGAGTTGTCTATTCAGTATTTTCCCGCAATCGGGTCCGGCCTGCGCGCCGGATTTCGGCAGCTTCTTGCTGCAGGAGTTCCGACAATGCCTACAAACTGTCCAATCGAAATGGATTCCACCCGGTTCATGTCGTCGGCCGGGCGGCCGCTCGTCTGGACGCGCAATTCCAGCGGTTATAACAATATTGTCGTCATGAACGACGAGCAGATCGCCGTCAGCACTCTGACTAAAGTGAAACGCAAAGCCGCCGGCAAGCAGTTGGAAGCTGGACAACCGATTGACGATGTGTTGGGACAAGCGGGAACACGGATTCGTTTTCAAGCCGTCACCGCCTGCCTGAACGGCACGGAAGTCGAAGTGCTTTACGATCAGGGTGGTCGTCGGCTCACTTCATGCCGATTCCCCACAGCCAGCAAGCAGGTCCAGGCCGACATTCTCGTCGAAGCCCGCGATCGAATGAAGGGCGAAACCCAGGTTGCCGAAAACCAGGTCAACCGGTTTTGGCACGCCATGAAGCCGTTCAACCTGTTGGTGATTCTCGCTGTCCTGGCCATCGGTGCACAGAACTACTTCACGACCGACATTTTTGATGGCGAAGAAAACAGCGAGCGGTTGGAAAGCTGGGGAGAGAATGCGGACGCCAAGGACATTCACCTGACGCGTGCCAAACAAGCCGCGTTTGCGAAAACAGTGGCCAGCAACCCGGCGATGCAGAAGGTACTGGTCTTCGGGATCATTTTTCTTGGCGTCGTCGGTACCATCCTCAATGCATTGGGTTATGGGGCAGTCATGACCCTGCTGCTCGGATCAACCGGGTTGGCGCTCCTCTGGACGCTGATGCGACTGGGAAATCCCCCACGGACAATGAGCGTCATCGCCTGTCAACGCGGCAGCTAAATCCCTGCCAATCGAATCCTGAAGCCTTGCACTCGGGTGCCACTGGCGTGTCGCCAGTGCAGCGCGGTGGTTGGGAAATATCGAACAACGAATGATGAATTACGAAGTGTGCGACGTGCTGCACTTCGCAAAATGTTCGACGTTCGCCACGACTAATCGCCGGTCAAACCCTTGGCGAGCTTGCCCAGTGCTTCGTTTTCGATCTGACGGACGCGTTCGCGGGTCAGCCCCAGCGTCTCACCGATTTCTTTGAGCGTCCGCGGTTCCGAATCGTCCAGTCCGAACCGCATGCGGAGAATGGTCGCCTCGCGGGGGTCCATTGTCTCCAGCATCTCGTAGACGTGCTTCAGGTTGTCGTTGTCGATGAGCTGAGCTTCCGGGCCTTTGGAATTCTCGTCGGCGATCATCTCGCCCAGCGACCAGCTGCCGTCGCTTTGATCCGACTGAGGAGTCGAGTTGTAGAGTTGGATCGCCTTCTTGACGATCTTCAGCTTCTTCTGAGGCAGGTCGAGTTCGAGGGCAACTTCTTCGGCGGTCGGCGGCCGATTGAACTCGTCTTGCAGCTTCGCGGTGGCTCGCCGCCACTTCGAGAGGAGTTCGACCATGTACGCCGGAATGCGAATGGTCTTCGCCGAATTGACCAGCGCCCGTTTGATCGACTGCTTGATCCAGTAACTGGCATACGTACTAAACCGGGTGTCCATGTCCGGGTCGAATCCCTCGACGGCCCGCAACAGTCCGAGGTTTCCTTCTTCAATGAGATCCTGCAATGGCAGACCTTTGCCCGTATAAGCGCGGGCAATGTTGACGACCAGCCGCAGGTTCGCTCGCACCATCCGATCCCGGGCGGCTGCGTCACCTTCCGCGATGGCGTAGGAGAGTTCTTTCTCGTCCATCGCCGTCAACAAGGCTGTCTCGTTGATTTCACGAAGATACGTTTCCAGCGGATTTTGAACGGATCTGGACGTTCGGCGTCGCGTCGATGTTTGCATGGATTCTCGTTGTTTCTTCGGAATGACTGAGGGATTTGAATTGAGCACACATTCGTGAGGCGGGTACCGGAGAATGTTTGGTTCCGGTCGTTGTTTGTGCTGTTCGGCCACAGGCTCGACTGGCGATCCCTCGTGTCGTCTCCGTTGCGAAATCCACGTAAACTTCAAGGCGCGAATGGTTGAGACATGACGCCTTTTCGTTACGCAGTTCCACGGGGAGAGGTGTGGCAGTCTACCGAGAGTTATCGGTTCTACTTTCGCGAGTCCTGCACCAGAAGCGACGTGCATACCACGATCGGTTTGGTAAGCAGGGCAGTTGGCGCAATAATGACGGCCATCCAGCCAACGTGGCGCGGCCGTAAACTTTATCCCGGCCGTGCCAATTGCGTTGGTTCTGCCTTTCATCAGCCATGTCATGCCCGCAAGTCTCGTGCGGAATGCAACGCTCCACACGCGTCTCAAACCAGCTCGAAACCCAAGCGAGGGTTTCCTGGCCCCCACTCATTCCATCCACAGAGCGTCTGTCTCAACAAAAAAAGCCCGGCGTCGCGATGACGCCGGGCTAATTAATTCTACGGCTCTAAAGCAAAGCCGAGGTCTTATTCCTGTTCTTCCTCTTCATCTGTGGAATCCGATTCATCCGCTTGTTCGGATTCCTCGGCTTCTGCAGTTTCGGCTGCCGGTTCCGCCGTCTCTTCGGCAGTTTCGCTTTCGGCGGCGGGAGCTTCGTCGGTCTCCTCAGCCGCCACTTCTTCCTCGGCATCGGCGACTTCTGCTGATGGCTCAGCGACCTCTTCGGCCGCGTCGCTTTCAGATTCCGCCGCTTCGCCGACCCCTGGTGCACTCTCTTCGGCCGCGGGTCCAGCATCGGAATCCATGCTGAACAACGGTGCCGATGAGCCGCCGATTCCACCTTTCAACTCTTTGCGAGGAGCGTCCGGCCGGTCGGGATCGCCTGCTGCTGCGCTACTCTCTTCGCCTTCAACCGGAAGTTCAGCATCCAGTCGCCGACTGAGTCCGATCTTTCGCTCATCCGTATCGACGCGGAGAATTCGGACTTCGATCTCTTCGCCGACTTCAACTTCATCTTCCGGGTTTTCGACTTTGTGGTCAGCCAACTCGGAAATGTGCAACAAGCCTTCGAGTTCCGATTCCAGTTCGACAAAGACACCGAAGTTGGTGATTTTGGTCACCGTCCCCTTGGCAAGTGCGCCCGGCTGGTATTTCTCGGGAATCGTTGTTTCCCACGGATCGCCGGCCAGTTGCTTCAGGCCCAGGGCAATTCGTTTGCGGTCTTCATCGACCGAGAGGACCTGGCATTCGACCTGGTCACCCTTCTTGAGCATCTCGTTGGCGTGCGAAATCTTTCGCGTCCACGACATGTCGCTCACGTGCAACAGGCCATCGACCCCTTCTTCCAACTCGATGAACGCACCGTAGTTGGTGAGGTTGCGAACCGTTCCGGTGATGACCGTATCGGCCGGGTATTTGGCCGCCACATCGTCCCACGGATTCGACTGAGTCTGCTTGATACCCAGCGAGATTTCCTGCTTGTCCTGGTTGATGCCGAGCACCATCACTTCGACGTTGTCGCCGATTTCCACCAGTTCGCTGGGATGATTGATTCGCTTGGTCCACGACATTTCGCTGATGTGAACCAGCCCTTCGATGCCGTCTTCGAGTTTGACGAAGGCACCATAGGACATCACGTTGACCACCTCGCCGGTGATCTTGGTGGCGACCGGATACTTCTCGGCGACGTTGTCCCACGGGCTGGCGCTCTTCTGTTTCAGCCCGAGTGCGATCTTCTCTTTGTCGCGATCAACGTTGAGAATGACCACTTCGATTTCGTCATCGATTTTCACCATCACCGAGGGATGGCTGATGCGACCCCAGCTCATGTCGGTAATGTGCAGCAAACCGTCGATGCCGCCCAAATCAACGAATGCACCGAAGTCGGCAATGTTCTTCACAACGCCCGTGCGCAACTGGCCCTCTTCGATCACTTCGAGCAACTCGCGTTTCATCGACTCGCGTTTGTCTTCGATCAACTTACGGCGTGAAACGACAATGTTGCGGCGGGAGTCGTCGATCTTGAGAATCACGCATTCGATGTCTTTGCCGATGTAGTCGCCGATGTCCGGCGGACGGCGAATATCAACCTGGCTGGCAGGCAGAAACACGTTCACACCAATATGGACCAGCAAACCACCTTTGATCTTGCGAACGACCTTGCCGATGATGACGTCGCCTTCGGCGTGGGTGGCGATGACCTTTTCCCACTCGCGAATGCGGTCGGCTTTGCGTTTCGACAGCAGAATCAGGCCGAACTCATCCTCGACCTCTTCCAGTAGCACCTGCACATCCTGGTCGGCTTCGGGCTGCTCTTCTTCCGGCCCCCATTCGTCCAGCAGGACAATTCCCTCGCTCTTAAATCCGATATCAACGAGGACTTCGTTCCCTTCGATGCGAAGAATCTTGCCGGTGATTATCGCGTTGACATCGACAGCCCGCTCGCTGTAGATGGCGTCGTTTAATTCCAGTTCGTCGGTCAAGCTGCCAAGAACGGCTTCCAGTTCGGCGTCGTCTACCGCCAGTTCACGAATAAGGTGTCGATCGACCATGGTGCTCCGATTTCACGTTGGCTCAAAACAGGGTGGGGACGCTCTGAGAATCCCGGCAGCACACTGTGACCACCAAACAAACCGACCGCAGAAGTGGCGTTGGGGGAGACAAAGAGGTGCCGCGCTGGGAATTGTCCCCGGACGATTGCCGGGGCATTGCCCGCATTGAGCCTGGTTAGAGAATTTTCCCCGCCGCGAGCGAAACAACACGTCTCGTTCTAAATAACAGCAGAGGAGAGTCTGGGGACTATAACAGATTCCGACCGAAAACGGCTAGGCAATCTGCCGAAAAAAGCGGCAATGGTTGTTTTTACAAAAGCCGCTCGCCGACGGCTCGCCTTCAGCGGTGCGTTGCACCGCAGCTGTTGTTGGAGAGGACCGAATCGGTGTCGTATCTCACTGTCCGGCATCAGCCGGCAGGGACTTCGAGATGTCCCACACCTTCACCGTCTTGTCGGCACTGCCGCTGACGATCCGCCGACCGTCTGGGCTGAACGCCACGCTTGTGACAGGGCCGATGTGTCCTTTGAGCAACAGTGTCTCCCGGCCGGTTTGGGCGTCCCACACCTTCAGCTCGCCGGGCTTGTCCCGATCCCCGCCACCGCTAGCGATCCACCGCCGATCCGGGCTGAACTTCACACTGCTGACAGCACCGTTGTGTCCTTCGAACGTGAGCGTCTCCTGTCCCGTCTCGGCATCCCAGACTTTCACCACGCCCGATCTACGACGACTCCCATCGCCGCTCACAATCCGCAGCCCGTCCGAACTGAACGCGACACAGGTAACACGCATGCTGTGGCCAGTGAGCTTGAGCAACTGCTGACCGCTCGCCGCGTCCCACACCCTCAGTTCCCCGTAATTTGTGTTACCACCACTGCCGCTGACGATGCGTCGCCCGTCGGGGCTGAACGCCACGCTGTTGACAGAGTTGCTTTGTCCTTTGATTGTGAGCAGTTCCTGATTGCGCAGGGCATCCCAATCCCACACCTTGAGAGTCTCGTCGCTACTACCACTGACGATCCACTTCCCGTCGGGACTGAACGCCACACTGGTCACCCAACCGTCATGCCCTTCGAGCGTAACCGACTCCCGGCCACTTCGGGCATCCCACACCTTCAGCGACTTGTTCCAATCTCCGCTGACGATCCTGCGCCCGTCGGGACTGAACGCCACGCTGGTCACCGAGCGGGTGTGCCCTTTGAGCCACAGCATCTGCTGGCCAGTCGCGGTATTCCATACCTTCAGCGTGTAGTCATCGCTGCCGCTGACGATCCGATTCCCATCGGAGTTGAACGCCACGCTACTGACCGTGCCGGAATGTCCTCTAAGAGTCTGCGTTGCCTTGCTGATGATCTGCGGCTGAACCGGAGCACTGGCGACGGTCGAGGGCGGTTCCGGCGCGATGACCGGTACGGTCGGAGGAGGCGGACCATCCCCTTCGGGCGGAACGTCGGTCACCCTATCCGCTGGCAACCGAACGGTTGTGACATCTTTCTTTGTGCCGTTTTGCAATGAGGTCACTGCCCCTTTGAGCTGCGGCTTCGGTGTCGGAGTCTCGTCGCTGCCAAAAAGAAAATAAGCGACAGTGGCAGCCGTCAGCCCAATCGCGACGACGAAAGCAGCCACATCCCTGGCGCGCCACATCCTCCAGAACGGCTGCTCATGCAGTTGCGGCTCGGTGTCGCCGACCTTGTCGGCAACGGTCCCGTACCCTTGATTGGAAGTCTCGCGCGCCGAGCTTGTCGTTTCGTTGGTGTCCGATGACGTTGGGGCGATTGATGCAAGCCCGCCGGGTCTTGGTTGTCGGGCTCTCTGCTTCGGACTCCTGAGATAATCGGCGAGCGCGGCATCGACTTCCTCCATCGATGCGTACCGATCGTCGATCTCCTTGGAGATCATCTTCAAGCAGATGGCTTCCAGACGCGGATCGAGATCGGGGATGAATCCGGACGGCTTCGGCGGCGCGTGAGTCAGCACCTGAGCCATGACGATGTCCACCGGACCGTCGAACGGAATGTCGCCGGTCAACAATTCGTACATCACAATGCCCAAACTGTAAATATCGCTGCAAGGCCCGATCTTGCTCCATTCTGCGCGGACCTGTTCCGGAGGCATGTAAGCTGGCGTGCCGAGAATCAACCCCGTCTGCGTCGAGCCGTCGGTGTCCATTTCGATTTGCATTGCCAGGCCGAAATCCATCACGATCGGATCGTTCCATCGATCGACCATGATGTTTGACGGCTTCAAATCGCGATGCACGATCCCCTGACTGTGCGCGTGTTCGAGAGCCGAGGCCAGTTTGCGGACGATGCCAACCACCTGGCGTTCCGGCAGCGGGCTTTGCGGATTAACGTAGCTGGATAACGGGCGGCCCTCGATGTAGGCCATCGTCAGGTAATGCTCCCCCTCAACATCGCCCACGTCGAAAACCGGGCAGATGTTCGAATGTCTGAGCGTGGCGGCCGATCGCGCCTCGCGATAGAAACGCTCCAGAACATCCGAGTCTTCATCGTCGGGGAACGCGGGAATCTTCAGGGCAACCTGCCTTCCGAGTTGCACGTCGCGGGCGAGATACACCGTCCCCATCGCCCCGCGACCCAACTCCTGCAGCAGTTGATAGCGCCCGAACTCTTCCAAATACGGTTCATGCAACTCGAACGGCTCGGCCAGTTGACCCGGCGCGATTGTTTCGCATCCCGATAACGAGTCATCGGCACGCAGCGGTTCGGCCCGTTCTTCGAGTAGAAACTTGTGACTGCACTCAGGACAGCGCGCCGCGTGTCCGAGTAGACCGCGACCCCGCAGCCACAGCTGATGTCCACACTGCGGACAAGGAATCGCCACGATCTCCATAGCTGGCCCACAACGCTCAAGTAACCTTGCAACAGATCTCACGTGCGTGTGCATTTGACCAAGATCGTTCGATCATTGCAAACTTTCCATCGCGGGTCACTGTGAGGAAGAGCGGCCGGGCTTTTCAATTTGCAAATGTCGATTCTCCGTTGCGCGCCGTTCTCCCCGACGCCCTGACTGTTGACATTCCCACACCGTTGCGGTTTGCTGGGCCGTCACCTCACATATGGAGCATTTCGATGGCACGCGCGATTGTGACCTACTCCCGTGGCTGGCATGCGCTGGCGATGACCCGCAGCTTGGGTCGACAGGGGATTGAAGTCTACTGCGGCGAAGAAGCGCCGTTCGCCCCCTGTTTCTTCAGCAAGTATTGCACCGGCAGCTTTCAATACCCCTCGGTCGCCGACGATCCGGAGGGCTTCATCGACTTTTTGGTTGAGAAAGTGAAGGAGCTGAAGCCACCCGACGACGAACCGTACGTGCTGATGCCCGTTCATAAAGAAACCTGGCTCATCGCCAAACATCGCGAACGGTTCGAGCCATACATTAATGTGCCGCTCACTTCACTGGAAAACATGGAGCAAACGCACGACAAAGGTCGGCTGGCGCTGCTTGCCGAAGAGATGAACATCACCATTCCCGGCACGCAGCAGTTCACCAGCATCGACGATTTGTACCGTGCATTGCCGGAGATTGAGTTCCCCGTTTTTCTCAAGGTGCGCGAAGGCGCGTCGGGAGTCGGCCTGAAGAAATGCGACACGCCGGAAGATTTGACGTCCACATTCCGCAAATTCGTAGACGGGTACAACCTGCAACCGGACGAGTACCCGCTGGTGCAACAGTTCGTTCAAGGAGAAGACTACTGCTGCACGATGCTGTTCAACCGGGGCAAGAAAGTGGCCTCGATGACCTACCACAACGTGCGGGCCTTCCCCCGGCAGACCGGTGCGGGGGCGCTGCGGGAAACGGTCGCGATGCCGGAAGCCGACGACGCGGCCGAAAAGATATTGGAGCGGCTGGATTGGCACGGCATGGCGGAAATCGATTTTCGCAAAGCAGACGACGGGCCGGCGTATCTGATTGAGATCAACCCGCGATTCTTCGGCGGTCTGCCGCAGGCGATTGCCGCCAATGTTGATTATCCGCATTTGCTGTTTCAAATTGCTTCGGGACAAACGATTGATGCGTCACCCGATGTGAACTACGACGCACGAACCGAGGCACCCATCGTCGGCCTGCTCGCGACGCTGGATGAAATTGCCCACGACGACCGAGTACTCGACCGCCTGCGGAATGTTCGCCAGGAACTGGGTGCGGTAGGACATTCCAATGTCGAAGATGTGCGGTTGAAACCACTGTGGAATGCAATCAAGCAGGCGGCGAATCCCAGCGACATCAAGGGCTATCTGCGCGAAATGTTCGCCATGCACGACGGCACGATCAACGACGTGCTGCAATCGGACGATCCCCGGCCGGCAATGGGCATGCTGTTTCCGTTGGCGTTGATGCTCAAGCACGGCAAGCTTTCGATGGGCGTGCTGACGAGCGAAGCCGACATCGATGCCGACCGTCCCCGCCGCCGCTTTCGCGACATGCTGATGCAACCGACTTGGCGGGTGTTGCTGGTGACGGCCGCCCTGTATGCACTCAGTGTTTTTACGACCCATTACGAACCAACAAGCGGCAACCTGGGGCTACTCTTTGGTTGGCCGGAGAACTTTTTTGGCCGCTTGGATTCCGGAACATCTGGCAGCGTCTTCGGGGCGATCCGTCACACGATTTCGCAATCGCTGATTCTGCTAACCTGGTATGTTGTGGCGGCAATCGTTCTGCGCGAGCGGCCTCCGGCCGAAAACAAAACGGGCGAGTGATTCCTGCCATATAGCCGCCCCGCTCGCGTTTTTTGAAGTCGCACTGTTGAGTCCCGAAGGGACGGCAGGCAATAGCCCCGTCCGTCAGGGCGGGGGCTTCGATACGATTTGCCGAGCGAAAGCCCCGTAAGGGGTGAAAGGAATACATCGCGATCAATCGTATCGCCCCTACGGGGCTGGGTACGCGTGTGTGTGGCTTTTCCCCGCCCTGACGGACGGGGCTATTCCCTTTCGCCGCTACAAACAACAGTGCGACTTCAAGACGTGCGCTTCAGGCTTCTATTGATTCACGACGGTTTTCCGTTCGCGAAAGTTCCGGGCCTGTTGGAGAAACGCATCAAACACTGCGTGCTGCGCGGTTGGGGCTTCGGGATGCCATTGCGTGCAGACGAAGAACGTCTGCGACGGCAATTCGAGCGCTTCGACGACGCCGTCGGTCGCGCGGCCGGCGACTAACAAATCGCCGCCAACCGTGTCAACCGCTTGACCATGAAACGAGTTGACCTGCAGTGTCCGCGAACCGAGCAGTTGCGCCAGTTTCGATCCTGCAGCTAACTTCACCGGATGGCCGGCCATGCTGTCCAGGCCAATGCCGTGCGTTTTCGACAACTGTGGATCGTCGCGCAGATTTTGCAGTGTGCCTCCTTGAACGACGTTCAGGATTTGAATGCCGCGACAGATTCCCAGCACGGGCATGTCGCGCTCAATCGCACCGCGGATCAAAGCAATTTCAAAATCGTCGCGACGACGGTTCACGAGTTGCCCGGTTTGGGGATCGCCGCCGTACAATGCGGGATCGATATCACCGCCGCCAGTTAGTAGCAAGGCATCGATCCGATCAAGAATTTCGTCCGGTGTGTCCTGATCGAAATCGATTTCCAGTAGCCGGCCACCGGCGCGAGTCACTGCGATTTCGTAGTTCTTGGTAGAAATTCGTGCGCGGGCGTGCCATGCCGTATCAAATGTTACGCCGATGACCGGTGCATCATCGGGAACGGCCGCATACAGCCAGTATTTCAACCCGGCATATCCACACAGCACAATCGCCAGCAGCGACGAACAAACGACCGTCGCGATCTTCCGTTTGGAGCGGCGCAGTTTCGGTGGAGACTGGTCGTCAGGACCGGCTTGGACAGCGGTTGTGTTGGCCTCTGACATGAGTCCGCCTGTGGTGTGCGTTGTTTACAACCTCACTTAATACCACAGGGCGTGAGAAGTCATCCGATATCACGCGCGACCAATACTCGCGGCTTTACAGTTAGGCGATCCATTCCGGGATGAGTTTGCCGCCGACGTCGGTCAGGCGGAAGTCACGGCCCTGAAATCGATGTGTTAACTTGAGATGATCCATGCCGAACAGGTGCAGCATCGTCGCGTGCATGTCGTTGATGTGCGTCGGCTTTTCTGCAATTCCCCAGCCAACTTCATCGCTGGCCCCGTGTGTCAGCCCGCCCTTCAAACCACCGCCGGCCATCCACATGCTGAACGAATACGGATGGTGGTCGCGGCCGGTGACATTTTTCGATCCGCCCCGGTTTTCACCCAACGGCGTGCGGCCGAATTCGCTTCCCCAGACAACCATTGTCGATTCGAGCAGCCCGCGCTGCTTCAGATCTTCCAGCAATGCGGCTATCGGTTGATCGACAACGCTGGTGTTGTACGACAACTCGGTGTCGAGGTTGCTGTGATGATCCCACGACGCGTACACAAGGTTGATATATCGCACGCCTCGCTCCACCAGTCGGCGGGCCAGCAGGCAGTTGCGGGCGAAATTCTGGTGCGTGTTTCCGCTGCGTCCCCGCGAGCCTTTAATGTTCGGCTCCGCTCGCTCGACGCCGTATTTTTCCAACGTTTGTTTCGTCTCACCGGAGATGTCGATCAACTCGGGAGCCGACGACTGCATGCGGTAGGCCAATTCGTAACTGGCAATTCTGCTGGCGATTTCGGGATCGTGAACTTCCTGAAATCGGCCCTGATTCACGTCTCGCAACACGTCCAACCCTTTACGCTGTAGTTCCGGCGGAAGACCGGTCGGGTTCCGTAAGTTGAGTACCGGTTCGCCTTGGTTGCGAAACAACACGCCCGAATGGACCGACGACAAAAACCCGCTTTGCCATAAAGTCGCCCCGCCGCTGGAACCTCGACCGGAGGTCAGCACAACGTATCCCGGCAGGTTCTGCGATTCACTTCCCAGCCCGTATGTCAGCCACGACCCCATCGACGGCAGCCCGAATTGCGCCCGCCCACACTGCATTAACAATTGACCGGGATGATGGTTGAACTGCGACGAGTGCATCGAGCGCACCATCAGAATGTCGTCGGAACGCTTGGCGATGTGCGGCAGCAAATCGGAAAATTCCATTCCCGATTCGCCGTGCTGCGTGAATTTTCGGTTGGTCCCCATCAATCGGGCCGCGTCCTTCTTAATGAAGGCGAACCGCACGTCTTTCAAAAGCGAATCGGGGAGTTTCTCGCCACTGAGTTCGTTGAGTTTCGGTTTGTGATCAAACAGATCCAGATGAGACGGTGCACCCGCCATGAAAATGAAGATGCACGCCTTCGCTTTGGCGTCGAAATGCGATTTTTGGGGAGCAAGCGGATTGACCGCACCGCCTTCGGCTGCACCTGCCGAGGAGAGAACGCCATCGTCGGTCAACATGCTCCCCAGCGCGGCCATTCCTAAACCACTGGCCGTCGTCATCAGAAACTCGCGCCGCGTGCGCTCGATGTGTTGGTTGATCGGGTCCATGCTCATTGGTACTCCCATTGAACCGCTGCAGCGGATTGAGTTGGAAATCTCATTCGTACTCTTCAGATTCTCGACAGCTGCGATGCAACGCATCGCAGGCTACTCTCGCGTAAAGAATTCATCCATGTTCAGCATCACCCGGGCGGTTGCCACCCAGGCTGCGTTGTCGGCTGGTGAAACCCCATCGACGGCGTAGCTGCCGACGAGTTTGATGGCATCATCGTTGTGTTCGCCGTACCAGGTTTTCGCCGCTGAAAGTAGACCGGCGAACTGTGACTGTTCCTGTTTGGTGGGCTGACGGGCGACGCAGATGCGGATGCCGTAAGCAAGCCGCGCGTTGTCGTCTTTCAGCTTCACCTTCAACAATCGCCGCGCCATCGCCTGCGATGCTTCGATGAAA
This sequence comes from Planctomycetaceae bacterium, assembly GCA_018699955.1. Lineage (GTDB taxonomy): Bacteria > Planctomycetota > Planctomycetia > Planctomycetales > Planctomycetaceae > JABISG01. The sequence goes on along the minus strand of JABISG010000137.1, from coordinate 45,369 downwards.
ACTTCGTTATTCATGGTGACCAGCGCCTGCAGCGGGGTGTTCGACGACTGTCGATCAATCGACGTGGTGTTCCCGTCTGGGCAGTCGAACGTCGTCAGGTTGGGATGCGGCGCGGTGCGTTTGAAGAACGTGTACATGCCGCGGCGGTATCGGTCTTCGCCCTTGCTGGTGGTCCAGCGAAAACTGTTTGCGTAACTCAAGGCGGCAATGTCGGGCGGCAGTGGCGGGAAGACGCTGGGGCCACCAATTTTTCGCGACAGCAGGCCACCCGCCGACAGGCTGAGGTCGCGGATGATTTCCGCTTCCACGCGGGGGCGATTCTGCCGATACAACAAGCGGTTCTGCGGATCGATGTCTGCCAGTTCCGGTCGATGTGCGGATGACTGCCGATACGTTGCCGACATGACGACCGTTTTGATCAACGCTTTGCGGCTCCAACCCAACCGGATGTACTCGCTTGCCAACCAGTCGAGCAATTTGGGGTGCGTCGATTTGTCGCCGCGGGAGCCGAAATCGTTCATGGTCGGCACCAGCGAACGGCCAAAGAGATGCTCCCAAACGTGATTGACGGCAACGCGAGGAGTGAGCGGATTCTCGGGCGACATCAGCCAGCGCGCCAAGTCGAGCCGGTCCGGTACGGTTTCCTGCTTACGCGGCTTGAATGGATGCAGGATCTCGAGAATATCGGGCTGGACTTCAACCGTCGGTTGCAGAAATTCGCCTCGACGAAAAATGTGAGTCTTCCGTGGATTGGCCGACCGTTGGGCGATGACCCGCACTGCCATATACGGCGACTTCGGTGCCTTCTTTGTTAAGGCGGCAAGTTGTTTCTTCAACTGCTGGACGGCCGCGTCTCGGTCGGTGAAATAAACGAGTAGTTCCCGTTGTTGTTTCGCGTCGCGTTTGTCGGCGGCGACGGCGAGAATGTCTGCAATATTTTTCGGCAGGCCGTCGATGTTAACGGGGCGTTGGTCGCTGGTAAGCGAAATCCGCAACCGGCCGATGGTGTGTTGGCTGCCGTATTGGTGCGACAGCGTGATGACCAGTTCGGTTTCGCCGTTTTCAATGCCGACATTCTCTTTCGTTTCAAAAACGATTGTGTGTAGTTTTCCGAATTGCGGTGAGATGGCCCAGCCGGTATCGGCTTTGCCGTCGAGTGTTGCCGCCGCGGTCCACGACGGTTTTCCGCCGGAACCCGGTTGTTCAAAATCAGCGGCGGCGCGCGTCAATTCCACCGGTGCGTGTTTCTCCTGTCCGTTTGGACGGGCAGTCACGGAGACTTCGCTCAGCACGAAATTCCCATGCTTGACGCGGCCCGGTCCACTGGCGGGCAAACTCTTGTCGGGGAGTGTTTCCAGACGAATTCCCGAGATGTGATTGAGCTTCGTTCGCAGCGTGACTGTATACGTGTCGCTGGCCGGGTTCTTACCTCCAAGGAGGTACGAGCCGTCCTTCTGCTTTGTGAATGTTGCGCCACCGGCCGACTTGAGTTCGGCCGCCTCGGCGACGGTCCAACCGGTGGTCTTGCCGATCTGCGACTCGATCCACTTCGCCAATCCCGGAGCCAGTTTCGTTCTCGCCGCTTCGAGCGACTGTTGCAATTCTTTGACGGCAACATCGTGCGTTGCCTTGTTTTTGTTGAAGCGTTCGACGGCTTCGTCGGAGATGCGGACGTTGGTGTTCGTTTCATCGCCGTTGTTGAAGAAAGCAAACAGTTGATAAAACTCGCGTTGGGGAATCGGATCGTATTTGTGACTGTGGCAGCGTGAGCAGCCGACGGTCAGCCCCAGCCAAACTGTGCCGGTTGTTTCCACGCGGTCGAAAACCGCTTCGACGCGAAACTGCTCCTGATCGGTTCCGCCTTCGGTGTTGGTTAACGTTTGCCGATGGAAGGCCGTTGCCAGCTTCTGCGACTCACTTGCGTCCGGAAGCAGGTCGCCCGCCAATTGCTCGACGGTGAATTGATCGAAGGGCATGTCGCGGTTGACGGCATCGATGACCCAGTCGCGCCATCGCCAGGCATTGGGGCGTGGGCGATCTTTTTCGTAGCCGTCGCTATCGGCATACCGGGCTTTGTCCAGCCAATGCCGTCCCCAGCGCTCGCCGAAGTGCGGCGATTGCAGCATGCGGTCCACCAGATTCTCATAGGCGTCTGGAGATTTGTCGGCGACGAATTCATCGACATCCTCGGGCGTCGGAGGCAGGCCGAGCAGATCAAGACTTAGTCGGCGGATGAGTGTGTAGCGGTCGGTCTCAGGCGACGGCTTGATTCCGCGTCCGTTGAGGCGGTCGAGGACAAAGGCATCGATTGGATTCTTCACCCACGCAGCACCATCGGGTTTCGGAACATCGGGACGCACGATGGGTTGGTAGGACCAATGCGTGTTCTCACTTCCCGGAGCGGTCAAGTCGGCATCCTTCGGCCAATTGGCCCCTTGATCAATCCAGGCGCGAACGAGACCGATTTGCTTTTTCGTCAACGGGTCTCCATCGGGCGGCATGATGAGATCGGGATCGATACCCGCGACGTACTTCACCAGCAAACTGGTCGCGCTTTTGCCGGCGACGAATGCCGGTCCTTTATCGCCGCCGACGAATGCGTCCTTTTTTCGGTCGAGGCGGAACCCGGCTTCCTGCATTTCCGGACCGTGACACTCCAGACATCGTTTGACGAAAAGAGGCTGAATGTCGCGAACGAAATCGACTTTCCCATCGGCCGGCGGCGGCAATTTCGCGTCCGTACTTTGCGCGTTCTCTTCGTCAGCCGACAGGAACGCAGAAGTGGAAACGAATCCCAACGCCGCGACGACAGTGAAAAGCATGATCCAGCTACGGCGGGTTATCATGGGTAGCCTCAAGGAGAAGGCGGAACGGTACGAAGCAGGCGGGCCAATTGTGGAGTGATCACTACACTTAGTGAAACAAACGGCGGCAACGCTGTCAAGAAAATGCCGGTTTGGCATTCGGACCCACGGGACGCGGCCCGTGGGCTTTGAAGCATGATTTCGAATATCTGCGTCTTGATGGCCGACAAAAAAACAGGGACCCACATAAAATGTGGGTCCCTGTCGAATCTTGAACGCCGCTCCTGGTTCAATCAGCGAGTTCTTCGCGTGCGTTGAACGACGGGTGTCCGCGGTGTGACGGTGGACTTGCCGTCCTTCTTGTTTCGTGCCCCTTCGACGGCCTGCGCGACCAGGTTCTGTGCGTGATACAGCGCCGCCCTGTGGAAGTACGGCTGGGAACGCGAGCCGCCCAATCGCTTGATTCTCTTGGCGGCCAATTCCCGCCAACTCATGTCGTCGGTCAGATGCCAGGCAGCCGCTTGTGCCACCTGCGGATGAATCCGATTTCTTCCGACCAGTCGAATCAACTGCTGCAGGGCCGGGTCTTTGGTTGCGGTTTCGACTTTCATGATGCGATATGTCGATCGCGAGGTCGGTTCGGGCTTGCCATGTTCCAGACAGACAGAGTGATAAGGAACTTTAACGATCGATTCTGCGGGAATTGAAAAGAAGCCCGCTCCACCGCCGCCGCCGCCCATGCCGCCCATGCCACCGCCGCCCATGCCGCCCATGCCGCCACCGCCCATGCCACCACCCATTGCCTGTTGGCCGCCACCACCGCCGCCCATGCCGCCCATGCCACCGCCCATGCCCCCGCCCATGCCGCCCATGCCGCCAATTTGCTTCAGGACTTGGACGCCAACAAACGCGTCGGGCATTTGCACGGTCAATGGCTTGTCGGTCTTGTTCTCAATCAGAAGATTTCCCTTTTTGGAATCTTTGGGAATTGCCTTCACATCGAGCAGACCTTTTTCCATGCCGGCAAACAGCTCGACAGATTTGGCCGTCGGATCGAGCGACAATTTAGTAATTGGACGTTTCGCCTTGCTGCGTTTTACCGCCATGGCATCGCCACTGCACACCAAAACCAAGCAAGCCATCGGTACGGCCAAAGCGACGCCGCGGCAAGCAACTCGAACGGAAGAGACATTCATGGCGAAACCTTTAACGTTGACGTTAGAACCGACCGCGAAAGAAACACGGCCACTTCGGGCTGCCCCGCGACGTCCAACTATTGAACCGATGACTTCTGTTCCATCGGCACAGGACGAACCCGAGACCATTCTATCTACTGAATCATAACGCGCTCTGAACGCCGGAATCAACAAGAAGTTGTGAGATTCCCCTGTTTTTTCGTCCTTGGTCGCCCATTGTGACGCCGTTGCCATGTCTCGGGCGCCTTATCATTGTCTATTCACTTGTCACCCGGAGAGAACAGGCTGCTGCTTGGAACGATTCTGACGAACACAATGGCGGATATCCCGCGGCTCGATCCCGCGGGCCGCAGCCTGTGGGCTTTGAGACGCCACGTTGATATTCAGAGCCGCAACGGCCAGCGAAACAGTAGTCGCACCACTTGCAACCCGGCCTGCCGCAGACGATATTCACTCACATGATTGAAATCGGCCCCGAAAACGCCATCGACTACCTGCGATCGACCGGTCGCCTCGCAGCCGAAACCGCCGCGACCGCCCGCGCCTTGGCGTGGGGTGTTTCCAACGTCGTCTTGCGAATCGAACCGGAAGTGGGCAAACATTTTGTCGTCAAGCAGTCGCGAGAACAGCTACGCACGGCCGACGATTGGTTCAGCCGCATCGACCGCATTTATCGCGAAATGGACGTGATGGCGGAGTTGCAGAAGCTGCTGCCCGAGGGAGTCGTTCCCCGCATTCTTTTCGAAGACCGTGAAAACTATCTGTTCGCCATGCAGGCGGTGTCGGCAAATCACGTTGTGTGGAAGGTCGACCTGCTGGCGGGTCGAGCAGACATCAACATCGCGGAGACGGCCGCCGATTATCTGGCGATGACCCACACCGGCTCGTTCGACGATGCGGAACTGCGGAGCCAAATGATCGACCGCGAAGTTTTTGACCAACTGCGGATCGATCCGTTCTACCGCCGCATCGCGATAAAGCACCCACGGATCGAACCGGTCATCTCTCAATTGATCGACGAAATGTCGGCAACGCCCGTCTGTCTGGTGCATGCCGACTTCAGCCCGAAGAACATCCTCATCATTCGAGAGACAAATAGCACCAGCGCCCGTTTGGCGCTCGTCGATTTCGAAACCGCGCACTTCGGCGATCCCGCGTTCGATCTTGGATTCTTCTTCAGCCACTTGTTGCTCAAGACGGTAATGCACACCGCCCGCGCTGATGAGTTTCTCAACTTGGTTCGAATGTTTCATTCCCGCTACTTTGCGGCAATCGACCGCCTTGCCGCCGAAGGCGCGATGAGTCGAGGAGAACTCGATCGGCGATCGGTCGGTCATACGGCCGCCTGCATGTTGTCGCGAATTGACGGTAAGAGCACCGTCGATTATCTGCCGCAACCTTCGGATCAGGAATTGGTTCGACAATTCTGTCTGGGACTGTTGACCGATCCGCCGCCAAGTTTAACCGCGACTTTCGAGCGGCTCGAACAACGGTTGGGTACCCTGTAGTGGTGGCTTTCGCCCCGGTCACTTGCCGTCGAGTTTCGTCAGTTCCCGGACAACCTGTGCCGGCGTGGGTCGATCGCTGAAGGTTTTGGCGCGTCGCGCGTAGCGCAGAACGCCCGACTTGTCGATGATAAACGTTGCTGGGCGGTTGCTGGCTTCGACGTGAATCCGCATTTGAAATGCAACACCGTACGTGGCGCTCACCGTTTGTGCCGGGTCCATCAGTAAAGGGAATTGCAGGTCGTCGGTACTCAGACCTGTATCCTTCAGCAGAGACTTCGCCGCCCATGTTTCGTGAGGATCGACCGCCAGCAATTCCGTGTTCGCCCCCTGAATCGTTTCAAGTTTCTCGCGCAACTGCGCGAGTTGCCGGTGGCAGACCGGTCAGGTGTCGCCGTAAACAAAGACGAGAACGACCGACTTCTTTCCTCGATAGCTGCTGAGCCGAATTTTCTGCCCGGTCGCCGACGTCAACTCGAAGTCCGGAGCCGGTTGACTCACGACGGCGGTGTTCATGGATTGCGGATTCCAGTTTTTCAGAGTCTGAACGACTTCCTGGTGAATCCCCGCATTCTTACGTTCGACGGCATAACCGATGTGCTTGCGCACGTCGCCATTGGGTTCCTGCTTGCGGAGGGACATCCAGTCGATCGCGTTTGCGGCGTTGCCTCGCATTCCGAGAGCATCGACGGCATACAGCCGAACCGCCGTTAACTTGTCTTCTCGCGCGGCATGCAGCAACGGACCAGAGGGCAGGTCAGCTCCGAGATACCCCAAAGCCTGCGCGGCAAATACCCGCTGAGAAATATCACTCGATTCCATTGCCTCAAGCAGCGAAGGAATTGACAACTTCCCCTCGATCACAACCGCACGCAGAGCCAGCATTCGTGTCTGCCAGCCCTTGTCGTCCGCAGGCCGCATGTATCCTTGCGGGTAGCGCTTGGACTTCTGAGCCCAACCCTGCTCTGAGTAATCCCTGGAAACGTCCTGTAACCAAAGTCCAACACGACGGCCCGGATCGGCGGTCGCCGGCACATGCCACTGAGCGAACGCCAGCCCCGCAATAGACAGGATCACGAATGATCGACAACAAGAACGACGCATTGTTCTTCCCCGACTAACAGAAACCCGCAACCTCAAAAAGCCATCCATCCCGCCGTTGTGCCCCTGTTCATTTCTCGGAGATCACCGCAATTGTGAAGGCAAATGATCTTAGCAGAATTTACGGGGTGAGCAGAAACACCGCCAGTCGGCGACCGCGAAATAGCGTTGGGGGAAAATGAGGCTTGATATTGATATTGTATTCGTGCGACGTGCTCGGGCGAGCATTGAGGGAACGCCAGTCGATTATCAAAACCGCGCGATTCGTTTTGCTCACAATCTTCGCCGCCCGGGTAATACCGTCGTTCCAGTCGTGCATCGTTTCGAGGGAAAGGCCCCGTCGAGCCGAACGGATCGCGAATTCGACGTCTGGCGGGGCGGCCTCATCGGTAATCAAGATCTGTGCGTCGGTGTTTTCCAGATCAAGCAGACTGGCATGAAATTCTACCAGCGAATTCGTCGATCGCCGATCGTTTTCTGCCAGCCACACACCCTGCAATCCGTGGACTGCGTTCGCGACGCCGAGCATGACCAGCAAGCCAATGAGGCAGAGTTGCTGACGGTGATCGTGTCGGCGTGCGTTCATTAGCAGCCACGCCGTCAATATTGCGAACGCCGACAAATAACCCACCAGGAAGAATGTCCCCCCCCACAAACCGTGAAGAACACCGCTCGACGACGTCGAACGAATCACATCGGCACAAAGCGGAACAGCGACCGCCAGGCAGACCAGCCACACCGCAATGACCGGCCGCATGCTACGCAGAACGATTTGCTCAATCGTCAACGCTGCACAACCCACAAGCGGCAGCATGATGAAGAGATCCCACGCGTCACCGTAATCCGACGGCCCGCGAAGCCGAACACCCCAAATGGCAAAGCCACAGATGAGCCATGCAGCGAGAAACTGCAGCGGAAACCGTCGCAAGTTCTCACGCTGCGACACCAGTCCGCGTACAACGCACCACACTCCATACAGCGCGGGAACAAGCAACACGCCCAAGAGATCAATCAGACGGAAGAAAGCCATCACCGCCGATCCAGCAGCGCCGCCACTGTTACTGTCCGCCTCGCGTGCTGCGGCAATCTGATCGAATCCGAGCCAGTGCACCCAGAAATCCGGCCCGTGCTTTGCGGCAATCATCATCACCCACCATCCGCCAAAGGCAAACGCGGTCAACGCCATCACGCCGACCGACTTGAGTGCGGTCCAGCGTCCGCGCAAATGCACGCGCGTCTCGCCGTTACCGTTGTCGTCGGCCTTTCCGCTGTCCATCCGCAGGGCAATCGCAAGCAGCACAGCAACCGCCACAACTGTAATCGCGGCCAATCCGCTAACCAGCAGGCAGAGTCCAAGGGACACGCCACCAATCAATGTCTGGACGGACAAGACAGCATCGACATAGCGCACATGCGAAATGAATCCCCATAACGCGCAAAGAGCCAACAGCAGAATCAACAACGTGGACGTTGCAGATTGAATCTGCAGGAGAAACGGGCCATGACAGGCAATGAGCGCCGTCGACCAAATTGCAAATCGTGGACCGGCCAGATCACGACACAACGAATGCCAAATCAATACAACAGTGATCGTGCAGATGAATGGAACGAACGCCAACGCAAACGGCATCGAAAGACCGGGAATCTGTAACGACAAAGTGGTCAACACGGCGGCCAATGGCTGCTGCCATGCCTGGTGAGCATCGAGCGAGCCTCCACGTGAGACCACAGTATCGACGTTCGGGGCGGACACCAGTTCCAGGCTCTCCAGCCCCCACCGCGCGTCAGTCGAATCGATCCCGTCGTTAACCAAGGCAAACAGCGGCGGCAACACCGCAAGCAGCACCACCAAGGGCGTCAGCGCGCCCTCCCGCCGCAGTGCCGGGAACAGTTCGCTGTGACTCTCGTTATAGAGCTCGATTAACTCGGCGTCATCGACAACGGCCAAGTCCGCACCCCCCACCTTGGACGAACAAAACGCGGCCGACCGCGCTGACTCTTCAATTCGGGCCGGCATCGCTCACATCGTAGCTGGATTCGAGAAACGCGGCCACTCCGGCTGCAACCCGACCAAGGCGATCCGGGAGGTACAGTCGTGTTGTGAAGTTCTGCCAGTCGTTTCTTCCCGCCTTTTCTTGCATCTCGACTTTCTTTGCGAACCCGTGTCGCTTCGCGCCTTTGCGTCAAAAACGCTGAGCCCTCCGTCCGCCCCTGTTTCCTTAGCCGCCGGTTTGGTTTACGATAAATGGACACCACGTGTGACATCATTTACGACAAATCAACCGGGAGATAGCAGCATGAGTCGCGTTTCGAGCCGCCGGGAGTTTCTAACCCAATCTGCGGCGTTGGCCGGTGTCGGCATTGCCTCTTCGCTCGTCCCTCCCCAATTCGCCACTGCACGGGCAGCCGAGAAGAAAGGCAAAGCGGTGAAAGAGGACTCGATCCCCATCGTCGATACGCACCAGCATTTGTGGGATGTCAAACTGCTCAAACTGCCCTGGCTCAAGGGCGATGCCGTGCAGGCAATCAATCGCAGTTTCGTCATGTCCGACTATCTGAAAGCAACCAAGGGCTTGAACGTCGCCAAGACCGTGTACATGGAGGTCAACGTCGATCCGTCACATCAAGTCAAAGAGGCAGAGTACGTCATCGACCTCTGCGGGCGTGACGACAACCCGATGGAGGCTGCGGTCATTGGTGGTTATCCGCAATCCGAATCGTTCAAGGACTACATCACCAAGTACGCGAAGAACAAATACATCCGCGGCGTGCGAACCGTCTTGCACGATCCCGACCGGCCGGAAAAACTCTGCCTGGAACCGCGATTCGTTGAGAATTCCCAGTTGCTGGGCAAACTCGGATTGAGTTTCGACTTGTGCATGCGGCCCGACGAAATCCTCGACGGAGCACGGCTCGCCGAAAAGTGTCCAGGAACCCGATTCGTCGTCGATCACTGCGGCAACATGAGTGTCACCTCGACCGACAAGAAACTCCGTAACAAGTGGAAAGCGGGAATGAAGGCGGCGGCCGCATTGGAGAATACGGTCTGCAAAATCTCCGGCATTGTGGTGACCGCTGAGAAGGGAAGCTGGAAGCCGGCCGATCTGGCTCCCAACATCAACTTCTGCCTGGAGACGTTCGGCGAGGATCGGTGTTACTTCGGCGGCGACTGGCCGGTCTGCACGCTGAAAGCAACCTATTCCCAATGGGTCGATGCCTTGAAAACAATCGTCGCCGACCGCTCAGCGAAGTTCCGCCAGAAGCTGTTTTACGACAACGCCGTGAAGTTTTACGGTCTGAGTTAGCCTGCCGAACGTAGCGAAGCAGTGACTTATTAAGTTGTACCGGTTGGCGAAGAGATGCGGCAACGCGATTGCCCATCGACTTCGCGACCGGTGCGGGCGAAAAACGGTTCTTGATTGGCGTTCTTAAACGTTTAGAATGGATGTGCATTTGCTGGATGGGCTGCCTGCGGTTTTCCGGAGTGCATTATGGAGCCGTCAACTCTGAAACAGACAGACGCGGTTGACACGACGCAACGAAACGGTGCGTCGTGTCAACCGACTCCCCAAACGGCCAGCCGACGGGAGTCGTCCGCTCCCCCTTCCGCAACAGGCCGCGTTTTCCGTTGGGAACAACGGACAATGCAACGGCTGCTGGAACTGGTTGGCAACCCGCCGGTCACCATCCGATTTTGGAACGGCGAGTCGATCCCAACCTGCGACAGTCCAATCGCCTGCGTTCTCATTCAAGATCGCAGAACCCTCTGGCGGCTGTTGCTCGACCCGCAGTATCAAATCGGCGAAGCGTTTACCGAGGGCCGCTTGCAGGTTGAGGGAGATCTTATCGGCTTCCTGACGTCGATTGACTCGGACGGGGAACCGGGATTGCAAGGACGAGGCTGGCATCAGCGGCTACTCGATTGGTGGCATAAGCCCCGGGGTTCCAGCCTCAAGCAATCCAGAGACAACATTCACACCCACTACAATCTGGGCAACGATTTCTACCGGCTGTGGCTCGACGAACAGATGCTCTACACCTGCGCCTATTTCCCCACGCCCAACACGGGGTTGGAAGAAGCACAGGCGGCGAAGATGGACCACATCTGCCGCAAGTTGCGCCTGGAGCCGGGCGAAGAAGTGATTGAAGCCGGTTGTGGGTGGGGCGCGTTGGCTTTGCATATGGCAAAACACTACGACGTCAAGGTGCGCGCTTTTAACATTTCAAGTGAGCAAATCAAATATTCTCGCGAGCAGGCCGAAGAGATCGGCATCGGTGACCGAGTCGAGTTCATCGAAGACGATTGGAGAAACATCAGCGGCCGCTGCGACAAATTCGTATCGGTCGGCATGCTGGAACACGTCGGCCTGAAGAACTACAGCCTGTTGGGGCGTGTCATCGACCGTGTGCTGAAGCCGAACGGCCTGGGATTGATTCACTCGATCGGCACAAACTGGCCACGGCCTTTCGACGCATGGATGGAACGCCGTATTTTTCCCGGCGCCTATCCGCCTGCGTTGCGCGAGATGATGGACATTTTTGAGGTCGCCGACTTCTCCATACTCGACGTCGAAAACATTCGCCTGCATTACGCGCAGACAATACGGCATTGGTACCACCGATTCGAGAATTCCGTCGAAGAGGTGCGGAACATGTTCGACGACGAATTTGTTCGAGCTTGGCGGCTCTATCTGGCCGGTTCGGTGGCGGCGTTCGAGTCCGGCCGGTTGCAGCTCTTTCAGGTGTTGTTCTCCCACGGCAGCAACAACACCGTGCCGCGAACCCGCGACTACCAGTACAGCAGGAATGAGACATCACCCGCTGACCTGTTTGGCGCGGAGTGACGTGGTAAAAAGGCTCACGATAACCGGAAGCCTGCAATGGATCGTTGTGACGTCTTAATTGTCGGCGGAGGACCGGCCGGTTCCACTTGTGCGGGGAAACTGCGGCAGGCCGGTGTCGATGTTCTGGTCATCGACAAGCAGGTTTTTCCCCGCGACAAAACGTGCGCCGGCTGGGTAACGCCCCCGGTACTCGAAGAACTCGCCCTTGATCCGACCGAATATGCCAACGGGCGTGTCTGCCAACCGATTACCGGTTTCCGTACGGGAACGATTGGCGGCAAAGAAGTCGAGACTTCCTACGAAAGAGTGATCAGCTACGGTATCCGCCGTTGCGAGTTCGATCATTACCTGCTCGAATGCTGCGGCGCGCGAACGCGGCTCGGCGAAGCAGTCAAGACAATCGAGCGCTCAAGTGACGGTTGGCTGATCAACGACCAAATCGAAACGAAACTTCTCGTTGGAGCGGGCGGACATTTCTGCCCCATCGCTCGGTCGCTTAGCGGACGAAAAAATCGGCAGGCGTGGACCGTCGGTGCGCAGGAAATCGAGTTTGAAGTCCCCGCGAATCAGTTGGACAAAGTACACGTCGATCCGAAAGTTCCCCAGTTGTTTTTCTGCGCCGATCTGAAAGGGTACGGCTGGTGCTTTCGTAAAGGGAACTTCCTCAACATCGGACTCGGTCGCGTGCGGCCCGAACAGTTATCGCGGCACGTGGCGGAGTTCTGTGAATTTCTCCGCAGCAGCGGCAAACTCGATGTTGAAATTCCCGCCCGAATGCACGGACACGCCTACCAATTGTACGAAGGCCGGCCGCCCGAATTGCTGGACGATGGCGTGCTGCTGATTGGCGATGCCGCCGGACTTGCCTACCCGCAAAGCGGCGAGGGAATTCGTCCTGCGGTCGAATCGGGCTTGATGGCGGCCGCCGTCATCGCAAACGCAAACGGCAATTACCGTCGCGACTCGCTGCTGCCGTACCGCGACCAAATCACGGCCCGATTCGGCACGCCGCGAACATCGGGCGCCGCGGGTTGGTTGCCAGCTGGCTGGCTGCAGGCACTTGCCGGTCGTCTGCTGAAGACCGAGTGGTTCAATCGCAGCGTGGTGTTAGACAAATGGTTTCTGCACGCCGACACCGATGCGCTGGTCGTGTAAACATCACAACGCGACCGCCGTCGGCATGCAACAGTGGAAATCATCGTTTCGATAATTTCACTTTGCGCCGTCAGGCCAACAGGCCGGGGACGACGTCGTGTCCATCGACGCCGCTGAGTCGCCAGTCGAGGCCCTGATATTTGACCGTGAATCGTTTGTGGTCGATACCCAAGCAGTGCAGCACGGTGGCGTTCAGGTCGCTGATGTGGACCGGGTCGGCGACGATGTTGTAGCAGTGATCGTCGGTCTGACCGTAGTCGATTCCCGGTTTGAAACCACCGCCGGCAACCCACGTCGAAAAACAGCGGCCATGATGATCGCGGCCGTGATTGTCTTTCGTAAGTGTTCCCTGACTGTAAATCGTCCGCCCGAATTCACCGCCGCAAATGACGATCGTGTCGTCCAACATGCCGCGTTGTTTGAGGTCTTTTACCAAGGCGGCAGCCGGTTGATCGGTTCCCTTGCAGTTCGTGCGGATCGACTTGGGCAGACTGCCGTGCTGGTCCCAGCCACGGTGAAACAACTGGACGAACGGCACACCGCGTTCGGCCATGCGGCGGGCCAGCACACAATTGGCCGCGAATGTCCCCGGTTTTTGTGAGTCGGGTCCGTATAAATCAAACGTCGATTTCGGTTCGTCCTTGAGACTCATCAAGTCGGGAACCGACGTCTGCATGCGGTAGGCCATTTCGTATTGTGCAATCCGCGCTTCGACCTCCGGATCGCCGGTTATCTCAAAATTTTCGGCGTTGATTTTCTTCAGACCGTCGAGCATCTTGCGGCGAAGTTCGCCGCTCACACCGGCGGGATTCGACAGGAACAAGACGGGATCGCTTCCACTGCGAAACTGCACGCCCTGATGTTTCGAGGGCAGAAATCCACTGCCCCACAAGCGTGAATAAAGCGCTTGTCCCGGCGATGCACCGACCGAAATCATGGTGACATACGAGGGCAGATTCTTGTTGGGGCTGCCGAGACCGTAGCTGAGCCACGAACCAAAACTGGGCCGCCCCAACTGTTGCGTTCCGGTGTTGATGTAAGTGATTGCCGGATCGTGATTGATCGCTTCGGTGTTCATCGTGCGGATGATGGCGATATCATCGACGATGGAAGCGGTGTGCGGCAGCAGTTCGCTGTTCACCCAGGTCCCGCGCTCGCCATACCGTTTGAACTTGAACATCGGCGCGACGCACGGAAACGATTTCTGCCCGCTGGTCATTCCGGTCAGCCGCTGTCCTTTGCGGACCGATTCGGGAAGCTGGGTACCGTGCAGCTTTCTCAGCACCGGCTTATAGTCGAACAGGTCGATGTGGCTGGGACCGCCCGCCATGAACAGGTAGATCACCCGTTTCGCCTTCCCGGGGAAGTGCGGCAACTCGGGCAACCCGCCGATCGAATTCTGTTTCGGCGCATCCTTGGCGATGCCCGTGTTTCCCATCAACGTGGCCAACGCCGCCGCCCCCAAACAGCTGCGCGTTCCCGACAACAACTGCCGCCGGGTGAGTGAACGTTGAACATCCAACATTGAACTTTGAACATCGAATTGGGCGTGGGTCATTGTGATTTCCTTCTTTGACTACTTTTCGATGTTGGCTTGCGCTGTGCGAAAACTCTCAACGTTCGACGTTCGCTTCATTCCCGCGTCAGGGTTTCATCGAGATTCAACACCAATCCGGCAACGACGGTCCAGGCGGCGTGTTCTGCTGCATCGAGCGATTCGTCGCGTTTCGACTCGCCGATTCCAAGGAGATCTTTGGCGGCCTTCTCATCTTTCCGAAAATGTTCGAGGCTGGAATTGTAGACATTAAGCATGACGATCCGTTCCGATTCACGCGGCTTGCGCGACACGGCTAACAGGTAGGCGAATGTCGAACGGTCTTCCGGGCCGGTTCCACCATCCTTCATCATCCGCTGGGCCAGGTTACGCGCGGCTTCGACGAACTGGACGTCGTTCAGTGTGACCAACGCCTGCAGCGGCGTGTTCGTGCGGGGACGGCGGGCCGCGCATTTCTCGCGCGTCGGCGCGTCGAAAATCTGCATGCTCGGCGGTGGGGCCGACCGCTTCCAGTATGTGTAAATGCTGCGGCGATACAATTTGTCGGCGTGATCTTGCGAGAATCTGGGATTGCCACCCAGTCCAACCTCTCTCCACAATCCCGGCGGTTGATACGGCTTGACACCCGGTCCGCCCATCTTCGTGACCAACAAACCACTGACAGCCAAGGCATTATCGCGGATGAATTCTCCCTGTAACCGGAATCGCGGGCCACGGGCCAGCAACCGGTTGTCCGAATCCTGATTGAGCAGTTCGGGACGAATGTTCGATGTCTGCCGGTACGTCGCCGACATCACCATTTGCTTGAGCATGCGTTTAACGTCCCAACCACTTTCGCGAAAATCGACCGCCAACCAATCGAGCAATTCCCGATGACTGGGGAACTCGCCCTGTGAACCGAAGTCTTCCGGCGTGGTGACCAACCCCTGACCGAACAGCAATTGCCAATAGCGATTGACTGCGACGCGAGACGTCAGCGGGTGATCGGCCTGGAACAACCATTGCGCCATACCGAGTCGGTTTTGCGGCGCGTCTTTCGGCATCGGGGGCAGGATGGCCGGCGTGCCCGGTTCCACTTTCTTGTCGGTCGGCGAGTCGTAGGCACCGCGGTTGAGGATGAACGTGTCGCGCAGCTTGCCCGGGTTCTGCATCACCATCACGCTTGTCAGCGGCTTGAGCAATTCCACCTCTTCCGCTTTGAGTTTGTCCCGCTGCTTGACGAGTTCGCCGTACCTGGGATCGTCGTTATTCAGATAATAATCGCGAAGCGTTTGCACTTGTTCCTTGGTGCGTTTGTCGGCAGCGACCGCCAGAATTGGGGTGATCGGATTCGACATCGCCAGCGCCTGGACTTCAATCGCGGTCAACTGGCGTTTGAAAACTCGGACGTCGTCTACGGTTCCCTTCAGCCGACCACCGGGATTCCGGCTGCCGATGTGAAACGGCTTCTTCGTGCGAATCGTCTCCGTCAAACCGTTTTGTTGAATGTCCCACTCCTGCGATTGTCCATCGACATAAATCGCAATTCCCGCCGCCTTCGACGATCCGTCATATGTCGCGCAGATGTGATGCCAGCCGTCGGATTCGATCGGCTTCTTCGTACGGACCTTGACCGCGTTCTCCGGCCACTTGTGAACGATATGCACTTCGACGTGTCCACCGCTTAACAGCAGGTCGTACCCGCGAAAACCGTTGGCATCGTCCATGCGGGCGACGATTGCACCGGACGGTTTCGGACCGGCGGAGACCCAGCCGCCGTAGGAGAATTTGTCGGTCCGCTCGAAATCAGCCACGCCTGCCAACTCGACGAAATTGCTCCCGTCCATTTTCAATCCCTGACCGAACCGCGCCGGCACCCACTGCGGCTTCCCTTTGATCTTGCCGACCCGTTTGGCATCGACTTGATCCTTGACGGTGTTGCCCTTGCCTTCATCGAGAGTGAAATGCAACAGGGGATCGCCGGGCAGTTTGTCCAACGAGCCGGCAACTGCTGCGGCGGCTTGATCCTTCACCCACTGCTGGAAGGCCGGTTCGACCGACGCGCGGTGACCGGAAACGCTCTTTTCCTGCACTGCCAGTTTCTTCCGCAAACCGGGTAGCTGTTTTTCCTTTTCCGGATCGGGAATGTCCAGCTTCGGCGTCGCGTTTCCTCCGCGAGTTTGCATGCCGGCATCGGCACTGACGTTAAAGTAGGAATAAAATCGGTAATACTCTTCCTGCGAGATCGGGTCGAACTTGTGTTCGTGACACTGGCCGCACTCCATGCTCAATCCGAGCCAGGTGGTTGACGTCGTCTTCACGCGATCGACGGCATATTCGACACGATACTCTTCGGCAATCGCGCCCCCTTCATCGGTGGTGCCGTTGTTGCGGTTGAAGCCGGATGCCAGCCGCTGTTTCAGCGTCGCCTTCGGGATCAAGTCGCCCGCCAGTTGTTCGATGGAAAACTGATTGAACGGTTGGTTTTCGTTGTACCGATTGACGACGTGATCCCGCCAGGCCCACATGTCGCGAGGTCCGTCGGCGTGGAACACGCTGGTGTCGCCGTAGCGTGCCAAATCGAGCCACATCAATGCCATGCGTTCGCCGTAGTGACGTGACTTGAGCAGGCGGTCAACCAGTTTCTCATAGGCATTCGGCGAAGTGTCCTTGAGAAACGCATCGACTTCTTTCGGAGTCGGTGGCAGTCCCGTCAGGTCGAAGCTCAAACGGCGGATCAATGTATGCCGCGCGGCTTCAGAGGACGGCTTGAGTCCCTCGGCATCCAAACGTTCGAGGATAAAATGATCGATCGAATTGCGCGGCCACTTCGCGTTCGAGACTTTTGGAATCTTCGAGCGAGCCGGCGCAACGAACGACCAGTGATCGACCCACTCGGCCCCCTGTTCGATCCACTGCTTGATTAACGCGAGTTGTTTCGACGAGAGTTTCTTGTTCGAGTCGGCCGGCGGCATCTTCAAGTCGGGATCGTCGGTGGTCATTCGCTGCCACGCTTCACTCTGATCGAGATCGCTCGGTTTGAAGGCGAACGTTCCATCGCGATCGCCAAGGGCCTGCTGCTTCAAATCGAGACGGAGATCTCCTTCCCGCTTCTTGTCATCCGGGCCGTGACATTGAAAGCAATTGTCTGAGAGAATCGGGCGAATGTCCCGGTCGAACTGCAGCGGTTTCGATTGCGCGAACAGGTTCCCACTGAACAAAATCACGCAGCAGAGTGAGAACATCGATTTCCAGCAACGGGATATTTTCATGAGATCACCTGAAATGCACTCACACGACTAACATGCGACAGGACGAAGCAGAAAGAAAAGCTGCGCTGGTTTTCGAGTTTCCGCGAAGGCAAAACGGGCGGAGACTCAGGAGGGAGCCACGCACTCATTTATACCAATTCCGGATGGCTTCGTCCAGAATACGAAGTTTCACTCCACGGCCGTTGAGTGTCAGCAGAAACGCCCAACAGCACCTTTCCGCAGGCATATCGACGGCCGAACAACTTCAGTGGCTGGAACAACAGCCAGAATTGTGTATAAGAACATAGTACAAAATCTGGCCGCTGCATTCATCGGCCGTTACAAATCGCGAGTCTCTGCTGCGGTTGATGCCAACCGATGCGTTTGAGGATGAGTTGATGCAAGCCTTCTTCGACAGCCTGATCAATTTTCTATTCGCCGGGTGGAATGTCGTACTTGAACTGTTCCAACTGCTCGGCGATGGTGTGCTGCTGGGATTGCTGGCGTGGATTGTGTTCTGGACGTTTGCCGTCAACTGGGTCAAATTTCGCGAGATGCTGCTGAACGGCGGGTGTGTTGCGTTATTGCTCATCGGCCTGGGCGCGGTGCTGGTGTGGGCCAACATTGCCCCACCCGCTGGCGGACAGCACAACCTGCTTGGCCTGGAGGTCAGCAACTACATTGGCAAAACGATGTACGTCACCGCCTTGTATTGCATCATGTTCCTGTGTGGCTCGGTGCAATTGTCGGGCTTTTGCGCGGGCTGCTGCCAATTCGAGGAAGACGAAGCAGAATCACACGCCGCGTCGCACTGAGTGTATCAACGCGGTCGCGACGAGCAGCACCCTGTCAGACTTCAATTGCTGCGTAGCCAACCTGTCAATCGAGATGGAACTCGGCAAGTTGCTGTACGACCTCGTTTGATTTGGGTCCCGATCCCGACAGGCGAAACAGCCGTCGCGTGGGACCTTCGATCTCGATCTCAATCCGCAGCAGGTCGTCGGGCAAAACATCGCCGACACGTTCTGCCCATTCGATCAGGCAAATTCCCTGCGAAGCCATCAACTCGTCGGCCCCCAGTTCCAGAAACTGATCCGAATCGCGCAGCCGATATGCATCGAAGTGAAAGATGGGCAGATTCCCATCGTATTCCTGAATCAACACGAACGTTGGACTGGTCACGTCCTCGCGGTCAATTCCGAGCGCATTCGCGATCGCCTGCACCAAGCGTGTCTTGCCGGCCCCCAGATTACCCAGCAACGCCACCACACAGCCCGGCTGAAATGCCGCGGCAAGCGCCTCTCCTAAACGAATCGTGTCGGCTTCGTTGTCGGAAACAAACTGTAGGGTTTTCGGGTTCTTCTCAGTCATGGGGATTCTCGATTTGATGAATTCCGGGGCCAGACTGATTGGCCACATCCCACAAGTACGATTTCGGATTGCGAAACCTTTTCACCAGGGAATGCCCGTAGCCTTGGTTCCGTTACGTCGAGGCTGATATAATCCTGCGGTGGTGGTGCCGTCGTGGCATGACCGGAACGCCGATTTCGCGTTTGTCGAATTGATTCCAGCGGAGGCTGTTAGAGTATGGCCAAAGAAGAGGCCATTCAAGTCGAAGGGAAAGTCGTCGAGGCACTGGCAAACACCCAGTTTCGTGTCGAGTTGGACAACGGACACTTGGTGCTGGCACATGTCGCCGGAAAAATGCGAAAGCACTTCATTCGCATTGTCCCCGGAGACCAGGTTGTCGTCGAAGTGTCGCCGTACGACCTGAATCGCGGCCGCATCGTTTATCGCGAGCGCTGACGAATTGTGGATGTCGCCGATCCCGGTGCGTCCTTTCTGTGCGAATCCCGCCGCTCCTTACGTCTTTGACGACGGGGTCGCTGCGCCTGCACACAACGGCAAGAAAGAACGGACTTCTGCATGCCAGACGACTCACACGGCGAGGAACCGGCAAGCCTGCCGCGCGTTCGGCTGGTGACCGACGGTGCCTGCCGCGGCAATCCCGGGCCGGGCGGGTGGGCGTGCATTTTGAAGCATCCGGCCACCGGCACGGAAAAGGAACTTTCCGGCGGCCTCGCCGAAACGACCAACAACCAGATGGAACTGCAGGCCGTCATCAGCGGCCTGGAGGCATTGACCAGCCGCTCGCAAATTGAAGTGGTGACCGACAGCGAGTACGTCGCCAAAGGCTGCACACAGTGGATGCCGGGTTGGAAGGCAAACGGTTGGCGTCGCCGCGAAGGCAAGAAATTCAAACCGGTCAAGAACGAAGAGTATTGGCGAAAACTTGACTCGCTGCTGCAAAGGCACGCGGTCCGTTTTACGGTCGTCAAGGGTCACAGCGGACACGAGGAGAACGAACGCTGCGACGAACTGGCGGTCGAAGCAGCCGTTAGAATTCAGAACGGAATCGACGAGGGCTAAGCCGCTACCGAGCGCGTCAGGTGCGCCACTTGCCCTCGGACCGTTTTGGGCTTGGGTGCGCATGGAGCGAGCGATACGATGGATTCTGTTGTTCCATCCAACAAAGAGCGTTCGAAAGGTGACTTGTCTCATGCTGCGCGAACGAACTAGATTTGCATCGGTCGCATACTACGCCGCATGCATTCTGCTGTTTTCGAGTATCGCAACCGTTAATGCTCAGGAAAATGACGCGCTGACCGCTGCGCGCAATCTTCAGCGAGCGTTTACGAAGACAATTGAGGACGGAGAAAAATCAGTCGTCGGCATCGCCCGATTCAAATCGACCGACGGGCGACGCGAGCCGAGCGGACTGCCGCCGGAGAATTTCGTTCCCAACGAGTTTGGTTCGGGGGTTCTCATCTCCGACGGCCGGCCGGGACGCAAACCGGTCGTGTTGACGAATTACCATCTGGTGAGAGGCGGACCGGTGGCCGACGCGCCGACTGATGCGGGCGTCTCAGACATCCTCGTGCGATTTCACGACCGCCGCCGTGTTCGCGCATCGATTATTGCCGCCGATCCACGCAGCGATCTTGCCGTTCTTCGATTGGAATTAGGCCGCACAGAAATCAAGTGGTCGAGCCTCAAACCGTTCAAACTGCAGACGGGCGATTCGTTCAAGAAGGGAAACCTGGTCGTCACGCTTAGCAATCCGTACGCGCAGTCGCGCGACGGATCGGCCAGCGCCGGATGGGGAATCATCAGCAATATCGCCCGTCGCCTCGATCGCCGTTCATTGCCGGTCGCTAATCCGGAAGAAGCACTCCGGCAGGAAACGATCCATCATTTCGGCACTCTTTTACAGATCGATGCGCGGCTGAATCTCGGCGCAAGCGGCGGCGCACTATTGAACCTCGACGGCGAACTCATCGGCATCACCACGTCGCTGGCGGCGCTCGATGGTTACGAGAAATCGGCCGGCTTTGCGATCCCCTTCGACAAGCCGACGCGACGGATCATCGGTTCGCTGATTGATGGTTACGAGGTCGAATACGGATTCCTGGGAGTCGGCCCGACGACCGCCACCGAAGAAAAGATGCGGAGCATCTCTGCAAAGTTTGAACAACCAACGGCGGCTCGTATTGTGAAAGTGGTAACCAACTCGCCGGCTGCCGTTGCCGGACTCTTCGCCAAAGACATTGTTCTCAGCGTAAACGGCGTGCCGGTGTACAATCAGTACGACCTGATGCGCGAGGTCGCTTTGCTTGGTCCCGGCGCGACGGCCACGCTTCGCATCTGGCGGGAACGAGAACGCAAGGAACGAACGCTTTTGGTCAAGCTGGGGAAATGGCCGGTGATGGACGATGAGGGAATTATCAACACGCGCACGCGGCTGCCACCTTGGCGGGGTTTGTCGGTCGATTACCCCACGGCCCGATCGAAGCACCTGCCGTATCAACTCGACCGTTACCACCGAGCCGTTCTTGTGACAACGGTTGCTGGCGATAGCGTCGCAGCCGGTCAAAACGTGGGCATCAAGGCGGGCGACTACATCACGCACTTGAACAAAGTTCCCGTGACAACGCCGGCCGAGTTTGAAAAGTTGGTATCAAAGTTATCCGGTTCGGTCACCCTGAATCTGGCGGATGGTCGCCGCGTCGTTCTGCCGCCACAATGACGAATACCGCCATGCGGCGACAACAATCGGCTGTGTCAGATGCCTCCCCATGTCCGCAGTGGCCCATCTCTGATCTTGGCCCGGATGAGCCTATGTTTTCGCAGATTTTTGTGTTTTTTGTGGCCAATCTCGCCAATCTCAAGGTCTTACCGTTGATGACACGCTGAAAACTCCTCACTCTGTGTCATTACCCTTGAGCCGCTTTGTTTCTTCCTTCTGCCACTTTGTGCATTCGTCCCTCTGAACCTTCCCCCTTCCATTCGAGTCATCCCTTTAACCACTCACCGCTGGCAACCGTTCTACTTTTTACTTTTCACTCCTGGCAACCGTTCCATGAAAACTGATGAACTCCGCGAATGTTACCTCGAATTCTTCGAGTCAAAAGGGGCGCTCCGTCGGCCCAGCGATCTGGTCGTCCCCAAGGACGATCCGACCGTGCTGTTTACTCCGGCCGGTATGAATCAGTTCAAGGAACAGTTTCTCGGCGTCGGCAAGCTCGATTTCACCCGCGCCACCACCTGCCAAAAATGCCTGCGAACCGGCGATATCCAGAACGTCGGTGCCACCGCCTATCACCATACGTTCTTCGAAATGTTGGGGAATTTTTCGTTCGGCGATTATTTCAAACGCGAAGCAATTCACTGGGCCTGGGAATTCCTGACCGACAACAAACGGCTCGGCCTCGATCCGTCGCGTCTCTCGGCAACGGTTTACCACGAAGACGAAGAGGCCTACGCAATCTGGCGGGATGAAATCAAACTGCCAACCGACCGCCTCCGCCGCGACGACGAAATGGAAAACTTCTGGCCGGCTGGCGCACCGACACACGGCCCGGACGGCGTCTGCGGCCCCTGCAGCGAAATCTTCTATCACCCGCCCGGCGGACACGAAGAAGTCGAAATCTGGAATCTCGTCTTCACGCAATTCAATCGCGTTGGCAATCCGCCCGACAACTTGCGCCCGCTGCCCAAAAAGAATATTGACACCGGCATGGGGCTGGAACGAACAGCCGCGGTGTTGCAGGGGGTCGAAAGCAACTTCGAAATCGATTCTCTAAAACCGCTTTGTCTCGCCGCTGCTGAGGTGGTCGGTCAAAAGTACGAATTCGCCTCATCGCAGGGGCGGCCGTTGCGGCGAATCGCCGACCACGTGCGCGCCGTCACCTTTTGCATTCACGAAGGAGTGCAGCCAGGCAGCGAGAAGGAGAGCTACGTCGTTCGCCAACTGCTTCGGCGGGCCGTGCTGGAAGGTTATCTGCTCGGTCAGCAGGATCCGTTCCTGCATCAATTGGTGCCGATGGTCAACGAGCTGATGCAAAATCCTTATCCCGAACTGGCGAAAACGGCAGAGTCCGCCATCGAGGTCATTCGCGATGAAGAGACGCAATTCCTCAGCGTCGTTGAACGTGGCGTGGAAAAGTTTGATCGAATCGTCGAACAACTCGGGTCTTCCAGCGGCTCGGTCGTCTCCGGCGACGATGCCTTCGATCTGCATCAGACGGAAGGTTTTCTGATCGAACTGACGCAGGCAATGGCCGCCCGCAAGAATCTGTCGGTCGATATGGATCGCTTCAATGCACTGATGGACCAACACAAACAAGGCAGCGGCAGCGGGGCATTTCTCGATGCCGTGATGGCTGAAGGTCCGTTGGATGCAATTCGTAAAACCTCTGGCGGGACGGAGTTTGTCGGTTATGAAAGCACCCAGGCCGACGCCAAGATCGTCGGCATCATTGCCGAGAAACGGCTCGTCGCAGAATTGACCGAAGTGGGGAAAGCTCACCCCGTCGCCGTTGTCATCGACAGCTCTCCGTTTTACGGCGAAGCGGGCGGGCAGGTCGGCGATACCGGTCGCATCGTCGGCGACAACTGCGATTTCGAAGTCATCGACACGCAACGCGACGGCGAGTTGCTGCTGCACGTCGGACATTTGAAGAGCGGGAAGTTGGAAGTGGGATGCCAAGTTACAGCCTCTGTCGATGACGAACGCCGAGCCGGAATCCGTCGCGCTCACTCGGCCACGCACCTGCTGCACCATGCTCTGCATCAGACCGTGGGAGAGAACGCAACACAACGTGGATCCAAGGTCGAGCAGGATGCGCTCCGGTTCGATTTCGCACACCGGCAAGCGCTGTCGCAGGATGAAATTCGCCAGGTGGAAGACGAAATCAATGCCCGCATCGCCGAAGGTGCCGCCGTTTCGACACAACTGATGGATCTGGCCGCTGCCCGCGAAGCAGGGGCAATGGCATTGTTCGGCGAGAAATATCCCGACCGTGTTCGCGTCGTCCGCATCGGCGAATTCAGCACCGAATTGTGTGGCGGCATCCACCTGTCGAATTCCGGGCAGGTGGGATTGTGCAAGATCATCAGCGAAGAGCCGGTCGCCAAAGGCGTGCGGCGAATCACCGCACTCACCGGCCCCCGCGCACTCGCCAACATTCGCGAAACAGAAAACCTGCTGAAAGAGTTGGTTGTGCAGCTCAAGACACCGCAACCACAGGATCTCCCGCGACGGATCGCCGTGCTGCAGGATGAATTGCGAACGGCAAAACGCGAACTGGCCAAACAGTCCAGCCAATCGGTTTCGGGCATCGTCGATGAATTGATTCAAGCAGCCGATGAAGTGGGCGGCGTACGGATTATCACACATCTGTCCGACTCCGGCAGCCGCGACACGCTTCGCGATTTCGCCGACCAACTCCGAGGGAAAGTGGATTCCGTTGCCCTGCTGCTGGGAACGGCCGTTGACGGCAAAGTCGCATTGACTGCAGCGGTTAGCAAGGACCTCGTTAAACGCGGCATCAAAGCATCCGACTGCATCAAAGTGGCGGCAAAACTTGTCGGCGGTGGGGGTGGCGGTCGGCCCGATCTGGCAGAAGCCGGCGGCAAAAACCCCGACAAGTTGCCCGAAGCGCTCGCAGCGGGTGCCGAATTCTATCGGGAAAATCTGCAATAGCCTGGGTTCGATGATCCGGAAGCTATTCGTTCCCGTTCGCTGAAATGAAGCCCTACGGAACTCGGAGAGAAATCTCCGATCCGATTCCGCCTAAACGGGCTTTTCGCCGGTCGAGCGATTACGATGGAGGCATCCGGCCATTCTGTACGTGACACGTTTTTTCTCGCGATCCCGCAGCGGAGAAGCGATCGATGCCAATCGAATTCGACTGCCACGTTTGCGGCCGGCTGCTGCGAACTTCCGAAGACAAAGCCGGCCGGACGGCCAAGTGTCCCGGCTGCGGAGAGGCGGTGGCGGTCCCCGTTCCCGTTGAGGAACCGGCCGAAGAATTTGTGGCCGAAGAACCGGCGGCCGAAGAATCAGACGAAAACGTCGCTGCAGAAGATGTCACCCCGGAAGAAGACGGCACCGACAACATCAACGGCACAGACGACACCGGCAGCGCACACGATCACGGCGCCTCCGAAAATGCGCCGGTGGCCGTTTCGCGGCGGACGCGCGGGTCGAAGATTTGCCCCGTTTGCGGCGAAACGATCAAAGCTGTAGCGATTCGTTGCCGGTACTGCGGTGAAGACGTGGCCGAAGTGGAGCAGTTGCCGCAGACCCTCGAATTCGGCGAAGTCTTCTCAGCCAGTTGGAAACTCTTTTCCGACGACCTGGGCCTGCACATCGGAGCGATGTTCATTGTTGGCGTTATTACTCTTGTCGTTGTTGGCATCGGCGTCGTTTTTGGGCTGGTCGCGATTGCAGCTGTCACCAATGGCGGGGGCGATCCGGGCTTGGCAGTTGTTGTCCTCATTGTCGTTGTGCCAGTCGTGCTGCTGGTTGCCGCAGCGGTGCAGGCTTATCTGGCGGCCGGCTACAACATCTTTCTACTCAAGTCGGTCCGCGGCGAACGGCCTGAAATTTCCGACTTATTTTCCGGCGGCCCCTACTTCCTGCGGATGTTGGCCAACCACATTGTGTTCAACCTGCTGGTGATGGTTGGATTGCTTATGTGCTACGTGCCAGGCATCCTGCTGATACTGATGCTGTGGTCGTATTCATTCGTGGTGGTCGATGAGAATCGCCCGGGGCTGGAACCACTGCGACGCGCCAAAGACCTGATGGAGGGGAATTGGGGCGCCGTGTTTGTGTTGATGCTCGTGGCGGGGTTGATCTATTCGGGCGCTTCCTTCATTCCATTCGGCGGTCTGTTCGTCTTGCCGTGGATGATGGTCATGCAGGCCATAATTTATTGTCGCCTCACCGGACAAAGAACGGCTGAGTAATCGAGACTCTTCTACATGCAACGCTTCCATCAGTTCGTATTCTCCGCGTCGCTGCTGGCGGTCTGTTGGCTGGCGATGATAGCCGTTCATGAACTGGGCCATGTCGTCGGTGCCTGGGTCACCGGCGGTTCGGTCGAGCGGGTTGTGCTTTATCCGCTGGCGATCTCACGGACCGATGTTTCGCCAAATCCGCATCCTGGAATTGTCGTCTGGCTGGGGCCGATTGTCGGTGCGATTCTGCCGCTGGCTCTGTTCGCAGTTGTCCCGCGTCGGCTTACCGTGCTGCGAAATGTCGCCCGGTTTTTTGCCGGGTTTTGCCTCATCGCCAACGGTGGCTACATCGCGTATGGTGCTATTGACGGAGTTGGCGATTGCGGTGAGATGCTCCGTAACGGCACACCACAATGGGTCCTGTATGCTTTCGGAGCGGTAACCATCCCGTTGGGGCTGTCGGTATTGCACTCGTTGGGATCGCTGCATCAATTCATCAACAAGCCACCGACGATCACGCCGCGAATGACCTACCTGGTTGTCAGCGTTTTGCTGTTGGCGGTGGTTATTGGATTCACGCTCTCCCCGCGTTAGCGGGGATTACGGATTCAACTTGTGAATCGTATTGTGAATCTTCCCGCGAATTGGTTTGCCGGTGGCCGATTGCACTTCGTAGTTGATCTCCATGCACCAGGTGGGTGCGATCTCGGGAATTTGCAGGAAGACCTGTTTGCCGTCTTCCGATAAACTAGCGGCGGTAACTTTCAGCGACCGCTCGTTGTAGTGCTTCGATCCGTAGCCGGCCGTCCGTTTGAGCGACCAGATTTTCACGGAATAATTCTTCGGGTCGCGGGCCGATGCCGCGTCGAGTTTGTCGGTGAAGGTGACCGCCATTCCATTTTTTCGAGCGCTGAGACCGACCGGCAAATGTGCCGGCTTGCCGGTATAGCGCAGACGATACAGACCGCCCGGCTGTGTCTGGCTGCCGGCCCAGGCGAACATTCCGCACAGATACAGTTGCCCGTCGCCTGGATGAAAGCGGCCGCGCATCACACCGGTGGGAAATCGCGGAATGGGCAGCGCGCACATGCCGCCCTGCTTCTGCCCGTCAATCTCTTCGTGCGGCACAACGTACACTTGGCCGTAGCCGTAAGAAAGATTCAGCAGTTTGCCATCGAGCGCACCCCAGCGCGGGCTATCGACCCACAACAGTTCGGCGGGCGAACGATCGAATGCGTTGGTGATCCAGCACAACGGTTGCTCCATCGCATCGTCCGACGAATCGGTGACGTCGTGGTAGCCAAACATGTTGCCGTAGAACCCACCTTCCTTCACCCAGTTAATGCGGTTCTTCGGATTCCAGTGGCCTTCCTGATCGGTCACGATGAACGTGCCGTCGGGGTTGATACAGACACCGTTGGCCGCGCGAAAACCGTTGGCAACAATGTCCGTCCGTGAGCCGTCGCGACTCACTCGCAGTAACGTGCCGTGATGCGGCACCAGCGCCTTGAGCGCATGGCGGGCCGATTTTGCGTAATAGAAATTCCCGTCGGCATCGGTCTGCAATCCCATCGCGAATTCGTGGAAGTGATCGGTTACCTGATGGTCGTTGTTGAAGTTTTCGAAATGATCGATTTCGCCGTCGCCGTTCAGGTCGTGCAGGATGCAGATCTGATCGCGGCAGGTGACGTAAATCTCCCCCTGCACAATCTTCACACCCAACGGCTGAAACAAACCGGACGCGATCCGTCGCCATTTGAGTTTGATTCGGCGACCGTTGCTTCCCGCAGGTGTGCTGTCTGGTAGTTGTTTGAGGCCGCTGACGCGCCAGATGCTACCGTCCCACGCGCAGACAATCGCTTCGTTACCGTCCGGCGTGAAATCGAAGCCGGTCAACCGCATGCGGCAGAACCAGGGATTGTCGGTGGGGCGTTTTAGCACATCGATGGCAAACGGTCCGTCGTCAGCACCGAGAA
Organism: Planctomycetaceae bacterium; assembly: GCA_018699955.1. Taxonomy (GTDB): domain Bacteria; phylum Planctomycetota; class Planctomycetia; order Planctomycetales; family Planctomycetaceae; genus JABISG01. The sequence continues at coordinate 17,696 of JABISG010000137.1, read as the reverse complement.
TTGCCTCGCTTTCCAATTCCTGCGGCCACCGCGCCGGTCCGCCACCGGTGAAGACGGTCAAGTCGCGATCGGGCCTGTCGAGCGCGACGGCATCGACGAGCGGCGCGAGTTCGCCGGGCTTTTCAATCGATGCGAACCACACGGTCAACCGCAACGGATCGCGGCCGGCGGGAATTCTCAATCGCAGGTCGCCGTTGTCCGCTAACCATTTCAGTCCCTCGGTATTGCCTGCAGCACCCGCGACGGTCCAACCTGTTTCCGCCTGTGATGGCGAGTCGCCGGCTGTTTCGCCGACAACGAGTTGGCCGTCGTGCTCGCGACCGGTCTTGTCGAGGACGACGTTGTTCTTACCAGTCGTAAGATCCCAGTGTGCGGCGAGCGCGTCGGTCTTAATCAGCTTCGAATTGGCAACAGCCTCGATATCACCAGCCGAAAGAACGGCGTTGTAATATCGGACTTCGGGAATCTCACCTTTGAAAAATGTTGGGTTGGGAAAGTTTGCCGCTGTGTATCCGATTCGCACGACCGGCTTTTTGAGGGGGGCTTTTCGTTTCAGCTTGCCGGTACGTTGCTCGGGTTTGCCGTCGATGTAGAGGCGGATTTCGCCCGTCTTCTGCTTGTAACTGAACGCCACCTGATGCCACTTGCCGTCGGCGACCACGCGTTGTCCCTGGAAAGCACCGACCCAGCCGATATCGACCGCGAGGCGGCCGCCGCGAATGAACCAGGTCAAGCCGTTGGGAACCCACTTCGGGGTGTCGTCGGTTTGGGCGAGAATGGTGCCGTTGGCTTTTGTCTTGATGCGGGCGGTGACGGTGAAATCACCCGTTTTCAAGTTGATGCCCTTGGTGCTGCCGATCTCCAATCGTGTGCCGCCATTGAATTGTGACGCATCGGCGACCGCTTCAACTTTCGGTTGCTTCGTTACAGCTCGCGGACCAAATAACGCGACGTCTCCCCGCATGACGAGTTGCGTGCCGGGGTGATCGCGGTGCGCGACTTGCAGCAGCAGATCGCGATCGCGTGGGCCGATGTTGAGCGTCCGCGTGAAGACCGGCTGCGGAGTCGATGTCACAACTCCGGGCATTTCGAGCAATCGGGTTTTCCCAACGGTGTACTCGACAATCGTCTGCTGACCGTAATAGTACATGCCCTTGTAGTGCGCCCACTTGCGCGGAAGCGGGCCGTATTTGCGGTCGTCGCGACCGACGAATCGCACGTCCTCGAAGCTGCCGTCGGCGGGGCTTCCCCAACCCGGACCGGTGGGATTCGCGAGATGAACCGCCCCCTTGACGCGTGGATGAATGTTGTGGCGGCCGTTGAAATTGATGCCGTTCCAATCTGAGAATCCTTCACCGCTCCAGGCGGCCGAGACGCGCAGCGTGTCGTAATCGAACAGCATCCAATAGCGTCCCTGTGAAACGCCGCCCGGTCCGGCATCGAGACGGACAGCGTTCCCCTTGTAGGCGAAGTTTTTTCCATCGTTGCCCACTTCCAGCGTCATCACCAGATTCGGGCCGTAGTCCATTTGCTCCCAGGGAAGAATGTTCGACGGTTCCGGGCCGCGCGTGTCACCCTTGGGTAAACCAGCCAGGTATTTCGGCTCGACAGGAAAGAGTTGCGTAGGATTGTGCGTCTTGAGATACGCTTGCCGCACGTAGTGGATCACATCGTATTTCTGCTGCGGCACCATCCAGGTTTGCGGCGCCATCATGCCGAAGCCGCGCGTGAGCGTTTGATACATGGTGTGCGGATCGCTGCCGTTCTTGAATTTCCCCGACGCGAACCGCAACGACGTGGGCAACGAACCGGGCCGGTCGTGTGTGCCGTGACAATTGATGCAGAGCCGATTGTAAATCGCTTCGCCGCGTTTGAACGAATCCTGGTCGAGGCTGCTCAACATGCCGGCATGATCGATGTGCTTTTCGTATTCGGGAAGTGGTCGGGCGGCGAACAACGCCGGCGGCGGTTCCAACTCACGAACACGCGCAGCACCGCCGTCTCGGATCTCGATGAGATAACGAATCAAATCGAGGAACTGCTGCCGACTCGCCAACAAGTTCACCTGCCCGGCCGGCATGATCGACAGCCTGCCCGGCAACTGTTCCTCGATTTTGTTCTTGGGAATCTTGACGAGCAATCCGTTTCGTGCCGGATCGCGGAGCGTCAATTCGTTCTTGCCGTCTTTGACGAGTAGACCGACGATCGTCTTGCCGGCCGTTGTGACAACGGTGACCGGCTCGAATCCCTTTTTGATGATCTTCGAGGGATTCAAAACTGACTCCACGATGTGGGCGTCGGTTGTTTTCTCGGTCGGCTTTGCCAGATCGGGGCCGAGCGGATTGACCATCTTTCCACCGAGATGGCATTTCCTGCAAGCCAGATATGGCTGATAGAAGATGATGGCTCCCCGCCGCGCGTCGCCGAATTGTCGCGCCGTTTGGGCGAGTCCCGCTGGATCTTCCGCCGTGAGGCGCTGTTCGAGAGACTGAGCCTGCGTGATCTTTCCAGCCCCCAGCAACAACCCGGCGAGTCCAGCCAGAGCGATCCAGCGGTTGAGCTTCATGTCGAACATCCGTTGATTTTTATGGGTGTCGGCTATTCAAGAATTGTGACGTGCGACGTCCGCACTTTATCGTACCGCGCTCGCGCCCTGCCCGCGACCGCTTGATGCAGGCCGCTCGATCCCACGGGGCGCGGCCCGTGGGCTTTGCCGGGAAAATGTTCGATCGATGACGTTGTTTGCCAAATATGCTACAATTACCCTGTTCAGTCGAGTGCGATCCGCATTTTGGCCGATACTATACTGGTGATTAAGGAATCTTGCGTATGCCGGCTCGTCGTCAGCTCTCACACAATCACACGTTGGGCATTGGCCGACGTGAAGTGCTGCAGGTTGGGTATTCCGGCTTGCTGGGCGCTGGCTTGCCCGCGATTCTGTCGCAGCAGGCACAGGCAGCAAAGGCGAAGGGTTCCACCACCGATCAACCGAAACGTCCTAAATCGGTGCTGATTGTTTTTCTGACAGGCGCCCCCAGTCATCACGATACCTTCGACATGAAGCCGGACGCTCCCGTCGAAATTCGCGGAGAGTTCAAGCCGATCGCAACGTCGGTCCCCGGCGTTCACTTCAGTGAACACATTCCGCAGCTTGCAAAACGGTCGGACAAGTACGCCGTCATCCGGACGCTCTCGCATAGCGACAACAATCATTTGATGTCGACGCATCACCTGCTCACCGGAAATAAGCAACCGGGGGCGTTCTTCGATAAAGTGGCATCGCGCGACGACTGGCCCTGTTATTCGTCGGCGTGTTCCTATCTGCGACCGCGGCGCGACGGAATTCCCAGCGGCGTCAATCTGCCGACGTTTCTCTTGCAAGGACCGCTGACCTGGCCCGGACAACACGCCGGATTTCTTGGTCCGAAATACGACCCGTGGCAAATCACCGGCGATCCGAACAAGAAGGACTTTCGCGTCGAGAGTTTGACGTTGGCTTCGGGTATCGATGTGTCCCGACTGGAGAAACGACAGGAGTTATTGGCCGAGGTGAATCGGCAGCAGCAACGGATCGGTGAAGTGGCCGAGGCGCGACGGTTGTCGGACGATCAACAACTCGCGTTCTCGATTCTCACTTCGAGCAAACTCGCGCAGGCCTTCCAACTGAACCGCGAATCGGATGCCATGCGTGACCGCTACGGTCGCCACACCACTGGACAGTCGCTGCTGCTGGCGCGACGGTTGGTTCAAGTCGGCGTGCCGGTTGTGCAGACGAATATTGGCCGCGTGCAAAACTGGGACAGCCACGGCAACATCTTCCCCACCCTGAAAAACCGCTTGCTGCCGCCGCTCGATCAGGGAGTGGCGGCGCTACTCGACGACATGGAGTCGCTCGGTCTACTCGATGAAACGCTGGTGGTGATGCTCGGCGAATTCGGACGCACGCCGAAAATCAACAAAGGCAAAGGCCGCGATCACTGGGGTCCCTGTTTCTTCGGACTGTTCGCTGGTGCCGGCGTCCAGGGCGGACAAGTCATCGGCAAGTCCGACGCAATCGGCGCGTATCCCGTCACCCGGGCCTATTCGCCAAACGACGTCGGCGCAACCATCTACGGTGCGTTGGGAATTCCGGCGGAAGCCGTCGTCCGCGACCGCCTGAATCGCCCGGCCCGGCTCAACACCGGAACGGTGATCGAACCGCTGTATACCGGCGCCGCGAGCTGACATCGACACGCCCCACAAGCGGGGCGGCTAAATGTTTGCAACGACTTCCCAACAATCAGCGGGACAAAAGCCAGCTGACGGCCTCGTTTGTTGGGTTCTGCTGTGCCGATGAGGTGACGCTGTCTGCCTGACCGGCAGCGCGATATGCGGAAGCGACAACGGCGGGGGTCTTTCCGTTCTCTCCCGCCAACCAGAGCTTGTGCGGAGCGGAGAGTGCGAGTAGCGCCGGCAGGTCGCCGTACTTCACTGCTCCAACCAGGAACTGCGGATCGCGGTACGATGTGAGTTCGGTGAAGCGGAATCCGTCGGTATCGATGGCCGCCTTGTCGATCTTGTCGCCGGCAATTGCCCGGGCAGCTGCTGCCAGCGGTCCTGCGCCACCCAGACCGACCAGATGCAGGTGTTTGGGGTTATGGTCGTCGTTGCTGATCCACGAAATGACGGTGAGAATATCGTGGACGCGTCGCGCGAACAGTGTGTCGTTGTAGGCGAATGTAAAAGCAGCCGCTTCACGCGTATTCGCGACGGACCGCTGCTGCTTCAACGGTTGGCTATCGAGCAGAAAATCCCCCTGCTGGAAAAGGTCGGCAGTCACAACCGATGCGCCGCCATCGAGCAAACGAATCACTTCATTGCGGACCTCGCCCGAGTCTGAAAACAGTCCGCTTTTGCCGTTCCCGTCAACCCAAATCACAACGTCGCCGTTCCATTCGGTCTTGGTTGGGAACAGCGAGACGACGGGAAGTTCTTCACCGCGCGATTGCAGGCGGAGAACATCTTTGAAGAGGATATAACCGTTGCCTTTTTGTTTGCCGATTTTCGTGCGCTGAATCTGTTCGTGGTTCGGCAGGCCGCGACCAATCAGCGTGTCGAATGCTCCGCCGACCACATTACGGAAACGCCCTAGCGAGGCTTCATCGGTCGGCGTTAGCGACGCCAGCTGTTTGTCCGATTGCTCGGCCAAATACTTCGTCAGTGATCGCTCGTAGGCTTCGCCACCGGACGGCTGGGGATGTTTGTCGTTCCAGACGGAATGTTCTGCGGCGGTCAATGGCTCGTAATCTTCCTCGAGGATCGGATCTTTCAAACCCAGCTTCAGATGTTTGTTGAACCACGAGTACATGGTGGCCCGCGATACCGAGTTGTAGTTGTGCGGGAAGTGAAGCAGTTGGCGACAATAAACGTTGTTCTTCGCTCCCAGGGTTTCGTACAACTGCTGTAGTTGAGGATATCCCTTGGTCATCATCTCTTTCGTCCAGTCGTTCGCTGCGGTCATCGCTTGCGGCTTGGGCGCGAACAACGCGGCCAGTTCGACGTTCCCGGTGCCGACTCGCAGCAGCGTACAGTTCTCGCAGGTGCAGCCCCCCTGCATGGAGGTGGAGACCATCCCGTTGGGAAACGCGGCAATCGGTCGGGGATCGATTGCGCAGAGCAGAATCGTCTGAGTTCCGCCGCCGCTGCCACCGGTCACCGCCATTCGTTTCCCATCTACGTCGGGAAGTTGCTCAAGGAAATCGAGGCAGCGGATCGAGTTCCAGGTTTGAATTCCCATGATGCTCTGCAAACGCAATTCGGCCTGAGTGCTGAACAGCCCCCAACTTTCCTGACTTTCAAATTCGGGCCGTCGCTTGGCGAAACGGTGCGCGAGCTGATAGGAAATTTGCGAACTGTCGGCGTAGCCGAGCATGTCGAAGATGAACGTAACGCAGCCCATTCGGGCCAACTGCGCACAACGAGCAAGTTTTGGATAACGGCCAGATTTTTCAAACCGTTCTGCACCGTCGGCAATCAACTGCCGGATTGTCTGTTCGCCGTAGTCTTGCAGTCGGCCACCATGACCGTGAGGACAAAGGACGGCCGGACGTTTGATGCCGGTCTTGCCGTCGGCAGGGCGAAACAACAGGCCAGTTACAAAGTGGCCGGGAACGCCTTCAAAGTAGACTTTCTCAACGGTGAAGCCAGGTCGCTCGATCTTGCCGTGAATGACGGCGTTGAGCGGCGTCTTTTCCGGCGCGGGCCACAAGCCGGTTGCAACGAGTACGCGCTGTCGCAATTCGTCGGCACGCTTTTCCCAGGCCGCTTTCCCGGCGGGAACTTCAAACGGAAAATAGCCGTTCAAATCTTTGGGAGCCTGCAGCCGTATGTCGTTGGGCTGCTGACCTTCTTTATAAACGCGCACATCGTCGGCAAATGCTGTCGGAGTGCCTGCGATCAGGAGAAAGCAAACAGCCAGAGAGAAGCTGACGGAAGCAGCGAACGAAATCTTTCGCGTCATCGGAAATCACCCTGAGTTCGGAGATTACTGGACTCATTCATAAGCAACGGTTCATTAGAACCAGATGACTGCCCCGAACACAACAGACCAGCAGATGTTGCGGGCAATGGCCGGGTGAGTTGCGAGGTCATGCCGAGAAGGTTGGCGCGCACGACGACCTACCGAGCCGATGGGGAACCTGCGCACAAGAAATCTCAGACGTCGCGGTTCTCGTGTGATGGTATGAAGTCAGTCGGACGAAATCTGTGCTTCAAGATACAGGCGAGTGAGTCGCGCGACGTTGCTGACCTGCATCTTTTTCATCATGTTCGTGCGGTGGGTCTCGACTGTTTTCTGGCTGATGTCCAGGCGCTCGCCGATCTCCCGGCTGGCCAGACCATCGGAGACAAGCACCAGAATCTCATTTTCGCGAGGGGTAAGCGACTCGAGCCGCTGCCGCAACTCTTTCAGGCGGGCGTTCTTCTTGCGGTACTGCGCATCATTGTCGATCGCCCGCTGCACAAGGTCGAGCATGCGTTGGTCGCTGTATGGTTTTTGCAGAAACTCTGTCGCCCCGCTCTTCATTGCGCGAACTGCCATTGGTACGTCGGCATAGCCGGTCACCACAATGATAGGAATCATGTCGTCGCGATTGCGCAGAGCCTCCTGCAGTTCCAGGCCGCTGATGCCCGGCATCCGCACATCGAGAATGACACACCCCGCCATGCTCGAATTGTACGAATCCAGAAACTCATCGGCTGAGGCGAATGTTTGAACGGACAGCCCAACGGATTCGATCAGCCATCGCAACGAATCGCGAACCACCTGTTCGTCATCGACGACGAACACAGTGGCGTGCGGTTGCAGTGGAGCGGACTCGGAATTTGATTCGACTGAATCCGCCGGAGTGCCGAACGAGTCCGAATCAGACGCCTCAGAAACACGATCATCGGTCATTAAATTCATTTGTATTTTCCCCAGGTGAGATGGGTAGGCTGATGTGAAAAGTGGCTCCGCCAGTGTCGTTGGCCGTGGCCCACAGCCGCCCCTTGTGAAGTTCAATGATCGAACGACTGATCGACAGCCCCATGCCGATGCCCTGTGTCTTGCCCGATTGAAATGGTTCAAAAATCCAGTCGGCAAAATCTTCGGGGAGGCCGCAACCGTTGTCGCAGACGCTTATTTGCAAACGATTCTGCGATGCCAACGATGTTTTGACTACGATGTTCCGGTGATGATCGGCGGACATGTCGTGCAAAGCATCGATCGCATTGACGATGAGGTTTAACAGGACCTGCTCAATCTGAATTCGATCGCCCATAGTCATCGGCAGGTTCTCGGCAGCCTCGACGAAAATTGACACGCGATGCCGATTCGCCTCAGACAATGCCAATTCGATGGCATCGGCAACGAGTTCGTTCAAGACAACGTGCTCGTAGACTGCATCTTTCTTGCGGACGAAATCAAGAATTCGGCCAATTGTTTCGCTGGCTCCGCTCGCCTGGCGGCTAATCGTCTGTGCCGCCTTGATCAATTCGTTGGCATCAACCGGTCCTGCCTGCAAGCGGCGGACACAGCCGGCGGCGTAATTCGATATCGCGGATAACGGTTGGTTCAATTCGTGGGCTAATGTTGCGGCCATTTCGCCCATCGTGCTCAGTCGCGACACGTGTGCCAAATCAGCTTGCCTCCTGCGAATTTCCTCTTCCGTTTGTGTTTGCTGGGTAATGTCGCGAGCAACGATTGTAGCGGCAACAATTCTCTTGCCAACCTTGACCGCCCCGATGCGGCTGGCATACCACGCCTCGGATCCATCTGGCCCCATCACCATGATTTGGCTGGCAACCAGCTCTCCGGTCTTGAACACCGATGCCATGTTTTTTTGGTACTGGGTGTGATACTCCTCGGGCAGAAAGTCAAGAACGTTCGCCCCTTCAATGTCTGATTTCTGGTACGGTGGGAGCGTGCGGTTTATGAAGGATATGGTTCCCTGTTGATCGACGATCAGAATGAAATCGGGTGCGTCTTCAACGACCGACTTCCACCGTGCCTGAGACTGCAGCAGATCTTCGAAGAGTTGTTTGCGCTCCTGGATTTGCTCCCGCAATGAAAAATCGGCTCGATTCAATTCGTTGGTTCGCTCGCGAATGCGCGATGTGAGTTCCAGATTCAAAGAGTGTTGGGCACGTTCAATCTGCTTAAAATCATCGATCCCGGTGACCGTACCAACGTATGACGTCACCTCACCTGCGTCGTTGCGTTCTGGAGTGGCTTGCCCAAGTACCCAACTCGTCATGCCATCACGACTTAGAAGCCGGTATTCAGCGCGAAGCGACCTGCCCGCATCGACTGCTGCCTTCCATTCCGCAGCAATCCGTTGGAGGTCATCGGGATGCAGCGCCTTCTGCCACCCCTCACCGGCGGCCTCTGCAGGAGTCAGCCCGACGAGCGATGCATACTGCTCATTGACATCCAAACAATGCCCGGCAGCGTCGGTGTGAAAGATACCGACCGGCGCGGTCCGTGCCAGCGTCTGGTATCGCTGCTCAATTTCGCGAACGGCATTCTCTGTCTGTTTCTGTTCAGTAATATCCTCGCACAACGAAAGGGCGCACGGCTTGCCGTCCAGTTCGATGATCTCAGCGGAAACGCGAGCAATGATTCTCTTGCCCTGCTTCGAGCGAAACTGGTATTCCGCATCATGAACGGTCCCGTGTTCCCGAAGTGTTTGAACACAGTGATCCCTTTCGGAAAGATCGACCCACATCTTCAAATCAAGCGAAGTCTTGCCAACAACTTCCTCTCGACTGTAACCGAAAATCCCAAGGAATGTGTCGTTCACATCGATGAAAAGGCCATCTTCCAGCCGCGTGAACAGGATGCCGAGCGGGCTGGAATGAAACGCTTTTGCGAAGCGCTCTTCCGATTCCTGCAGCGCCTGTTCTGCCTGCTTCTGTTGTGTGATGACCGTTGCAACCCCTCTCACGCCGACGATGATTTCGTCTGCTGTTCGCAGTGGTGCGAACCAGCAATCGAAGTGGATCCCGTCGAGATCGACCAGTGAGCGGAGTTCCTCGCCGGCAAGTGCCCGCCGAACGCTATCGACAACTGTGGGCTGCCCGCCGTACAAATCGAAGATCGATTGCCCCAGCATGTCCCCCGGTTTCATCTCAAGAACGTCCAGCCCTTGTCCCGTCGATAGCGTAAAGATGCCGTCGGAGTCGATTGCCCATAAGACGATCGGCGAATGTGCCAGCACAGAATCCAGCAGGTCGGCGCTCACCAGGTCTATTGCGGCCGGCCGGCCACTCTCTTCCGCACCACTCCGCCACAGCGAACTGCCAGCGCGTTCCAGTTGAGTTTGACGTGATCCAGGCATACCGAAAACATTCGTATGGCAAAACGGGACATTAAGATCGAATCGACAGATCAGATGAATTCGTCGGCGACCATCGGTGAATCGAAGCGCGATATCATTCTGTCGCGCCGTGCTTCAGCAGTGCGGCTATGATCCTTTTATCTTTCTGTTTGCGGGCAATCGCCAATGGCGTCTGCCCCTGATTGTTCTTAATAGCAACGTTCGCCTTGAGTTTCAGCAACGTGACAACAAGATCGAGGTCACCACGAAAAGCCCCCAGATGAAGCGGCGTGAAACCGTCGTCCCCAGCAAAATCGACGTCGCCCCCTATCTTAGCCAAAACGGCGACGATATCGGCGTGTCCCTTGGCGGCGGCACGATGTAGCGCCGTGCGGCCGTCTCCGTCCTTTGTATCGACCTTGGCACCGTTCGACAAAAGAACGTCTACCGTCCGCTTCGAGCCGTTGCGGGCCGCGAGATGTAACGGCGTTTCGTCCTTCGGCTTGGCGTCAACATCCGCCTTGTGAAGCAGCAGCAACGTTGCAATTTTTGGACTGTCGTTCCATGCCGCCATGTGCAGCGCAGTATAGCCGCTACTGTCGGCCAGTTTGGGATCGGCCTTGTGACCGATCAAGTACTCGGCGAGTTTCAGGTAGCCGTTCCATGCGGACCACTGCAGCGGCGTCTGTCCGTTGTCCGCCTTGGCATCGACGATTGCCTTCGCCTCGACGAGCAACGTGACGATTTCGATGTAGTTTCCCTCGACCGCGTGATGTAGCGGCGTGTACTTCTTGGTGTCGGTTGAGTTGACGTTCGCTTTGCCGGTCAAAAGCGCAGCGACCGCCTTTCGCTTGCCCTCACTGCACGCGAGATGAAGCGGCGTGTATCCCGACTTGGTCGTCGCATCGACTTTTGCCCCGCTTTCCAACAACAATGTGATAATCTTTGCGTGGTCCTTCACCGCCGCGTAGTGCAGTGGCAGCAGACTGTTGTCATCCGGTTGCGAGACAACCTCCGAGTCGGCTTTAACCAGCCGTTTCACGTCGTCCAACTTATTCGCCAGGACCGCGTCGTGAATCGGGGCTGCAATAAGACTATGACATTGAGACGCAAAGGCGACGCAAATTAGCCAGAGAGCGATACGTACCATGATCGGCGATCCGCAAAACGTTACCTACAAAAGTCTACTGACTCCCTAGGTGCATATTATTAGATGACCAAAATATGTCCAGCGGGCGCTGCTTCTTGCAGTTTCTGTTTCCAAAGACAATTCGTTGTGCATTCCGCCTGTCGGCCGCACAATACGTACGGTCCGGTGGTGACGTCGGTTCATACAGATTTCAACCCGTAAATACGTTTTCTGACCAATCACCGGACAGGAAAGAACGGGAAAACCCTGAATTCGCTCGAACAAACATCAGTGCGAGTGCGTATGTCGAGATGGATACAAATGAGTAGAAACTGCGACATCGTCGCCCAGTGGTTAAGCGAATCGCGTTCTACCGTCACCTATTCCGGCGCCGAAATTAGCACGGTGTTGTAACCAGTTTAGCCGGCTGTGTTCGTTTCGCCTCTTTCCGTTGTGCGTCTCGGTACACGAACCACAACTTGTCGATGTCCGGCCCGATGTGCTTCCATCGCTGGTCGCGGTCGCTGGATTCGTCCAATCGCATTCCGCTGGCCACGTTACCGGTTGGTACGATTTCCACCATTGCACCGGTCTTGAAATGGACTCTCAAAAACCATGCCTTTTTTCGTCTGCCGCAATCCGCGAACGTAATCAAGGAACCCGTGGAATTCCGCAGGGCGGCTCATTGGTTCTGTTTGCCCAGCATGGCGAAGAGTGGCTGGGGATTCCAGCTGTTTTTGCGTAAAGCTGCGGCGAGATTATCGACCTTGCGGCTGCGGAGCAAGTGCTCGTGCTCTCGTTATTTCAAATATCGAACCGAACAAGCTGGGCGTTGGAGGCCAGGAATTCCGGGTCAAACAGAATCCCGTGGGCGAAGGATGCTTTGTGTACGATTCCCGTCCTCGTTTTCATGGAGCGTTGCGGACGATGGTCTGGTGGGTGCCCAAGGAAGGTGTGGTTTACAAACTCAACGGCCCAAGCCATATGGTTACTCCCGGCCTCAAATGGACTCGGGACGCAGGAATCGATGCTCCACCTACCCACGAGATCGTGGACTATGTATTCCACGACAAGCCGATGAGTTGGTCAGCTCCCTCGCCGATACCCAAATTACACGCTTACACCGTCAAAGAGTACAAAATCTATCGTGCCATCATCGACACCCCGTTCTCGGTATCGGAGGAACAGGCTGTGCGAAACACTGCCAAACGGAATTCGGTGTCCGTTGAAGAGGAAAAAAAGTAACCCAAAAGGTGCAAGAGATTCTCTCTGGCAACAAGTGGTTCGGCTCGCCCGAAGGTGAAATTCGGCGAGCGTCCGACTGGAAGGGTGAGAAGCCGGAGTCACCAATTGTGGCCTTCGGAGAAGACAAAGCGAGCATCGCTAAGGATGGTGCAAACCAAAACACAGAAAATGACATCACATCCCGTTGGCTGAACGAGACCTACAACCTCACCGTCCGCCGCGTAACGGGCAAGCAATGGGAAGAGGTTCAGAACGCAACGGGCCGCGTGACGTGGCGGTACACGGAGACCGGGCGGACCAAGGACTACACGGAAATATTCGATGCGAAACGCAAGTACGAAGTTCGGTTGTTGGCAGACCGCATGGAGTTGAAGCAGGACGGCAAATGGAGTCGGGTTGCCAAGGGCCACTGGGATGCTGCCTCGAAGAATTCAAACGCGGGGCTTCCCAAGCAGAACTAACCTGATGGCCGCGACGTCTGCCCCGTGTGGTGGTGTCGGTGTACTTGGCCGGCCTGGGTGGGTAGCGAGCGACACGCAGCGGCCTGTGCGGCCCTGCGATGGTGATGGCGATTGCTGCTGCCGTGCATTGGTGGCGGTTGTAACCCGACCACCAAGTCCCATCGCCAACGGGTGGTCATCTACCTCTGCGGCGACGAGTTGCCAGCGCTTTATTTTCCAACATGGCAATTCGGGACTGAGTCCATACAAGTTCCAGCTGCGAAGGGCGATTGCAGAAAAGGTGGCGGGAATCGAACATCTTTCTGTCAAGCTCGTTTTCTGCAGATTTTGTTGTGGCTGTGCTATCGACCGAAGCGCTGAACGGTTCCGCCCAACTGACCAAGGACACGCCCTCCGATGCGCGCTGAAGGTGAATGGTCCAATGGCGGATGTCATCGTTTCGAACACGTGTGCTGACTACTCCGAAGCGGCTCGTGAATCAGATCGATTCTGCGGATGCGTGCCTCGCCGGAACAGGAACAAGCGAGATTAACGACTCGCCGTTTCGCGTGAATCCGGCCGCGCCAACATGCCCACACCAATTTCGCGAATAGGGTCGTTTAAGCTGCTGTCCCGTATTCAACGAGTTTCGCGAACAGAATCGACCCCGATCGCCCTTCCCTGGCGATCCGAAAAGTCCCACCACCGCAGCCTAAGTCAGCAAATGTGACGCGACAACGGCAGGCCAACGCGATTCAGCGGGCCTGTTTAAAATCGCTCAAAGCCTTGCTCCCCTCAGGGGTTTCGAACTTTTCGTGGCGGCTCCGGAAAGTGCACAATCTCTTGCGCGACTAGCGACTTTCGGGAACTTCTCCCAGTGGAAGTCACCGCATGAGGTGTTTGTTTTCGCGCGCGGATGGGCAGGGAACCCGCGTTTCCCACATGATTGTCGCGCGGCAATAGGACCACTAAATCCGCAGGATAGGCCGAACAATCTGTTTTCCATCCAATGGTGAAACTCGTTACTCAGATCCTGAACGACAAGCTTGGGCTTTTCCGGTTTGAGCAAGACAACGGTTCCTTTGCCCTTGTTCTCGAAATTCAGCCGGCGAGATGAATCATCCAACAAGCGACCGACAGCACACTTGGCTTGACTGGCATGACGGATCCTCGAAAAAAACGACCACCGAAAAGGATTGCGACCATTCATTTGACATCAATTTCACAGCGAACTTAACTGCCTATTGCGATTGTGAATTTTCCAGGTCGGTGAGAAATTCCGTGAGTACCTCCCGACTCACGTGCGGCATGACGACGACATGGGCGAAGTCCTCGGGTTTGTTGTCGATGTCAATATGCATCGTCGCGAGCGAATACTTTTTGACGATCGCGCCACCGGGGTTCCGGAAGTAAACAGTGTTCGATAATCGGTTCGCTCGCGTCGCTGAGAGCTCTGGGAAATGAGTGAGCATCTGGGCCAGTAGATAGGCGGTATTCTTCAGCATCAATTGCGCATCTTTGACTTGCCTGGCTTGGGCGGATGGCGTCGTGAAGTGGTAGAACTCCGCTGGTTTGACCGCGTCCCGGGAGCAGGTGATCGTTCCCGGCACATGGTGAATGTACTCGGGGTTGTGAATCTTGCTGAAGAGCGCGTTGAATTCGTTGTACAAACTTCGCTTGGTGATGAACAAACCGGCGGGCGAGGGGAAACCGAAAAACTTATGGCAGGAAACTGCGATCGAGTCATACCGCCCGGAAACTGCGTTATCGCTGGTTCGATAAGAGACTTCTGCAGCATGGGGTGTGAACGGGAGGTATCCGCCGAACAGGGCAGCGTCCACGTGCAGATAGCTCGCATGACTGCGTAACTTCTCCTGAATACGGTCGATATTGTCGATGGCACCTTTGAAAGTCGTTCCCACCGTCGCGACGACCAATGCGGGGACGTTGGCATTCTCGGCCAGTTTGTCAGCGAGGTCGTTGGGATCCATCCCGCCGTCGGGCAGCGTTTCCACCATGACAACATCTAGCCCCAACAGGTCGCGTAAGATCTGAACAGAATAATGTGATTCATGGGTGAAGTACGCTTTTGGCAGCAGTCCGGTGCGTCCTTTCAGAAGTGTCCTTCCCATATACATGCCATGCATGTTGCTGTCGGTTCCACTGTGGGAAAGAAAACCCCAGGTATCGTCGGCAGGGAAGGCAAACAGCTTGCCGAATTCCCGAATGGTTTCGCGTTCGAATTCATGAGTGTTGTAGGGAATGGGGCTCTCTTTGAATGGGTTGCCGACGTTGTTGAAAGCGAAGGCATCAATCCCCGCCTCGAACAACTCCTTGCGCCATGCGAAGAAGTCCTCGGATGGAGTATTCATGTTGACCGGGTAACCCAACAGGCGATTCTTCAGACGTTTTAGCCTAGCCTTTTGTTGCAGAGCGTCATCGGATACATCGGCACCGTATACCGACTGCTGCAAATCGGGAGGGTGGCATCCCGTGGAAATTGCCAGCAATCCAACACCGCTAAAACCCAGAAAACGTCGACGTGTCACCATGACCGATCCTCCTGCGTGAGGTTGAACCCGCTACCGTGCTGTTCCCCTTTTTCATCTGGTGAACCCGCACCTGAGAAACGCAAAGGGCGTGCCGTTTCTATTTGGGACAACCGCTACACATCCAACAGTTACGATTCCGTGACGATTGCTGGAAACCGGCCGGTCGTGGTGTGCGGATTCGCGCACTTTCTCAGGCAAGTGTGCAGAATCTGCACATTCTCGGCGACACACCATCGCCGAATCTGCGCTATTCCGACGGAATTCCCAAGCGATCCAACAGACGGTCGAGCTTGCGGTGGTGGCACCGCAGATATTGACGCCGCCGAACTCGATGCGGGTCGGATGAAAGACCGATTCACCCCCTGAGAACGACGACGCTTCAACGATGATACAGCCGCAACAACAACGGCAGAGCGATCAGATTTCCGGCCAGCCCCCCTGCCATGGCAACGCTCACGAGGATGCCGAAGTGCACTGTCGGTATGAATGCTGAGATCGTCAGCGTGGAAAACCCGGCGATCAACGCCACATTGGCCAGTACCATTGCTAGGCCGACACTTCCGTGCGCATCGCGAAGTGCCTCACCCACGTCTTTGCCGGCCCGCAGTTCGTGCCGGAATCGGTAGAGGTAGTGGATGCTGAAATCGACAGCCAGCCCCATCGACACGCTCGCCAACATCGCCGTCGCCATGTTGATCTTCAGACCCGCCCATCCCATCACACCCACAACGATCAGGATCGGAGCGGCATTGGGTATTAAGGCGATCAGCCCCAACTGCCAATCTCGAAAGGCGATCATCATCATCACCAGGATGGCTGCGATGGCCAGGCTGAACGTGATCCATTGGTCGGTCAACAGGCTTTCCACCATGTAAGTGAGCAGAATATCGACGCCAGCCGTGCGGGCCGTCGGAAATCGTTCTCTGGCGCGAGCCTCAATTGTTTCGATCAGCTCCCGCTTTGCTTTCGCCCCCGTAATCTGGCCGGTCTGGACGACAATTCTGAAAACATTCTGTTCGCGGTTCCAGAAGCCGGAGATGAGATCGGGCTGCAGCAATTGCAGAGTTTCGAGACGCTCGGCCGGAGAAACGGCTTCCAGCGAGGTGGACGCCATCAACTCCATAAACCCGGCGCGTTCTTTTCGCGTTCCCATGACGAAGTCGAGAACGTTGACCGTACTGAGATTGCCCTTCACTCCGCTTAGCTCGTTCAGATCCCGCTGCAGATCTTGCATGCGTTTCAGGAAGTCGTTGAATTCGTCGCGATTGTCGAGATCCGGGCCGTCAATCAGCACATCGTGAATGGAAGTCGTCCCGATTCTTTCGGACAGGAATCGGTATGACTGCACAATCGGACTGGACTGTCGAAAGTTCTCATCGAAGTCGGTCGCCACCTGAAGCCGGAAGATTCCCAATGAGGTCATGCACAGTAGGCCAAGCCCCATAACTGCGACTTTCCGTGGATGAGTTTCGACGGCGGCAACCATGCCGTCAAGCACGGCTGCCACTTTCCGTTCACCCGGCGCGCGTGCCAGGTCGGTGTGGAAGCGGCCCAGCAGAATTCCCGCCGGCAGCAACCCCATGGTGGCGACAAACACGAGCAAAGATCCGAGCGCCATCATCGTTCCGAAGCCTCCCACCGGCACGATCCGACTCGCCAGCAGTGAACTGAATCCGGCGGCCGTTGTCAGGCAGGTCCAGAAAACAGCCGGGCCGATGTGGGTCAGCGTTTCCCGCAAAGCATCCGTCGGTATGTGTCTGTCACGTTCTTCGCGAAACCGAATTGCCACGTGGATTACCGTTGCCACACCGATCACAGTCACCAGCGCCACCAGTGGCGAACTCACCATGCTCAACTGCAACCCACTGACGACCAATAGCGCCTTTGTCCAGATGAGCGTCACATGCACAACCGCAAGCGGGAGCAGGATCCAGCGAAGACTGCGAAACAACAAAGCAATCACCGCGGCCAGAACCAGGCTTGAAGCAATCCCCAGCGTCCGTCCGTCCCTCTCGAGATGACGATACACGTCCTCAACGAGCACAGGACCACCCGCCAACACCGCCGGCGGCTCGTGGGAATCGCACATCGCTCGAATCTGTTCAATCGTTTCCGGACGCGAAGCCCCCTCATCTCCATCCGGCGCGAGGCTGACGAACAAGACCGCCGTTTCGCCATCTGCCGAGAGGAAGCGACCCCGGAAAAGATCGCAGGCAAGCACTTCCGCACGGAGTCCGCCTTCGGAAAGTGTTCCAGCAGAAAGATGCTCTCGCAACGAACGTGCATCAAGAGGTGAACCAGGCAGCCTGGCCTGCGCCAGACTGAGCACTCCAGCCACCCCCGGCAACTCACGCAATCTCGAATCGAGATGCTCCAGCCGTTCCAGCCCGACTGCAGTCAGCAATTCCGGGTCGGTGTAGGCAACCAGAGTCGTCTCCGCTCCTCCGAACAATCTCTTGTCTTCGAGGTAGTTCTTCAGCCTCGGATCGTCTCG
>JABISG010000117.1 GCA_018699955.1 Planctomycetaceae bacterium | reverse complement strand
GCCTGCCGCGCTTCGCTGGAAGTCGGTCTTCTGTTCTGCTCTTCGCAATCAGCCGCTAACGAAATCAGAGAGTCACAACAATCGGCAAGAATGCTCTCCTGCGAGTTCTCATCATACTGTCCCAGCAAATCTGCTGGTCTACCTTGAGTTCCGCTCTCAAAATGGCCGTCGTCAAAATACTTCGGCATCTTGATTGGGGCCAGAGCGTTGTCCAGAATGAGTGACGCATGAAAGTGGGCAAACAGTTTGGACAAATATTTCCGTTGCTCATCTTTTGGGCCATCTGTGATCATCGGAAACAATGAGAAATAACTGACGTGTTTCTTTCCGGGATAATCGCGAATCAATCTACCAAAGCGTTGGTTTCTGTCTTGGTCAGAACCCGTCGGGATCAAATCAATCACCCGCTGGGCCTGTAGCCAATCTGCTCCTTCCCGGAACATCCCCACGGTGAGAATGACATCGATCTGAGCACCGTGCTGCATTGCAAAGGCGACCTTCTGTGCTCGATGGTTCTCGTCCACAAGATCGAGAATGATCCGGCCTTCATTGTCAGCATCCGGTTTCCACAAAGCAGAGTTCGGATAGTGTTTCTTAATTGTGCGAACAGCACGTTTTACAAAATGAGATTTGTCTTTTCCCAAAAGCAGAACATGGCTTTTCGGCGGACAATACATGATCGTAGGGCACTGACTGTCACCGAGTAACTGGTCGAGACTCTTCCAGACAGTTCCCTTAAACGCGACGAAATCGTACTTGTAAGATTTGACATGTTTAAGCGTGTTCCAGTATTCATCAAATGCAATCGAGTGGCGATAGAACCGGTCAAGGCGTTTTTCTCCGATGATCGGGAGTTGATCACCGCGAAAAAAGAATGCAGTCGCCAGGATCAGTCTCGTCATGCACTTCGGATTCTTAACATCCAAGATGTAATTGACGATGGCTCCCAATTGATTGCACGATTCATCTGACGCCGAAATGTGGTGCGATTCATCAATGATGAAAGTTGTATCCTCAATCGCCTCGGCCAACCGATCGTCAGATAATGCTGCGAACGTCCGAGCAAGGCCGGCATGAGTGGTGACAACCACGCGATTGCATAGTTTGGCATCCTCTGCTGGTTGTGTGAGGAACTGCGCAAGGTGTTCTGTTTTGTTGTCCATCAAATCACACAGATTGTGCTTGATCGTCCAGTCTACCACATCACCGTTCGGCAACGTGATCGATACATCGTGGATAAATCCTTTTGCGATGACTGTCTGTGGAATGGCGATGACAACTTTGCGCGTATCATCGTTCATTAGATCATCACCGGCGAGGGCGCAGAGCACCATGCTTTTTCCCCAGCCCGTCGGTGCATTCAATACTGCGTAATCATGTTGCCTCAACTCTGTGAATGCCTCACCTTGGCATTTTTTCAGTTTAATATTCTTGAAAAGTGACATCGCGACTTCCTTTTCTATGCTAGGTCTGCGTCATTGCAGAGCGGCATTATATCAAGTTCTACTTGTTCCGTGAAGACATGAACTCGGATATAGGCATTTCAACCTAACCCGATTCACCGCAGTAGTAAAAGTAAGATACGCTAGAACTTTGTGATCGAAAAAATGCAATCGAAAGTGTGGATCGAAAAACTAGACGGACAAGATGACGTGAACGTAGCATGTCCAGCAGACTTTGTGACTGAAATTCATAAGGTGATGCGTGGTTCAGCACACTGATCGAAATAGGATCTTCCCTGCAGAAAGTTGTGACAGCCCAAGCGCAGGAGAACCAATTATTGAATGGTGGTCGTTCACCCCGGATGACACATTGACGGCGTGTCTGATGGGCCTGCGTATGGGCAGTTATGGACGACCATGTGGAGAGACCGGTGACCACATCTCTCACGACCGCCTCCCTTCTTCGCGGCTCGTTCATTAACAATGGTGTTCGCTTTCACCATTGATCTCGAAGGGTTTGCAATGGTGAGTCAAGCGGCCAGGAACGCGGCCAGCAGCGGCTTGCTACACAGCGACGCAGCATTCATGTGATGAACAGCCTGTAATTGCGGATGAATGGGATATGAGTGGCCGCGGGCCGTATTTTCATGCCGAGGCCGCTTTGGGGAGCCAGTCGATCAACGTCGCAATTGCGACATTGATCCAAAAGTTGTATTGAGATGATCCCCTACAGGCCAAGAAGAGGCCTTTCGAGGTCGTCAGAGGCTCTGTGTGAGCCTCAAATCGATCGGGAGGGTCTGACTGCCTTGCTCGATTATGGGCCAGCATGAGCCTGCTACGCTTTGATCCGATTCCGGACCGTTGTCAGTGTCGCGACCGTGAAACGGATGACAGTTACGCGGAAGACAGCGACATTGAAGGGGATCGGGGAGGATTGGTGGAACCGGCTCGTTGGATGGCCGCGCTGTCATCCCGCGGACTTGCCGAAACGGTCTCGTTGACGGCGATGGCCGTTGCCTCAAAGTTCCCGGCAGGCTGATCGATGACGAGTTGCAGATCGATGCCAGGGGCGGTTCTCTGGACTCGCACGGAGCACAGTACGGGCAGCCCGCACATGCAGACGAGAAAACGGTTGCCGATGACGGGCGGCGATCAAAGTCGCATGCGCCGTTGATCGAGGATTCGAAGATTCCGGGGTTGCCGTGATATGACGGCCAAGCCCAGTGTGATCTTGATGCTGGGCAGAGCCAAATTGGATACACACTGCGGACAATCGAAATTGGATACAGGTCACCCAAAACAATAACGCCATAAACCGTGGTGGTTTATGGCGTTATGAGTACACCCGGAGGGATTCGAACCCCCAACATTCGGTTCCGAAGACCGATGCTCTATCCAATTGAGCTACGGGTGCAAGTTGTTTGCTCTATCGCCGATTTGCTAGTCGCCTTCCTTGCGACTTCCTGAGAGGCGGCAATCGACGCAATGCGACGGTTGGCAATCTTAGCGACCACAGGTCTGGCAGTAAATCGTCTGACGAGTGAAAACGGCGAATTCGAGGCGCAACAAATCTTGCGAGGACCGATAGACCGGTACGTGTGTCAGTCGATGCTGAAGAAACTGCCGCCGGACCCCAAGCCTCCCATTCCGAGGTCGAGTCCGCCTCCGAAGCCTTCGCCGATCTCCTGTAGGAACTTGTCGATCTTCTTGTGTACGTCGCGGCTTTGGCGGATGACGATTTTCGATTCGATAATCGCGAGATCCCCCTTGCCCTTGCCACCGGCCGATTTCCACGAATTGGGTTCGACGAATTTGGAAATCGCATCGCGGACGTCTTCAATGGGTAAGCTGGTGATGTGGTATTGTTTGAGTGTGAGGCCGTCCGGATCGCGGGTGACCTTTGGCAACTTGCCGTCGGGTGAACTTTTCTTGAGTGCAGAGCGTAACTCATCGACGTGGAATGCGGCTTCTTCCAGATTCTTCCACGTCTGCCGAATGATCAGAAAGTCTGGGAGCGTGTCGTCAATGGTCCCGCCAGTTCCATCAACATCCAACCAGGGGCCGGACGTTGCCGACTGGATCGACTTAATCAGCATGTCCATCGGGTAACCGGCATTGGAAAAATCGCGGACGTTGAACACGAATGTGTCAAACGTTTCATCAGCATCGATGTCAGTCGTAATCGAAACGGTTCCGCCCTCGATGACATAAGTGAGGTTGATCCGCCGCAAAATTCGGCCGAGTGCGGACTTCAGCGTGATGTCCTTGAATTCCATGGTGATTGGTTCATCTGGCGTTATTCCCTCCTCGGCTAAAGCCGTTTCATTCAATACGATGTTCACACCGACGCGTTTCGTCAGAAATGCAACGACGTCTTTCAACGATGTTTCGCGGAATTCCGCACTGACTTTGCTTGCCAGTGCCGCGTAGATCTTGCGGTCGTGCGAAGACCACAGCAATGGGACCGTTCCATTTTTCTCAGAACCGGTGCCGACCCGTTCGAGTGTCTTGAGGATAATCTTGATCTCCACATTGTTCTTCTGGCTGGCATAGACCACGAGAACGTTTTCGATCCCCTTGATCGTTCCGCCAGTGCCGTCAACATTCATCCACGGCCCCGATGTCTCGTTCTGAATCACATCGGCAACGGATTCGACGCTGAAGCCGGACCGGACTAACGGACTGACATTGTAGAGTCGCAAGCCGTGTTCGAGGTCTTCATTATTCGGGTTGTCGACGCTGAAGCCGGACCGGACTAACGGACTGACATTGTAGAGTCGCAAGCCGTGTTCGAGGTCTTCATTATTCGGGTTGTCGATGATGGTTAACGCTTCGTTCTCGATGACGCCTGCTAGTTCAATGGGATAAAGAATCTCTGAAAGGACAGTCGTTGCAGGCAACGACTGTTCGCAAGAGAACGTGACCGCTTCATCCAATCCAATAATCCCCGCTTCTTTGAGCGAAACAACGTCGAGAAACGTTTGCACGCCGCATTGCTTGCCGATGTAGGCGACGGCGTCTTTCAACGGCGTATCGTTGAACTTCACGGTGATCGGTTTTTCGAGCGATTTCCGGATTGCGTCTTCGGTTTCTCGTGCCGCTTTCAGTGGGGCGGCGAGATCGAAATAGACGGTCTCACTGGCATCCGGTTTCGCTGCGGTTTGGTAGGCGGTTAGATCTGCCGCAGTTTGAGCAGGCGCCGGCTGTGGGTTGTTGGCATCGGCGGCTCGGTTTTGAACGACGGCGATGGCGGACACCAGCGCCACAACACAGATGCCACAGCCGAAGACTCGTACGCGAAAGGACATGGCCGCTGCTCCCGTTTCCAAACAGTTTGTGCGAATCGATTCCGCAAACATGCCGCCGGACTTCGGCGGGGGATATTCACAGGATAACCGTTCAGCACCGGATTTTGCGATACTTTGTGTTGGAAATTGGAGTCGTTGTGGGTGACGAAATCAAAGAACGCTGCAAGTTCGACGTTGGCGGACGCCGATGAAATTTGATATAAACAGTGTTTGATGCACCGGTTGGAATTGTCCGTTCGGGGAGAGTACAGCATGGCTTGTTCAGAAGCGGCGACTGCTTTTGGCATGAAACGACGCGAGGCGTTGCAAATTGGCGTCGGCATGTTCGGATTGAACTTGCCGAACCTGTTGCGTGCTGCTCAATCGAGCCGCGGCGGGACGCCGGACATTTCCTGCATCTTCATTTTTCTGGCTGGCGGACCGAGCCACTTCGAGACGTTCGACCCCAAACCGCACGCCGCCTCGGAAATTCGCGGCTTGTGGAGTCCGACGCGGACGAATGTGCCGGGCACGTTCATCTGTGAAAAGATGCCGTTGATGGCACAGCGGATGGACAAGGTGGCCATCGTTCGCTCGTGGCAGGGAAGAAGCGGATCGCATTCAACCGGATCGCAGCACGTTGCCAGCGGCTTCTTCCCACCGCAGGGTGGACAGCATTTCCCCAATTTCGGCTGTCTGGTTTCGGCACTCTACGGCAACAAGGTGCCGGGAATGCCGGCGCATTTCGGCCTGCCAGTGGCCGCACGATACACCAAGCCGCAGGGTTACCTGGGACCGGCGTACGACGCCTTCAACATCAAGGGCGATCCACGTGCGCCGGAACTGGAGTTGAACAAGTTGCGTCTCTCGCCGGTGCGGTTTGAAGAGCGGCGCTCGATGCTGACGCAGCTCGATAACCTCAGCCGGCTCGGCGCAGAAGATGATGGATCGCTGACGGCTCACGATAAATTTTCAGAAGAAGCCATCGAGCTGTTAACCAGCGGCGCAATGCAGAAGGCGATGAATCTGGACGAAGAACCGGACAAACTGCGCGAGCGATACGGTGCCAACATTTACGGGCAGCGCGTGCTGTTGGCGCGTCGATTGGTCGAAGCGGGCGCGCGATTCGTGACCATCAATCAGGCCGTGCAAGGCGGGCTGTTCGGCAACGGAAAAACCAACGGCACGTGGGACAACCACCATCTGCTGTACGAATCGATGATGTCGTTCAAGAAGTCACCACCGAATGCGCCCAGCGGGTACAAATGGCACAGCTACGACGGTCCCGGCAATCTGCCGCAGTTGGACATGTCACTATCGATTCTGCTGGATGATCTCGAAGAACGCGGTTTGCTCGATACCACGTTGGTGGTGGCAATGGGCGAGTTCGGCCGCACGCCGCGAATCAACAAGAACGCGGGCCGCGATCACTACCCGAATGCGGGCAGCGTGTTGATGGCCGGTGCGGGGATCAATCGAGGTGCTGTGATTGGCGCAACCGACCGCAACGGCGCAGTGCCGGCAACGCGACCGTGGGGGCCGGAAGACGTGGCCGCCTCGATTTACCGCGCGATGGGCATCGACCCGCACGGCACACATTTCCCCCGGATCACGCGACCGACGGCGATTGTTGATGGCAATGTGATCGACGGGTTGTTGGCGTGAACATGGATCGTCCTCACGTTCTCGTCGTCACCGCCGATCATTGGCCCGGTTCGCTGTTGGGTGCTGCCGGTCACCCGGTAATCCAAACGCCGACGCTCGATCAACTGGCGCGATGCGGCGTGCGTTTCACACGGGCCTATACCGAATGCCCGGTTTGTATTCCCGCGCGGCGAACATTGTTAACGGGAACATCACCGCGCACGCACGGCGATCGCACGTTTGCAGTCGAGATGCCGATGCCGCCGGTGCCGACTATCGCGCAGACGTTTCGCGATGCGGGTTATCAGGCGTATGGAGCGGGTAAGCTGCACGTTTATCCGCCGCGTTCGCGTGCCGGTTTCGACGATGTCCAGCTTTCCGAAGAAGGTCGACCGCAGATGGGGCCGACCGACGATTACGAAATCTATCTGGGTGAACAGGGGCTGGCCGGCCAACAGTTTTTGCACGGCATGAGCAACAACGATTACGTCTGCCGGCCGTGGCATCTGGCCGAAGAACATCACGTAACAAACTGGACCACGCGCGAAATGGCGCGGATGATTCAGCGCCGCGATCCGACGCGGCCCGGCTTCTGGTACCTGTCGTACACGCACCCGCATCCGCCACTGGTGCCGCCGCAGGTTTATTGGGACATGTACCAGAACGTCGATGTGGACATGCCATTTTTCGGCGACTGGCCGCGCGGTCCCGAGACGATGCCCGAGCGCATGAACAATCGGCTCATCGACAGCCGCAAGTACGACGACACGTTGATTCGCACCGCCCGCCGCGCGTTTTACGCGCTGTGCACGCACATCGATCATCAAATACGCATCGTCATCGGCACGCTGCGCGAAGAGGGACTGCTCGACAATACAATTATCATGTTTCTTACCGATCATGGTGACATGCTCGGCAATCACGGCCTGTGGGCTAAGCGACTGTATTACGAAGGCTCAGCCTGCGTTCCGATGCTGCTCGTCGGCGCGAAAGGATGCAATCGCGTCGGCTTCAACCGCGAAGACAATCGTCTGGTTGCGTTGCAAGATGTGATGCCGACGCTGCTCGATCTGGCCGGCATCGAAATTCCCGACTCGGTCGATGGGATATCGATGGTGGGTGAAGAACAACGCGCGCACCTCTACGGCGAGTACGGGGAAGAGGCAGAAGCAACACGCATGCTGCACGATGGACGGTACAAGTTGATCTACTTCGCCGAGGGCAACCGGTTGCAACTGTTCGATCTGGAAGACGACCCCCGCGAGATGCACGATCTGATCGATTCGGAAACTCATCAGCCAATTCGCGAACGATTAATCGCAGCGCTGATCGGCGAATTCTACGGAAGCGATCTTCAGCTGTTGAAAGACGGTCAGCTTATCGGGTTGCCGGAAAATAGCAAAGCCGATCTGCCCAGCCGTCATCTCTCGCTACAGCGCGGCCGTCACTGGCCGGTTCCGCCGCAGGGTTGTTGAAAAGTTTGTACGGTTGACGGAATACCGGATCGGGTGCCACTGGCGTGTTGCCAGTGCCTACCCCATTGCACTGGCGACACGTCAGTGGCACCCATCGAAGTCGATCTAAAAGTTTCTACGCCAACTCGTCGATCGGCTTACCGAAGGGCAGCGTTTTGTTGGGTCGGCCGGCGTGGTCGAGATAGTGTTTGTCGATATCGATGCCGAGGAAGCGGTACATGGTTGCCAGCACGTCCTGCGGCGACTTCGGATTGTCAAGCGGAAATGCGCCTTTGGAATCGGACGAGCCGACAACGCGACCACCCTTCACCGGACCACCGGCCACCGCCGCGCTGAAGACACTGGGGTAATGGTCGCGGCCGCGGTTGTTGTTCACTTTCGGCGTGCGACCGAATTCGCCCCAGGCAATCACCATCGTCGAATCCAACAGTCCACGCTCATCGAGGTCTTGAATCAACGCCGGGTAGCATTGATCCCACCTGGGCAGGAAGCCGTTGACCATCGAATCGACACCATCGACGTGCGTGTCCCACCAACGACAATCGACGGTGACCAGCTTCACACCCGCTTCAACCAATCGGCGGGCAAGCAGCAGTCGTTGACTGAACGCGGCCGCGCTACAACGGGTCGGCACGCCCGGGTCGTATCTCGGCATGAAGCCATAACGCTCACGAACCGACTTCGGTTCGGCATCCAGATTGAATGCGTCGCGGGCTTTGTCCGAACTGAGAATGTTGTACGCCTGCTGATGAAACTTGCTGATCGCTTCCATCTGGCCGCTGCCATCGATGTCGGCCCGCATCTTGTCGAAACCTTGCAATAGCGTCTTGCGGCCATCAAACCGGTTCGTTGAAATTCCATCGACCAATGAAAAATTCTGCAGGTTGAATGGTCCCTTGGTCCCAGGATCGACCAAAGTTTCAAACGGCTTGTTCGCAACGCCGAGGTAGGCCGAACCGGTTCCGGGAACCTGCCGGGGAATCATCACATACGGTGGAAGTTCGGGCGTCTGTCGGCCCAATTGTTCCGAGACGATCGAGCCGCAACTCGGGTGAACGTTCTCGTTGGGATTGGTTCCCGGCGGATGTCCGGTGAAGAGAATCTGATCGCCGGCCGAATGCCCGGCATTGGTGTGATGCAGACTGCGGATGATCGACCACTTGTCCATAATCTTGGCGCAATTGGGCAGCAGATCGACGATCTGAATGCCCGGCACGTTGGTCGATGTCGCACCGAATGCCCCGCGGTAGTCTGACGGCGCCAACGGTTTTGGGTCCCAGGTTTCGTGCTGCGACGGTCCGCCCCGCATCCACAAAATGATGACCGAGCGGTCCTGGTGAATCGGTGCGCCTTGCGCTTCCAGTCGAAACAGGTCGGCCAACGACAACCCTCCGACGCCCAAAGCTCCCGCCTTGAGGAATCCACGCCGACTCAGCCGCACGTTCTGCTGAAATTCCGCGCAACCCAAGAGAGACTTATTCCGTGACATGAAGATCCCCGTCGATTTTCAACCCGCAACCCGATCGCCAGCGAAACCCCGGCACGCGACCGAGTATTCCGCATCTGTTTGCAGCTACCCAATTTAGCTTCAAGACAGCCTCACATCAAGAGAATCTGATGTAAAGCCGTTTCAGCATCATTCATCGACTCTGCGTCGCTCCGAAATCCAGTCGAACGCCGTGTGAGAAGGGCAAACCTCGTCTGGCCGTAAAATCGGTCTAGTGCTAAAGTACCGGCCTCAAATTGAAGTCAACGCACCTGTTTCAGCCGAAGGACCACGCGATGCTTGGCGCAGAACTCACACCGATCGAATACCTCGCACGTTGCAACGAAGAATTTTCCAAGCTCGATCTCGCGCCCGTAGAAAAGCTGGCCGAGGAAATTTACGCGGCCTACGAAGACGGCCGATTCGTTTTCATCTGCGGCAATGGCGGCAGCGGCTCGAACTCGTCGCATTTGTGTGAAGACCTCGGCAAGAGCACGCTCGACCGAAAAGACTTCACCAACGACTCGGTCAAGCGGCTCAAAGTTCTCAGTCTGACCGACAACACGCCCTACATTTTGGCCTGGGGAAACGACGAAGGCTTCGATCGCGTTTTCGTCGAGCAGTTGAAGAACTTCGCGTCGCCCGACGACATGCTGATCGCCATCAGCGGCAGCGGCAACAGCCCGAATATTCTCAATGCCGTCGAATGGGCGAATCGTCACGAACTGCGCACTTGGGGCATCACCGGTTACACGGGTGGTCAACTTCAGCAGGATGCCCAGCACAATTTGCACGTGCCGTTGGACGACATGGGCATGGTCGAGTCGATTCACCTGCTGCTGTTTCATTGGGTGCTCAACGACGTCTACGGACGAATCAATCGCGTCGGTCGCCACGCCGGCGCATCAAGCGACGCCGCATAGTCATCGGCGTCCCGACTCCCCGGGAGGTTCGTCCTGACCGCATTCATGCGGTTTCGGCGCGCCGGGAAGCAATCGAACGGCATGAATGCGGTCAGTACGAACCTGTCACATCGCGCTCGACAATCGCTCGTTCTGCGGGAATCTTCTCTGTGTGCGACAATTTCAGTAAGTCTCACCACACCAACGGGTTTTGTCTGCGCACGTCGTCTGTAAACGGAAAACAACGGCCCGATCGCCCGGATTTTTTTTGACCGGCTGATCTCGCGTTGTTATATTCTGGTTGGTCACGATGAGCCGGTTGGAAGGGCGCGACGCGGCCGCAATTCCTTTGCAGATCGACCGCGAATTTTTCTTCGCATCATTTCTTTTCGGGCCGAGATCACGCTGCTGCCAGAGCTGTGCTTTGGCATGCGCAGATCATATTTGTCATTTCAAAATCTGGAAAACGACTTCAGGTCGTTGTTGCGCATTCACGGCTGACGCGCACGAACTGGAAAGGATGGAGACGCCATGTTTGACTCTCGACCACAACTCGCCGACGATTTTCTGTTGGAAGACTGCGCGGCCCTCGAATACATTCTGTTGGGAGACCTGCGCGATCTCCTGGAAGAGTCGCCCGACGAGGAGAATTGTCGCTGGCTGCTCGTCATTCTCGATGCGTTGCTCGAAGCGAAGCAGCGCGAATTCGAGTTGCAGCAAGACGGCGGTTACCTCGAAGACGTATTGGAGCAGGTTCCCAATTGGGAACCGCAAGTTGAGCGGTTGCGTCACGAACACCACGAGTTGTTCGACAACCTGCGGCAACTGCGCGAACGCGTCGGCAGCCGACAGTCGTTCGATGCGGTAGCCGACACCGTGCGTGCCGACCTGCGCGACTGGATGACGCTACTGCAGCGCCACCACCGCCACACCCGCCGCATCGTGCAATCGGCATTCAACTTCGACATCGGCGTCGGCGACTGAATTTGCTTCGACGTTTGATCGATGCCCGCGCCGCCGTTGTATCTTGATTTCCGCATCACATGGTGTTGTTCAAGAATTCGGCTGGAATTCCGGTCGGTTTGTGTAACAATGTTCGGTTATTCTCTCTCTTTGCGACACATTGACGCCCAGAACCCTGTCGTCGGACTCTCCCGCACTATGGCGTACATCATAGATCAGGCAGACGACGTCGCTTCGATGCTCGAAAAGTTTACGACGGCGCACGCGTATCAAGTGGCTGGACAGTTCGCGAACTTGGAATTCTGGATGGGCGAGACCTTGCATGCATTGGAGGCTCTTTCAAACTACGACGACCGATTCGCCCGTATGTCAACGGCCCAAGAAATGTGGATCGGCAATCACAATGTTGTTGTCGGGTCCTATTGCCCCATGTGCAAAGGGCAATGTGAATTTGAGCCCGACTTGAAGCCTCCGCGTGCGCCGACGATGATTCCATCCAAAGCACGTGGCGATGCCGTTCGTCGTCTACGCGACGCCATGTATTTTTTTCTTGTTCGCTGCTTCCGCATGAACCTGATCGACGAAAATGCCTTGCGCGACGTGTGTGAACGCGTCGGAACCAGCGTGGCGGCACTCGATCTCGTCCGCAAATAGGTGGCCGCGAGTCCGACAACATGGTTTTCACACCGGGTGCCACAGGTGGCTCGTCCACCCGTGCCGAAACGGGGATGATTCTCATTGCAGTCTGCACGTGAGCTAACCGCACTAATGCGCGTTATCCAACCGTAGGCAAAGCGTGGTCGAAGCCAGGTCGAAGTCTAGGCTCTGGAAAGACAGCCATTTGTGAAACTAGGTGAAAGCGAAGTCGAAGCGCTTTCGGTCTTCGGAAGCGAGGGACGTGCTGCGATTGAGATCGCAGCCACTGGGGTTGGGTCTTGACGGCGCAATCCTATTCGTGCCGCATTGCCGCGACGGCGGTGAGCCGCTTGCCTGCAAGATACGATCCCGGCGTCCAGGTCACGTTGTCGATCGCGATTTGAGCCTGGACCGTCACCAGATCGCCGATTTCAGCGTTGGCGACTTGACCCCCCGGATCAGCATTACCGGGGGCAGCCGTGACGGTAATCGTCACGTTGACGTCTCTGGCGGCCACTCCAGCCGCATTGGCGACGAACGTTTGCACGGCAGCAACGACATCGCCGTTTGTCGTGCTTTCAAATGCCGAAAGCCGCACACCACGTCTCGTCCCGTCGGCCAGGATCTGATTGACCATCATCGAACGGCCGAATTCTAAAATGCCCATGACCATCATGACAAACACAGAGAGCACGATCGCCATTTCGACAAGTGTGGTGCCGACACGCGCATGGTTGCACGGGGACAATCGATCTGTGGTTTTTCGGCGTCTGATCACGATCTCAATCTCAGTTGAGTAGACCAAAGCTATTACAGGCGCACATTCGCCCGGAAGGGTCACTATGCAACCCTATGTCATGGAATGCGATTGTCAAATCGACGGTGGGGTCGGCCGTCAGTTTTTGAAGATCGGTAAAGGAATATCAAGCAATTATTGGCTTGATCACTGAACCGAATCCGTTTGTCAGGCTTTGGTCTCGGCCGTTGTGATAATACGTCAGTTCATCTGACGTGATACCAAGCTGATGGAGAATTGTTGCGTGTAAATCGTGCATACTGACTGGGTTTTCGACTGGCTGATAACCCAATTCGTCGGTTTCGCCATAGCTGAATCCTTTCTTGATTCCTCCGCCGGCCAGCCACATTGTGAAACCGAACGGATTGTGATCGCGGCCGTCGCGGTCCTGTGAAGTCGGTCCCCTCCCGAATTCACCCCCCCAGACGACCAACGTCGATTCGAGTAATCCACGCTGTTTCAAATCCCTTAATAACCCGGCGATCGGCCGATCTGATTCGTAGCACAATTTGCGGTGATCTTGTTCGAGCGCAGCATGCTGATCCCAATTCTTGGCGAACCCACCATGATAGATTTGGATAAAGCGAACGCCCGATTCCACCATGCGGCGTGCCATCAAGAGCTGGGTTCCAAAAACCTTGCAAGGGGGGCTGTTCATCCCGTACATATTCTGAACCCGCCGTGTCTCGCGTGACACATCGACAATGCCTGCAGCCGAATCCTGCATGCGAAATGCGGTCTCCAACGATTGAATACGAGATTGCAAATTCGATTTGTCGTCTGGATGCCTTAAGAGGTGCTGTTGGTTCAGGCCGCGTAGCAACTTTAATTGCGCCTTTTGCTGCCGACCACTCAATTCCTCTGGTCGCTTCAGATAGAGGATGGGGTGATCGGACGCCCGGATTGGTACGCCTTGGTTGTTGCCTGGAAGGTATCCGGAATCCCAAAGATTCGCTCCACCTTCGGGCGCACTGCGCGGATCGTACATGACGACGAAACCTGGGAGATCCTTGTTCTCGGTTCCGAGTCCGTAATTCACCCACGAACCAACACAGGGCGCACCGAACCTCATCGATCCGGTGTTCACCGCGTAGCAGGTCGGGACGTGATTCTGTGCCTCAGACTGGCACGCGTGAAGAAACGTGATGTCATCGACGTGCTGCGCCACGTGAGGAAAGACTTCTGAAACGGTGGCACCGCATTCGCCACGACGTCGAAATTTGAAAGGTGATTTCATAATCGGTCCCGGATGGGGAAACAACGTTTCCACCTTTCCGGGAAAGGCCTTGCCGTCCCAGCGTTTCAGCGCGGGCTTCTCGTCAAACAGGTCAATTCCCGAGGGCCCCCCGTTCATGAACAGCCAGATGACCGACTTCGCTTTGGGAGACGATTGCTTGCTCTGGGTGGCGTTCGCCTGTCGCCCGTTAGGTTCCGAATCGAGAAGTGAAGCGAGGGCCAGCGCTCCAAACCCACCTCCAGCACGTGACAAGAACGCGCGTCGATCCAACTCGGGCCGAAATTTGTGATTAGTCAACATGAATAAACTCGTTGGACATGAACATAACTTGACACAAACCAGCCAGCGGTGCGATCTGCGGTGTTTCGCAGTCCTCGCGCCGACTGTCGTTCAGAAACGCGAGTGACATCCGGGTCTCGTCAGCAGACGGCAAACGTTGGATTGTTCGCAGAAACACTTGGTGAATGATCGCGTGACGCCGTTCCTCTTCATCCGTCACATTTGCTGTGCGATCCCAAACACGACGCGCCAGTCGCTGTGCCTGTCTGCGGACAAATGGCGCATGCCACAAAGCGAGCATCTGGGTTGGCACCGTCGTCAGCTTGCGACGATCGCAGGAGAACCCCGCTGACGGCGCATCGAAGAGTTGCATCGTCGGGATGGGAATCGTCCTTTTTTGCAGGAGATACAGCGCACGGCGCCGCAAGGCTGGGCGCTCCGAATCAACATCGGTGGGCCAGGTGTCTTCGACATCTTCCTGCGTGTGAAACACCACATCCTCAGGAATTGGAAACATGACCCCAGGGCCGTACATTGTCCGGTTGGCGTTTCCACCGGCGGCCAACATGCTGTCCCACAACATCTCCGCTGTCAGCCGCTGGGGCCGTCGGCGGCTGAGAAGACGATTGTCGGAATCACTGGCCATCTTCAGGCGATTGGTGGAAGCTCCCTGGCGGTATGTCGAACTTGTGACAATTGAGCGATGAATGTGCTTGAGGCTCCAGCCGCTTTCGATCAATTCTGTTGCGAGCCATTCAAGCAGATCGGGATGCGACGGCGACTCCCCCTGCGCACCGAAATCGCTCGGAGTTCGAACCAATCCAACACCGAAGTGGTGCTGCCAAAGTCGATTGACCAGAACGCGGGCAAGCAGAACACCGGGACCGTCCTTGGTATCCGTCAGCCAATAAGCCAACGCGGCTCGTGGAGTTGGTGGACTGGTTTGTGAATCGTGTGGAGCCCACTGTTTCCAGGCGTCGTCATCCCAAACGGGACGTCCTCGCGAAGCAACAGTGAGGAATCCCGGGCCGACTTCCTCGCCCTTTCGTTTCAGGCTCCCGCGGTGGAGAACATGCACCTTCGCAACCGAGCTACCCTTCAACGTAAGTCCGACCGGTGGTTTCTCGGGCAACGTGGGCTTCAGCGCTTCGATTTCAGCAACGAGTTCATCGTATCGTTTGCGGTCGCGCGGGAGAGGCTCCAATTCGTCGTTCAGGTGATAGTCTTCGATCAACAAACATCGTTTGCACAACGAAATCAGACGGGCTTGTTCCTGGTTGTCCGGATCAATTGGCTGGCGGAGCAAATCTTTTTCTTCGTCGGTGAAATAATCGAGATCGCTGATGTTATCTTCTTTGATTCGCTCTTTAAGAATGCGTTTGATTTCTTCCCTACGGCGGTTCACCGGATCGGCCCAGCGACGGTATTCTTGCCCTTCGTCCTCAACGAGATAACTCTGATGCCGACTCGCTTCTTTGAAGACAGCGACCAAGCCGTAGTAGTCGCGTGTTGGAATCGGATCGTAAAAGTGGTCGTGGCATCGGGCGCACCCCACAGTCAGACCGAGAGAGGTCGAGAGCAGCGTCGATACCATGTCGTCCAATTCATCGTATCGCTCCGATTCTTGTGGAATAAACGTGTTGTACGGGCCGGCGGTCATGAGACCAGTTGCCGCCACTGCGAGTGGAATCTGCGGTTCCAATTCGTCGCCGGCAACCTGCCAGCGGATAAAATCGTCGTACGGCAAATCGTTGTTCATCGCCCAAATCACGAAGTCGCGATACGTGTAGGCATGCGGACGTAACTCGTCCTCTTCGTAACCGTTGCTGTCGGCGTATCGCGCGAGGTCAAGCCAGACACGGCCCCACCGTTCGCCGAATGAAGGATTGGCGAGTAGTTGATCCACCAGTTGGCGATAGCTATCGGGAGAGCCATCGCCAATGAACGAATCAATGTCTTCAGGAGTTGGCGGCAGCCCAATCAGATCAAACCACAGCCGTCTGGCCAGAACTCGGCGGCTGGCAGCAGCGTTAGGCTCAAGCCCGACTTGCCGCAGCTTTGAGAGGATGAATTTGTCGATGGGATTCGACGACCAATGGTCATCGACGACTGCCGGTGGCACAACCGACCGCAATGGTCGCAATGACCAGAACTGGGCGTCCAGTTGCGTTATCTCTTTGGACGTTTGGTTGAAGTGAAGCTCGGCCTGCGCCTTTCGGCTGGTCAGCGCCGTCTTCAGCGCGGAGACTTTCTGTGACGTTCGCGCGATCACATTGACCCATTTCTCTCTGTCAATTGCAGCCAACCGGTCGGCATCTGTTGGCTCTTGCTCGAGCTGGCTTTGCTCATCGAACCCTCGGCAAGGAAGGCAGGCTTCTTCCTCTT
This sequence comes from Planctomycetaceae bacterium, assembly GCA_018699955.1. GTDB lineage: Bacteria > Planctomycetota > Planctomycetia > Planctomycetales > Planctomycetaceae > JABISG01. The sequence goes on along the minus strand of JABISG010000117.1, from coordinate 741 downwards.
CTTCTTCGTGACCGGCTTCGTGAGCGACGGTCACTTGTTGTTTGACGACCGCCTGTTGAGGCACCGGCTCGACTTGCTGGTGGTCGCGCCAGACGTATCGACCGGCGAGCGCAAAACTCGCAACAACAATTGGGCAAGCCAATAGCCAACCAAATCGAAACAGCGACTTCTGACGTTTTGAGTTGTTGTTGATAGACATGGCAGATCAGTCGATTCTCAGCCAAACGGGAATTGGCCGTCCAAGGGCGGATATCCAGAAAACGAATGCCATGGAGTCACAGCATTCGCCCAATCCGTCTCCAGATGTTGCAACAATGCAACAATAGCCCGCGTTGTTCACAAACGAGGACATTCCTTGTGATCGGCAGAGATTTATCCGAGAAGTTTCGGCGTCGCAATCCGAAATACCGAAACGAGTCTCGCAATCACTCAATACGAACAGGAGTGATATTGGCGAACAGGACGGACGCTATTGAAAAGCATCCTGCATCAAAAAGCGGAATTCACGAACCGATCTCCGTATTGCGATTGGCAGTATCCTGTTGCAACCAACGGCACGCTCGGTTCACCAACTCATCGAGATACTGGCGGTGGTTTGCACGGGTCAGCGGCACATATTCCGCCGGACGAGGAGCATTCCCCTCCAGCACTTCGCCGTTCGGACGAATGACATTTCCCAGCGACCACATCATCTCGGCAATGCGGCGACCGGTACCCGGCAATACGACCGGCTCGTGCCAT